>CAXXSM010000016.1:0-64013 GCA_963663405.2 bacterium | reverse complement strand
GCGGGAACAGCTTACCGCTCTCGAATCGGAACTGCCTCTTGATTGGGATCTGCTGACCGCTGGGGAAAAAGCCGAAGGCGCCGTGATCATTAAAGCCGCCGGCAATATGGCGTATCCAATGGGTTTATGGATCGAGCGCGTGTCAGAACAATTGAAGGGGGAAGCGCAGGAACGAGGAGTTCCATTCGAAACCGCCGCCGGTCTCTATGCCGATGAACGGACCATGCTCGGACAAGGCGCGCGGCGCGGCCTGCCTGTCTTGGTGACGATCCCGCAATTAATCGGTGGAGGCGCCGTTGGATTATCAATCGGCGATAGCATTTCCATCACGCAACGCGCCCGCCATGTCGCGGACCTGCTCGGTTCCGCCGATGTCATCATCGAATCTGCTGTCGCATTGACACAGGAAATCCACGACGGTCCTTATGAGACATATACCGGGCATGGAATCTGGGCCGATTGGGTGGATATACCCACATACAGTCTGGAAAACAAGAAACTAATTCGTTTCGATCTCGATCCAGCCTTAGATCGTGCATGGCGTTTCGAACGTGAATCCAGCAAGGTGCAGGAAGCGGTCGACAGGGGACTCCCCAAGACAAAACTGATGGATATTCCCTTCCGGGATGGAGATGTCTGGATTCGCGCGGTTGGAAGGAAGTCTGCCGGTTATTGGCGATATTGGCGTTCTCTGGCCCATCCTCGCGATCCGGCTCGAACAACGGCTCAAGTTAGACCTTCAATTCATTTCCGCCCCTCAGCAGACTCCAGAAGGACAAAGAATGCGTGAATGGATTGTTGAAGAGATTCAACCGATTACACAGATTTCAAGTCCAGTGGATACATACTAAATAACAAATCCCGCGAACTCAGCCAGCGAGCCGTAAGTAGCTATCTCAAACCAGTGGGCATTTAAACGGAAAGTTACAGTTTCACGAATAGTAAAAAACAAGCCTTAGCTATTTCCTATATTTTGCCCAACTCGATATAATGCGTCTGATGGATCTCTTCCTTTTAGGATGCTTTCTAGCACTTGTATTTGTTTTTCGTCGAGTTTTTTCCATAGAACCATATCACAGAAACACTCTTCAAGAAGATATTCAATTTTATAAAATAAATCCTCGCCCTCTTTTTTTTCTTTTTTAGAAATTGGATAATCCTTTCTTATGTGAAAATTAATATACCAATCAAAGATAGCTTCTCGGAGATAGCGAACGTATTTTTCATATTCTTCTCGTGCTTTCATCTTGAACACCTGATTTTGTTTTGTCATGAATATATCGGAGACTATCAAAGTTTCTTTATATTATTCTCGAAAAGTTCCAATATTTGAACGCCTGATTTTACTATAAATTCTTCCGAATATGATTTAGTTTAAATTTAGTAAAAATAGATTTAAAGAATGGAGAAGGGATGACCATCCCTGCCAATGTCATATACAACCAGTATACTATTAAAGCGGTATTGTTTCTTGAAACTGTCAGAACTAAAAAAACGTGTTATCCATAGAAAAGGATTGGAAACGAATGAAGAAATTCGAAGGTGTATTTCCCGCTCTACCGGTCCCATTTACAAAGGGTGGGGCCGCGTTTGATGAATCCGCATTACGTCAAATGATTGATGATCTGATCGATAAAGGCGTTCATGGTTTATTCGCTACCGGCTCGACAGGGGAAGGGCCATCGATCCCACCGGAAGAGCGTAAGCGCATCATTGATGTTGTCGTCGATCAAACCGCCGGACGCGCTCAGATTATAATCCAGGCCTGTTACAATCTCCTGCCCGAAACCATTGATATCGCCACTTACGCGGCGAAGGTGGGAGTGGACGCGATCGCGACGCTGGCGCCCTGGTACTATCACTGCGATCGTCTCGCCATGACGCAATATATGTCGGCCATCGCTGAAGCGCTGGGATCTACGCCACTCTTTTTATATAACATCCCCGATCGAACAACCAACGATTTTCCCTTTGAGGTTGTCGCTGATTTGAAAGAAAAATACGAAAATATCCGTGGAATCAAAGAGAGCGGAAATCTGACCAATCTCTCAAGATGGATGCAATTGCAGGATGAACGATTCCGCGTATATTGCGGCATGGATCAGCATGAATACGACGCCTACCGCTTAGGGGGGCGGGCTTTGGTCGCCTCGTTCGCAAACTGGCTGCCGGAAACGTTCGTCGCGTTTCATAATGCGGCCTGCGCTGGGAACTGGGAAGAAGCCTGGAAACATCAGCAGACGATCATACGGACCATCACCCCCGCTGTCAATGAAAACGTTCTTGCGAATATTAAATTCGGCCTTCGTGAAAAAGGAATTCCCGCTGGCTACGTTCGTCCGCCCCTGCGCGATTTGACAGTGGAAGAAGAGAATGATCTGCGCGAAAACTGATCCAAGTTGGATTCCTGCCCAAATAAGTTTTTACTCAAATCTCTTTTTTAACCTATATAAAATCCAATACAAGTTCCCTCCCGTTATTAAAAAAAAAAGAGTATCTTAATACACTTCTATTATTCTTATGTTATTGCGAAAAGGGATACTGTGATGCAACTATATACGATGTTTACAGAAGCGGTGGAGAACCATCTTGATCGGACCGCGTTACAATGGGAGGGTGGTTCGATTACATTTCGAG
Organism: bacterium; assembly: GCA_963663405.2. Lineage (GTDB taxonomy): Bacteria > Hinthialibacterota > Hinthialibacteria > Hinthialibacterales > Hinthialibacteraceae. Next base: position 61,376 of record CAXXSM010000016.1, on the reverse strand, counting down.
AGATTACACAAGGGGGCTGTGTAGTGGGGAATGATTTACGAAGACGGATCTCGAAACCCTCACAAAATATCGCGCTGCTGCTGCGCCGAATACCCCCAATTTTCTGTTTAGTCTGCTCGCCGTTCTTGGGACGGATCATGTTCTGGTTCCTTTGAATCCATTGTTGAATCCGGAAGAATTGGCGCTTTTATTGACTCACGCCGAATCGCCGCTCCTCTTATACGATCCCATTCTAAAGGAAAAAGCCATCAAGAGCGCGGAACTGGCGGAGATCGATGTCACTCCATTATCCATTTCTGACATGATGCAGCTGGAGACGCTCGATCCTTCTCCCCTAGCGCCCTCTGGTGATCCAGACAATCTTGCGATGATCCTCTACACATCCGGAACCACTGGAGATCCGAAAGGCGTTATGTTATCCCATAAAAACATCTACGCGAATGCCGATCAGTTTTACAACGCTTCTTGAATTTTCCTCCCGAAGGACACATTCCCGCTGGTCTTGCCTCTGTTTCACACGTACGCGATGACGACGATTGTCTTCGGCGCAATGATTAAAGGCTCGAAAGTCGTTTTGTATCCCCAATTTAATCCGCAAAAAACGCTGGAAACGATCTTTACAGAATCCAATGTCAACCTTGTCGCGGTCCCGCCGATTCTTCACATGATCACCCGATTCGCGCCCAAAGACGCGGCGGAGAAACATCATTTAAAATACGCTGTTTCCGGCGGTGGTCCACTTCCCGTTGATGTGTGCCGCGCTTTTCAGAAGAAATTCGATCATGAGCTGCTGGAGGGTTACGGTTTGACTGAAACGGCGCCCGTCGTGGCGGTCAATCCTCCCGGATGCAACAAAATCGGAACCATAGGTCCTTCACTTCCCTATATTCAAGTCGATGTGCGTGATGAGGACGGCCAATCCGTTGAGCAGGGAAGCGTGGGTGAACTCTGCGTCCAGGGCGATAACGTAATGCCTGGGATATTACAAAAATCCGGAAGCCACCCGTGAAGCGTTTTTTGAAGAAGGCTGGGTTCGAACGGGCGATCTAGCGAAGATACATGAAGATGGATATATCCAAATTGTCGGGCGTTCGAAAGACTTGATCGTCTGCGGCGGTGAGAATATCTACCCGCGTGAAATTGAAGAAACGCTGCTGCGTTATCCCGGCGTGGCGGAGGCCGCCGTCGTAGCGAAACCGAATAAACTCCGGACGGAAATCCCCCATGCGTTCATTGTCCTGGCGGAGGAAGCGAAAGGGACCAATCAACGATTCCGATCTGCGCAAACATTGCCGCTCTCATCTAGCGGAGTTCAAAGTCCCCGATGACTTCACCTTCGTCGATCAAATGCCAAAAACCGCCACAGGAAAAATCCGAAAGAGATCCTCAAAGAGCAGTATTTTTAGGGTGAAGGAGATTCGGCTAAAGGCTGAAGGTTTAATACTGTTTTAAGTAAAAAAACACTACCAATTATCCCCATATCATCGATTGTCATGCAAGGATTGAGTTTCTTTTTTCGCCGCCGCGTTTGAATCCCCCGTTTCCATTTCTTCCAATTTGAAATTGTGGAACGATTCGATGAATGTCAGCAGGTCAAGAAGATTGATTTCGAGCGATCCGTCACGGATTAGATCGGACTCAAATGTGCGCTGCCATCGGCGTTTTTGCCAGTCCATTGAAAACGAGAAGAGGTCTAAGTGATCAATTTTGTCATCCCGGTTCGCGTCGCCTAACAATTGAATCGGGGTAGGCGTAGCCGTCGGTCTGGGTGTACTCGTGGGCTCGGATGTAGGTGTATTTGTGGGTGTTTCCGTATTAGTGGGAACTTCCGTATACGTCGGTCTTGGAATTCTCGTTGGCGTTGAAGTTCGTGTTGGTGTAGGAGCGCTAGTCGCCGTGTGACTGGGCGTAGGAGTTGGTGGATTACTGATTTCAGTGGATATGGTAAATGGTATCGCATTGCTGGTGGAACTGATATTACTCACGATAATGAAATAACGGGTTTGTTCCAATGGCATGATTCCCGACGGACCGATCGTGACGGTTTCCTCTGAACCCCGGCCGGATACGGTTTCTACGATGTTTTCACCGTTGATATCCTCTCCTCGAACGGTAATTTGGTAACTGATTGTGCTTTCAAATTCTACATGGATAATCAATATGGCCTTCGTCTCCAGAAGGATGAAGTAGATAGGTTGTCACAGACCGGCGGGAAGAGGGAACCGCGCCGATCATTTGTGAGCCGATCGCAAGCAGGAAAATCTCATCTTCATCCGCCGGCATCGAAGCGGACTCGACTGCGACATCGATGCCCGTTGTGGTGTTTGATTGTCTTACGGTTACGAGAGAGGAAACGCTGCGTCCTTCCTGATTTTGATCTCCTTCGTTGTAATATTCCGCCCGAACCGGATTCCGGAAGGATCGTGAATTTGACGAATTGGCGTATTGACCGACGCTGGATGAATCCGTAAATTGTTCGTCAATCGCTTCCACCATCAGTTCGTAATTTCCGGGAGGCAGGCCGTTGAGTTCATATTCTCCGCTCCCGGTCCGGTACGTCCCTGTGACGGTCGAGACTTCGATCTCCAGGGGATTATCCACTTTCCGCGCGATTACGTTCACGCCCGGCATGTTTTGACCATCCCGCGTGACTGTCCCCTCGATGTTCCCCATCGAGAAGCGATGGTATGCGTTTGGATACAGATTCGTGATCGAAAGTTTGTCATCGAATGACAGCGCGGACCGGGTATAGTTGTATTCCGTGCTCATCGGATACATGATGGAGACGTATCGATCGTCCCCACTGTACCGGTTGGTGGCTAAATGACGGGCGTGCTGCGAATGATCGAGACCGGCGAAATGACCGAGTTCATGCAGGACGGTTGGAAGAAAATCTTCTTCCCCCCAGTTGTATTGCTCTAAAAAATAGCCGTTAAAGACAACAACAACCGCCGCGATTTCACTGCGACCGTTCCGTGTATAGGGAGATGCGAATCCAAGAAGATGATCCTTTGCGTCTTCTCCCCCAAACACCAACTCGATAATCGAACCGTCGTCATCGAAAATGATAGGATTTAGGACATCGTTTCCCGATAGAATCCCATCTTCAAGATCGCTGAAATTGCTGCCCGTGATATCGTTTGGTAATAAACTTGAGGATTGTTCGAATTCCAGGACGCAATTTTCCACTTGCTGCCATTGCCGGAACGCGTTCCTCACGATTCGGGCTGCCTGCGTGTTGCTAAATGGTCCTAAGCGGCCTTGATCGAGTGTGTAGACAATAGGATTTTGTTCTTCCGGCCAGACGACTGGATTCCCACCGTTGACAATCAAAGGACCGCCGGCCCAAACCGGGGAGATCGCGACTAGAAAAAGCAATAGGCCAATACATTTGAAAAATAGATTATTAATGTTCATACTATATATTTTTATCATAAATATCTCTTATGTGTCCATTTTTTCTAAAAGAATAGTGTGAGGCGCCAAAGAATGTGTGTTTGCTCTTCTACCAACGCTCGATTCTTACAACAATAAATACTCGATTGGTAGATTTCGTCAATAGGTAAGACGAATGGTTTGCCTTGACAGTAATCTGTCATGCTTTCTAGATAGTACGATATATATCGAGTATTATTGATGGAGGTACCAAATCACACATGAATGATAAAGATACACAACAAACCCGCTCTCTTTCATCTTCTTGGTGGAAAAAGGCGACGCTGTTTGGACTGCTGGGGATGACCGGTTTGGGGCTGGGAGTGTTTTTTTTCGGATTGCTGGAACTGACATTTTATTTGTACGATTGCGCGTCTCCCGCTTTGAACGCGCCTGAAGAGCATCTGAAACGCGAACTCGTTCCCTATCTCTTTCTCCAGGCGGAACCGGACACCGTCATGGAGATTCAATCCCCCCAACGGGAAGGTGGGACGAAACGGGGGGAAGCGCGGATCAATCGCTATCGGTTCCGGTACGGCCCATTAAACAAGGAAAAACCAGAACGGACCGTTCGTGTGTTCATGATTGGGGGATCGGTCGTCTTCAACGGCGGAACCAATGAAACCACGATCGCGGGAAATCTCGAATCGCTGTTAAAAGACAATCCTCCGAATCCCACAATTTCGTATGAAGTAGTCAACGCGGGGATGACTGGATACATCAGCACGCAGGAACTGATCCTCTTGGTAACGCAGGTAATCGATTTTCATCCGGATGTTGTACTTATTTTGGATGGATACAACGATTGTTTGGTTCCGTTGAGTCTCGATGACCGGCTGGGCTATCCCTATGGCTTTAAAACACTCGAAGCCGCGTGGTATCAATCCACAACGGTTCTGGAAGGAATGCGCGAGTTCTCTTTGATTACGCATTTGACCTGCGGCTCTCATCTGCTGCGGCGGCTCAATCCCAATTGGTCCTACACCGCCGCTCTGGGCGCGAGACGGTTGCCGAAACCTTCCGATCAGGCCGTAGAGAAAGCCGATATCAAAAAAGCGGCTGATTTATTTATCATGAATTGGAAGAAAATGGCGGATGTCATGGAATCCAACTCAATCCGGGGCTTCTTCGCTCTGCAACCGCTGCCTCATGAAAGCGCGGCGTTTAGCGAATTTTATGACCGGGTGGAGGAATTGTTCATCGGATTGCGTGAGAGATATCTCTCTCATCAATTTATATCTCTCCGAACGTTTCTCCGGGATCGTCCAGAATTATTCTATGATGAGATCCATACATACGATGAAGGCAACGCGCTTTACGCCGAACGGCTGCGGAACGAATTGAACCCGCTTTTAAATAATAATTCAAAGTAAGTTCTCATCCACTCACAAAGGAGACAATCAACCGCCGGGTCCGGGCTCCGTCAAATTCGGCGAAGAAGATCTCTTCCCATTGCCCTAAAAGAAGCCGTCCGCCTTCTACGAGAATCTGCTGGCTGTTTCCCACGAGAATCGATTTGATATGCGCCGCGGCGTTGCCTTCCCCATGCGCGTATCCGGCGTTCCAGGGAACCGCTCGTTCCAACGCGGCTTCCACATCCCGCATCACCGCTGGATCGTATCCTTCATTGATGAACACACCTGCGGTCGTGTGTGGTACATATAAAGTACAGATCCCATCTTCCACTCCCCATTTGGAGATCACGGCCTGTACTTGATTGGAAACGGATACAAATTCCGTCCGGCTCCGGGTTTTTACGGTGATTGTTTCTTTGTACATGAAAATTTCCCTTTATTGATTCATCTATTATCTACTCATACGCGCTGGATAAAAAGTGAAGCCTGCCAAATTAAGAATGGCAGGCTTCATTGTTTTCGTTTCTACTCCATCCAGTTTATTTCAAAATCGGTGTAAGAACGACATTGCGGTATTTAACCGCGCCGTGATCGCCTTGGAGATAGATCGGGCCGGGGATAAATTCATCCGCGGTGATCGCGCCGCCGGTGCAGCCGAGGAGCGGTTCGTTTTCGATGATGGTTTTTCCATTGAGAACTACGTTGGCGTGACGGTCGCAGAGAATAATCTCCAATGACTGCCATTCTCCTGCGGGATTTTCAGCGGCGACTTTAGGGGTAATTCGACTGTAGATTGCGCCCATGTTGTGGGGATCCAAATCCCGGCCGTAAGTATCGGCGACTTGCACTTCATAAATTCCGCGCAGATAGATCCCGCTGTTGCTGCCTTTAGGGACGTTCACTTCGAGAGTCAGTTTGAAATCTTCGAATGTATCCGTGGTTTTTAGGTTCGCATAGGAGATGTGGTCTTTGCCTCTTTCCTGGACCGGGTTGTTGAATAAACAGCCGTCTTCCACGGACCAGCCGCTTTTGTTATTCCCCATTTTTTCCCAGCCATCGAGGTTCTCGCCATTAAAAATCTTTTCCGGTTCGCCATATTTCAAATTAGACATATCCGGCGCCGGGGGAACGGGTGGGATTTTCTTCCCGGTGAATTCACCGCGTTCACTCATATTTCCTTGGTTGTCACACTCAATAATCATCCCATTCAATTCCCCTTCTTGGATTCGACAGACAATGACAGTTGGAACTGAATCGGTTTTGGACGGTTTACCGGACGCGTCCCTTTCTCGAATCGCATCTCGATATCGGAAGAGAATCAGTCTATCATTGTCAGCGGTATAGCCTACGCTCCCCACCGGGACAACGCTTCCACCATACCAAAGGATATCGGCGGCTAAATATTTCCGGCCTCTGAAATCCGTATCGTTCCGGACGTTTAACCAACCCGCTCCGTCTCCGGGCAGAGCCAGCGCCCAGTTTCCGAAGAAGGTACAATCGTCACTCACCGGCGCGGCGTCGCCAAACGGCGCACCCGCCAGTCCAATAGTTAATACTAACACGGCGGCTAAGAAATGTTTTCTCATCGATTTTCTCCAATTCTTGTTTAATAGATAAGTAAAGAAAGTATGGATGATCTTTATTCGCCTATCAAGCGGTGTACGGCTTTGAAACGGTAAAAGAGGTTATCTCGAACCGTCTACTCCCCCACTGGACCGCCATGTAATGTTTCCATTGCTGACCAGACCATTGCTGCCGCAGTAGGGAATCCCGCGAAAACCGCTCTGCACAACACCACCGTCCGGTCCGGCCCCGATCAAGGCGAATTCCCCATCTCCTAAAGGAGTGAGTGGGGAGACTTGGTTATCCGGGTGATAGCCTGGAATATTATGATCGTGCAGCCAGGGCGAGTCTGGAACCGCCGGATCCCGGTCGAAATAGGTATACGTGTCCAGCTGGCCCGTCCAGGTTTCACTTGTGGCTTGTTTTAAAGGATCTTTCAGGAAGGGATCCTGAGGGATGGAGGCGATATAATTGACGGGTGTGGTCAATGGCGCCATAACGTCCCGTTGCAAACGGGTACCCTTGCTGGGATTGGCGATGTTACCAAAGTATTGGTTCAACCGTTCCAGGCCGACATCGTTGTCGTCATCCCATATATCAATCAACAACATACCCCTCTCGATCCGGAACGCTTCAATTGCAACTCCCACATTACGGCAATCGGAGGCGGAGCGCGCGATTTTCGCACGGATCTGCGCGTTTAAAAAATTCGGCACGGCAATCGCGGCTAAGATTCCAATGATGGCGACAACGATCAACAATTCGATTAAAGTGAACGCTTTAATGTTTGGCATTGAATCAACTCCTATAGAGAAAATTCCCTAATGCGCAGTAAATCAAGATGAGTGGCAAGGACGATTGTTATTTCCGCCCTACATAAATCCACATCACTTTTTGATAGTTCTATGTTCTATATTCGCATGATTGCGATTGAGTTCCGTTGATTGAAATCGTTAATACGATTCACACTAAAACTATCGATTCACCCTTCGGAAGATTGAAACACACAATGATCCCAGAATCGTTCCGGGTCCAATTCCCGCTCTTGAGCTGCAGTGGATCGTTCACTTCGGTCAGCGGGATGGATTGCCCCTTTGTGGTAATCTTGGGAACGGAATCCCTTCCACAATCGATCTGCACAGTGAATCGATCGCTGGCGAAGGGGGCTTTTAATGCGATTTTGTTATCCTGGCGTGTGATCCGCGTACATTCTTTCGCCGCCCAATATCGCGCGATCTCACTCAACTTCATCCAGATTAAGTTATCGTATGCGCTTCGCAGACGGCGCACGACTTCTTTGAAAATGTTGAATCCAATCTCTTCGCCGTTGAAATAGATCCCCGGCCAATGACAGACTAGAATCGTGGGCTCATTACGCGCGATTACTTCGGGCAGCCGGCCGCCTTTTAAATCTTCCGTGATGCAACGGTCGGCTGATCCAGGCGTCAGGCCGTCCCATCCTCCAAACCAGTCGCCCGTGCAGCCGATAATGGAAACAACGCACTGGGGATCGGAGCCATCCAATCCCGACGCGTACTCCACCCGTGGCGCGACGCTGGTGTCATCGGTAAAGAGATGCCGGAAATAATGGGGGATCTCGGTCTGATACACATCCCGGCAGGCTTCCAACGTCGCCTGCGCCAATTCCGGCAGGACGCGATTTCCGAAACCGCCGGGTGTGGTCATGCCTTCGCAGGGCAGATCGGCATTGTGTAGAATGCGCAAGGCGTAGGCGATATAGTTGGCCAGTTCATCCACCGATTTCCCATCGGTCCAGCGCCAATTCTCCATATAATATTCGGTCGGTTCGGGGAATGGGCGGCCGGTTTTGGTGTCGATCACGCGGGTATGCGAGACCATTTCCGGATGGATATCCCAATCAGGCGCCATCTCCTCGCGTACTAGTTTCAAACTCTCTTTCAACTCCTGCGCAGACCACCCGGCAGATACCGGTCCATCCACCCGACGCAAGCGGGATAGGGGACAATGCTGTATTTCCCTTTTACGCCATGATTATGACACCATTCTCCAAACTTGCGCACAAAGGCGTCGGGAATCTCTCTCGGCAATGTCTTCCACGGCTGTTTATACCGGTCAGGGAAAACTTCGTGAAACTGCGGGATTCCAAAATACGCCAAGTTAACGAGGCAAGTGGAGTCATCGATGATAAAACTCAACGGAACCCCTGTTTTGGGGATTGAGTGGGGTGACGCCTTTACAGGGCTGGGGACGTTCGCCGGGAATCTGCGCGATCGCGGAATGTCCCTGAAGCCCCAAACCCGCGCCCACAAATCCCATCGCGGCGGTTTGCAAGTACTGACGGCGGTTCCAATCGTTCATAGTATTTTCCTCTCAAGAAAGACGAAACGGCGTCGTAGAGAAAACGATAGCGCCGGTTCGTTGTCATTGAATTCCATGTTTCTCCAGCTCCTTTATCTTATCAAACCGGACATTTAAAAAGCAATCCCTAAACACACGGATTATCCAGACCTAACCCGAGACTGAGAAATAAGCACTGGATTCGAGTCAATCCATTTTGTAAAAACTAAAATTAATCTTGACAATACCAGCCCTTATCCCATATCCTGAATTATCCATCCGATAAGCCTGATATGCGTATCACCATGAAGGAGAAGATCATGCGCATCACGCGGACAGGTTTTACCCTTATTGAGCTCCTAATCGTTGTCGCCATTATCGGAATTCTCGCCGCTATTGCCGTTCCGAACTTTCTTAACGCGCAGATACGGGCGAAGGTCGCGCGAACTAAGGCTGATCTACGTATGCTGGACGATCAAGCGGTTCTTCGTCATCTAGAGACGGGTTTGTGGCTGATCGACGGTGATGATTGCGGTAGAAATGGGATCACTGAAGGATGCTGCCATCCGGACAGCGCTCCTTTTTTCGGTAAAACACCGAGTCAAGCCGGTTTGGAAAACATTCTCCAAGACAATCACTTCAACGGCCAAAACTGGGTGCCATTGTCCACACCGGTGTCATATATCAGCAGTATCCCGGTTGATCCGTTCGGCCGGGGATGCTTTTATGGGTATGTCGATCGGGACTGCTCCAATAGCCCTTATGGCACATGGTTTATGATTTTCGCAGCCGGTCCCGATGGAGTGTATTATGGCGATTGGAGCAGCGCCGGGCGCGTGATCCCGTACAATGGCAGCAACGGCCTTACATCCAATGGCGATATCTGGCGCTCTCATAAATTACGTGACAGCCAAGAACAATATCTCTATTCGAATGAGGTGATGCAGGACTTTTGGTAAAGAACGCGATTTTTAACCGGTATACACCCGCTCTTCGGAATTCCCAGGAAAATGATATCTCTCTATACCATCCTCGAAAATTATAAATCAAAAAAAAGTTTTCACTCATCAGTTACTGATATGTTTAAAAGACTGTCTTTATGATAGAAAAAAATACTTACATCCGGTACATCAAAAACGATAGTGGAGAGTATATACTCGATTCCATGAAAGAAGATACATTGATGAAAAATATCATCAATGAAAAGATCGATCCAGATCTCTTCGAATATGAGAGCATGGGATTGAAACCAGGGGACCAGGGGAGTGACAACCGGTTCAGGGAAATTCCGAAATTGATCAAATGAATGAACGCCTCTTGTGGACGCCCGTATGTGATTCAATCAAATCATCGTGAGGGAGATGGGAGCGATCGATCCAGATCACTCATGGAGGAATACTCCTCCCCGGATGATACCTTGAAATGCGAAATCATGTCCTGCAGCGATTGCGCCTGTCCTGTCATTTCCTCACTCGCCGCCGCCGTCTCTTCACTCACGGAAGTGTTCTCTTGGGTGATCTGTTCAATTTTTTGGACGATTTCTTTGATCTGTTCCGCGCTTTGAATTTGAGACTGACAGACTTGGCTGATTTTTTGGACTAAGGCCGAGGCGTTTTGGATGTTTGGAACAACGGTTTGGATCAAATCGCCCGCTTCTTCCGCTTTCACCACACTGTCTTTCGAGAGTTGACTGATTTCCTTCGCGGCCACTTGGCACCGTTCCGCCAATTTTCGCACCTCCACGGCGACAACGGCGAATCCTTTCCCCATCTCACCCGCGCGGGCGGCTTCGATTGCGGCGTTGAGCGCCAAGAGATTGGTCTGATCGGCGATATCGTCTACAATGGAAATCTGATTGGCGATTTTTTTCATTGCTTCTACGGTTTCGATGACCGCCTGCCCCCCTTTTTCCGCGTCTTTCGCCGCGCCTTGGGAAACGGAATCTGATTCGAGCGCGTTATCCGAACTTTCGTTAATCGATTGTGAAAGTTCTTGGACCAACACACTAGCCGATTCCAAATGGGTCGATTGCACAACCGCTGTTTGGGATAGATTTTGCGCGGATGAAGCTAATTGTTCCGCGCCGCTGGCCACTTCGTTGGATGAAGACTGGATGTGCTGGATCACTTGCTGCAGGTTCTCCGCCAGGTTGTTTAATTGAATGGCGATCTGGCCGATCTCATCATTCCGGTCGATACGGACACGGCGGTCGAGATATCCTTCTCCCATGTCCCGGATCACATCCAACACGCCGGAAATCGGCTTGGTGATACTTCTCCGGATACCCGCGGCAAGAACAATCGCTAAGAGCACAGCGAAACCGATCGTCAATAGAATCGTATAAATCGATCGAGTATATGAATCGATCGCTTCCTTGTGTTTCGCTTCACCCATTTCCAGAATGCGCTGCTGCAGTTGATCCAGAAAACCACGCATCGCTTCGAATGTTTCATTCGCGCGCCCCAAACTTAGATCCAGCGCCAGACGCCTTCCCTCCCGCGTATCCGCTGTCCGCCCATCGACGATCTGCCTTGATACCGGTCTCCAGACTTCGAAAGCTTGATCGTATTTCTCGAAAATGGCGTCGAAATCAGCGGGATGAGGAAGGTTTTTGAAATTGTTCCAACGTTCCTGCGCCTGTTTAAGATTATCCTCATAATCCGTCACGAGGGTCTTAAATTCATCGGAACTTGCGTTGGCGAAGATCATCGAACGTTCCGCCACAAGAAGCTGTTGCAAATCGCGGTCCACTTCGATCAAGTAATCGAGTCCCGGTAAATCCACAGTATAAAAATCATTGATCAGATTTTGCCGGGCGCGGATACTTTGAAATCCGGTAAATCCGACCAAAATCATCAAGAGAACAATCACCGTGAAGGCGCCATTCAATTTATTCCCGATCGTTAGATTCGTTAACCAATTCATTATGCTTTCCTCTCTGACATTATAGGACTCAATCCACCCGGCTTATGGTCAAAGGATCACTGCGTCCGTGTTTCCGTTATTTATTCTCTTCTTCAAATGTGTCAATATTAATCCCCACAGTAATCGCGCCGATGACCGTGGCTTTCTTCGTTTCGGGATCTACTTCTTTGACTGGAAACGAAGCCTGTACAAGATAGGCTTGGGCGCTGTCATCAAACTCTACATCTCCATAATGAATCGCGCCTTTCCCTTTGTTAAACGATTTGATGAACTTATCCTCATCTCCCTGCCAATAGTCTGAGGTTTTATCCGTCATGGCCACATTGGCCCCCTGATTGTCCATCACGAAGATTTCGCCTACGAAAGCCAGCGGTTTTTGCAGTTTTCGCAATTGCTGTCCACATTTCGATTCCATCATCGCTTTCATATAATCTGCGATCCCCGCGAATTTCTTCCATTTCTCGTCCATCGCCTTGATGTCGTCGAGTGACATTTTCTTCGCGTTCTGCTCTTTCACTGCGGCCACGATAATTGGATCAACGCCCCATTTGATGATGTTCTTCTCGACATACTGAATGAGCTTATCCGGCGCCTTCTCCGCTGTGTGTCCATTTGTTAATGTGATAATTAAAAATCCTATGATGAGGATAGGGATGAATTTCTTCATTGTTCTTGCTCCTTTTTCTTGTGGTGGTCTTATGATTTAAATGCGGCGCTTCTCATAAATCTTATCTCATCCATCGCGATCAAAAATCAAACTGCAGCCGCATCTGAATTATATCCGCGTCCGTATCCATTGGATTTACTTCATCTGTCTCCGAATGCACGTAATTCCACATCACCCGCATATTCGGATTCAAATACCAATTCAAACCAACCGTGAAATCGTTCATCTCGCCACCCATTGGAGTCGGTGTCAATTCATCGGTTAGATCCATGTACGAATATCGGAAACCGATTTCCCATGCGCCCCATCCCCCTTCGGACAGATCGAAATTGTTCGCCGGTTTGACACGGGTCCACATGCCATCCGCCAAACTATACGGGCGATGTTCGCCGGTCAGGAAATACGAAACCTGCGCGTAAAGTGAATCGTATTCGGCGGATCCACCCGCTCTTGGATCGACAAACGAATGAACGTACTCACTCATGAGACTAAACGGCCCATAGACCAAGCCCAATTCAGCTCCAGCCAGATCCACCGCGTCGATGAATGGCCGGGCGACATTATTCGTGTTGTCGTTATCGAGGTTTAGAACATCTTCTATGTCAACTAAATAGATGCTGCTCCCACCGCCCCGATAACTGCCGCGCGACCGGTAGCGCAATGGATTTTTGTCCCATTCCCGGTGGCTGTATGCGGCGCCGAGATGGAGTAGTTTCTCGCCATCATTTTCATACCAAGGAAGTCCGGTCAAACGCAGCGTTGTATCCCATTCTCCGGCGACAGTGTCATCATCATGGCCCTCGCCGCTGCTCCCGCTGCCGGCGTTGAAGATACCCGCGCTCCATGTCATGCGATCGTCCAGCGCCGTATTGTGAAACATCACACCTGTATGACGGCTCGGAACCATCGCGTTCAATGGCGCGCGCTCCAAGAAGGAAAGATCCCGGTTCAGCATCAGTTCTTCCATGCTGAACGGCTCTTTGAACAATCCAAACCTGATATCAAAAATATCCAGTCCTGTATAATCGATCCAGATATCTTTCCAGGCCACGGAATCTTCCCCCGCGACATCGGCCTGGACTTTATATTTGAAGTCACCAAACATCTTGCCCTGGGTTTTCAACCAAATCCGGCGGAACCGGGTGCCTGATGAAAAATCTCGATGATCGACATCGCCCATGTACCAGTCGTTCTGCACCCGTCCACCGATATTCATTGTGAAATCTTTATTTGGCGTCTCGAAATTCAATCCATTCTTCCAAAACGTTTTAAACGTATTCGGATCCGGCTCTTTTTCTTCCACCATAGGCGCTGGAACCGGCGCCGCTTGCTCTTTTGCTTGTCGTTCACTCTCTCTTCGTTCCAGCTCTTCCACACGTTCCAACAACTGCTTGACCATCTTTTCCAACTGCAGTTCCCGCTCCGTCGGTTGTTGCGCATAAGCCTGATTCCCGACTAGAAACACTCCTAAAACAAACACGGTAAACACAAACATTCCCCATTTTTTCATTGTACTCTCTCCCTTTTTTTATCAGATTATGCAAAAAATATATGTGGATTCCTCGCAGGAAAGCAAGGATATATCCCTGATTTCATTACTGTTATCTATTTAAACCAAAAACGAGACAGGATGATTGTGTAAAGGCTTATTCTTATCACACATAGCATATTGTGAAGTTCTTATTAAATAGATTGAAATCATCCCATCGAATAAAAACTTTTATCCATGAAAGAAAGGAAGAAAAAAATAAAGTTTACTATTTTAGTATTTATTTAGAAAAAGAATACGCAGCTTACATGCCAATAATTGTAAAATAAGAAATAAAATCACTGCAGATTTAAGTCTATTATTATCAATAAGTTAAAAGAATGTCTGCATAAATAATCCATATCTAGAATTTTTAGTGATTTATAAGGAGTAACAGATCGGATTACACGATGTTGATTATTCGATTACAAGACAATATTTATTGTATTTATATTTTAAATATTGGAAATAAAAATAATTTATAATATGATAAAAATTATAGCAAATAGCATGTAGATTTAGCAGGATGGTAATGTAGAAGTTAAATGAAATCCAATAAAAGAGGAGAGCCTATGACACGTCTATTTTCTTCTTGTGTAATCCTTTAACTGAATCCCCTATTTCAAAAATCGGTTTAAAAACTGAATCCCTGTCACCACTTGTACTTCATGCCCCCCTTCATGCAAGTCCATCTTGATGCGTTCACCGATATTGAGTTTTGTATAGTGCTCTTTTGACTGTGCGAATTCCTCCAACACCTGGGGCCACCATGCGATCCGGTCTTTCTTCCCGTGTTGGATCAATAATGGGCGTGGGCAGATCAAACTCACCACATCGTAATCCGAGAAATACGTCAACCATCCTTGGAAGAACGCATGTTCTTCTTTCGTCTCTAAAAAGCAGCTGTATCGTTCATCAGGAATCACCATCTTATTCCGCCGGTGGTTGAACCAGGCGGACACGATTCCCACTTTGATCCGTGGTTCCAACGGCATCCAGAACATCGTCGCCATTCCCCCCAGGCTGATGCCCCACATACCTATCCGCGTCTCATCAATCCGTGGATCTTTTAACACTTCTGTAAGCAGCGCCTGCAAGCGCGCCAATTCCAAACCGGGCAGGGACGTTCCATTCAATCGGGCCAGCCGTTCGATCCGATTGCGCGGCTCCACCCCACGAAGGTTAAAGGGCGCCAAGACCGCATAGCCTTCTTTTAACAGAGCGCGTCCATACTCATGGTAAGGATTCCCGCTGTCCAACAGGCCGAACACCCGCTCCGGCATGCTCCCAATCCCATGCTGCGCGATCACCAAAGGAACCGGACCATCAATCCCTTCCGGAATTGCGAGCACACCTTCCGCTTTCAAAAAACCTAATGGCAAAGAGACCCACTCCGCGTGGATATCCGCCAATGGCTCATAGGCTTCTTTTTTGAGCGGTCCGGAAACTTCCAATGCAGGTGGACTCAACACTTTCCGCCACCCTTCCCGGCCTTCCTCAACACTCGCTAAAAAACTCTCGATACTTTCATAGGAGCGGTTCCAATAATCCGCCGCCCGTTTCTCGTATTGACTGACCATTTCATTTTGGAAATACGCTTCTAGATTATCCGAATAACGTTCGTTCCGCTGGTCGATACTTTCTTTCAGAGATAACTGCTCTTCTGCGATAATCCCACTCACCGGGGTAAGAAACAATACAAGAAAAGCGCCTAGTATCTTGTTATGAATCATGATTATTTCCCTTTCCTGAGTTCACCTGCCGGTTCACTCTTTGTTTTGTATGCGATTTTTTCCAGGAACCATCTCAAGAGTATACGAAGCGTCAACAGCTGGAACATTGAAACGAAGGATAGTCTCTTCGTTCAGGGGATCCGTATAAATGGGGATGGTCTCTTGATTTGTGTTCTTGACGTGGACTTGATCCAATCTCCATGATTCCGGCGCCAAATATTCAATCGTCAACGGCTCATTGTATAACATACGATCGGTCAAACAAGATAACCGGAATGTAAGTTGACGCGGGCCGGCACCGATCAATTCAAGTTTCGATCCATTTCGTTCTGTTTGATATTTATATATATCGGTCATCCCGGCTATCCATAATTGAGATTCATTTTCTTTGATCGTTTCCAAAGCGGCTTGAAAATTCGCTTCGCTGCAGCTCAATCCCTTACCTATGGAATGATAGTGGATACGACACCAGCCCCTGCGTTCGATATGCCGGTACAAACTCCGCCGCAATGCGGCGATTCGCTGACCGTACACATCGTCCATGCCGAGAGAGCCGGACGAAGCGTCGAATAGGTGATATTGATCCAAGTAATAGCGCAGCGTTTTTGTGGTCACCCATAGTGTGCCGCCTCCCAGATTAAGCGCCAGAAGTTTGCTTTTTCCAGGAAACAGTTCCCAGATTCGTTTTGAGGCTTCCCCGATTTCGTATTCCGTCTCTTCATCTGTGCGCGCGCCACGGTGATGAAGCGTGTGATTGGCAAATTCGAAATCACCGCTCCGGGCGCAGGCTTCCCATTCGGGCCAGAGATTCTCTGAAGCATTCTCCCTGACGCCTGGATTAATCATAAACGTCCCCCGATAGCCATATTCTCGAAGCAGAGGCATGGCTTTATGGAGATGGGTTGGATGGGTATCGTCGAATCGGATGCTCAGCGCCGCCCGGCGTCCCCCGCTCCATTGGGCGATCGAGAGGTTTGCGCCGGAGATTGGATCGGTGATGTAACGCTGATTTTCCGGGGGTGGCTTGGGTCTGTCTTCCAGTGGTGGCGCAACCCGGACAAAGTACGATGCGCGCTTGGCGGGAACCGGAATCCATAGTTTATTCCACTCGATGCCGGGGCGCCGAACGGAGACGGCTCGCTCTAAAGAGTCGATGACTTCAACATCCGCGACAGGCCATGTGTATTTTCCAGAATTGGGCAATTCAACATAGATCGTAAGTGGTTCGGTTTCCGTTTTTGGATCCACATCAATTTGAATTGTAAATTTTTCGATGGATCGCGCGTGAATCTCTGCGGGCCCCTCGTAGTGGTCAAGGAGAACCACAGCTCCAGCCAAGACGTCAGTAGAATGTTCCATTGCTGTTGTACTGTAATAATGACAAAAACAAAATAACGCAACCACAAATACCCGGTTCATTGTATCCTTCATTCCTTCTGAAAAAACAGTTAAATTAATCAATAATGACGGAACGGTGAAAAGTTGAAACCTGAATTATTAGCGATAAGATCGCGTAGCCGATCGAGTTTTCCTATACTATATAGGCTTGCGTTTCTTCTTGCAGGAGATTTTTTCTAGCCGTGTTAATAAACTGCCAAGCACGCTACAAAACGAAATAGTATGCCATAGATCAAAATCTTAATAATATTAAAGCAGGAATTTTCAAATTAGTTAAATTTACAATATTCTAGTCATCCTGATAATCCTGCTAAAGCAAACCTTGCGGCTACTCTATCTTACTAGATTCAGATAAAAATGATCCGCACCAATCCCCCCAATCAATCCTCAAGAATCAATCCCCACCTTCACCGCCCATCGATCCCATTCTTCCCCCATCGCTTTCATCCGTTCTGGATACCGGTCCGCTAAATCGTTCGTTTCCGTCCGATCCTTTGACAAGTGATATAGTTCCCATTTCTTGGGATTCCTGGAATGCGCGGTCAATTTCCAGCCGCCTTGAATCACCGCTCGTCCCCTCTCATGTTCAAAGAAAAGAATCTCGTGTCCCTTACGCTCTTGGCCTGAAAGAATGGGAATCAGGCTTTTTCCTTCCAACGGTAAAATTGTATTTCCTTTGTAAGATGATGGATACGCCGCGCCGCTCAGTTCCAAACAGGTCGGCATGATATCCATGACATGCCCCGTTTGCTCCGTTAGTTCCCCTTTGCGGTCTTTCATCATCGCGGGCCAGGAAACAATGAAGGGTGTATGGCAGCCTCCTTCGTACGATTGCGCTTTCCAATAACGGAACGGGGTATTACACGCGCTCGCCCAAGCCGGTCCGATTCCCGTATACGTTGTTTCCGGTCCCGGCGCGTCAAATCCCTGGTATTGAATTGTCTCACCCTCACGCGTTTTTGACGACCGGTCGTAGCCGGGCCGGGTGGGGATTTCCGGTGATGCGCCGTTATCGGCCAAGAAAAAGACGATCGTATTTTCCAATTCTCCATTCGCTTCCAAACAATCCAATACGCGCCCGATTCCCTGATCCAACCGGTCCACCATCGCCGCATGAGCCGCCATTTTCGCCGCTTGCCGGTCTTTTTCTTTATCGCTCAATTCATCCCATGTTTTTCCATTGACTTGAACCGGAGGCAATGGTGTGTTTGCGCGATCGAATAGCCCCAGATCCAGCATTCGCTTATATCGTTCTTCCCGGAGGCGATCCCACCCCTCTCGATATCGGTTCTTGTATCGTTCAATATCTTCCTGTAACGCATGTAGGGGCCAATGCGGCGCGCAGTGGGCGAGATACATGAAAAACGGCGTATCGTTCCGGCTTGCCTTTTCAAGATACTCAATCGCTTTGTCTGTGATCGCGTCGGTGATGTAGTAATCGTCCGGAACATCCTTAATGGCTTTTGTTCCTTCCACCAGAGAGAATGGATCGAAATAATCCACCACACCCCAAATGTTCCCATAATAGTTGTCGAATCCACGGTTAACTGGATAGGTTTCCAAGGGAGCGAATGGAACGCCGGGATCGTATCGATGATCGAGCCATTGTTGGTGTTTCGCTTCATCCGCCAGTGGCTTTGTTTCTGACAAATGCCATTTCCCAGACATCAATGTGGTATATCGCGCCGGTTTCAGGGCTTCCGCGATGGTGACTCCATCACGGCTCAAATTCCGCCCATTCAAGATCAAGCCCACTTGATGAGGGTATAATCCCGTCATCAAACTGGCCCGCGTGGGACAGCAGCGCGCGCAATTATAAAAATTCGTAAACCGCAGCCCATTCGCTGCCAGCCGGTCAATATTTGGAGTCCGGATCTCTCCACCAAAACATCCCGCGTCGGAAAATCCCATATCGTCCGCGAGAATGACTAAAATGTTAGGCCTTTTCTTTTGTTTCTCTGCGGCGTTGCCTAATTGTGGAGCCATAAGACTCCCCAATCCAAGCCCCATTGTTTTCAAACACGAACGGCGTGTGATAGACATGGTTTCTCCACTCGATAATTGAAATCTAAGAATATCTTAGAGCGAAGAGAAATTATTCGGTAGACGGTCTTTTCATCACATTTCCAAGCGTTTTCAATTGTTTAACAAACGCCTCAGGAATCAACCCATCTGGCAAAACCGGCGCCTCCCACGTAACAACACCGCCTTTCTCCGTAATATCACGAGTCCACTGGATAACCTGCTGATTCGTGAAACGCGGCTCACCGCGCCCCCACTGCTCTCCTAAATAGCAAAGGATATGAAATTGAGCGCTATCCACCCAACGGCCTTGGCAGGTAACGCGATCCGGTTCGGTGATCTCTCCCGCCGTATAATCTTCCACTTCAGTCAGACTGACGATCGGATACCGTACGCCAGGATTAAACGCCACGATACTGTCCGGATTCCCCGCACGTGCGGCGGCGGCGAAACTGTAGAAATTCGGCGGTTCGGGATGCTGGTACATTGCGATAGGGAAATAGCACCCATCAAACCACCAACCCGAAACCTTCTCTCCCCATTGAAGCGACCAATGACGGATCACTTTTTCCCATTTCCGCTGGAAATTTACCAACCGGTCATCGCCCCCGTCCGGACCTCCATTCGGATATTTCCAAAGAGGGTATTTTCCATTCTTCCATTCCAACGCCCTCATCGCGGTTTGATCCCGGTCCGGCGCGCCTGATGGCAGATAGACCATTAACCGGATCCCTTTGGGTTGCAGCGCATTGTATAAATCAGAGATTAAATCCCGCCGCGAACATTTGCTGGGCTGGATTCCAACAATCTGGTCATACGCTTCATTCGGAGAGCAGTAATGCCCTGAATTTTGCCCCATAGTTATGACGAGATATCCAGCGCTTATGGATGCGAGTTGATCCGCCAAACCTTCAACGTCCATTTGGTCAACAACCCGGTTCCATTCTTCTACCGAAGTCTCATCTCCCTTCGCTACGATACCCGCTAGATAATGAATAAACACGCCCCAGCCTGCTTTGTTAAACCAATCCGTCCGGTGGGATTGGTTGTCATTCGATTGCAAGTCTTTTTTGTCGTTAGCGATTCCACTTAATGAAACCGCAAGGGTAAGAAAGAATGCAAAAATGAAATTCATCATGTTTTTTTTCATGGTTTAATCCTTAATTGTCTTTGTAGAGTGAATTGAAATTTCATGAATAATATAAATAGAATCAAGCCATATACTTAAATCCAAAACACCGCGATAATTGTATCCTGCTTCATAATCACGAACCAGAGGAAAGGATATCAATGCGTTTATACCACTATTACCTATTCATAATCGGAATCATTTTGCTCCTATCCACGCTCGTTGGAAGCGCAGGAGACTTGAATGCACCGGATTTTGAACTTCCAGAATCCATGCGCCAAGACTGGAACCGCATGCATTACAGCAAGCAAGACGCGCTCGATCAGTTCAATGAGGACAAGCTGGGCATGTTCATCCATTGGGGGCTCTATTCCCTGACTTCAGCCGAATGGAAGGGAGAACGCGTTCCCGGACTCGGCGAATGGATCATGTATCATGCGTGTATTCCCCGCGATGAATACGCGCAGCTGGCTAGTCAATTCAATCCTGAAAAATTCGACGCCGCTGAATGGGTCGGTCTCGCCAAGAACGCTGGGATGAAATATATCGTCATTACCGCCAAACATCATGACGGCTTCGCTCTCTTTTCCAGCAAACACAGTCCTTTCAACATCACGGATATGACCCCCTGCCCATTTGAGCCGCTCGATTTATTGTATAAAGAATGCCAAAAACAGGGGATCGGCCTCGGATTCTACTATTCTCATGTCATCGACTGGTACGATGGATGGTGCGGCGAAGGGGGATGGCTCGATGAGAATACCAACGATCGAAACCGGAATAAATCCAATCCCATGAACAATTGGGATCCATCGGACAACACAAGAGCCCGGTACTTCCAAGGAAAATCCTATCCGCAAGTCCAAGAACTGCTGGACCGCTATCCAAAACTCTATTCCCTTTGGTTCGATTATTGGTACAAAGGAAAATACATCAAACCAACTGAAAGTTTCAAATTCTACAAACTGGTGTACGATACCCAACCGCGCTGCCTGGTCAATTCTCGTATCGGACATGGGCTGGGGGATTACATCGTCGCTGGGGACAACGAGATCCTTACAACAGAACAGATTATGCGCTGGGAAACGCCGGGCACAATGAATAACACCTGGGGCTACAGCAAATATGACAACGACTGGAAGAGCGAAAAGGAATTGATTTATTGGATCGTCAACATCATCAGCCGGGGAGGTAACTATTTACTCAACATCGGCCCAAAACCGGACGGCTCGATCCCCGAAGGAACCATCAAAGGTTTTCAGGCCATCGGCCGCTGGATGAAAATTAATAGTGAAGCCGTCTATGGGACAAACGCATGGCAAATTATCCACGAAGGAGCGTCTGAACTCACATCAAAAGGAACGCTCGATCGCCAGGAAAAAGGATTCTCAACGACTATCACCAGCAAGGATATCTGGTTCACAACAAAAGGAAACAACCTCTATGCGATCGCGCTCGAATGGCCGGACAACAATAGATTAAAAGTAAAATCAATCACTCCCGCCCGCGTCAAAGAAATCCAAAAAGTCACTCTTCTCGGCTATGGCGCACTCACAGATTGGAAGATCGATAAAACCGGTT
This sequence comes from bacterium, assembly GCA_963663405.2. Taxonomy (GTDB): domain Bacteria; phylum Hinthialibacterota; class Hinthialibacteria; order Hinthialibacterales; family Hinthialibacteraceae. Next base: position 39,721 of record CAXXSM010000016.1, on the reverse strand, counting down.
TGTCCTTCTCACTTCCCAAAGTGGATCTAAACACAATCGGCTGTGTTATAAAAATTGAAACCGATGGAACGTGGACAGACCGTCCGCTCAAAAGAATGTGAGCCATTGCTAAAACAGAAGCGATTCAATAACAATAGCCGGTGATAAAAATCAAAATCCTAATCATCCTTTAATCATGTCCATCCAGATTCTGACAAAAATCAATACCCAATGAAATATCCCTTACACCTCTCTCGTAACAATCTTTCTATAGTCCATTTTAATAATTAATCCTACGTTTTCATTAAATGGAGAAAATATGAAACCAGCCGATCCATCCACGATCGATCGCCGGCACGATCTCGACGCATTGCGGGCCGCCGCTATGCTGTCCGGTATCATTCTACATGCGGCGCTAGCGTTTTCTCCCAGGCTATGGTTGGTACAAGATATTAGCCAACATAGCGCGTACGATCTGATTTACACTTCACTCCATGGTTTCCGGATGCCGCTGTTTTTTCTCATTAGTGGATTTTTCACCGCCATGCTCTGGCGCAAACGAGGCTTAAAATCCCTCTTGTGGCAACGCTTCCGGCGTATCTTTCTGCCTTTATTGCTGGGGTGCGTTACGATTGTGCCCGTGATGTTCTGGATCGGCGAAAAAGCAATCATGTCTGGATTGGAAAAGTTAAATCAAACCAATTCCACGGAAGATGCAAAAACCGATATATGGACCGCTGTAAAACAAGGCGACACCGGAGCGGTGAAACAACATATCGCAGAGGGATTTGATCTAAATACGCTTGATCCAAAAGTAGGACAATCTCTTTTAAACTGGGCCGCGTTAGAAAATCAAACAGAAATAGCAGAACTCCTGCTGGACAATGGCGTTGATGTCAATATCAAAGGCAGCGATGGGAGCACGGCTCTCCATTCCGCCGCGTTTATGGGAAGCGTAGAAACCGCGGCGATGCTCCTGCAACATGGCGCGGATAAAAGTATAAAAAATAATTATGGGCAAACGCCATCTCAATCTCTCGCGGCGGACAGGGGGACGACGGAATTCATCACTTCTCTGCTCAAGATCGATTTGGATCAAGAAAAAGTGGAAACCGGCCGGAAAGAAATAGCCAAACTCTTACAGGAGCCTGGAACCATCAAAGAAGAGAATGAAAGTAATCTCCTCGACAGTCTCCTCTTTACGATTCCCATTTTTCACCATCTCTGGTTTCTCTGGTATTTGTGTTTGTTAGTTATTGGATTTATAGTGTATACGGCAATTGTTAATTTCTTTCACAGACCGGAATCATCCAATAAGTGGGTGACGGCGCCCCTCCGGTATCTTTGGTTAATTCCGCTGACATTGATACCGCAATGGTTTATGTACTCGCAAGGTTTTGGACCGGATGCGTCTATGGGATTGATACCCCTGCCTCACATTTTTCTTTTTTATGCGCTCTTCTTCTATTTTGGCGCGCTCTATTACGATGCGAATGATCGATTGGGACAGGTGGGAAACGAGTATTGGTACATTCTTCCACTCGCCCTGTTCGTAATATTCCCCCTGGGGCTGGCTTTTTCTGAAGGGTTTATCAAACCAAATGACTGGATCAATCCGGTGATGCATAAACTGATCGGGGATGCGCTCCAAGTCTCCTATGCGTGGATGATGACATTCGGATGCATGGGATTATTCCGGAAAATACTTCAGAAAGAAAACAAAACCATCCGTTATCTCTCCGATTCCTCCTATTGGCTTTACATCACCCATTTGCCTCTTGTGATTGGACTGCAGATCTTGATAAGAGATTGGCAAGTTCCCGCTATACTTAAACTTACATTGATTTGCGGCGCCGTCACAGGATTCCTGTTATTCATTTACGAATTCATGATACGATACACTTGGCTGGGAACGTTATTAAACGGCCCACGAAAACGGCCGGTATAAGTAGTACAAATGAATAAGTGGAGAGGTGTGTAGCCGCTATTGAACCGCCTTTTTCACAAATTCAAGAACTTGTTTGCGGCCCAGATTTTGGTGAACTGTGTGAAGTCGTTGATAGCCGGTTCCGTAGGGGTTGTCACGGCGGGCTTGTAATTTTTCAAGAGCGATTTTGTATCCTTTGACGCGGAGAATCTCCGCCGCGACCCATTGCGCAAAGCCTTCCACGAGTTCTTTCGATTGATTGGGCGGGCAGTTTTCCGCCTGCCAGGCGTGCGCGTATTCGTGCGCCGCGGTCTCGTAGATCATCTCAATGGGTAATCCATAGAGAAGAAAAATTTCCGATTTGCCGTTCATTCGCCGGTAAAGACCGAGTTCCGATCCAAACAGCGGACTGCCGGATGCTTGGCCATTCTTAACTTTGGAGGCGCTGATCAATGAGTTATTATTGAGCGCTTCGACATGGACGGTGTATGGATTCTTTACCTGCATCCCTAAATAGCGTGGGATGAGTTGTTCGACCTCACTCATAATCTGACGAACTTGATCCACATCATTGATGACCCGCTTATTACAGGTGTCACAGATCACCCGTCCATCGGGAAATTTCCAATACAAATTCCCGATCGGCGTTCCGCAGCAGTAACATTTGGGACGGCTGTCATTGCATTGCTGACAATATTTCCCCTCCGCAAACCGGTACGTGTAATAAGTCCCCACAATCGCTTTGCCACAGGACGCGCAACGGGGCAGTTTTTTCATACAGTCCCAACACGCGCCTGACGCGGCGTCAATGTCCTCCGGTTTAACCGGTAATTTACATACCGGGCATTTAGGAGCGGTATCATAACAAGCGCCGCAGAAGATTTTCCCACTATTCTCGCTTGTGAAGTAACGATCTTTGATTCGCTGCCCGCAGAGTGAACAGTATTTTGCGTTCTTATAGCATCTCTTGCATAACCATTCACCTTGACTTTGAACCATCTGATTCCGGTGGAATGGAAGATTGCAGGAAGCGCAATGAGGCAGGTTGCTGTCACAGGATTTGCAGACGATGACTTCCTGGTTATCGATTTTGTAAACCAAGTACCTGCCGGTTATTCGTTTCCCGCAACGGTCGCATACCTTCCCCGCCGCTTCGCCCTGATTGACGAACAGCGAGAACAGGAATACCACGTTAAGAAGAAAAAGGAATGTTCGTTTAATCATAATTGACGCCTTTTTTTATTATATCTACCATACGGCAAAACCGCAAAAAGAAAATGATTCGAATGATTTGAGGCGCAATCAAGAAACCAAATTTTACTTACACCCTTCAGCCTTCAATCTTCCACTGAAATACCTCCCATGATACAATGACTCGCTTTTCATACTGTATATCCAGGAGATTCATGATGAACACACGTTCTGTTACATCTACTCTTATTACGGTTTTTTGGGTAAGTGTATTGATTCTTCCATCCGCGTTTGGCGCGTCGAATGCGGCGCCGAATCCCGCCTTCGCCGATGTGGAGGATGATCCGTCACTCCCCCGCGTTTTATTAATTGGTGACTCGATCTCGATTGGTTACACACTGCCCACGCGCGAATTGCTGAAAGGCGCCGTCAATCTGCATCGCATTCCTACCAACGGCGGTCCTACGATCCGGGGATTGGAACAGATCAAACAATGGCTTGGCGAAAAGAAATGGGATGTGATCCATTTTAATTGGGGATTGCACGATCTGAAAATTATGGACGATGGGAAACATCAGGTTCCTCTCAAACAATACGAAGAAAATCTCAGAAAATTGGTAAAAATCCTCAAAGCCACAAACGCGAAATTGATCTGGGCGAGCACGACGCCTGTTCCGGAGGGAAAAGTCAGTCCTACACGGCGCCCGGACGATGTAGTAAAGTACAACGCCATCGCGAAAAAAATCATGGAGGAAAACAAAATCGCGATCGATGATCTATACGCGTTCGCCCTGCCCCGGTTAAAAGCAATCCAACAGCCGGTGAATGTTCATTATACGGAGAAAGGATCGGCGCAGCTGGCGAAAAAGGTCGTGGAAGCGATCCGAAAGGCGTTGCAACAAGAGGGATAACCCACTTCTACGGATTCATACGAGGAAAACCGCCCAGCTTTTATTCTCCAGCGCAGGCGCTTTTATTCATCTATCAAATTTTCCATAATGATGTGCTGTTCGATGCGTTGAAGTTCCTCAGGCGTGTTGAATCCCATGATGTCGTTGTCGTCGGGCATCCGGGAGGCGATGACTTTGTACTTGTGTTCATTTTGATTGGAAGTAAGGTAATGCGCCGCGTCGGTCAGGTAGAGTTCATGCTGCGCGTTATCGGCCCGTAGATTCTCCATCGATTCATAAAGCGCGTCCGCGTTGAAAAGATACAGTGAGAGATTGACCAAATCGCAGCGTTCTTCCACTTCCTTGCCGCTGAGTTGGATTGATTGGGTAATATTAAATTTTAAATCGCTGTTGTGATTCGGGATCAGAGCGTCCTGTTTCGGGATAGATTCAAGAGTCTGCAATTGATCCCAAAAAGAAGCGCCTAAGATTTTTTCCAACTTGTCGGGACGATTCCAATAGGATCTTGCTTGACTGATAAACTTATTTGTGGGAATGGAGTCACCTGGCCATCGCTGAAAATCCTCCAATAAACGATGTAAAACAATATCCGGTTTTTCAACGATGGCCCGGATATGGCCCGTATCGTCAATAACTACCCGGCCCGCGTCGGGCCACGCGGCTTTCGCGGCGGCGGACAAGGTTAGATCGGCGTTCTGCTCCGCATGATCCTCAAAGATACGATGTAGCGCGCGGCGGGCGATAAACTTATCGCCCATCACCATCAGCACATCTCCTTGATAGCCGGCGTATCGGAGGTACCGGGCGCCAAGCCGTCCCGCGTGGCCTGTGCCAAGTTGCACATCTTGAAAGAGATAGGTGATAGGCAAATCCCGGTCCGCCAGGCATTCAATCACAGCTTGATAGCCGGTTCCCACGATAATGACGAAATCTTCAATCCCGAACGAGCGATACGTATCCACCGCGCGAAGCAGCGCCGGTTTGCCCTGAATCGGGCAGAGGGCTTTTTGATCCGCCGCGCAGCACCCCATTCGCGAACCTTTTCCCCCGGCGAGAATGGTCACTACAGGACGGCCGCTGGCGCGTTTCGGAACGTGGCGGGGCAGCGCCGCGATGATACGCAAAAGGTCTTCCGGGGATTGAGGGGAATCGGGCAAAGCGTCCAATCCGGGCTGACTGCGCTGGATTGATTCCCAGCGCTCTGATTGTGTAATTCCTTCACGGACGGATTGATCGTATAATTCCGGATAGAGAGACTGCAGGTATGTTTCGAGCGCATCCCCGCTGCTGAATGGCTGTGATCGCAATGGTATCTCCTTCATTCTTCATGTGGCGCCTGTTTGTTATGACCTTCCATTAAAAACCGCACTCGTTATATAACGAGTGCGGCGTCCCTGGACCTGTGCGCCCCGTCATTTTAAAAACCGGATTTCCGGTGAAATAGTAACGGTATAATTAATTGATTTTGTTTCTCTTGAATTGTGCACAATCCTCACGAGTAGAACAAACTGGCGTTTCGTTTCTAGCGTTGTCAATAGGCGACGGAATCAGTCAGGCGTTGAATCATTGCGCGCAAATCCGTGTCGGTTTCCATTTCTTTTGAGATTTTTTTATGCGCGAACATGATGGTGGTGTGATCTTTGTTACCAAAAAACGTGCCGATTTCAGGGAACGAGTGTCGTGTCAATTTCCGGCTGAGATACATGGCGATTTGCCGGGGTTTCGCGATGGAGCGGGAGCGGCTCGATCCCATGATATCGGCGGTTTTGATATTGAAATAATCCGCCACTTTGCGTTGAATGCGTTCGATCGTGACATCTTTTTGTGAGTGGTCCGAAAATTCTCCCAGCAGTTTTCCCGCTGTTTCGACATCCACCCGCTCTTCGGCGATATGGGTGTGCGCCATGATTTTCGAAAGCGCCCCTTCCAATTCCCGCACAGAGGACCGGATCCGGTTCGCGATGAATTCAAGCACCTCGTCGGGCACATCGGCGTTGATGTTTTCACATTTCTGCCGGAGAATGGCCATGCGGTGTTCGAACTCCGGGGGTTCGATATCGACGATCAATCCCCATTCGAACCGTGAACGCAGGCGGTCTTGGATCGATCGGATATCCTTTGGAGGCCGGTCGCTTGAGATGACGATCTGTTTGCGCCGGTTATGCAGCGCGTTAAAGGTATGAAAGAATTCCTCCAAAGTGGATTCTTTCCCCTCTAAAAATTGGATGTCGTCGACCAACAAGACGTCCACATTGCGGAATGTCGCCTGAAAAGAAAGACGGTCGTTGCGTTTGATCGCATCGATGAAAAGATTGACGAATTGTTCCGCCGAGAGATAGGCGACGCGTTTGCCTGTGTGGAGTTTAAGCACTTCGTTTCCAATCGCCTGCATCAAATGGGTTTTCCCCAATCCTACACCGCCGTAAAGGAAGAACGGATTGTTGTAGGGTTTTATCGAAGACTCTTGGGCGATCGCTTCCGCCGCGGCGTGCGCAATTTTGTTGCTGGCGCCGACCACGTAGCTCGTGAACGTGTAGTGTTCGTTAAGTGGCTCCAATTCCAGGGGCGTATCCGTCTCCGTATGAATGGCCGTTCTCCCTTCCGGTTCGTTCCATTCTTCAACAGGGGTGTCACTGAGAAGAATCTCGGCTCGAATCGGCTCCCCCAATAAGGAAGATATAATCGAACCTAGTAGCGATTGGTAATTCTCTTCGATGTAGTCCCTGCGGTAGCCGCTTGGAATCCCAAAAATGACTGTTTCATCACGAATTTCTTCTATATGCACATTTTCAAACCAATCATTATACTCCTCTTCTGAAATCAGTTCCCTCAACCGTCCTTGCGTTTGTTTCCAAAGCGCCCGCATATTTGACGCCCCCGCATTCAAAGGTTCACAAATCATTATCACCTAACCTCCATTTACAATCTCTCTTACCTACGAAAAACAGAACTTATACCACGTAGCGAATGAAATCATCCTGTCTTCGACATTCTCTTCACTGAATCCACCGACGACAATCCATACGGTTTAAAACGCATTCAAACCTATTTAATCTATTGCAAGATTATAAAGAAAAACACACGCCATCCTAACGAAAATCACATGGGCGGGACCGCACACTCAATGTAAGATGAAACAAATGTGAGAATACGGGCGGGTAAAACACAATAACTGTAGACTGATTCCTGCATAGTCCACATTATCAAGACGCTTTATCCATGCTTTTCTCACTGCCTGTTTCACTTATTCATAGAATATTCACAACAATTCACAGGTTACTAACAACATATTGATTTTCCAAATGTTATGAAAAATCAATCTCAAACTGAGTTTCTTTTTTTACCATCTCTTCCACATTCGATCAAGCCAAAAAAACAGATTCTTTTATCTAACAGAGAAACCTCTCTCACTCTAACTTTTTACAGGAACTACAGTTAGCTCTATTAAAAAAAAACTCTAACGATTTTCAAATTTTTTTCGATTGCAATTTTGAGGCTATTACACTGGTAAATAGTAAAAAACTGATTTATTGAGAGTTAGATCGATCTTATGAGCTTTCTTCGCCCTTGGGTTGAAAAACACGTTTTTTCCTAAGAAAAAACGTGTTTTTTAAAAATTCCTCCTCATGAGATTAGGCGGAATTTGATGAATGACAAGGCGTTTGAATTCGTTTTTATATATTTTTTTTTGAAGAACTCGTCGCGCTTCTATTCCATGCCATTCTTCGGAAAAAAACGCGTAGAGCGCCGTGATCCTGGAAAGTTGATGTCCTAAGCCTTTTCTGTGATTTAATCCCATTAAGAGCCTTCTATGGCGGTCTCCTGTGGATTTTGGATTTGAGATAGAACACTCTTTTTATACGCCGCGCGCGCCGCTCTTTTTAACGTGTTTTTTAGCGCGCTCCAATCTTCAAATTTCCTTTAAAAAAACCGTAGATGCGCTTAACTAGACGATCAATTAACTCGTTTTATCAAAGTTGTAAAGAATCGATATTGCCCGCTGAATGATTCGCTGTCCACGGATGAACCAACTAGTTTACGCAAACGGGATACCTGACATGCAAAATTGTAAGATTTGACTTTATTGTGAACTCTTATTCCCGCAACGCATGGATTTGTTGCACGATGTTCTGAAACCGGTCTCCCCAATTGGCGTAGCCGCAGACTTCTTTCATCTCCTCTTCAGATAGGGGGATGTATTTTCCCTCGCCGGCGCAAACGATGGTTCCATCTTCGAGTTCCACGGCGCCACGAGCTGTGATGATCCGTTTTCGGGCTTTGTGTAACTCTCCATAAATCAGCAGACGGTTCCCTGGTTTGACGGATTCCTTATAGCGCAGTGTCAGTTCGGCGGTATAACACATGACACAGCGCGAGAGAATCGAGGTCCAGCCCATGCACTCATCCAACAGCGCCGCCAAGACACCGCCATGCACGACATCCTGGTAACCTGTATGCGCGCGGTGGGGGGTGAACGCCGTCTCGATCCGGCCGTTTTGATAGTAGAACGTCACATCCAGACCAATGGGATTATCCCGGCCGCAGACAAAACATTCCGTGTAACGTGGAAGAGCGATTGGTTCCGTCATGGGAATTTCTATTTTCTCGATCCATTCAAAATGGGGTTTATCCTCATACCGTTGCGAGTAAGATAAACGCGGGTAATCCTTTGCATTGTACACAGATGAATGGTGGATCGAAAGCCCGGTTTTTCGCAGCGAATTCTAGAGGAGGCGCTCTTGCCCGGCGAATGGATTTCTCTCAGTCAATTGATGACTCCGGCGCTTGAAAACAACCTTGCGTATCTGAACGTAATAGACGCAGCGTTGCATCGAACGATCCAAAACGCCGTCAAATCGGAAGAACTCCTCTTCCAAAACCAGGATGGCCTGATCCGCTGCCGCATTCAGGTGGAACCGGAACAGTGGATTTTTGGCGGAACATCCCCCCAACGTGAACTTGAAGCGATCCGGCGGGAGATCATGTCGATCCCGGCGGATACAACGCTTCTCATCCTCGCTGGAAACGCTTGCGGATATGTCCTGGCGCAGACGCTTTCGTCACTCGCGTCCCATCCGGAACGAAACATATTGGTCATCGAGCCTACCGCCGCCCGGCTCCGCGCCTGTTTCGCCGCGATGGATTTACGCGCCTGGTTGGCCAAAGGGCGTCTGCATTTCATCGTTAGTGAGATCAATGTAGAAGGGATTCTCCGCGCGGTTGAGCGCTTCAATCTCTGGGGCGCAAAACGACGCGTACTGTACCGCAGCCCGGAAACGCAGCTGGATTGTACGTTGGATGAGTTTAATGAACAATACGAAAAACGATCGACAGAACACCAAACATACCGAGTAAAAGCGCTTTCTCAATTGAACCAGCGGGAGACAAACCGGACAAACGTTAAACGAGCGTTGTTGATCGACTGCTGGCCGGGCGCGCCGGGTGGGTTGCACATTCAAGCGATCCAACGGGCGTTTGAAGCGCGATCGGTTCAAACCCGCTTGTTTCCATTAAACCGGTACCAGATCGATTCGTATGAGAAGGAATACCGCCGCCGTATTGAACTGTCCTTGCTCTCATTGTTGGATTCTTTCGCGCCGGATTTACTCATCAGTTACGGCTATCATGCGCCCCGCATTTTGGGGGAGGCGATCTATGAAGCGCTGCGAATTCCTTGTCTACAGGTGGTCTCAAATATCGCGTACTATGACACCAAATACTATGCGGAAGAATATACAGCGCTGATCGAACGGAATTTGATCCATATTTTCAAAAAAAGAGGCGCCCCTCATCCATTTTTCGTTCCAATCATGGCGGATATCTGCGCGAACAGCCCTGCGCCAACAGACCGGCGTGTTCCAATTGTATTTGTAGGGAATTCGTTGGGATTGACGCCGGCGGCTGTAGAAGCGTTCTTCAATCAATGGAAGGGAAGAGACGCGCTTCTGCAATATTTCAAAAAAGCGGAACAGGATTTGAGTGATTTTGATCGGCGCGAAAATCTATATAATTACATACATAATAATCCGATTCCCCAGATTCAAACCGGACAAGAGGAATACGAGGTGTTCCGGTATCTGCTCTGCCAGGGATCGGCGGCGCGGCGGCGGACGCTGCTGGAATCGATCGCCCCAATGGGACTTGCCTTGTTTGGAGGGGATTGGGATGGATACCTTGCGCCAAACGCCCCTCTCCGCCGATGTTGGCGCGGTCCGCTTCCCCTTCATGAAGAGTCTAAAACATTTGCGCACGGCGCTCTATTTATCAATATTCATTCCGTGGGCCATGTGACAGGCCCTAACATGCGATTCTTCAACGCCGCGGGCATGGGAGGGCTTCAAATCACGGATGGAAAATTCTCCAATTATCTCCAACCGGAATCCGAAGCGGTTTATTATCAATCAAGAAATGAACTCATGGAGAAAATTCAATACTATCTCCATCACCCAAACGAATGCGATGAAATCCGCGCCCGTGGTCAAGAACGCGTACGAAATGAATGGACATACAATCACTGGATGAATTGGATTTCGAAAGAAATGAAACTGAATTTTGTCTGAATCGGGATAGCCAGGATTTTGAGGATGGGCAGGATAAAAGCAATATGAATAACCACTATATTCCTCTCTCTAAGTCATTCTGATTTGAATAGATATCCTAGTTTGGTATGAATAGTAAAATGTTTTCTCATCCAATTCATCTAAATAGGCAGGATTAATATATCATGAGATAAACGTCATAAATACAAATCCTGAATATCCTATAAATCCTGGCTATCCCGATTCAGACAATAAAAGGAACAAAAGTACCATTCCATGAAGCGCCCTTTGGCAGAATATCATCGTGAGACACTCGAACAAAACCTGCGGGCGCTGCCAGCGGCCCGGCCCGATTTTCTCTCTAATCCAGTGTCAATAAGAGAAGCCGCCGGTTCGTTAGATATCGTCGAAACAGAGGGTAGGATCGAAATTGTTCGCGTTAGTGCGCCATCCGGCCCGCGAATCCTTTTTCAAAGAGAAGGAAGCGAAGCGCTTCTTCAAGGGCAGAAACAAGCGCTGCGCGAAGCGTTTCAACGCCGAAGCCGATTCATCATCATAGCGGGAGTAGGTATTGGACACGCGGCGCTGGAATTACCGGCGCTCTTGCGTAACTATCCCCATTCCGCCGCCGCCGTGTTTGAGCCTGACATTAGTTCCTGGGCGGCTATCTTGTCCCTATTTGACGCGCGGGAGATTATCGGGCACGATCGAATCTACTTGTTTGACGGACCGGACGCTTGTAAGCGATTGGCTGAATTTATTATTCGCGAGTATGTCTATCTGCTGCCAGCGAAGGATATCGCATATCTGTTGGGCGCCCTTCCCATCGATCCACTCGCCTCCACGCGTGTGGAAGAAGCGAAAGCGCTAGCTCGGCGTATGCAGGATAGAGCCGTCTCCTTCGATGAAACGATCACTACATTTCAGCGGCGCATGGCGCGTCCATTAGATGGACTGCCTCAATCAGTCTGGTGCTGTGTAAAACGGGACGCCTACATCCATCACCCCATCGCGGAAGCGTTTCTTAATGGTTTTTCCGAGGCTGGTCTTCAATCGTTCTTGGAACCATTTGATTCCGCTTTCACGACGAATTTCCGCGTCGTAGGCAGCCTTTTTGAAACACAGCCGGATTTTTTCTTTTTTATCAACGGTTTGCCTATGGAACTCTTGGAAGATATCGGATTGGCGCCCGGCGCCGTGGAATCAATCCATAGGTCACGGGCCTGTTTTCTGGTGGATGACACAACGTTGTATGAAGACGAAGAACACCCCCCGCGTTTAGGGGAAAACGATTGGGTATTCTGCGCCGAACGGACATATCGAAAACGGCTTCGGCCATTCACCCAAAACACCGCCTTTATCCCTGTTGCGACGATGTTCAAACAGCCGGGAACACGGCGGGATGAACTGTTCGCGCCGATTGTGTATGTCGGCTCATTGCCCGGCGTACAGCCTTATTTGCGGGATCTGCCAACCGTCTGCGTTGAATTGATAGAGTGTATGGAGAAACACCGCCGCTCTGACAGCGCTCGTTCGTTTACCGAACACCTTCAATCCCTCAATCCACAATCCATATGGATGGAACACCTTTATTCAACTGCAAAACATTTCTGCGCGTCAACATCAAAAGGATTAAAAAAACGGGAAGGTGAATTGGAGTATTTTCTCTATAACTGCGCGACCTATTTTAAACGAAAAGAGTACGTAGAAGCCCTGCTGCCCTTAGGTTTGAAGGTCTATGGCCCCGATACATGGCTGGACACTCTCCCGGACGCCTATCGAGACCGTTACGGTGGATTCGTCCCACAGGAAGCGCTTGCGGATTGTTACGCCTCCTCGCAACTCTGCTTGAACATCCATAGCCACCAATGCCCAACATGCCTTAACACAAGAGATTTCGACGCGCCCATGGCGGGAGGAGCCGTTCTCGGTGATTGGGTAGAAGATATGGATCGGGGAATGCTGGAACCAGGAAAGGAAACCATCACGTTCCAGACTATCGAAGAAGCGGCGGACACCGCGAAAAAATACTTGAACGATGTAAGTAAAATAGAAGAAATCCGGAAGCAGGGGCAAGAACGAATTATACGTGAACATATATACGTTCATCGGGCGAAGGCAGTTTTGGAAATACTTCGGTCGAGAAAGTAGGATGAGCTTTTCCAGTGTCTAATGTCCCTTCGGGACAAAAGAAAATAGTCCTGGATTTCAATCCTTGGGATACTTCACCATCTCATCGCACATTCATCAGTTTCTTAAGAATCATCATCTCCATCGCTTCGTAGTTGCGTTTTTGGCGGAAGGCTTCCAGTTTTTTGCGGTCAATGCTGCGTGAGACTTTGAGCAGGAGGTTGAACATTTCCATGCTGTTTTTAAGATGGAGGGTCGCGTCAGCGTCTTTTTGTGTGCGCAGCGCTTTGACGTCCAATCCGACGAATTCACCGTTTTTCCCAAACCCATTTTGATCCAGAACATCAACTTGATTGAAAGACCGGCGGATATTAACCGCGCCGAAGGTCCGGTCCTGGTCGTATTTCAGACCGTTCTGGTCATTGAGATGCACGCTCCAGAGTTTGTTATGCCAGAGCGCGAACGCCATATCGTCCGATGGATCCAGCCCCGCAAGCATGGAATGCGCGGATTCAATCAACGCGCCCACCCGTTCCGGATCACAGGTCTTATACGCCAGCGAGATAAAATGACCGACGGTGGGGCAGTAGGATTGATCCATCGGCTCGTTTGGTTTCATTTCGCCGAGAATCTTGATTTTGGGATCATGTTCCAACAACGCGTCGAGCCATTCCACCATCCGGCCGATCGAGGCCGCTGCATCTTTGGCTTCGCGCGTATACGATCCTTCCCGCGCCGGCCACCAGACGATCAATTCCGTGCCGATCATATTGGCGATATCAACAGATCGTTTCGAACGGTCGATGGCGTATTGCCGTTCTGATTTACTATTTGATGTAATACCACCATCAATCGTGCGTGGATCTTCCCACAGACGCGGCGCGATAAATTCAGGAACCAGGCCTTCATCTTCAATCGCTTTGCGAACGCGACTGACGCCGCGTTTAGTCTTGGTTACATCCCAATCAGCTGGGACGACATCATCATCGTGCAGCTGCACGCCCTCGAATCCGAGTTTTTTATACTCTTTCAACTTATTGGCGAATGTCCGTTCCTTCCGCACCGCTGGACCGAATGGATCCGCGCCGGAGTGAATATTCCAAGGACCGAACGAAAAACGATATTTATCTTTCCGAGTCATGAGATCTCCCTTTTCAGTAGATAGTGATGGAAATTGATATTTTTGCCATTATGGCACAAAAAACGTGAGGGATAAACCGGAATTCCCCAATCTGCGAATGTAATTCTAACTGAATTATCACTCTTATGCCCTTGGTAATCATATTTACGCCTCATAAAATGTTTAAAGGTATAATACGGTTTGTAGTAAAGTACATTCCACAACATAGAAATGAAGGAGATTTTTGATGAACAAACTATTTGCAGTAGGTCTTGTCTCACTGGTCTTCGTCTTTGGAGCGTACGCCCAAGACACAAGCGTCAATGTCAACACGCTGGAAGCGCCGGAACTGGCCTCTGTCCCCACCATCGACGGCGATCTGAGTGATCCCGCCTGGGCGGATATCCCTGAAATCATTGTCAACGGAAGTGGGGACAGTCCCGCTCCCACAACCGAAGGGGATCTGGATATCGTGATGAAAGTCGCCTGGGATGACGAAACAAACGCGTTGTATTTCGCGTTCAACATCAAAGACGATGTATTTATCAATCTGCAAGGATTGGGCTCTTCCCAAGGCGGCAGCGGCTGGCAGAACGAACGGATGGAACTCATCCTGAACGGATTAAACACCGGCGACGCCTCGCACGGTGAAAATTCAGACTTTCACACACAATACATCTTCGATATTCCCAACACAGCGGACGATGAACCAAACGGGATCGGCAATATCCCCATTAGCACAGAATTCATCTCCGTGCCCGTTTTCGAAGGAATCGACGGATCGATCCAAGCGCCAGGCCTCCCATTCAACTTGAATGACGGCTATGTCGAATCCGCGGCGATGATTCGTGTCACCGACCCCAATGTCGATGGCTGGCTGGAAGCGCCGGTGGAATGGAACTTGGAATTGAAGATTGTTGTCTATAATGAACAATTATCCAACAGCGTTGTCGGTGTGGATGTCAACGACGCCGTCAACCAGGAAAACGGATTCCTGGCCTTTTTTGAAGATGATCTCCATATCATTAGAGACCTTGAATTAAACGACGTGATCGGAATCAGCCCCCAGCAAAACGACGCGGATGTGCTCGGCGCCAGCGTAGAGCGTGAACATCAGGTCAACACCACCAATCGCTCTGGCAACTGGGACAGCAGCGCCGAACTCACCGGCTTGATCCTAGTTGAAAGTGTCGTTACAGCGATCGATGGCTGGGAATTGATGGATTAAGAATCATGTAGACAAGGGTAGGTCACGCTTTACCGATCCACCGGTAATTATTTACTGTTTCTGTGGGTCAAAAAGACGCGACCTACCTTACTGGATTTCACTAACTCATTCTCTACAGTGATGATAAAAAGGGAGGTTTTACATCTCCCTTTCATTTAGACAGACAAGAAAAATATTCAGGAACGTTTAATCAACCATATCCCATCCATCCAGATTCAGACAAAACAAACTCTTCAGAGACAACCCATACTCCACTCTTAGTACAACGACCACAAGTTCTTCGCTATTCCACTTTTGGCACTGATAGCCTAGGTATTTGTATCGGACATATAATTTTTCCTATTTCCATACCATACTATCTCATTCCTATGTATAAAAAAGCGCTGGCTTTCCATACTCCTGAGATGGATGTTCATTATCTACATTTTGTCTCTATTAATGAGAGAGCAAAGAAAAGAAATCATTATTATTGGATTGGGAATTGAATGGGAATCTTACAAATTCAAGGATGCAATTGTTTCGTGAATGGGTAATCCGCATTTCATTTCTTCAAAATATTTTACTCCTAACTTCTGATTATTTTTTTTCTGAATCCTCGTAATATGTTGATATATTCAAAAAAAAGTATAATAATAGACTGTTGATTTTTTATCCCGGTTTCAGTTTACCTATCTATTACGCCGAGACCACGAAAGTCTTCGTATTCAGCACAAGCCTGAAAGCGGTTATCATGACTGGTCTGGACTTAAAAACAGTTATGAATGGTATTTCTGTTGTAAAAACAGAGCAACGCGGAGAGAAAAGAAATATTTTGATCGTTTCTGTTTACAACGCTCCTAATGTTTCCCAAAAAGTCGTTCAAGTCATACTGAGTGATACGAATTATGTCAACAGAACTGCTTGGCATCAATCGTAAAACTGATTCGGTTAATACTAAAAAACAATGTTGGCGCAAACGGAGATCCAAGTCTAAATGAGTATTCTTTTTACCTTCTTATCGTATCCAGATGTTTCTATTGCGACAAATATGTATACATCCCTTGTTCATGAAGTAGCCGCACTGGACAACGAAGTGCGAGTTCTTGCTCCAACATTTAATTCTAACACATCAATTCAAGATGAAGGTGGAATTCCCGTTTTTCGAGTGAAAAGCGGCCCATTGTTTAATACAAATATCATCCAAAAAGGAATCAATAACATATTGTTAAATGCGCGTTATAAAAAATCCTTCTATCAATATTGGCGGGATTGGAACCCGGATTGGATTGTCGCATCGACTCCCCCATTCACGTTAGCTCCTTTTTTTTACCGTATCAAAAAAAAAGGAAAATTATTTTTGATACTTCGTGATATTTTCCCGCAAAATGCAAAAGATTTAGGATTGATAAAAAATTCTTTACTCTTTAACTACTTTCGATACAAGGAAAGGTATCTTTATCGAATTTCAGATATCATAGGATGTATGAGTCCAGGAAATATTTCATACCTTAAAAATGCGGATCCGGATATAATCTCCACAAAATTCGTAACCGATTTTCCCAACTGGATATCTTTAACTCCAATTAAAGATAAAAACAAGGACCAATTGAGCTTCCGGGATCGTTTCAATTTGCAGAATAAATTTATCGCCTTGTTTGGTGGTAATTTTGGTGTCCCCCAAAAAATCGAGATCATTTTAGAACTGGCAAAACGTGTGCAACATCTATCGGATGTTGTTTTCTGTCTTGTCGGTAATGGCACGGAGAAAGCACGCATAACAAAATCAGTTCAGGATTGGAATCTGAAAAATGTGCTTCTTTTCGATTCCATGCCTCAAGAGGAATATCAATCCGCAATACAAGACGCGGATATCGGTTTAGTGACACTCAGTGATAAATTCACTATTCCGAATATTCCTTCTAGGACATTAGGGTATTGGGACGCGTCTCTTCCCGTTCTGGCCGCAACGGATACGAGAACAGATTTAAATGAATCTTTTCTTGAAAAATACAAGGGAGGTTTATGGTGTCCTTCAAACGATATAATTTCGTTCACGGATCAGTTCTTGAAATTATACCATGACCCCAATCTACGCCGGGAATTTGGCGTCAACGGAAGAAAAGCGGTTGAAGACCATTTCACTACTCAAACCGCCGCTAAGAGATTAGTTGAACAAATGCATATGTTTTTGAAAAGACAATAGACTGGAAACATATTGAAAGCCAATAAATTTTACGAAATTGTACCACATTTAAATCATAACCTCATTTTCAAATACTAACATTACAATGATTAGATCAAAAGAAATTAACTATCGATTTGTTGAACGTGTTGATGAAAGTTTATATAATAAAATCGTTGATTTTCATCGAACCACCTTTCCAACGGGAATTATATCCTCAATGGGCCTTGATTTTATTAAATCTTATTATAACGAATTATTGCATAATAAACATTGTAAGATGATTTGCGCTTATGATGGAGATGCTGTAGTTGGATTTATTGTTTATTGTGAGAAGCCCGATCTACTGCGCCAAGAGACCAATTTGCCGGTTTTAAAAAGAAAATTTTATTTCATGTAATAACTCTTCGGTTGAATCCCGTTATTTTTTTACGTGGTATGATAAAGAAAATGAGGAGTAAAAGCATTGAAGGATTGCCGGAACTTAGCGTGATCGCCGTGGAAGAACAATACCGGCGGTATGGAATAGGAGGCAAATTAGTTCATATGATGGAAGAGGATCTTCTTTCGATGGGATCAAATGATTATTGTGTTTTTACGGATAACGAAGAAGGATTACAATTCTACCAAAAGAAAGGTTTCGAAACAGTTTTTCGTTTCCGTTTTTTTGGAATCACATCAGCTTGTTTCAGAAAAACTATGGTAAAAAAATGAATAATGAAATTTTCAATAATTTTCAAAGAAAACTAAAACAATATTTTAATGTGCCCCCCTTTCTGTTTGCCAAGGGCCGGATCGGTTTGTATGCTGTCTTGAAAGCGATGGGGCTTGGTCACGGCGATGATGTCCTCATGGCGGGCTATACTTGTCTTGTGGTACCCACGGCGGCAAAAGTCTTGGGCATTCGCCCTGTCTATGTTGATATTGATCCCACTACGTACAACATTTCTCCCGATAATCTTGAATCATGCTGTACGTCGAAACACCAAAGCGATTGTTGTCCAACATACCTATGGAATTCCCTGCGATATGGACCCAATCCTCCAATGGGCTGAAACCAAAAATATACCGGTTTTTGAAGACGCTTGTCTTGCGTTTGGCGCAAAATACAAAGGCAAACTTTGTGGCGCATTTGGCCAAGCGGCATTCTTTTCCGGACAATGGAATAAAACCTTTTCCACCGGATTAGGGGGGATGTTGTTTGTCCATGATGACAATTTATCCCAAAAAGTTCAAACCATAATCGAGCGGGAAATGATACAACCCAAAAGACTTTATGATTTGATGATTCGGTTTCAGATTTTTTTATATGATAACCTTGTTACTCCAGCGACGACACAAACGATAACATCGATCTATCGTTTTCTGTCCAAATCCGGTTTTGCCATTGGAAGTTCGACGAAAGGAGAGTATGAAGGAACACCCCCCTCAAATTATTTTATGGGAATGACTCCATCTCAGGCGCACAAAGGAATAAAAGAAATGGATAAAATTGATGAAAATCTTGCTCATCGTAACGAGATTTCATCATACTATCACAATGCGCTTCCTCAATATGGTTTTAGCCCTGTAGTCTTGGATACAGTCTATAATCCAGTATTTGTACGGTATCCAGTCCGAGTGAAAAACAAGAAGGATTTATTAGAACAAGCCAATAAAGAACGTGTGGAAATCGGTAGCTGGTTTGAATCCCCGTTGCATCCGGAAAGTACGAACCTTGAGTCTTTTGATTATAATCCGTCACTCTTTCCTGAATCGGTAAAAGCTTCTAAAGAAGTCATTAACTTGCCAACACATGGAAAGATTACCTTAAAAGAAGCGGAAAGGGTGCTAGCCTTTTTGAAGAAAAACGGGATTCCCGGATGAATTTTAAACTATCTTTTCTGCATGGCCCATTCTTCTACGAAGGAAGATCTCTCCAACTCTGAACTAAATAATCTTGGGCATTTTCAACTATGGGGATCTGCAAATCCAGTTTATTCTTTTCCATGTATCCAGGATCGTTTAATAAACCACATCCTGCTCATCCTGCAAATCCAGTCCATCCCGATTCAGACAAAAACAAACCTAATACAACGTCCAAATCCCCTTCGACATTCCACTCGTCATACTCAATTCCCAGGTGTTTGTATCGGATTCGTATAAAAAAGGAGTTATTACTTTATATATACCGCCATGCATGATTATTCGATTGCGCTTGGAATCATACACCATTCTATGAGCCGCTCTTACAGGCGGTTCAATTCCAGAGGATTCCACTTGTTTCCATTCCACGCCGTCCCATTCCCACACATCGGTATACCAAATCATATCAGATACAATTCGAAATTGTGGGAGATACACTTTATCTCCACCCCCAAAAAGGATTGTTTTTTTTCGTTCAGAATCATAAGCCATAGCATGATAACACCTTGGACCAGGATTAGGACCGGTGAGCGCCACTTGTGTCCATGTTGTTCCATCCCATTCCCATGTGTCACTCAGCGCAGGCTGTCCATAATCCTTAAATGTTTTATCATAATCTCCATCCTGAATCCCTCCATATAATACAATACGGTTTCGCGCGGAGTCGTAGACCATATCAAAATATATCCTTGCTGGGGGACCATCTTCCGCAAGTAAGGTCCAAGATGTACCATCCCACCCCCATGTGTCCTGTTCATAAGGACTGCCTAAACCAATTGATGTCCCTCCATAAAGAACGCACATACCATTCTTTGAATCGAAAACCATTGTATGTGCAAAGCGTGTACTAGGGCCAGGGACACTAATTTTAGTCCATTTTTCTCTATTCCATTCCCAGGTGCCTTCGGCGCCATAAAAGCCAGCATTTATTACGATTACATCACGCAGTGAGTCATATGTCATTCCGATATTCCCTGTTGGATTTGGCAATCCTCGTTGAGATGGAAGTTCAGTCCATACTGAATCATCAAAAATCCAAAACTTATTGGAATTATTTCCCGAAGAATCCGCGCCACCAAAAATAACTACTTGATCCCGATTTTCATCGTAAATCATTCCATGGCTGCCTGTATCAGGCCCAGAATCCGAAAGTTTCACCCATTGACCCACCTGCGCCAGCGCCAGCCGTCCACTAAAAGGCGCTACTAATAAACAAGCGCCAGCAGACAAATCTCAGCGCTGAATGACAGTCTTGCTTTTAAAATTCGATTATGATCAAGAATTCGCATCAATCTTCTCCTTATAGTGATTTCATAACCCGTCATACCGAGGGTGGCGGGCATGAAGGTGGGCAGGCTGTTAGCCTGCATCACCACGCCCAAAAAACCCTCCCCCACATTCCTTGCGGGTCGATTCGCAACCCGCCAACGCCGCGTCGTCACACGCGAATTCACGCTGTTTATCGACGATCGCATTGATCCACCATACGAGTGGATTGAAAAAAGAATACCGCTTGCAGAATTTTCTGAATGAGAGAAACCGCCATATCTCCCCGCCGGATATGCGCCAATTCATGCAGCAAAATCCAGCGGATCTGATTGGGGGTGTAATGCTCCGCCATCTCTTTGGGAACCGCGATGACCGGATACAAAATTCCAATATGTCATCGGCGATTTAATCCAGTCTCCGGTCACCCATTGGACACGGCGTTTAACTCGGGCGGTTTTGTTTGAGTTGGTTTAAATCAATGGAAAGCGATTCCGGATTGAGTGGAATGGTGTTGCTCATCATGAAACGGGTTTTCCACTCCACCCACCATAAACGCAGTAGAAGAAACAACACAATCACCGCCCAGAGCAACAATAATGATCCCTGCGGTGTGAGTCCTCATGGATGGATTGGATAACTCCTCCGCGGGATTGTTTACACCCGACGCAGGTGGACGGTGCCGCGTCTCCGGTGTTCATCTCCCCAAACGTCCAACCAAAAGCGCCCTTGGATTCCAGCATTTTCATTGACGCGCTGATTGAGGAAAAAATCCTGAAACAAACCGGGCAGAGATACCGGCGCCGGGATAACCGATTTAAACAATACCAATAAGAACAAGCAATAGCCAAAGCTGCGGCGGCGGCCCGTCTGCGAATCAGCAGCCAGATCAATCCGGCGAAGGCGAATACAAGAACTGAATCCAGTATCCGGCAGCCCATAAAAGCCATCCACGATTCCGCCCATTGGTTGATCAAATCAATTCCACCCATGACTCCAACCTCCCCGTTATTACAATGAACGCTGCTCGTCCGTCTTCTCTTCATACTCATCCAGCAAAGATTTAAGATTCCTCACACCCTCACCAGTCAAATGGCCTTGTTTGATCAAATGATAGCAACAAGGAATCCGCCGCGTTTTTCGACGCGCCATCCAGCAGCTCATCAGCCGCCTGGCAGATCGAATCGAAGCATAGACGAGACCGGCTGGTAGAGGTAGCTATTCCCTACCCGCTGGGGTTTTCAGATGGCCTTTTTCCACTAAACGGAAAAGAACATTTTCGTCGTCCGTTCCCAACGTCATGCCATGCTTCACCTTTCGCGATTTGATGAATCTCCCGCGCGGCGCCGGATTCCAGACTCCAGATGATTTTCATCACCTTCCACTCGGTAGGACCCTTAAATCCTTAGGTTGTTTCCGTATCATGAAAAGCCCAAACCAATAGAGATTTATATCGATCGATAGAGGATTCTATCATTTGAGGTAATTGATTGTCAAGCGTTTTTTTTAATTTTTTTTAGGCGTTTAGGTTGAAAGATTGAAGGCTGAAGGTTTTTCTTTGTCTATAGGATCGGCACGGGCGGAGACGCCCGTGTTCCATTGAGTATCTGCGCGTCATTACGAATCTCTCGATACCGAAGGAATCCAATCAGTTCCTATATCATTCTTCGTTCGCAGGCGGTCGATGAGCTGGGCGGCGTGATGTTGAATATGGCGGATATTGTTGAATTGAAATTCCAATTTACCGATTGAATACCACCAGAATCCGGATTCCCCCCTCCATATCTAAAATCGGAACTTTTTCTTCCACTTCTTTCTGGCAGAATTCACAATACTCCAGCATCTCTTCTTTGGTATAAGGTTCTCCAATCTTAGGCGGCCGGTGGGGCGGCCAGGGAAGCCCTCCCATGAATGGATACTCCTCCCGGTGTTTTGACCACGGTTTGAATTCTTCCTCCGATACTTGCAGATAAAGATGTGTGTAAAAAAAGTGTGTGATAGACGATATGCCAGAACGCGTTCTTGTATTCTGGATCATTCCAAGCGCTCTCCGGGCATTGCTCGATCGCCATTTTCAGCATTGTTAACGCCGCATGGTATTGGTGTTTTATGATGGGTTTAATATCCATGATTCTCCCCCCCCCATTTTTTGTTTAGGTTCGTTTAATCGTCTGAACCATGATTCTAAAGATATAATAAGGATTACCATGATTAAAAATCTAAAAAATCAAGCGAATCAGGTAAATCAAGTAAATCAAGTAAATCAAGGTTCAGACAATGATGAATCTGGACTGTTGAAAAATGTGCTCACTTGTCGGAAGAGCCATAATTATCAATTATTGACCGGTTTAAATTGAATCTATATTCTATTCAACCTCTGGAACGATAAACGGCCCGGATCGGGCGCCTTCACGAGGAATGCGAATCGTTGTGGCGCCGTTGGACGCGACAAAATAATGCTGAGGAGCTGGATCGTTGATAGAGAGGAAACCTGTATAGAGAACGCCGTTTGTAAAATCGTTCCCAGCGCCAGGCGCCTTTTCCAACGGATACGATTTCTCATTCACCATCACGCGAACATATTCCGGGGGCCGGTTCAATCCATCGCGGTACAAACAGCGAGCATGAAAATGGCCGTGTGTGAAACGCTGGTGATTTCGTAGAATTCCCGCCGCTTGAAGAAGGGGGGGAGGATCACTTGATGGAACGCCCAGCGATTCACCAACCGCCCGCGCAAGAAGTTCTCCTTCCGTCATCAAATCATCCACACTTTTGTACAAACCATCTGGAAGAGGGGGAGGAAAGGAATACACATATTCACTTAACGAGGAGCGGTCAGCGCTTTTGGGAATAGATCGTACACAAACTTCGAAAAACGGGAGTCCGGAGAGACGCGGTCCCACATTTCTGTACCAAGGCAAATACGTTTTTTCTAACAGAGTGAGAAACAATGAATCCTGCGCTGGCGTAATTCTCTTCGGCGCAATGTTCTCTCCGAAAAAGATCGCTGTTCCAGCAGTCTGAATGAAGACGCAACGTTAAATAAACATCACCGCCGCCGTTTTTCCATTGCTGTAAAAATGATTTGAGTTGGCGCTGTTCGTAAAAAGAGTATGTGTTGTTTCCGGCCACGTTTCCGTCCAATACACACCCGGCCCCTGTTCGAGAAATGGATGGACGGCTCTTCCCAACGCGGCGCCGTCACAATCGAAAAGAGGGACGATCAGAAACACCGCCCGGGCGTTTGACCGCTTCGGCGGAAGGATCTTTTGAGAGTAAATAATTCCACCATCCCACATCCCACCCATGATCCCGCCGTCTCATACGCGTCTTCCCGGCACAGAATGAGAATCGTCTTCTTTTCATTAAGTGGAACATCGGGATTGGTGATTTGAAGAAGGGTTAACGGCCGTTTTCGAAGCGGCGTTTCACAAATCACCCGCGCGTTTACATGAGGGTGATCGCGTATCTCCTCAACGAATTCCGCTAGCCGCGTCGGAGTAAATGGGGGTGAATAGGCGATCCAAGCGCGGTCTTTCGCAAACATGTGTGAAAAGAGAAACCGGACACGGCCCGCGGTGTCTGGGTGGGGTAGAATGAAACGTTTTTTGATAAAATGCCAGTGCGTTCCATCGTAACTGATCGCCGGAAGATTACGCCCGCCGAAAAAATCCTTCCGCACATCTTCAAAAACGAACGTAAGATTCTTATGCAAGACGCCATCCACCCGAAAATGATACCAAAGCCCCCCCGCGCCCGGCGCGTGCGTTAATAGAATCCGGCCTTCATTATCCGTTTTCCATTCTCCCAAGCTTCCATTCTCAAAATTCCAGGATAAAACGGATTGTGTTCGAATCCGGTGGGTCCTGAGGCGGCGCCCGCAATCGAGGCCACAAGAATGAACAGGAGAAAGAACGGGCGGTTCATAAGGATTCCGCGTTTCCGATTTTCAATCCTAAGAGGATAGCGCCAACAACGACCACATCTTCTTCCAACGCCGCTGGAACGATTTCATAACTCTCCACAAACGGACCGAAGACGTATCGTTTCACTTTTTTTCAGCAGCGAATCCCAAAAGAGCGGTCCCATAAGCGACACGCCGCCTCCCAGCGCGAGGCGTTCCGGATGAAGCAAGGTGATTACATTGCCGATCGCGATCGCCAGGCATTCACAGGTTTCTTCTAAAATCGTATTGGCGAGAAGATCGCCCCGTTCAGCGGCGGTATACACCGTCTTCGCCGTCAAGCGACTCGATTTCTCCATCACAGCAGTCCAATACCATAGAAGACTCGCCCCGTTCGAGTGCCTCTCGCATCCGCCGGGCGAATGGGACCACCCGAACAAACCAGTTCCAATTTCTCGGCTCACCCGTTTCAGGATCAGGTACCCAAGTATGACCGATCTCCGCCGCGCCAAGTCCCTGGCCTTCATCGAGAACTCCGCCGGTGATCAATCCACCGCCGATCCCGCTGCCGATATTCATATACACCATCCGGTGGCAGCCTTTTCCCGCGCCAAGAATCGCTTCGAGCGTATCCCGCGATGCTGGAATCATTCTGAATCGAAACGGGCAGATCCCACCGCTCCTTGAACCATTTCAGCAGAGGAAACCGGTCCCATCCCTCGACTTGATGAGAGAGCAGCGTGATCCCCTGTTTCGAATCGACCGGCCCCCCGAATCCCACGCCGATCCCGCATAAATCCCCGATCGAACACCCCGCGTCCTCCAGCGCCTGCTCCACCAGGGAAGGGATCGCCTCCCGGATGCCTTCCGCGCCCTTGCTGAGTTCGACGGATTGACGGGCGAGGCCGATCAGCCGGTCCTCTTGAAGACCGATCCCGGCCTGCAGTTTCGTCCCCCCAATCTCGATACCAAGCGCCCTTTTCATGAAGCCGCCTTAAATTGTTCCCGAAGCGTATCGAGAATGTAGTGCACGTACACCATATGAACCGCTTCAAGCGCGCCCATGTTGAACGAAGGGACATGTAGCGACTGCTGGGAAATTTTCCGCAATTCCCCGCCATCATAACCAGTCATACCAAATGTTTTCATACCGTTTTCATTAGCGTATTTCACCGCTTCGACGACATTCGGACTATTGCCGGAACCGCTGATCGCGATCACCAAAGCGCCTTCCTGCGCGAAGTTTTTGAGTTGCTCGACAAAGATGCGGCTATAATCCGTGTCATTCGCCCAAGCGAGAATATACGGCGTATTATCGGTCAGGCTCAATACCTTCATCCGCTTCTGGTTATTAAAATCGGTCAACGTGCCTTTTCCCAGATCTTCACAGAAATGAGAGGCGTTGGCGCCGCTGCCCCCGTTGCCGATAATGAAAATAAATTTATCGTTCTCGTAGGCTTCTGTAATCGCGTCAATCAGCGCCTGCGCTTCAGCGGGATCGACTTTTCTCATCAAATCATTGAAATCATCTAAGTATTTATCTAGACTCATTACTGCCTCCATTGGTTTATACATCGTATAATGCCCGTTCGTCATTTTTTAGCAAGTCATAAATACAACTATACAATTATTATTCCTGTTCATGCGATGGAAAGAACCCTTAAAACAGAAATATCTCATTCATTTTTCAAACGATAACGTCAAGCCCTTCCATTTGACGTCATTACTGGTTATTATAGTTGTTCGCCTTAGTTGAAAAGGGCGGGGAAATCACGGATTTGGGAGTCGAAACATGGCAAAAGGAAAAAACAGAAAAGCGCATAAACTTCGTTGGCGCTCAAAAAGGCCAATCACAGAAAACGCCCGAACAAAAGCCGTTAATCGTTAGCGGCTGATCGTTTTCGACTTTGTATACAATCCCTCTTCATTCATCCGAAGGGGGATTTGCATGTCATTCAAATGAACGCTCTCCCCTTTTCTCAATCCTTCTCACTGTTCTTTCTAGTACAGAAAAATGTATATACTCCCGCGCAAGCGACAGCGCTTGCCCTGGCATTCTGACCAAAGATTTTCATGAAAAGTGATATAGATATAATTCCAATCCTGAATATCCTGCAAATCCTGTCCATCCAGATTCAGACAAAAAAACACTCCCCCATCCACATCACAAAACCGCTATCACAACAAAAATGTAGTCTTTTCTCTAATAAGAATGATTCATAAAATGGCGCCTCAAAAAGACGCGACCCACCCTGATACTAGGACAGAAAAATGTAAATGCTCTTGCGCAAGCGACAGCGCTTGCCCTGGTCACTCTGACCAAAGATTTTCATGAAAAGTGATATAGATATAATTCCAATCCTGAATATCCTGCAAATCCTGTCCATCCAGATTCAGACAAAAAAACAAAATAAACTCTCCCCATCCACATCATAAAACCGTTTATCGCCCTAAAAAATGCGGCCTTTCTCTAATAAGTAAGAGATTTTGTACAAAAGAAGAGAGAGAAACAATGGCCATCCGTCCCGATATCGTTGTGCGCTTGTATTCTGATGAAGAGAGAAGAACACAGCCCTCACGATCCATCCCCGCAAGTGTGTCATCAAATCCAAATTCGGCGCTGGAGACCGGCGGTGTTGGGTGGAATTGTATAATGAAGATCTATTCCTGCCCGTTGCGCTGGGGGCGAAAACTCGAAATCTTGATCAATGACACGCTCTGTTTCCAAGGATGGATCGCGCAGCGCCGCCTGGATTCCATTGATGACCACTTATCACTTTTTGCGGTCCGGGGAACCAGAACGAATCTTCGATGTTATAACCGGCGGCCTGTTCGAAGAGATGACAACGACTGGAATTTTTAAACGCGATACTCGCCAATACAGAGATCACCCGCAGTGATTCCTATTCCCATCCGTTACATTCAAGAAACTCGAATTCGCCGGACATTCTCTCTTCGCCGCGATTGATTTATTGGCCAAATTATCCGGCAATTGGTTTTGGGACCTTTCGGATACGAATACTCCCTCTCATTCCGTCCCCCTTCTCAACCACCCGATCACACCATGTTCCTTAAAGATGATCTTCATACCGTGAATCTGTGGGAATCAACAAAGGATGTAGTCTCTACCATTGAAATCCAGGGAGGCGTGCAAGATGGCTCAACATATGAAAGTTGGCTCACGATTCCGGAAGCGCTGATGACATCCGAGGATTGGTATACGAAAATCTACGCGCGCCCTATCACAACAAACGACGCGCTTTCAGCGTTACAACAGGCGATTATCCATCAAATGACGGCGCCGCATTACGAACATTACGTGGATCTCAACGGTTGGGGAGAAATCCATCGCCCCAGGGAGCACGGTCCGGTTTCTCCTCAATGATCTTCCAATCTTTCCACAGGAAACAATCTTCCGGGTTAAAATGAGGGGAACTGACCTTCGCGCACGAGAATTTCACAACCCGCCTGCATCTAACCTCCACTTTCGAATCATCGCCCCACTTATTTCCATTATCTTCGCCGTGATCGCAGCATCCCCAAACCTTACCTTGGAGGAGGCCCGTTCCAAACTCGATGTCTCCGCCCTCGATTCCCCCGCGCATCTGGATATAGGTTGAAGGTTGAAGGCTGAAGACTGAAGGTAAGATTAGTTCTTTTTTTAAACCTTCTACTAAAATCCTTAAAAGTCATATTCTGAATCCTCCGGATTGTTAGGAAAAACATGACAAGTGATTAAATCAGCATCCTAAACATCCTACCCATCCCGCCCATCCAGATTCAGACAAAAAAAGACTAAAATGAAACAAAACGGCTTTTGCCTTTCCTTCAGTCTTCAACCTTCAACCTAATCCCTACTAAATATCCTGCCCATCCCGTCCATCCAGATTCTGACAAAAAAGACTAAAATGAAACAAACGGCTTTTGCCTTTCCTTCAGCCTTCAACCTATACACCTATTTAACAGTCTTCAACCTAATCCCCTAATAACCCATCCCACCCTCCTTCCATTTATCCCTCGCTATACATAACCTAATAAAAACAATTGACACTGGAAGAAAGGAAACCGCGAAGGCCAAGGACTAATTTGCTTTTCCTTCAGCCTTCAGTCTTCTACCTAATCCCCCTAAAAAAACATGTTTTGGAATTTTGAAACGTTTTCACCAGGATGGCGCCGCGCGGGTTGGGCGTGTAACGACGCCGCATGGTTCGTTCGACACTCCCGCGTTTATGCCGGTGGGCACTAACGCGACCGTGAAAGCCATGACGCCGGAAGAAATCCGTGTGACTCAATCACAGATCATTCTCTGCAACGCCTATCATCTCTATCTGCGTCCCGGTCAGGATCTCATTCAATCCATGGGCGGGTTGCATCATTTTATGCATTGGGACGGGCGATTTTGACGGACAGCGGTGGCTTTCAGTCTACAGCCTGGCCCCATTGCGCAAGATCGATGAAGACGGCGTCACATTTCGCTCACAGATCGATGGCTCCGAACACAAGTTCACGCCGGAAAGCGTAATGCGGTTGGAGAATGATCTGGGGGCGGACATCATCATGTGCTTTGATGAATGCACTCCGTATCCTGTCCCGTTCGAATACGCGCAAGCCTCCGTGGATATGACCAGCCGCTGGGCGGAGCGGTGCATAAAAAGCCATCAGCGTGAAGATCAAGCCTTGTTTGGCATCGTCCAGGGAGGCGTCTTTCAGGACCTGCGGGAAAAAAGCGCGCGGGACTTGATTCCACTCGATTTCCCCGGCTACGCCGTCGGTGGATTGATGATTGGAGAGGATAAAACGCTGACCTGGCCGATCTGTAAAGCGGTTTGTGAAATTCTACCGGTGGAGAAGCCCCGCTATTTAATGGGGGTCGGAACGCCGGAAGATTTTCTCGACGCCATCGCGCTTGGAGTCGATATGTTCGACTTGCGTCGTACCGACGCGGCTCGCCCGCAACTCACACTTCTTAACATGGAATGGGCGTGTATCCGCTAAAAAAGCCCAATATCGCGCAGATCCACGGCCGCCGGGATGAAAATTGCTCCTGCTATTGCTGCCGGAATTATTCTCTCGCCTATCTCCGGCACCTCTTTATCGCAGGAGAAATTCTTGCGTCCCGCCTGGCGACGATCCATAATCTTACGTTCTATCAAGAATTCATGCGCCGATGCCGGACCGAGATCGAGAAAGGAACTTTTCTCTCCTTCCGGCAGAATTGGAAAGAATCCAATGGAAAAAATAAAAACCGCGATTAGCGCTTGCGCCCAAAAATCGATTTCCCGCCTGCTTTCACTCATGACTAGTATTTGTCTGTTCTCCCAGTATTCTATTTTTTATTTCCTTTGCCTATTGATTATTGCAGGGAACTCAGAAGGAGCCGCAAATTCAGAAATGAAGACAATTCATGTGGCGATGTGTCAGATTTTCGCGCTTGATGGCGACCGGTCGGGTAACTTCGCGCGGACTCGAACACGCGGGTTCAAGAAGCGGCCGGCGCCGGCGCGGAAATCGTCTGTTTCCCCCGAAACCACGATCCTCGGCTGGGTCAATTCAGACGCGCATCAACGCGCCTATCCAATTCCTGGGAATGATACCCAACGGTTGAGCGCTATAGCGAAACAATACGGGGTATACCTCTGCGCCGGTCTCGCGGAAAAGAATGGAGACGCGCTGCATGACTCCGCGGTTCTGATTGATCCGAAAGGGAGAATTCTCCTCAAACACCGGAAGATCAACATCCTCACCGAATTGATGACCCCTCCCTATACTCCCGGCGATTCTATCGGCGCCGTCGAGACGCCGGTGGGAAAAAATCGGAATCCTGATCTGCGCGGACACGTTCATGGATGAGAATCTAAAACCGCATGGCCGCTCTCCAACCGGATCTCGTTCTCGTACCCTATGGCTGGGCGGCGGAAGAGGAAAAATGGCCGGATCATGGAAAATCGATGGCGAATGTGGTCTCCAAAGCGGCGAAGAATATCGGCGCTCCGGTCATCGGAACCGATCTGGTTGGAGCCATCACAAAAGGTCCTTGGGCGGGGCCGCGTCTATGGTGGGCAAAGCGTCGCGGCGGACCGGGGAAGGTTCAATTCTAACCATCGCGAAAGACCGCGACCGGGATATTGTGATTGTATCGATTCCTACCCAGAAATAATTCGCGGTATCTTCGATAATGATCCGGATGGGGCTAATATTCTAATAACAGGTTCGATTTAGAATTTGATTTGAATCCACTCCAACATTGAGGTATAGAAAAAATGTATAATTGGAATCGAAGAATGTTTTTAAAAACTGGCGTATACGCAAGCGCGGGACTGACAGCGGGCATCCCCCACGTTTGCCGCGGAAGCGGAAAAGCGCCCGTGAAGGCGCTCCGTGATGGCTATCGCGAAGTATAAAACCTCTCCCGCTGGAAGTAAGGAGACTCGCCGGAAGAGGCCAAACAACTGACAACCAAAGCCATTGAAGCGATCGGTGGAATCTCGAAATTTGTCTCACGGGGAGATACCGTTTGGGTTTAAACCCAATATCGGTAGGGACCCGGGTTGCGGCGGCGTTGGCGGCGAATACAAATCCCGATGTCGTCGCCACGATTATTGAACTCTGTCTCAGCGCGGGCGCAAAACAGGTTTATGTGAGCGACAACACCTGCAATCCCCAACAACGCACTTTCGCCCGGAGCGGCATCCAAGTGGCGGCGAAAAATGGCGGGCGCCACTCGTCAATTTCCTTGATAAACGGAAATTTTAAACAATGCCTTTGGAAGGCAAAGTGCTCAAAGAATGGGAACTCTACACCGATATGATCGAAGCGGATGTGTTCATCAATGTTCCCATCGTAAAAACACCACAGCATCAGCAAAGTGACGTTGTGGGCATGAAGAACCTGATGGGCGTCATCGGCGGTTCGCGTAACCGGTTCCATCAAGATATTGATAATACGCTTGTCGATCTGGCTTCGTTCGTCAAACCCGATCTGATTGTGATGGACGCGATTCGTGTATTGACCGGCAACGGCCCTGTCGGCGGCAATCCGAAAGATGTCGAACGCCGTGATACAGTCGCCGCAGGAACCGACCAGGTCGCGATCGACGCGTTCGGCGCCTCGCTGCTGGGTCACCAACCGGAAGATATCGGCCACATTAAAGAAGCGGCGTCCCGTGGACTCGGAACAATGGATTACAAATCTCTAACGCCGAAAATGGTTACCGTGTAATCAATATGACTAAGCATAAAAGAAGAACCCGGAGGACAAGAGCCCAGAAGAGCGCGCGTCCTGAGGAGCCGTCCGTCGAGAAATCGGCTGAGCTGGTTGACGAATCCGGTGAAGAGGATTCTCTTGAGGAAATTGAATTGGTAGAGACCGATGAGAGTAGTCCATCGGTTTCTACTGTTTCTAGCAGCGAATCCTCTCATGGATTCCCCATTCCTCGAAAGAGCCCGCAGGAAGAGATCACGATCGCCATCCCTCCGGAACCGGACCGCGAAGTTGCGCCATCACCACGTGTCTCGAAAATAAGCGGCGTGTTCGCGGGTTTGGTAAAAACAATCGTCTCCCCGTTTAAGAAACGAACCGATCCAGTCGTCTGGTTGCGGCGATTGGTTCAACTGGCGTTTTTTGTTCTGTTTATCTATCTGTTTTTAGAGACGGTCTTTCATCCAGCCGATCTTTCTCTCGATGAAACCGGGGATATCGCGATCGGTGAAACCGGCGGTCCTGTCAAGTTATTTTTTGAACTCGATCCACTCGTGATGATCACCACGTGGATCGCGTCACATACCATCCCCACAGCGCTGCTGCTCGCTCTTACTGTTCTCGTATTGACTGCGTTGACCGGCCGGTGGTTCTGTGGGTGGATCTGCCCCTTCGGCGCGCTGCATAATTTCTTCACAAGCCTGCGCGGGGGACGGAAGAAAGCGATGATCGACAGAGGAGGCTACACGACCTGGCATAAATCGAAATACTACATCCTCATCGTTTTTCTTGCCGCCGCCCTCATTGGGATCAACGTGGTGGGTTGGCTCGATCCATTCTCCTTCTTCTACCGCGCTTTAGCGGTGGCGCTCTTTCCTGCGTTTAACTGGGCTGTGGTCGCATTCAGTACATGGGTCTACGAGGCCGATCCAGGAATCGGCCCTTTACGGCTTACTCTCATAACGGAACCGCTCTATGCGGCATTACGTAATAATGTCCTCGCGGTCGAACAGCCGTTTTATCACAGCGGTGTATTGATCGGCTTCTTGTTTATCGGGATCGTAGCGCTTAATTTCTTCCGGCCGCGTTTTTGGTGCCGGTATATTTGCCCGTTGGGGGCTCTATTAGGAATCACGGGAAAGAATCCAACCGTGCGGTTGATCCAAGACGAGAATGTCTGCACTCAATGCAATCTCTGTCTCGCCGATTGCCAGGGCGGCGCGGATCCCCATGCGAAAGACGGATGGAAACCGGCGGAGTGTTTTTATTGCTGGAACTGTAAATCATCTTGTCCAGTCAATGCGATTTCATTTCAAACGGATATTCCAGAGAGAAAAAAATGATCGATTCCATTCTCCGTTGGTTCAAGAATTTCTTCTATCCCCAAAAGCGGAACAACTCGATTTAGGCCGCCGGAAAATCATGGGCGCGGGACTCGTGGGATTGAGTGGAGGACTCATCTTCCGCATTCACCCGCAGTCGTCCGGGAACACATATAATCCCGCATTGATCCGCCCGCCCGGTTCGTTGAGTGAAGAGGAGTTTTTAGCGAAGTGCGTCCGGTGTGGGGAATGTATGAAAGTCTGCCCCACGAACGCCATCCATCCCGCGTCGTTCGAAGCGGGTCTGGAAGGGATGTGGACGCCGGTGTTGAAAATGAAAGTGGGAAACTGCGAATACGAATGCACCCTCTGTACACAAGTCTGTCCCACCGGCGCGATCCGCGAACTGACATTGCCGGAAAAACGCGCCCAAAAGATCGGGCAGGCGTTTTTTGATAAAAACCGCTGTATTCCCTATACGTTTTCCCGCGAGTGCATCGTTTGTGAGGAACACTGTCCCACCCCGGAAAAAGCGATCTGGTTCGAAGAAGTGGAAGTCTTGCGGCACAGCGGCGAAACGATCGTCGTCAAACAGCCGAAAGTCGATCCTGATTTGTGCGTGGGCTGTGGGATCTGCATGCACGTCTGCCCCATCAAAGACGAACCTGGGATTTATGTCACCAGTGTCGGTGAAACCCGGAATCCAGACAATCAATTCCTCCTGACAACCAGTTCCGATCCGTATGGTGAATCAAATTCAGACAGCAGCTCGGATCCCTATGGGAATTCGAGTCCATATTAAAATCTTTTCCGGGAGAGAAAAGATGAATAAAACGATCCTTTCCCCAATTCTAACAACCTTTGTATTCTTGTCATTTTCCATCTTCGCCCACTCTAGTTCTTGGAATCCACAGGATTGGAATTCATATTCACAGCGTCCTGCTCTGGCGCCTGTGATGGAGAAAACCGCAGAAGAATTAACCGCTGCCAGTTCGGGTGAATTCCGCTGTAACGGCGCTTGGCGAAAAACCTATGCCGTGAAAACTGGACAGTACTATCAAATCCATGCGGAATATCGCGCGCGGGATATCGAATTGCCCCGGCGGTCAATTCTCGTCAAGGTGGATTGGAAAGACGCGGACGGCAAGCGGATCTCTTGGCCGGAATATCCAGCAACGCTTGAAAAAATCGTTAGTGGATGGAACCTCATCGAGGGTGTCTACCCCGCTCCAGAAGGGGCCGAATCCGCCGTAGTGGAGTTGATTCTACGGTGGACAAAGACAGGTTCCGTTTGCTGGAAGAATGTTACTCTCGCGCCTTGTGAAGCGCCGGAATCCCGGACGGTTACTCTTGCGGCGGTCAACTTTCGTCCGAAAAACCGTTCTACGACGGAACAGAATCTTGACCACTATGTCAAATTCATCGAAGAAGCGGGAAAACAGGGGGCGGATCTCGTCTGTCTACCGGAAGGGATTACTGTCGTAAATACGGGTAAAAAATACATTGATGTAGCCGAACCGGTTCCCGGCCCAACAACTCAACGACTAGGCGCCGCCGCGAAAGATTGTTCCCTGTACGTCGTTGCGGGGATCTATGAAAAAGAAGGAGATACGGTCTACAACACCGCTGTGCTAATGGGCCGGGAGGGAGAGTTGATCGGTGTGTACCGGAAAGTGGCGCTGCCTCGTGAGGAGATCGAGGGAGGCATCACCCCGGGCGATTCGTTTCCTGTCTTCGAGACGGATTTCGGCAAAGTGGGAATGATGATCTGTTGGGACGTTCATTTTCCCGAACCAGCGCGGGTATTGGCGCGGGGGGGCGCAGAAATTATTTTATTGCCGATTTGGGGAGGCGTCGAACCATTGTTCGCCGCGCGAGCGATTGAGAATCAAGTATACCTCGTCACCTCCAGTTTCGACGCCCGAACAGGGATATGGGACCGGGAAGGCAAAATCCTGGCGGACGCGACGGAAAATGGGACTTTGGCGATTACAACAATCGACTTGACGAAACGGACACTCTGGCCTTGGTTGGGAGAATTCCGCGCAAGAATCCCTACGGGAAGCGCCTCCCGTGAAAGAATGATCTAACACAGGAAATAATCAGGGAAGTTAAAGTATGATGCGGCCTTATAGTGTCTTGATATGTTCGCGGACTTCGTCGAGTTCTTTTTGCAGGTTTTTTGGAATGTGATCCCATTTTTCGACAACGTCGATGTATTTTTGATAATACTCTTTGGCCTTGCTTTTTTCGCCGTTTTCTTCTTTGATCGCGGCGATGTTGTAGAACAGTTCCGGCTGCTCACAATTCATCGATTCGGCTTTCTCAAAATGCTTGAGCGCTTCTTTATATTCCTCATCCTGACAGGCGATCACACCTAAATTATAGTGGTCCAGCGCGTCTTTTCCTTCCCAACCCATCTCTTTCATGATTTTAAACGTCTGATCGGTGGGAAGGCTGTACAATAGTGTAAATCCATACCGGTCGTACGCGTACTTTTGATCTTTTTCAAGCACGTCCTGAAAACGAGAGATTTCTATTTCGTACAAATTTTTCTTTTCTTCTTTTTTCCCAACGGCGGCGGTTTCTTGCGTGGATACAGATTGTTCCGTCATTATTATTTTCACCACATTTGATATTCAATATCTTAAATGATTCAGCTGATGATTGCCTCTCCATATGATACCGGCGCAGAACCGGAGAACAAGTCCAGTTACGATGTCGATATGCTTCAAAAAAGAGAGGGAAAAGTTTCTTCCTGGTCAGGTTTCCCGGTTTCAGCGGATACACTTTATGGAGCGCTTGTTAAAAGAGCAATTGACCGGCTCCCCGGAACTTATATTAAAGGACAATAAACTGATTATGAGATACCAGCATCCTTGTATTGATTGCGCCAAACGGCAGGGCGTTCGCGTATTCAACCTAGCCCTGGACGCGCTAGGGAAAAACGGTCCCGATGAACGGGAAGATCAACTGAAAGAAATAGTAAACGAGAAGATCGAGAACGCTGATCCCTCTCTCACTCCCGCCGAACTGTCCCTGATCGCTATTCGCGCCGCCGAACAATGCGCGGGACAGGACGATCCATTTATTGAACTGAAAAAACAGACCAACGCGCTAGGGATGAAACTTTATCCCGAAATGAAAGAGCGCATCGCTTCCAGTGAGAATCCACTTTATCTTGCGTGCCAGCTGGCCGCGTGCGGGAATATTATCGATTTAGGCATCCAGGATAGTTTTGATATCCATTCGACGATCGAAAAAGTAATGAAAGAGGGATTTAAACGGGATCAATTCGAAGATTTTATACGTGAACTGAATAATAAAAAGAAAAAACAAACAATCAAAATGCTCTATCTCTGCGACAACGCGGGAGAAATCGCCTTTGACCGGCTCTTTATCGAAGAACTGAAACGCCAATTCTCTCATCTAAAAATTACGGCCGTCGTCAACCAAAAACCGGTTTTGAACGACGCGACGCTTGAAGACGCCCGAACCGTAGAATTAGACAGCGTAGTTCCGGTCATCGATAATGGATCGGGCGAGTTGGGAACGGTTCTTTCCAGCGCGCCCCCCGAATTTCTCGCCATCTATCATGCGGCGGATATCATTCTATCCAAAGGACAGGCGAATTACGAAACGCTGTCTCACCGCAGTGAGAACATCTACTTTCTCTTGAAAGCCAAATGCGATGTCATCGCCAATTCTCTCGGCGTCGAACTCTACGACGCGGTCATGACCCGAAGCCCATATGAAGTAACCCGCTCGAATTGATCTTCTTTTTTCTATTTCGCAATATAAATAATAAATGAATCAATTATCTCTCTAGATTTTTTCTTTTTTGTATGATAAGAAAAATATATTGGTATTTCTATATTTTTTTATTTCATATTGTGAGGAGGTTAGAAAATGAAGAGGATTCTTTGTATTTCAATTTCGTTGATTGTGCTGATGGCTTCAGGGGCGGGCGCGCAAACCCTTGGATTTTGGGAATTTGACACGCCTGGTTCCGTCCTGCTGGACAGCAGCGGAAATGGAATGGATGGAAAGGTGGGATTCGCGGTCTCGACGGAAACGGATCCTGTGCCCGTTTCAGATTCTCCCTCCGGCGCCGCGGGAGATTTGGCGCTGGATATTGTCGGAGGTCCTGTTGTGGCGGATGATTCCGCGGAGACGTTACTCGACTTGGCGGGGCAGAATTTCACCGCTGAATTATGGTTGAAAATCGATGAAGATTTGAACGGACTGAGCTGGCTGGGAACGATTTACTATGGGCGGCACGGAACCGGTTGGGGTATCGGATTCCAAAATGACAGTGTTAAGTTCACTCTCTTTGGTGTAGTAGATATGTTTCCCCAAATTCATCTCTCACCGGATGGAAATTGGCATCACCTTGGGTTCCTCTACGAAGCCGGCGCCGGGGTGACGTTTTATTTAGATGGTGAGGAATTTACCTATATGGCGGAAACCCGCGCGATGATCCAAACAAACACCAACATCCTTTGGCTAGGGACGGAAGACGGCGCGAGCCGCCCTCTGCCGGGTAAGATTGACCGCTTTCGTGTGACGAGTGGGCTTCTTGATCCATCGCAATTGGACTCCGACGCCGCGAATCCAAAACCCGTGACCGCTGACACGATTGTTTATTTCCCCTTTGATGAAGAATCCGGTCCGGAATACACCGATACAGCGGGTGGATTGATCGCCTACGCGGGAACTGTTTGGTTCGCGTTGATGCAGGCGCCGGATTATATCGAAGATACTCCATCTGGATCGGGATATGCGTTGGAATTCGCGCAGGGAGACCATGCGATTGTAAATGATCCCAATGAAACGCTCAATTTCCAAGATCAGAGTTTCACAACGGAGATTTGGGCGAAACCAGGCGCATTCGCAGAGGACAGCGCGATCTTGTTCCGGTACGGCGGTTCACAAACAGCCCCAACGGATTCAGGGGGATACGGTATCACTCTTAACCGAGCCACAGGGGCGGTCAGCATGACATTTTACCAAATTGACAACGGAACCGATGTCTCCGTGACGACCCCGGATGGCGCCTTCCCCGTCGATGGCGAATGGCATCACATCGCCGCCGTCTATGATGAAGATAACTTCCTAGTGCAGATTTATATTGACGGCGCGTTGGCGTATGAGGAAGAATACGCGTTGGGAATTCTGACCGCGAAAGACACGTATCTGATCCATATTGGTGGGGAATGGGATGGCCGAAGCGCGTATATCGGCAGTCTAGACCGCCTTCGTATTTCCAGCGGCGCTCTCACCGCCGATCAACTCGATTATGAAGAACCGGTTGTCGCTATCGTGGATTGGGAATTGTTTTAATTCGTGGATCTGAATTAAATTCACTTTCGACGTTGTTTCATTCCGCTCGATTTGATGCTTGACATCCGATCGGGAACGAGATATATTTTTTTCTCAATGAGACCCCATCGTCTAGGGGTAAGGACATCAGGCTCTCATCTTGAAAACCGGGGTTCGAATCCCCGTGGGGTCGTTTCTTTTCCTTCCTTTTTTCTTTTCCCTTATTTCGTCTGAAGTTAGATAATTGTGATAAGGATCACAAGTTCATAAATGGATTTATTCACGGGCGGGACGCCCGCGTTCTATTATCCAAATCGTTTTTCAACTTCTTCGCGGGTGGGGAGAGAGGTTTGGGCGCCCATGCGGGTGACGGAGATGGCGGCGGATTGTTGCGCGAATTTGATGGCGTCGTTGACGCCGGCGCCTCCAACCAGGGCGATGACCAAACCGCCGGCGAACGCGTCTCCAGCGGCGGTGCTGTCCGCCGATTTGACGGGACAGGCGTCGAACCGTCTGATTCCCGCCGAATTGACCAATACACAGCCCTTCGAGCCGGCCGTGACGATCGCGTTTTTAACGCCTTTTTGTTTGATGGATTGAGCCATCATTTCCGGGATCGTTTTTGTGCCTACCAACGCGGCCGCTTCACTCTCGTTGGGGAGAATGAAATCGAGGTTGGAATAGAGACTGTCCGGGAGACCGTCATCCGGCGCGGGGGCGGGATCGAGGACAACGAGCGCGCCTTTCTCACGGCCGATTGCAGCCGCTCGTTCAACGGTTTTGAGGGGGATCTCCAACTGCAGCATTACCGCGTCGCCCGGCTCTAGAACATTCTCCAGCCATTTTAGATCGTCTGGAGAGACATTCGCGTTCACACCAGGCGCGACCGTGATATAGTTCTCCCCTTTTTTATCGACTACGATCAGGGCCACGCCGGACGGGGCGCTTCCATCGACGATGATCGGCTCTGTATTGATACCCTCCCGTTTGTAAGCTGCCAGGGATTCTTTTCCAAACGTGTCATTCCCCACACGGCAGAGGAACGTCACATCTCCACCCAGCCGCGCGGCGGCCACCGCCTGATTCGCCCCTTTCCCCCACGAACGATGATGAATCTCCCTCCTAATACCGTTTCCCCCGGCTTAGGAAGCCGGTCACAACGTACGACCATATCCGTATTGGAACTGCCGACAACATAAATCTTTTTCATAGTATGATTGATCCTGCTTACCACTATGGGCATTAAAAAATGATATTACGACACATGATTTGTTAAGATTCTCTTTGTCTGAATCAGGATGGTCAAGATGATTAGGATGACCAGGATTATTCTATCCAATTTCGATGAATGATTCCACTTCAATAATTCCTATCCTGAATATCCTTTAATCCTGCCTATCCCGATTCTGACAAAAACTAATGCAGCGTCCAATCCACGCTTGATGTAAGATCCGAAATGTCAATTAAATAAGCGTCGCCTCCGACTCCATACCCGATTGTCTTTCCATCGGGTGAGAAAACCTTACATGTTTCATCTTGACCGAAGATGTTTCGATTCAAGCTTTTAATATCAAGCGCTGTCGATCGATCGCTGATTCGTTCAAGCCTTGCATGACCAT
>CAXXSM010000015.1:0-17969 GCA_963663405.2 bacterium | reverse complement strand
GACACCAACGCCTACACCAACCCGTACCCTGACATCCACCCCCGTGCAGATATCCACAGCCACACCGACACCGGCGCCATCTCCTTTCGTGACACCAAGTCAAAAACCGTTTGTACTCGTATTTGATAATGCGAATGATGTAACGGGAGACCAAACTGGTCAAACCGATTTCGATGCGCTTGACAATCGGAATCTCACGATCCATTGCAACGCGGCAAGCGCGGCAGCGGCCAATTGGCATGTGTATGTGCGCCAAGGATTTAAGGGAATGAAATACCTGGGTCAGACAGGCGCCGGTGATGTTCGCAGTTTTGACTGGTATGCTGGCGCTCCACGTATTGCATCCGAATTAGCGAATGGACCCGATTTCAATTCCGTTTACTTGTTTCGTATGATCCGCATAGATGATAAGTTAGGGCCAGATGATTTCTTCGACATGAGAGCGCCCGTCGGATTCAACGCCGAAGGAGGAAACGAGATTTCTCTTATCCAGCCGGATATGCCGAATGCGCTTGTCGATGATGTGATTATTCATGACGATATTCTAGGAGGGAGAAATCTCGCGCCGATCGGTGAAACCGGTTCAGATACCGATTTATCCCACTGGAGGGCTTTATACATCGCTTGGAATTTTGGTGTAGAACCAGCCCTGGTCAATGAATATCAATTGTATGTCAAAGTGGATAATGAAGACTACGAATTTATGGGACAAACTTTAACAGGGATAATGAATTACTTTTGGTGGACGCCAAATCAATATTTCAAAACCGCGAATAACTATAGGAATGGCCCACAAGACGGACATCAATATCAGTTTAAAATTTACCTCATGCCCTTTGATGGAGCAAGGCAATTTTTAACGAGTGGGCGTTTTGATCTACGCTGTAGGAGTAAGGTCTATGACCCCAACAAACGGTTGGATTTAATAATTCCGTCTTTATGAAAAGCACTTCAATCAAGATTCCAGGGAAATCGTGTTTGGTGATGATTTTTTTTAATTTTCGTGGAATTCCTTCGTTCTGAATCTTGGCTTTTTTCATTTCTTCGCGAATGGTGTTCGAATCAATTTCAGCAAATCGTTCTTCCAGGCTGGCTCTTCCCTTCAAGATCATCTCCATATAATGTCGATTTTCAAGGTTTTTCACGAGAGGCGTATCCGGAAGCATAGTCGTTAACACCTTCTTCATCGAACTCGTTCCCGTTTTTTTTGCAATGGCTGTGTTTTAAATTCCGAAAGAAGCGTTCCAGCAGATTGTTTGTCCTTTGCGGTTGGATGGTGACTTTCCCATTCGGCGTATCAACCACAATGGGATCGGCAAAGAGTTTCTCCCAATATTTATCGAGTTGCGCGATCATCTTTTGTACATCGGCATCCGCTGAAAGAGTGGGATCACCGCAGAGCCATTCGCGGAACTCAGTCACCCCCTTTTCGATGGTCCGGATATCGGTATCTTCTCCCTCATCATTGAGGCCTTGTTTCTTCCCGGGGAGAGTGATGCGCATGGCTCTCCGCAGCCGATCGAACACAAGAACCTTTTGCTGCATTTGGGAGGCGGTATAGTGGAGAATCGGATCGTCCATGACCTTCTGCAATGTACAAATGAGTTGTTGATACAATGGACGGTCAATGGGTGGAGCCGGCTGAATTTTTGTGAAGGTAGAGCGCAGGATGGCCAGCCGTTGATAAAAAACAAGATGGGGGCGATCGAACGGAAATCCCAAGCCGTCTCCTTGGTGTTTGGCGCCCAATCCCCAGAGAATTAACGCATAGACAGCGGGCAGGAATTCCGGCGCCGTTTCTTCGTCCCCGTTTTGGCTTTCGATACACGTGACGAGGGAATCAATGCCGGTTGGATCGGCCTTCATAATTGGCTTCAGTTCTTTCACCAATTTACCCAACAAACTTTGCAGGCCGTACTTCTTCAAATGAGTCCGAATAATATCGTTTTCGATTCCGAACAGATCGTTTCCGAGATCGCGCAAAAAATGGAAATGACAGAGGAAAGCAGGGACGAGCGGGAACACTTTTTGGATGGCCAATCCAATCCCTTTTCCCATATCACTCACCAACGCTTGAGGGAGACCGTACGTCTCTTTAATCCGGGAGAGAAACGGAATGATTTGTTCCGCGTTTTCCGAGGGAATTTTTACGTTGTCCAAAACAATTTCGGAAAGGCCATCCAAGACACTCATTAAATGAGGGCTTTCCCCTTCACACGTTCCATCCAATTGGA
Organism: bacterium; assembly: GCA_963663405.2. Lineage (GTDB taxonomy): Bacteria > Hinthialibacterota > Hinthialibacteria > Hinthialibacterales > Hinthialibacteraceae. Next base: position 15,735 of record CAXXSM010000015.1, on the reverse strand, counting down.
GAATATAGCCTCCCCGCAACGCCATATCTTCTTTGATTTTGGAACCGTTTTCTCGATGGACAACGGCCAGATAAATGATAAATTTTTGGGCGAGATACTCGATTTCGCTCTTGGAAATCCGGATGTGTTTCCGGGCGAGTTCTTCTTGAATACTGGTTTCACTCCGGCGCCGGAGAAACCACGCGGTTCCTACCTCGACCAAAATATCATAGCCGAACTTACATCGAGGGGGCGCCAGCGTTTGTAACTCTTCCGAAGAATGGATCGTTGGATCGCCGCAGCCATCGCAATAGTAAAGGATTTCTTTCGCGTGCCATTCCCCAATATCCAAGGTGACAAGAGTCCTCCTGTGTGTTTTTTGCACTTTCAGTTTCGCGCCGCAAGAACAAACGCGATGAGACGGCCGAAACACAAGGGTGGGAGGAGACGGGAAACACGTGGCGGCCGAAAGGTTGGTCAGCAATTGATTCTTATATGTTCTCAGGTGTCGAACGAGAGCGTATCCGTTGTTTTTTTAGTAGGCCGTGCTGGCCGAGAAAACGGCGAATCGATTCGGACGAGATGGCCATCCCCTTGGTATGAAGCGCCTGGCTCAGATCGTCTAAACTGAGGTGGGGATGTCGAATCCTTTCCACCAGGAGTTGAACGGCTTCCGCATCTGTGAGGAGCGAAGTGGATTGGGTTTGCGCCCACCGTTCTCTTTCCCGTTTTTGTACGTTCAAGATCGTCTCCTCCGAGGAAAAATAAATCCATCGTCCGTTGAACCGTTCTCGTTGTAAGCCGGACGCGCCTCGAAAATGAGACAAGAATGAATGCGGCGCCAACCCCACAAGACGGCCGATCTCTTGAGCGAAAAGCCCCCTGTCCGAATTCTTCACAAGATGGATCACCGTCTCTTTCAGCGTGCCATGTTGAGAGAAGCGGATCGAGTCGTACTGCCATAATCCATTGGCGTCAAACTTGGGCACGTCAGGCAGCACATAATATTTTCCGTTGTGGTTATAACTCGTATAGGTTTTCCACTCTTTCAGCCGCCGGCGCGCAGTCGGGATAGACCGTTCGAGAAGCCGGGCGAGTTGGCCGATTCTCAATACTTTTTTCTTCCGAAAAACTTGAAGGGTTTTATCTTCGATCGTGTGTTGGTTGGGGAGTCATTTTTCACCGGTTCGATAAAGTATCTGTTTTTATGGTTATCTAATACTTATACTTTATCATTTTATGCGCGTATAAAATAGCCTTTTTTTGGGGAAGATATTGAATTTATTGGGATTTTGACAGAACGAAAACGAAAATTTTTGAAACCTATACTTGATTACAAGGAAATTCGCTGCCGCAACTATTTAATTTACAAACCCTTATAGAAATCCAACGGTTCATTGTGGTCATAGAGTAAGGTAATGAGGTGGGAGAATTTGCAAGGTATAGTACGCTCTAAAAAAAAGATTCCATTAGTTAGGACTCAAACTGAAAACGTTGAAGGTAATATCCTGCGTCTTCGAATCATAGCTTGTTACACTGAATTGTTGAACTGAGCGGGCTGATTAATCATGCAGAAACCATAATTGAATACAAGAATTTGACTCTTGATATTCGATCGGTCCGATATCAATCTCCTGCCCCTGTACGCGTGGATTCCCCAGGAAATCAAAGGAAGGCAGATGGACGCCTTCTTGGATTCCCGCATCGATCCATTCACTGCCGGGACGCAGTGTGAAATCGCCCGACGCCGGATCGGTGAAATTGATTGGTGGAAACCACATTCCCCCCGCAATGGGACAGGGCGTTCAATTCTTCGGCGGTTTCTATATCGCGCTGTCCTGTGATCAAGGGCTCTCCGTCGAGAATATCAAAATACCGGTTATTCCGCGCCCACAGATCGGTTGGTATTGATATAAAAACTCTTCACTTCACCAAAAATACTGTTCACCAGTTCCATTTTCACCGTGGTAGGAGTCTCGTAGTTCAAGGATCCCGCGTACCCATTTGAATGGCCGAGAAGAACGCTGTTGATCATGCGGAACGGACCTTCTTGTGCAATGATGGCCCCATCGTTGATGTCCGTGACATGATAGAGGATCGAATTGATGATTTCTCCACTGCGCCAAAATTTGACGGCGTTCCGGCCTGTTCCTTCGATATAACAATTGACGACCGCCGCGTCGAACGATTTGGTGTCGACGCCGTCATCATTGATGTTTATCAACTGGCAGTGATCGATGAGGATTTTATAACTGTTTACGATCGCGAACGCGTCGCTGACGCTGCCTCCCGCCTGCCGGGTTGGATTGATAACATTGAACTGGGAGATGCGCATTCCTTTGACATTGGCGTCATTTTCATCCCCGACATTGACAGGGCAAATCGGCGTCATGAACCGTGACATTGGATAGAATCAGGTTTTCAATCTGATAGTGAGCCGTTTCTGGATCGTTGAAAATCACTTTCCCTTCCCCATAAACGTCATCATCGAGATACCCCGTCTCAAGAAACTGGGTGAGATCTTCCTCGTTCCCCCCACGGGTTCTGAATTGACCGGCGGTGATATTCTTGATTGTCACGTTGCGGACGGGCGGTGTATCGAGAGGAGATCGGATGTAAAAGATCAACGCCCAGCCTTCGAATTGGAGATTGTCAAATGTGAAATTCTCAGGTGGACCTTGAAACTCCGAATACGCGCTTTGAAATGTAAAGACACGTTCGTCCCCTTCTTCGGTTGGATTGCCGGGCCAATAGAAAGGCCGGATAATCACATTTTCATTTGGATAACCGGCGATATACACATTCCCCCGGTCGATGGAAAGATATGGATTTTCGGGATGATTGCGCGGATCTTTGAAATAATAAATCCCTTCCCGGAGATAGATCGTTAACGGTGTATCAGGATGTTCATTGGCGTAACCGATGGCTTGATCGAGATGCTCAAAGGGCGCGTCAATGACGCCGCTATTGTTGTCATCTCCATCCACTGCCACATAGATGGTGTCGGCGGGCGGTTGGAAATCATCCGTAGGGATGTCTCCCTGATCAAGATATTCACACGCATCGAGAATCACCTCCAATGGAACAATCCGGTGGGCTATCGGCGCTGTTGAATCGATGGAATCCACAGGTGTGGGAGACGGTAGTTGGGTGATGACCGGCGTAGGAGATGGTTGTTGGGGTACTCCCGGCGTTTGCGTCGGCGTGATAGGAAGATCCGGCGCCGGCGTGGAAGTGGGAGCGCCTTGCTGGACGAGCGCCCACTCGACTAAATCCAGGGGAATATACCAATCATTCCTGGCGTCAGGTGGAGACCAACCTTGCATTGGTTCGAGAATGGTGCTCAGCGATTTCCGGATGGGCCGTTTCCCATAACCGGACCGAATCCCAAACGATGTTGGGATTATCCGAAACGGAAGGAACGACCTTGCCCCATTGATCTCCCTCCTTCTTCCTCAATCAAGAAGAATCCCTCATGACCAGCGCCTTCGATCCGGAAATAATTCCACCATTCCTTGCTGGGCGCGTCGTTATAGAGCCGGTCGATGTCTTCCACATATACAGTGTCGTCTTTCAATCCCTTGAAAAACATATACAAGCCGGTCTTTAAACCAGTCTTCTTTGACTTTTTGCGCGATTAAATCCTGCCCCGTGATCCATTCCCGGAAAAAGATTGCCGGGCAGCTCGTGACAAACAACGCCGAAATAATCACGAGGCACGTCCACAGCGATCCGGAAAGAGGAATACCCCCCCATTGAATCTCCGGTAAACGCAAAATACTTCACGTGGAAGAGACGCGTCAATTCGTTCATCAATTCCTTCAGGTCGTTGCGTATCCACGGTCCAAAGAATGTGCCATACTCCGGATTGTCACCCAGAAAAGCCCCACCCGCGTCTTCCACCGGTGTGTTCGAACGGGCGGCGAAACCGACAAAAATCACTTGGTTTTCATCGCAGAAATTCTGGGCGAAGGAGGGATGGTATATCCCGGCCAGTGAACCATAGAAAGGCAGAAATTTGATCCAAACCGGATAGGCTTTAGACGGATCGAAATCCTTCGGAAACGCCAACGCGTATTCATCCGTGACGGCGAATTGATCCCGCGTGATAAAAAGAGACGCTGTAGGGCCTCGCCCATTCACTCGTATCAGGAAACTGGGTTGTTTCACCTGTGAATGTGTTTACTCCCCACCATGCTCTCTCTCCCATTTCCTGAGCAGAGACTGCGGAAAGCCACACAGAACTCAATCCAACAAAAGCAAAAAAAATCAATAAGTGGAACAATCGAATGAAACGAAATCTGGTCACATTCATTTCCTATCCCTCCAATTCCTGCAATGAATCAATTCAATCCCTGCCCATCCAATTTGGATTAACTACACTGAATACATCCACCTAACGATTTATTATATCACTGATACAGATAGAAAACATACGATGAATTTCAGTTTTATTCATCTTCTATACGCGAAGGTCATTTTTAAGAAATCGAAAAAGTAAAGTTATACAAAATGAGCCACTTACGATTTCCCTTCAGCAAATCAAGTGTAAACGGGGAAGAAATGTGCGGTGCTGTCAAGCAGGAATCGAATGGGAGTATTACTAATCGCTTGACTTATTCATGTTATATCATATGATTTTTTTTCAATAAATACTCTTAAACTGAACCTCTATAGACGCAATTCATGTATCAATTCCGATGATTGCGAAAAGACTCATATTGTCCACGCATTGGGCTGGTATGATAGCTTTTTGAATTATCATCTCGCAATTCAATTGAATGTCTAATTCTGGAGTGTATCAAACGTTGACTCAGCAAGAACAAGGCTTTTGCATCCGTGTACTAATTATATCTCCTCATTAATGATCACTCTTCCATATCTCTAATTATCTCAGTGACATATACGTATCATACTGTTTTTATTGATTATAAGAATATCTATATCTGTAATTTACAGGAAAAATTTTTAGTGTTTTCTTGTATAACCAAGTACCTTCTGGTACAATAAAGTGATTCTCTGGAGTAATCACTTCTGTCATCAGTGAGGCATAGGATGAAAACACGTCGAACAGCAGGAACTGGGTGTTTATTCAAGCGTGGCCGGTATTGGTATTTACGGATTAAGAAACCCGGCGGGAAAATGATTATGCGATCTCTGCGTGATCCGATTACCAATGAACGACCTACCACCAAAACTCACGCGGAAAAAATCGCCGCCGTCCTCGCCGCTGAAATATCAACCGGCGGTAAAATCGGACTCAATGGATATGACAATGATAAACTCACGAATCTGACAAAACTCGAGTGTAGTTATCGGGAAGCTTTCGAGAGCCAGTGGGATATAAATCGTATTCGTAACCACACCAAGCTTATGAGCCGTTTTCTTGAACGATTTCCTACAGTGGAAAGTATCACTCACGAACGACTCGGTCAATATGTCAAAGAGCGACTCTCTTCTCTGACAGAAAAAACAAAGAAACCAGTTTCTCCATCGACAATCAACCGGGAACTCTCTGAATTAAGGCGTCTTCTCAATTGGGGGCTGCAGACGGAAAAGATCATCAAGAATCCCATGTGTGGATTCAAGTTCTTGAAAGAGACTGAGCATCGTGAAAGGATACTGAATGAAGATGAAGTGGAGCGATTTACTCTCTGCCTTGGAAGATAAGCGGTTTGACCGGATTCGGCTGATCGTATTAATTGCGTTATATACAGGGATGCGGCGGGGAGAGATATTTACCCTTCAATGGAATTGGACGAGTGGGAAACGTATTAACTATGTGGATTTAGAAAACAACATTTTTGATTTGCAGGATACGAAAAGCCGTAGGCGGAAAGTTCCTATCCCAACCATTCTACTCGAAGAACTCAAAATGAATAAAAAAGAATCTGGTTATTTATTTCCATTATTAAGAGATCCATCAAAACCCATTACTGTTATCAAGGACTTTCCCAGATTATTAAAAGCGGCAAAGATAGAACGATTCAAATTTCATGACCTTCGACATACGGCTGCCTCCCGCATGTTGAGACGAGGCGCCGATATCCGAACCGTCCAACAACTTCTTGGACACAGCACAATCACAACAACGATGCGTTATTTAACATCACTGGAAGACCAGAAGCGGCGAGCGATAGAAAGTATATCCAATTTGTCTAGTAAGGATTGAGGATCGGTGCGATGGCAAAACAAAAAAAAACAATTCTCAAACTCTCAAAAGACTCTATTAAAGACCAGCAAAATTATACGCTATTAAGTGAAAGAATTGGTGATCAAAAAGAACTTGAGAAATTCGAAGATTGGATAGAGAAGAATTTTATCCAAGCGTTAGGAAATTTGAAATTAGAAAGACACTATGTTGAATCACTTTATTTGAAATACTTGCCCGATGGAGGATTTTCAAAGTTACTCGTGGATTGTCTGTATGATATGAGTCGTACTAATCAATTCTTCCCCCTATTGGATGATAAGGTCGAATATCCAGTAAGCAAGTTAGTCAGTGATCTGCAAAAAGATGATCCAACCAAAATGTCTCCCTGGACAAAAGGGAAATGGAATTATATTCCATCGGAATTCATTGATTTGCTACAAATATTAATTGAATTTACTTTACTCTCTCAAAAGAGTAAACAAATACTAAAACACTATAAGAATTCAAAAATAACGCTTCAACAGCGTTTTCAAGAAGTATATTGGACACTGAATGACTGGCTAGCGGAGATCTATATAAGAGTTGGTGAATTTGAAAAATTAGATCCGATTCTTACCATTTTACGAGATGCGAATCAGCAAGCGATAAGATGGCATTGTATAGATGATAATGATCGAAAAACGTATAGCCAATGGCAGTCACTGACTTTAAAGATAATTGAAACAGCAGAAAAATCTGTCAATGATAATGATGAAATTATAAATCTTAAAAGGAAATCAAAAGGGGCTTTTAAAAAATGGGATGGTAATAGTGGTTTGCTTCTGGATCTGATGAAAGTGATCAATGCTCATGCGGCAAGACTCCAAAAGGTTAGTAAGAAAACAAAGGTTTCATCTCTGTACAGCAACAGACATTTATTGGTCTTAGGTGAAAGCGGAACCGGAAAAGAACTCGTCTGTAAAGCGATTGGAACACTTATTGGCAAAAAAGTACATTCAATCAATTGCGCCAGCATTCCTGACAACCTTGGCTATTCCGAACTTTTTGGTCACACAAAGGGTGCTTTCACCGGCGCTGAAAAAGATAGAAGGGGATTATTTGAAACCGCAAAAGATAATGTAGTATTCCTTGATGAATTTCATCATTTAGATAAAAACATACAAGCCATGTTATTACGAGTCGTCGAAGATAACAGATTTAATAAACTTGGATCCGATCCAGAGGATTGTGAGACAACCCAAGCGACTATCATTGCCGCTTCAAACCTTTCAGTGAATAAGTTACAAAAAAGAGTGATACCTGATTTGCTATGGCGATTGGGTCTTAGAAATGAAATCAATGTTCCACCACTCCGGAAACGGGAAAACGATCGAATGATCCTAGCAAAGAAATTGATGGACGATTATTCAATCAAAATTGAACCAACCGCGTTATCAATGTTTTCGTCATTTCCTTTCAGCAAAGGTAACATTCGGGAAATGAGGAATCTAGTCAGCCGATTAGCGACATATATTATATTTGAAACTGGTGAATCAGATACGCCACTTATTATCACACCACAAGATATTATCAAAATATATCCAGATGTACTTGAAGAGAATAAAAAGAGGATTTATGAAATTATCAAAGAAATGGAAGTATGCGATCAGCAACTGAACGATTTAACTACGCAGGACCAAAAACGGTTTAATGAAGACGAGAATCGCATGATTCTTGAACGGAAAAGATCCCTTATGTATGAATGGGACGATTGCATGTTAATTGACTATACAGAAAACCACTTTCCTTCTGCCATGGATACCTATATTGCTTTTCTTTTATTGAATAATTCTAGTGACACCAATTCTCCAGTGAGGAAGAAAGGAAGAAAGACAGATGAAGAAATGAAGAAAAGGAGAGAAAGGTTACTCAAAGATAATGAAGGAGATTGTCACAAAGCGGCTCAAGCAGAATGGGAAGAAACCAAAACAAAGATCACACCAAAGTCTTTCTATGATTACGCGATAGAGCATAAAATTTCTCCTCTCCAGTATCCGAGTTAATTACTCCACTTAAATGGTTCTTGCTCCACTTAAAAAAACAAAACTCCACCTATTACTCCACTTAATAAAAAAATCTCATAACATATTGAATATATATAACTTATATGGATTATGCGCTTTTGGCATGCTTTCTGCAGAGTTGTGATTCCACAAAGAATTTTAATCGTCTTAGGAGATTCGTATGGAACCGCAAGAAGCCGTATTACCATATTGGCTTGATATGAAGCAAGTCTGCGAAATAACCCAATTGAGTCTGTCTACACTAAAACGACGTTGCGCTGCTGGTGAGATTGCCCCCAATTGTGGGCGACGATTTGGCCGCGTATGGCGATTTAAGCGCGAGGTCATTCTCAATGAAGGCTTGATCTTTTTGGAACGGTGAATCCCATTCTCCTATTAAAGATGTGCTTAGTTTTTCGATTCAAAAAGATCTCATTCTGATCCGCATGAAGAAATTATGAGTGATTTAAAATGAGTAGTATAGAACCACTAAAAAAAAGAGAGCAATTCCTCTGGATGCCACGAGAAGTTTGGAGGAATCTCTTTTCTTATCCTATACCTAAAGGCGCAGTCATTACATATACGGAGATGCGTTTGAATGCGAATCAGAATGGTTATTGTCGATTGCTTGAGTCGACAATAGCGAAAAATACGAAATCATCTGAACGATCAATCCGTGAACATATTTCAATGCTTAAAAGCCACGAGTTAATCAAAAAACAATACAGACGTGGCCCACATTGTTGCGCTTTCATGCTGAATATGCAACCACAACCTTTCGACGAAAGACCGGAAGAAAACTGCCAATCTGTGAGAGGTAAAGAGCGGCGAAAAATCGCCAGCCAAATTGTAAAAGACCGGCAAAAAGCTGTAGAAAGACTGGCGAAAAATCGCCACCAGTCCAAGAAATATCCAATAGAACAACATTCCAATAAGGGCGCCTGTGATTCTGAAACAGAAACAAAGCGAAAAACTACAGCGAAGAAAACAGGTGACTTCGAAGATAAATTCGAAGAACTTTGGAATTACTATCCTAGGAAGGAAAAAAAACGACGAGGGATGAAAAAATGTGAAGGATTGATTCAGTCGAAAGAGATTTCATTTGAAGAACTTCTAACCGCCATCAAAGAATACGCGGCATGCCCATACGTTCAAAGTCGGATTGATGATTCTGAAGAGAAGAAGTTTATCCCATTGTTTTCTACGTGGCTTGAAGATAGAGCATGGAATGGAGAAGAAAGGGCGGGATGGATGAATGCGCGGAAAGGATGGACACCACTCAAAATTATGAGGACTAAGGCAGAACAAACTCGTAAATGGATTATCGAAGAACTCACAGATCGAGTGAAAATCATGCGCACTGGTGAAGTTGAAAAACAAAGAGATTTTATAAAAAACCGTGAGGACCTAAAACCAATCCATTGTCGGTTGAAGAAAATACAATTCCAGTCAAAAGAAATTCTGGATGGTTCCATTGTTGATTTAGTCGCTGAATACAAAGCTCTCGCGAGGGAAAGAGGAGTAACGATCAATGTCTAGCCAGATACCTTATAATATCGATGCAGAAAAGAAATTATTGGGATCGTGCCTCCGGCAAAATCGCGATGGTTTTTCTGACGATGAAGCGATTCTGCGCGCAAAAGCGATTCTGCAAATCAACGATTTCTACGAGCCTAAACATGGAACCATATTTCTCACGCTCTGCGATATGGCAGCCAATCGGCAAGAAATTACCATTATGGCATTGGCCGACATCCTCAAGAGGATGGGAAATCTAGACAAAATCGGTGGACCTTACTATTTGATTGAACTCGCTCAGACAGTCGCAACATCAGCGAACGTAGAGTATTTTGCTAAATATGTATTGGAACACGCTAACCGCCGTGCAATTGTCCGCTTGTGTGAAGAGACCAAAAAACAAGCCTCTGAAGCAGATTCAGCGGAAGAGGTTATTTCCGATCTTCAGAGCAAATTACATACAATATTCAAACGTATTGACGGTTCTGGTGGTTTGAAACTGATCTCAGATACACTGCCTGAAGCGCTCGACAGCATAAACCAACGAAGCGAGCGGATTCAAACTGGTCGGATCGCTTGTGATGGTATATCAACTGGCTTGACTGATCTCGACCGGATAACTGGCGGTCTCGGTCGTGGCAGACAGATTATTCTTGCGGCACGACCGTCTGAAGGGAAGACAAGCCTTGGTCTGCAAATTGCCGTGAACGCAACGCGATCAGGTAACCATGTTGGTTTCTTTTCGTTGGAAATGTCTAAACTCGAATTGACGGAACGAGTACTCTCAAATGTGGCGGAAATAAATATTAGGGAAGCCCTCGACAGACAAAAAAGAACGAAACTTCTTAATTCTGGAAAACTCGCAGAAGGCTGGAATTTATATATCGATGATTCGCCTTTGCCAATTGAGAAGATCGAATCACGGGCCAAATACATGGCTCTTGTTCACGATTTAGATTTGATTGTCATAGACTATCTCCAATTAATCAGAATCAATCAAACGCAGAAACGCTATGAAGCCGTGACTGAGATATCAAGTCGGTTAAAACTCCTCGCGAAGGAATTGAACTGTCCGATTCTTACACTCAGCCAGTTGTCCAGAGACATTGAAAAACGCGGCAGTAATAGTGGAAACGCAAAGCCCCGCTTATCCGATCTGCGGGATTCAGGAGCCATTGAACAGGATGCGGATCAAGTAATTTTCATACATACTCCAGACGACGAATTAAAAGAAGAATCTGGGATACGTGAGATTATCATCGCGAAGAATCGGCATGGACCGATTGGACAGGTAGAACTGTATTTTCAGAAGAAATTAACGCGGTTTATACCGCTAACAGAAAGCGAAAAGGAGCCATTCTGAGATGAAAAACGTGACGCTTGAAAACAAAGAAAATAAGTTACTCATCGAGATCGATCTCACACAGGATTATGGACCATCCAAATCTGGGAAGACACACATAGTTGCAACTACGTCTGGGAATGTCGCTGTACCAAAAAATAATTCTATCCGACTAGGTTTGAATGTCTATAAGTATTCGGATAGTGAATAAGATCACTTGAATAGTAGAAAATGAAAAATGCAGTAACTGTAAGGTTTGTAGAATCTCCAAAAGAGGACGTTCCCCCCCACACCCGCTCCCGGAGCCGCGAAATTTCGAGCGACCAATTCCGCTCCGGGTCCCAGACCAAACAGGGGGTATGGGGGGAAAATGGGAGGCCCGGGGGCGGGTCGACGTTCTGACAGGGTCTTTTTTTTTGCGGAAAAAATTGCCTTAGAAAAGCTTCGTAAAGCTTCGGATTACACTATCATCCTTTGGACAGACATCATTTTATCATTTTCGCTATTCATCAGTCAAAGGCTATTCTTGGGGGAAAAATATTCCGGTTTGGAGCTACAAAAAGCTACAGGGTAATTGTGTTTATTTTGTATAAGTTATTGATTTATATAATTATAGGTATCATTGGTATTGAAGAATGAGATGTAATATTACGAATTTGATTCTACACAGAATGATCATTCTATTTCGACTTTTCTATTAATCATTTTCATTTCAACCGATCAAAACTCCCGGAGAGACAAAATTCTGTAAGAGATTTTTTGTTTTACGGATTGATACCCCAATTTCCATAATGATCTTAACATCGTTCACAATTATCGTATGATATATCATCTGATAGGTTCTGTGAGGTATACTATGGTATTTTCCGCGAAGGGGAGTTGATATGGCTATGTGGAAAAGATCCAATGCATCTGAAAGATTTAAGGATAAGTTATTCGGAATTGGAGATGCGCTATTTAGAGACTGGGGGGATATTGGATAATGACTACTCCTTACCATGTAAGGTTTTTTGCTCATGAATTGACTCGTCAAGGTGGTGTTGGGGTAGATCGTTTATCCCGATCCCTTTTTGATGCCTGCGTTGATTTAAATCCTCACCAGATCGAGGCTGCGCTTTTCGCGTTGCGATCTCCTATATCGAAAGGCGTTCTTCTTGCTGACGAAGTTGGACTAGGAAAAACCATTGAAGCAGGTTTGACGATCTGTCAAAGCTGGGCAGAACGTCATAGACGAATCCTTGTCATTTGCCCTGCGTCATTACGTAAACAATGGGCGCTTGAACTTGAAGAGAAATTTCATCTGCCAACTCTGATTCTTGATACGAAAACTTACAAAGAGCAGATTCGGTGTGGGAATCCAAATCCCTTCATGAACGAGCGAATAGTCATTTGTTCGCTTCATTTTGCCAGTAGCCGGGTGGCTGAAATCAAACCGATCCAGTGGAATCTTGTTGTGATCGATGAAGCGCACAAATTACGCAATGCATACCGGCAAAGCAATCGAATGGGGCAAAACATCCGCTGGGCGTTAGAAGATCGTCGTAAAGTACTTCTCACAGCAACGCCTATGCAAAATTCCCTTCTAGAGTTGTATGGTCTTTCTACCATAATTGATGAACATATCTTTGGTGATCTCCCGTCATATCGAACCCAATACATCAATGTCGGTGGTAATCTCCAAGAACTTCGCAGCAGGCTTGAGTCTTTCTGTTTGCGTACTCTCCGGGGCCAAGTCGCAGAATACATCCAATACACAGAGCGCAGGCTAATTACTCGTCCGTTTAAACCAACCGATCGTGAACAAAAACTTTATGAGGCCGTATCCGAATTCCTGAAACGTGATGGAACATATTCTCTTCCTTATCAGCAACGGCATCTAACAGCGCTAATTGTGCGCAAACTTTTAGCGTCTTCCTCTCAGGCGCTGGCCGGAACCCTTGAGGTCATGCGAGACCGGCTCATTGCCATGCGCGATCAAGCGAAGATGGACGCAACGCTGGCTGAGCGGATTATTGAAGATGAGGAAATCGAAGATGAACTGCTGGATGAAATCTTAAATGGTGAGAATGAAAGATCGGATGCCGGTTCCATCGCGGCGGAAGAAGAGATAGTTAAGATCGACAAGCAGAAACTGGAGTCAGAGATTGAGGAACTAAAGAGATATATCAATTGGGCTCGCAGTATCGGGATCGATACAAAGACGCGATCTCTTCTCAAGGCATTGGAGATCGGTTTCGACAAAATGGAGGAAACAAGCGCTCCTCAAAAAGCAGTCATTTTTACTGAGTCACGGCGGACACAGCAGTTTTTAAGGGATTTTCTTGAATCCAATGGTTACACCAGCCGAGTCGTGACATTTAATGGATCTAACCGAGAACCAGAAACTACACGAATCTACGAACAATGGTTGGAAGTCAATAAGGAAAGCGGGAGAGTTTCCGGCTCGCGGCCGATCGACGCCCGTATGGCCATTATCGAATATTTCCGCGACAATGCAAGCATCATGATCGCTACGGAAGCGGCCGCCGAGGGAATCAATCTACAATTTTGCTCGCTTGTGATTAACTTTGATTTGCCATGGAATCCGCAACGTATTGAGCAGCGTATCGGACGTTGTCATCGATACGGTCAGAAGCATGATGTAGTCGTCATCAATTTTCTGAACGAACGCAACGCCGCCGATCAGCGTGTGTATGAACTTCTTAAAGAGAAATTCAATCTATTCACGGGCCTATTCGGCGCGTCAGATGAGGTTCTCGGCAGCATTGAATCTGGGATTGACTTCGAGCGCCGCATCTTGGATATCTATCAGCTATGCCGGACACCGGAGGAGATCGAGAACGCGTTCGAGGCTTTACGTAAAGAACTGGATGAAACCATTACGACACGGATACAGGAGACGAGGCAAATCCTTCTTGAACACTTTGACGAGGATGTACATGCGCGTCTTCGCTTTAATCTCACCGGCGCACAGGAACAACTTGACCGCGTAGGCCGCATGTTCTGGACCTTAACACGTTTTATCCTGGATGACAAAGCTTCGTTTGACGATCGGGCGCTTTCCTTTCACCTAAACAATCCACCATTACCATCCGTCCACTCAGGAACGTACCACATGATTTCGAAAGATCGAAAGAATGTATCTGGTGAGTTCCTCTACCGTCTCGGGCATCCTCTCGGTGAATTCGTCATCCAAGCCGGGAAAGACTATCCTACGCCTGTGACGAAGGTAAATTTCGATATCTCTGGTCATCCGGCGAGAATCTCGATGATCGAGGATTTGAAGGAAAAATCTGGTTGGCTGATCCTGCAGCGGCTTCTCGTTGATTCGTTTGAACGGGAGGAGTATCTTCTATTCTCAGGATTTGATGACGACGGGCGATCGCTCGATCAAGAAACGTGTGAGAAACTCTTCAATTGTGATGGGCAAACGCTTGATGTTTTAGATATACCGGAGTTTGAAAAGCAGCGTATTGCGGCGGATTCTGAGCGTCATGCCAAGGCGGCGATTAGCAAATCTCTCGAGCGAAACAACCATCATTTTAATGAGGCCCGTGAGCAGCTTGAAAAGTGGGCCGATGACATGGTTTTAGCCGCTGAAAAGGAACTCCGCGACACCAAAGAACAAATCAAAGCGCTCAATCGCCAGGCGCGGCAGGCGACGACCGTTGAAGAACAACACCAGCTTCAGGACAAGATCAAGGATCTTGAAAAGAAGAAGCGCCGTCAGCGGCAGCGGATCTTCGATGTGGAGGATGAAATTATGGAGAAGCGTGACTCGCTGATCGATGCGCTTGAAAAACGTATGCGGCAGCGTACGAAAAGTGAGCCGCTTTTCACGATCCGTTGGACCGTCAAGTAAACGAAGGTGATGTATGAATTCATTTGAAAAGTTAAAGACTAAACTCGCCGAGCTGTTCCAATTGGATCAAGCCGATTTGGATTTCGGTATTTACCGGATCATGAACGCGCGGCGGGATGAGATTAATCGATTCTTGGAAAAAGATCTTCTACCTCAGGTTAAAGAAGCGTTTGGCGCATACAAGTCAAGTGACAAGGCTGCGATTCAGAAAAATCTCGATTTAGTTATCGAAGGCGTTAAAGCCGCTGGTATGGATCCTGAACAGGCTCCCAAAGCTAAGGAACTTCGAACCAAACTGACCGCGATGAAGCGGTGGGACGTTACGGCCCTGGAGAACGAAGTCTACGATCACTTATGCAGTTTCTTCAGCCGATATTACGACGAAGGCGATTTCATTTCACTCCGCCGCTACAAGGAAGGTGTCCTACGCGATTCCTTACGAAGGCGAGGAAGTAAAACTCCACTGGGCCAACACATGACCAATACTACATTAAGGACAACGGAGTATTTCCGTGACTATGCCTTCAAGACACCGAGCGGCCATCGTGTGCATTTCAAGATCATCGAAGCGGATACGGAGAAAGATAATATCAAAGCGGCCAATGGCGCCGACCGGCGGTTCCTGCTGCATGGAGACAAACCTGTGGCGGAGGAAAACGATGAACTCATCATCCGCTTCGAATACCGTCCCGATAACGCGAAACGCAAGCAGGACGCGATCAACGCCGACACGGTCGCGCGTGTGATTACGGACCTGAGCAATGAGAAATTGGCGGGCTGGATTGAACGCCTGACGGTTGAATGGAAACGGGCCGACGGCAAGGAATCCGGTAAGACG
>CAXXSM010000014.1:0-9340 GCA_963663405.2 bacterium | reverse complement strand
CCCATCCGCGCTCATCAACTGGATGAACGTGTTTTTACCCTTGATGGCACCCCGGCGGATTGTGTCATGTTCGGCACACGCGGATTTTTAGAAAAGAAACCGCATCTGGTGGCGTCCGGGATCAACCGGGGGCCGAATCTTGGGATCGACACAGTCTATTCCGGCACTGTGGCGGCGGCGCATGAAGGGCATCTCTGCCACGTGCCATCGTTCGCGATCTCGATGGATACGCCTAAAGACGGCGCATCTTATCAGTTTGAGACCGGCGCGCGGTTCGCGGCGATTCTAGCCAAGATGATGCTCGAACAAAAGATGCCCGACGGCTCATTCCTGAACGTCAACGTCCCGAATCTTCCTTGGGAACAACTGAAAGGCGTGGCGGTCACGCGGTTGGGTGAGCGGATCTATCGGGACCAGATCGAACGCCGTGTCGATCCGCAGGGGAAAGAGTATTATTGGGTGGGGGGAGAATCGCCGACCTGGATTCGTTCGGAAGGAACCGATTTCCACGCCCTGGAAGAGGATAAGATCTCCGTCACGCCTTTGGGGCACGATTTCACTCAATTCCACGCCATTCCTGAACTCGACCGGTGGAATCTCTCGCTGTAATCAAACTGGAAAAATCCAACGAGCTGATTCGTGTTTCAATCAAACTCGTTACACCTATCAAAAAAGTCACTTTAATATCCTTCTTTTCTCGTATCAAACAAACTCTACTTTACAGATTCGTGAATTTATGAAAGAATTTATGAGATAATTTACAGAAACGATACATATTTCAAATATTCAATTTGAATCGGGGAAGACGATGCAAGTAATTTGTATATCCCGTGGAAGTTATAGCCGTGGAAAAGAATTAGCGGAGCGGTTGGCTGAAAAATTGGGGTATGAATGTCTCTGCAGAGAAGAATTGCTGGAAGAAGCCACACGCCGGGGCATTCCCGTGGGCCGATTAGAAATGGCCATCATCAAACCGCACCATCTGACGGAACGATTGATACTCGCGAAAGAGCATTATCAAGCATTGGTCACTCAGATTATTTGTGAACGGGCGTTGAAATCGAATCTTGTCTATCATGGACGCACCGGCCATATTGTCTTAGGAGCGATCAGCAATGTGCTCCGAATTCGCGTGGTGAGTGACTGGGAATACCGTGTAGAAACTGTCATGAAACGGTTAAATCTCAGCCGGGAGAAAGCGAAAACCTATATTGAACAGATCGAGGAAGATCGACGGCACTGGGTGAAACAGTTATATAACTTGGATTTAGACTCTTCTTCTCTCTATGATATGATCCTTAACGTGGAGAGGATGAATGTCGATAACGCCGCGCAGTCTCTATGCAATATTGCGCAACTGCCCGATTTTCAAGAGACGCCCGCCAGCCGGAAGGCCATTGAGGATTTGCTCCTATCCGCCCGCGCGCGTGTGGCGTTGGCCGAACACGAACGGACGTGTGATATGCAATTGAAGGTCCGTGCGAATAATGGACTCGTCTCTGTGACCTATTCTCCCCAGCAAGCTCGAAACGCCGCTGTGATTCCATCCATTTTGGAGCCGTTAGAAGGTGTTCGGGAAGTGCTTAGTACGATGGCCCGCACGAGCATCCTATGGATCCAGGAACGCTTTGATCCTTCCAGCGAGCCGTTTCAACCTCTTATGGATATTGCGGAAAAATGGGACGCCGCGGTCGAACTTCTCCGGTTCATTCCCTTGGATGAGAATCAATACGTGGAAACGGATCTAGGAGCGCAGAATCTCTCCGGTTCTTCCTTGGATATCGAAGATATGGGTTCTCCCCGAATGAAAGTGGAAAACGGGGGGATTGAAGAGGATGTGGAAGATCGTTGCGGCGATGATTCGGGAATGAAGGAGACGATCTGCGATCTGGCCAAGGTGGGCCATGCGGGTGGAAGCCGTTGCCTGCAGGCTCCACCAAAACGAATTTTATCAGGGATCGATCCTGGCATTGAGTACAGTTTAATCGTAGTGGGGGATTTGTTCCTCTCGAAAGGCGCCCATGCCCAAAAACGGCTCTGCCGTGAATTGGGCGGTTATCTATCGGATCATATGAAATGTCCTGTCGTTATGGCGGAAGAACTTCGCACACAGTTCTTATTTGGGAAAAAACAGTGCTTTCAGACAATTGCTTATTTTCTTATTTCACTGAGTATGTTTTCCCTGATTTTCATTAACCAGATTCCTGTCCTTCGTTTTTTCTCGGACCAGCAATTCGGGATCCGGTTGTTATCCGTCTTGGCATTAGCTCTATATGTGCCGGTTTTTGCTTATGTGTATGGCACATTCTCACGATTGTTATGCAAATACTTGAAACTGGAATAAGGTAAAAAAAGATGCCGGAAGATTTAAGCCGATTTATTGATCTTCAATTATTCGATGCTCTCCAAGTCATCATATTGGGATTTATTGGAGGGACTCTGAGCGGATTCATCGGCAGTGGGGGCGCGTTTTTCATGACGCCGGGAATGATGAATCTTGGCGTGCCGGGTGTCGTCGCTGTGGCGAGTAACGTGGCGCACAAGTTCGGCAAAGCGATGATGGGGTCGAAGCGCCACAGCGAAATGGGAAATGTGGATAAGAAGCTGGGGATCTGTCTTATCCTCACGGCGTTTTTGGGGAATTTCATTGCTGTGCTAATCAACGATTGGCTCTTTGCGGGCAAAGCGGACAGCCACGGCGGGGGGAGCGGCGGCGCGGCGGCGGATTTATACATTAGCGTTGTATTTGTGTCTGTGCTGACGTTGGTGGCGATATCAATGCTCCGGGATGTATGGAAAACGGCCAAGGATGAGATGGGGCCCTCGCGGGTGATTACGGATTTCCTGGCCCGCTTGCGCCTTTCGCCCATGATCTATTTTCCCGTCGCGGATGTCCGGATTTCGTTATGGATTCTGTTGATCGTCGGATTGGCGACAGGATATCTGGCGGGAACCATTGGTGTCGGTGGTTTTATCGGCGTGCCGGCGATGATCTACGTCTTTGGTTTACCGACGACGGTCGCGGCGGGCACAGAACTCTTTCTTGCGATGTTTATGGGGGCGTTCCTCGCATCGAATTATGTGTATCTGGGATATGTGGATCTCCGGCTTACTCTTCTCTTATACGTCGGATCGCTCCTTGGGATCAATGTCGGTGTGTATGGAACGAAGGTGGTGAAGGAACTGGTCATCCGGCTTGTGACGGCGATCGTAATCCTTCTTTGCGTAATCAGCCGGGCGGTCGCAATTCCCACATACTTGCGGCAACTCCATTGGATCGATTTCGATCCAGGCTGGGATATCTATTTCAACCAAGCGAGTAAGATCATGTTATTCGTCAGCGGTTCTGTGGGGGTGGGCGTCATTCTTTACAATGTGTTCAAAGCCTACCGGTTGCGCAGACGTATACACGCGGAGTTGGAAGCGTCACCCCCTCATCCCGTGGCGAATGAGAACGTAACAACGTAACAAACGCGGCGGCGCCGCTTTGAACGCTTGACGCAGGCAGGAAGGTTGTATGCGCTTATGACTGAACGGAAACTCCGATTGTTGGTAATTGATGATGAAGAGATTGTGTGCAAACGATTGAAAGGCGCGCTGGAGAAAGAGGGTTATGAAGTGGAAGTCTTTGAGGACAGTCAGGCGGCGTTGATCCGGTATGATGAATGTCCGTTTGACGTTGTTATTTCCGATATTCGAATGGATGGAATGGATGGAATGCAGGTTCTCGATCATATTCAACAAGCTTCCTCCAAGACGAAAGTGATCTTGATTACAGGCTACGCCACCTTAGAAATCGCCAGGGCCGCTTTGGCTAAAGGAGCGTTTGATTGTATCGCGAAACCGTTTAAACCTGCGGAACTGCGGGCGGCGATTGAAAAAGCGGTGAAGATTCTTTAGATCATTGATCCTGATCCCGGGCAACCGGATGGAATGCGAAAACTGAATCAGGAATCCGCGGCCATAGGAGAGATTATGAGCGAGCCATTGAGCATTCTGGTGTTGGATGATGAACCGATCGTGGGGAAGCGCCTGAAACCTGCGCTGACGAAACTGGGCTATGAAGTGGAAGTGTTTCAGGTTCCCACTGAGGCGTTGCGGAGAATACAAGTCAAGGAATTTGACATTGTCGTAACTGATATCTATATGGATGAGGTGGATGGTTTTCAGATTTTAGATCGGGTATTGGAACGATATCCACGCACGAAAGTGATTGTAATCACCGGTTATGCGATGATGGAAATGGCGCGGAAAGCCATGTCAAAAGGAGCGTTTGACTTTATCGCGAAACCGTTTAAACCGGATGATCTGAGAGATGTAATTCTGAAAGCGGCGGACGCGCTTCAGTCCGAAGGTTGATCTTTCTTTGATGTTTGACGGCCGGAGAGTTGACTATGAACGAATCCCATTCCGATTCTGATGGAGATCTAAAATCTGAAGAGGCGTCGTATTCAGCCTTTGGTATTAATCGAAGCCGGGAAGCGGATGAACTGATTCAGAAAGCGTTTATTGACCGTCCAAAATTCAGCATCCGGATGCAGATTTATTTCAGTTTGATTTTTTCCTTCCTCGTTATTCTCGGTATCACAATCTCTCAATCCATTACCGTACACATGATGGGACAGAAGATTTATTTTCTGGAAATCGCCAATAATTATTTATTTGAGATTCAACAGGCGCGGCGATTCGAAAAGAATTTTTTCTTATATGGTACCAATCTGGCGGACGCGTCGGAGAGTGTGAGCCAGGCCAAAATGATTCTCGAAGAAGAAGCCGCGCAAGTGAAAGAGGTGGTGGGGCAGGAAGCGTTTGATGTCATTCTACCACACTTGGACCGGTATGAGGTCTTGTTACATAATCTGGCTTCTTTGGAAAGCCATCCCACGTCAACCGATTCCCAAAACCGGTTTAAGAACGCGGAATTGGAGATTCGAGGCCACGGGCAGGAAATGGTGACCTTCGCGCAGCAACTGCTGGAGAAAGAGAAACGGGCGCTTCAGAAAATGATCCAACTGTCGTGGAGCGTGCATGCGTATTCGCTTCTTTTTCTTTTCCTCATAATTCTTTTCAATACCTACCTGTTGAGCCGGCGGATTCTAGCGCCGATCAATCGATATATGAAATACACGCAAATGATCGCCGCTGGGGAATATTCCCAAATCAAACCCGTCCGTTTTTACCGGGATGAGTTTTCGGATCTGGCGCTGGCCATCAATCTGATGGTGAAGGAATTAAAACTCAATCAAGATATCTTGATCCAATCGCATAAACTGAAAGCGGTGGGCACACTCACCGCCGGCGTGGCGCATGAGCTGAACAATCCCATTAACAATATTACCTTGACCGCGTATATGCTGATGGAGGATTATCATCATCTTTCAGACCGGGAACGGCTCGAAATGATTCAGGATGTGATCAATGAAACCGAACGCAGCAAGAAAATTGTCACCAATCTCCTTGATTTCGCCCGCGAGAGTGAAAGCAGTATGGAATCATTGGATATCGGTCAAGTGATACAGGAAACGTTGAATCTTGCCGCCAATCAAATTAACCTGAAAAACGCGCAGGCCAATCTTCAGATACAAGATCATTTACCCCCAGTCAACGGGGATAAACAGCAACTTTTTCAAGTGTTTCTTAATTTGATATTTAACGCGTTGGATGTCACTGAAAAGGGAGGGCGGATTGAAATCGATGTGGCGGCCTCTCCGGACTCTACATCGATCCTTATTCAAGTGACCGATCATGGACACGGTATTCCTGAACCGATCCTCGCTTCCATCTTTGATCCATTTTTTACAACCAAGGCCAAACAGGGAGGGACGGGTTTGGGATTATCCGTTTCGCAGGGTATTATCGCGAGCCACGGGGGGGAGATCAATGTGGATAGTGAGTTGAATGTGGGAACGACATTTACTGTGGTTTTGCCTGCGGCTTCTAGTTTGAAATCAGAGTGAATACTTACCCGTTGAACCTTGATACTTACTCAATCCGCATATTCGTTATTGTATAATAGTTTTCCTCATCCAAGAGCGTTGGATCGAGCGCCAGAAAGACATCGCGATTTTCTTCGGTTGAGTATAATTTGATTTTTATTGTATATTGACCCGTTGGAACTGTCTGTAGTATAGAAATGGGATAGCTTTCTGTATATATTCCATCAGGTGGATTAGGTTTCCATTTCTGGTTTCCCGCATTGATGTCGAAATACAGTTTTTTCGGGCCATCGAATAGGATTCGAAGGCGGTATGGATGATAGGCGGGCGCCACTCCCCGGTTTTCCCACTTCATTTGGATTCGGTAATCGGTCCCGGATTGTATTGTATCTGGAATATTGACTTGATGGAGGAAATACCAATACCCACAGCGGTTTAATAGTTCCATTGTCAGTTCTGGATTTTCGGAAAGCCACTGATGCGCGTCGCCGTGATAGCCGATATATGTAGCGTGAAGCAGCTGGAGCGCGCCACGAAACATATCGACTCCACTCTTGCCTTTGCCATATTCACGCAGTGAAGAGCCTTCTTTTCCTAACCAGTTACCTGATCGCCGGACGGCTGAATAATGTTCGAGTTCGAACACAGTTGGCGTATTCCTATAGGCGTCCGCAAAGAATTCTGGACTGCGGACAGTGTACTGATCCGCATAGCTACGGAAATAGCCATTGACAAGAATGCTGTCGTCACGGTAGGAAATCCCATTGTCCAGCATATAGTTGTGCAGTTTTTCGCGGTCCGCTAAATCACTGACGCTGTAAACAAAATCGTCGCTGGTGACCAACTGTGTTTTCTTGAAATATTTCAGGTATAAATCCACATGGATTTTTCGTTGGCCGTATCCATATTCCAAGCGGCTTCCAGAGTGGGTGTGCCCTTCGCCCCAATCACCAATGCTGCCGATATCCACATATCGCAGCCAAGGTTTTCCGTCATAGCGCGCGGCGAACGCTTGCAGAAAATTTTCTAACTTGGCTAAGTAAATGGGATCGTTAAACACCGGTTCCCAAGGACCGTTTGAGTCCACTTTTTTTCCGTGTAAATAGAAATCCCCCTTCGCGCCCGCTTCCATCACCCACTTGGGGGTGGCGAATTGCTGTTCGATCCGGTCTGTGCCGGTCTCACGGCAGCTGATACGGAAAGCGATCTTTAGACCGTGTCTAATCCATTTATTGATGATGGAATCAATGACATCCCAATTGAATTCGCCTTCTCTTGGTTCGAGATACGCCCAGGCCAGCCGAATGTAGAGATGATCCATTCCAGGAAATTCCAAGAGATGAGCGTCTTCTTTAATAATGTATTTATTGATATGGTTATCAGGAAAATGGTGATACCAGCCTTTATGGGGATTCTCCAAAGGAATCGTATCATCCCAATGCGGCTTCATATCAATTTCTTTGCTCGAACTAGTGTTCTGAGTTAAAACGAGAACCAGTGATGTACAAAGGAAAAAACTCCAAAATCTATCCGTTTTTTTCATCGTGATTTTCTCCATTCTTTTGACGTGTTTATACTAAACGCGGTCATAATTTGCGTTTCTCGTTTACTAAAAACCAGCCCATTGATAGCATATACATGAATAGAAAATATCTAATTAAGACACTTGTTTTAGAATTGAAACAAAAATACAAGGGTACCCAGGGCAAGGCTTTTTTCTGCCCTGGCTACGTTCCGGAAATTATGCAAGGGGAGTAAAAAAGCCTTCCCCTTGTTACCCAGCTGATTGATATATACTCTATGCGATCGTAATCTTCGTTTCTCATTACCAGAAACAAGCCCGTTGTAAGTTGAATTTGGATTGAAAAACTCAGATTATACCCGCGCTAAGTATATATCACTTTCTCATAAGATAAACTGGATTTCAAGCGATTGACTAGATTTTGAGAAAGCAAGTTAAATCTCCCGTATCTTGTAGAGACTCTTTTCTTGGCCTATCTTAACAAAACCATGTTGAAAGGTATGATAGACAGTATCAAATAAAGAAGGAGAATGCTTGAATCGTGAATGAATACATAAAAACTAAGTTATTTGGATTGGTTTGTTTTTTCATTTTTTGCGTTATACCTATCCAGGCGGAGAATTGGCCGCAATGGCGGGGGCCAAATCATAATGGATCTACCCAAGCGGATAATCTACCCGTCAAATGGAGTAAAACTGAAAATGTTAAATGGGTAACGCCAATGCCGGGTTTAAGCGCAGCGACGCCCATTATATGGAACGATAAAATTTTCGTTAGTTCTCTTGATGATGACACATTGGAATTGGCGGCGCTTTGTATTGATCGCAGCAATGGACAGATCCTCTGGCGGAAAAAAACGGGTAGTGGAGAGGGGATTCAGCGGCGGAACAATAAAGCGTCTCCCTCACCCGTAACGGATGGGAAGTATGTTTTCTTTTATTATGGATCCGGTGATTTAATTTGCTTTGATTATGATGGAAAGAAAATCTGGTCACGTAATATAGAAGACGATTATGGTTCATTCGCTGTACAATTTGGGTATGCTTCAAGCCCACTCTTATATGAGAATAGACTGTATATCCTTGTTTTGCAGAGAAATACAGAACTGGAATCAGGCAAACCGAGAGAATCCTATCTCCTTGCGATCGATCCTAAAACAGGCGAAAATCTTTGGAAACATGTTAGGCCCACCGATGCCAGACTAGAGTCCTTTGAAGCATATACCACACCGGTTCCATTTGAAATTGACGGCCGGAAAGAGATCATCATTCACGGAGGAGATTACACAACCGGTCACGATAGTAAGACGGGAAGGGAATTGTGGCGGTGGGGAAGCTACAATCCAAAAAAAATTCGCCATTGGCGTATCGTTCCCTCCGCCGTAACAGGTATGGGAAAGATTTATGTAGCGGCTCCAAAACGCGCTCCTTTGTATGCAATCGCTGGAGGTTTGGAAGGCCATGTAAGTTTAGACCAAGCGCTTTGGATATTTGATGATAATCCACCGGATGTCTGCACTCCGTTATTTTACAATAACCGGCTCTATGTGTTTGATGGAGACCAGTACGTTATGAGCTGTCTCGATCCCAAAACCGGGGATATGATTTGGTCTGGCAATTTAGGAGGAGAGACAGTCTATCGGGCATCCCCAACAGGTGGTGATGGAAAAATCTATTGTATCAATGAAGATGGCCTTGTTGTTGTAATAGATGCGGATGCGAAGGAATATAAAGAACAATTCCGCGTTCAAATGAATGAAGGCCCCTGCCGTTCTTCCATTGCGCTTACCGATGGAAATCTCTTAATCCGTACAGCGAAAAACTTGTATTGCATTGGGGAGTGATAGAAAAAAGTTATTTATGGATAGTTCGCATTATTTAGT
>CAXXSM010000013.1:0-23527 GCA_963663405.2 bacterium | reverse complement strand
TTTCGGTGGACAAGGGCCGGAATTTAGAGATTTTGATTTAGTTCGTAAAAATTATAATTTCGAAAAGAAAGAGAGTGAAACGATCGCCGGCCGCGATACGATTCACATCAAAGTATTCCCAAAATACCGCCACCGTCCTTCTTTCGAATTCTGGATTGACGCCGAAACAAAGATGCGATTGAAATACGTCCGGTACAGACGCAAGGATGAGGTTTGGGAATCATTTCTATTTCATCACGTTCAATATAATCCAACCATTCCCCCGGATCTCTTTTCTACAGAAGGATTGGTATTAGATTCCAACTTCCCCCACCGGGGTGATCGGAGAGATGAGCCTGTTGAACTAGGATTTTCACTCCGTTCTTTCCGAAACAATTACCAGAAGGATTTGAGAAACGATTCGATCGTATTTTTAAAGGCAGACACGGCGTAATCCATTTTTCGTTTTATTCCGACGGATTGGCAAAATTAACGCTCCACCAACGAAGGCAGACAAAAGAAGAACAAGAAAAAAATACCCAATCCGCAACAGATACCGTCTCCCGCTTGAATGGATGGGCCGGCCCGTCTATTTCCGGGATATCCATGGATTACGTGTATCCGCGATCAGTGAAGATATCCCTTCCCGCGACATTATCCGCACTCTTTCTTGTTTAAAACAACAATCCGGGGAATAAAACCTTTAGGACAGAGAGAAAACACAATTTCCTACTTTTCTCAGCAAGAAGGGAATGACGCTCGTTCCATCTCCGATGGTTCTACCGGGCCGTGCCCTGACGGATGAATTCCATGAATTCCGTGCGTGTGCGGGGATCTTCCTTAAAAGCGCCGCGCATAGCGCTGGTAATCGTGCTGGTATTGGTTTTTTCGACGCCGCGCATCATCATGCACATATGAACGGCTTCCGTGACAACGGCGACGCCGCGGGGTTGAATCGCCTCTTCGATCGCGTCGGCGATTTGCTGCGTCAACCGTTCCTGCAACTGTAGACGGCGGCTGAAGACTTCCACTAAGCGAGGGATTTTGGACAGCCCAATCACTTTCCCGTTCGGGATATAGGCGGCGTGCGCTTTGCCATGGAACGGGAGCAGATGGTGTTCGCAGAGGCTGAAAAAGTCGATATCATTCACGACAACCATTTCATCAATCTCTTCCTCGAATATCGCCTGATTGATAATCGCTTTGATATCCTGATCGTATCCCCGCGTTAAGAAACGCCAGGCGCGGGCGACACGTTTGGGGGTTCGTATCAACCCTTCGCGGTCGGGATCTTCACCGACCTCTCTTAGGAGTCCTCTCGTGAGATCCTCGATTGGATCGGCGCTGGGCTTTATTAAATCGGCGTCTTGGATTGATAGGGAAGGGAGAAGGGAAGAACTCTTTTTTTGATTCATAGCTTTTCTTATTTTATGGATTGGTTCTACCGTATAGTTTCTAAGCATCGTCAATCGAACGAAACGATAACCGAACATTCCTGTTTTGTACAGGAGAAAGTAAGATTCGAACACGGTTCAATGATTGATAGATTAAAAGATTCGGTATAAATATATATTATTCGGGGCCTGTATACGTGACGGAATTATTTTCTGTTTCCGCGATGCGGATCCGTTTCAACATTCCTTTGGGCAATTCCGCGTCGAGGACCTTCCAGAACGCGACCACCATATTTTCAAGAGAAGGAATGATATCCTTCATGAAGTCTACATCCATATTGAAGTGGTGATGATCGACTTTTGAAATAAGCGCTTTTTTCACGATAGAGTTCAGTTCCGATAAGTTCATCACCAATCCCGTTTTTGGATCGGGTTCGCCTTGTATGGTGACCTCCAATTCATAATTGTGCCCGTGTCCATATTTATTATGGCAGATCCCATACAAGCGAATATTTTCCTCTTCGCTTAAATGAGGGCTGTGCAAGCGATGAGAAGCGGAGAATTGCAGGCGTCTTGTCAGTTCGACCGGCATGGTTTTTCCTCGAATTCGTTTCTTTCGTTTTTTGGGTCTAACGATTATTTCAGATTCGCGATACTGATTTGCTGGGCGGCCGCGCCGGCGGCTTTGATAAATTCCTGGGCGACCGGGGAATCGGGATCTGTTACGACGACCGGTTTTCCTTTGTCTCCTCCACGGCTGATACGGGTATCGATCGGCAGTTGGCCCAGCAAGGTAATATCATATTCCTCCGCAAGTTTTTCTCCTCCACCCGATCCGAAAATTTCGTACTTTTTATTATTATCCGGACAGATGAAATAGGACATATTCTCTATTATACCCAGGATCGGCGCATCCATCTTTTTAAACATCATGATCGCCCGTCTTACGTCGGCTTGGGCGACTTTTTGGGGCGTCGTAACCATGATGACACCCGCCAGGGGAACCAATTGAGTCAGGCTGAGCTGCGTATCACCGGTTCCAGGAGGCATATCGACAACGAGGTAATCTAATTCCCCCCATTGGACGTATTGGAGGAATTGAATCATGAGATTATGAAGCATGGGGCCACGCCATACGATCGGCGTGTCTTTTTGGACGAGGGACGCGATAGACATGACTTTTACACCGTGGATTTCCGGCGGATACAACCGTTCCTGGTTATCCGCGCGGGGAAGTTCTTTTAGACCAATCATTTGGGGGATATTCGGCCCATAAGCGTCGGCGTCCAGCAATCCGACCTTGGCGCCGGTTTTTTGCAGCGCAATGGCTATATTGACTGAGACAGTGGATTTCCCAACTCCGCCTTTTCCACTGGATACGGCGATGATGTTTTTTATACCGGGGATTTCTTCTTTTTCAGGAATTCTTGGGCGTTGGGCGGTTTTTGAGGAGATCTCTATATTCACATCCGTAACGCCATCGACTTTAGAAAGCGCCTCACGGCAGTTTTTTTCGATCTCCGCTTTCATGGGACACGCGGGGGTTGTGAGCTGCAATGTGAAGGATACGGTTCCCCCCTCAATGGATAAATTTTGAATCATCCCTAATGATACGAGATCACGATTCAGGTCGGGATCTTGCACCTCACTTAGAACTCTTAATATGTCTTTTTTAGTTGGGCCATTTAGATTGTTTTCATTGGACTGCGAATTCACGCGCTTGATCTCCTCTCAGATGAATTATTAATAGAAGGTAGAGTGTATTTCGATATGGTTTGTTTATTCACGGGTGGGACGCCCGCGCTCCATTAGGTTCTATGCCGGTAATCGGCGTTGATATCGATATATTGATGCGAGAAATCGGTAGTGATATAGAAGTCTTTTCCTTCTCCCTGGTTAAGGTCTAACGTAATATCAAATTTATCCTTTTTCATTACATTCAGCGCGTCTTCTTCTTCATATCGGGCTCTTTCGCCGCGCTGAAGGACTTGGACGTCTCCAATCCACATATCCGCAAGGGTGGGATCAAAGGAGACACCGCTATAACCGGCGGCGTTGATAATCCGTCCCCAATTGGGATCGTGCCCGTAAATCGCCGTCTTTACCAAAGGGGAAACGGCGATAGAGCGGGCGATTTGAGCCGCGCCGGTCTTCATTCGTTTTGGTCCCCCGGACATAAATCGTCGCAACTTTTGTGACTCCTTCACCGTCTCCAGCCAATCGATAGGTCAGATCGCGGCAGAGATCTAAAAGCGCCGCCCGGAAGGCTTCCGCGAAGGGTTCTTCATTAGGAGAGATCTCTTCACAGGACGCGAGTCCATTCGCCATTAAGAGAACGGTATCATCACAGCTCGTATCCCCATCAATTGTGAAACGGTTGAAACTTTGATCCACGGCTTCGGTCAGGAACGTTTTAAGTGATTGTGGATTGATGCGGGCGTCGGTTGTGAGAAAAACGAGCATAGTGGCCATGTTGGGATGGATCATTCCTGAACCTTTAGCCACTCCACCGATAGTGAAAGAACGCCCGTTGACGCTCACCCCGGCGGGCGGTGAATTTTGGAATCGTATCCGTAGTCATCATCGCCCGCGCCATTGATTCCCCGCCGGCTTCGCTGAGAGCTCCGGCGGCTTTCTCGATTCCTTTACGGATTTCGGGCAGGGGCAGGTAAACGCCGATCACACCGGTAGAACTGGGAATGACATCGTGGGCGGGCGCTCCGATATGCCGCGCCACATACCGGGCCATTTCGCGCGCGTCCAGCATTCCCCGTTCGCCGGTGCAGGCGTTGGCGTTTCCGCTATTGACGATTACCGCCTGGGCGTGCCCGTCCTTCAAATGTTCTTGGCCAATGAGAAGGGAAGCCCCTTTAAGCATGTTACGTGTGAACACGCCTGCCGTCGATGAACGAACCTTCGATACAAGGAGACCAAGGTCGAGTTTATCCCCACCCTTTATCCCAGCGGATATCCCAGCGGCTTGAAAACCTTTTGGGGAGGTGACGGAGCCGTTTTCAATTGTGTCAATGGTATAGCTCATAAGATTCGCCTAATTTATGTATAGATATTAGAAAAAGGATACTTCTTGAAGAAAGATAGTGAAGGATGATAAGGGTTATCGATTTAGCGTTTTTCTCTATATTTTTGTTCCGCGCTGTCATTTTGAACGGCTGCGGGGGTGGTATTTGCGATGCGCTTCTTGAATGGCGCGTTGATCGAGGTGGGTATAGATCTGAGTTGTGGATATATCCGAGTGACCAAGCAATTCCTGCAGAACACGCAGATCAGCGCCATTTTCCAGCAAATGTGTAGCGAAGGAATGACGAAGTGTGTGAGGAGTGACTTCCGCCCGCAGGCCGGATAGAAGAGCGTATTTTCTTAAAATCTTCCAAAAACCCATCCGGCTCATTTGTTTCCCACGGCTGTTAACAAAGAGTGTTTCCCCCTGGTTTCTAACGCACAATGCAGGGCGCGATTTTTTTAAGTATTCTTTTATCCTGTCAGCTGCGAGATCGTGAAAGGGAACAAGCCGCTCCTTTGATCCTTTACCCATAACTCTTACATATAAGTGATAAAAATCGAAATCTCCTGGACGGAGACCCAGTAGTTCAGAAACTCTCAATCCTGTCGCATAGAGAAATTCCAGCATGGCGTGATCCCGCAAACGAAGACATTCGTTTTTTTCCTGCTCAACCGCTTCTATTAACTTTTCTACTTCTTCCTGTTTTATGGCGCTTTTGAAACGTTTTGTCATTCTTGGAGAGGGACTGAGCCGGCATGGATCTTCTGTGATGTACCCCTCATTTTGTAAATAGCGATAAAATCTTCGAAGAGAAGAATTTTTACGGGCCAAGGAGGTTGGTTGAAATCCCTGAGCGCGCAATTCTTCAATATAATCAATAAAAACTTCACTCGTTACGTTGTTTGGGAATAAAATCTTTTGTTTGTTCAGGTATGCGAGGTGTTGAATGATATCTCTTTTGTAGGCGTCCACAGTCGCTTTAGCGGCGCCTCTTTCGAGAATTAAATGATCGAGATATTCACGAAAGTAAGGATGTTTACTCTTTTCAACCATAGATTTATATAATACCACATAAAAATGGATTATTTCTTCTTTCGGCGCCTATGGACGTACTTGGACCATGTCCAGGATAGACAATTGTGTCATCCGGCAATGTCATGATTTTATTTTGAATACTTTCCACAAGACGTTCATGAGAACAACCAGGAAAATCAGTGCGCCCTACGCTGTCTTTAAAAAGAACGTCTCCTGGAAATAAGTGAGGTTTTAGGTAAAGCGAGATTCCACCAGGGCTGTGTCCAGGTGTATGAAGCGCTTTGATAATCTCGTCTTCCAGCTCAATTTCATCTCCATCCTCCAATAATCGATCGGCGGGAGGCGATACGATAGGAAAACCACAGGCGGCGGATAGATTCACTTCTGGATTTTCTAACATAATAGAATCTAATTGGTGAATAGCGATGGGAACGTTATATTTTTCTTTGATCACTGAATTCGCGCCGATATGATCTCCATGTCCATGAGTATTAATGATTAGTTGCGGAACTGCGCTGAGATCCTCTAAGAACTGAATGATTCTCTCTCCCTCTTCACCAGGATCGACGATAATTGCTTTATGAGTGGCTTCATGAATGATGATATGACAGTTTGTTTGAAGAATTCCGACAGCAATTGTTTTGATTTTTACCATTTTTCATCTAAACCATCATGATTGAGATCACTACATGCAAATGAAAATGAATTGCGAATGTCAATACGAAAGAAAACTTTAGAAACTCATTTTTATATAATTTTCAATAAAAAAGCGCCGATAACTTATGACCGGCGCATTCCGAAAACGCTTTTAAATAAATTATTTTAATTATCATCTACTTGAGTACGGAAAATCTCACCCAGGCTAAATACTCCATTTGTAACATCGTATTCAATGAGACCAATTGGATTGGCTCTATTGCTTCCACGTTCCATACCTTCATCGTACATATCCATCTGATCCGGGCCAATACTTTTAATAAACCAAGGGATATCTCTAGAAGTAATCGAACGTCTATTTATTTCTCTATTCCGTACTTTTGCAAAAAGAGGATTCATAGGATCTAGATCAAAGTAAGAAATGCAAGAATCTCCGTATAACCCTCCATAACCCTTTAAACCTTCTTTAAACCGGTCAACAGGTTCTGTGGCGAGTTGTTCTCCCTTCACCAGCCGGGCAAGAGGGTTATATAGACTAAATAATACTTGACGTTCTGGGTATTTATTGTTATCTACTTTATACAAATATAGAGCATGATGCACTTTCTGTAATGTATTTTTCGTATCAACAACCTCGGCGCGCAGCTTTGCGTCGAGATAGCCAGGCACAGCTATCGATACAAGAATAGAAATAATTCCTGCTACGAGTAACAGTTCTATTACTGAAAACGCCGGTTTAAAGGGCATAAGTAGCCTCCCCCTCAGTTCGTCCCAACCGAAATTTGTATTAACGAAAATGAATTTTAGCAGAAATATTGAACAAGTAAGTCTCGGAAACTCATCTTCGTATAAAATCACCCTAAAATTTCATTTTAAGGCTGTTTATTCCTCTGTCAACCACTTTTTTATAAGTTTTTAATTAAAAATACCGTGTAATATTTTATTGTATTTTTAATATGATATAAATTAAGTTCTTATTTTAGAATAACTTACTTGAAAATTATAGATAAATCTCTATACCCATTTACTCTATATCTATCTATATTTTTCGAATTGATTTCATTTTTCTTAAATAAAATACTTATTTTTTCTCATCTTCCGGCGGTTGCATAGGCATTAACTCATATAGATACGAATCTGAGCCTATACCACGGAAAATACATGGTTTTTCAGAATCCCATAGTTCCACTTCAATCTCTTCCTCATCTATGGCGCGGAGATACTCAACAAGAAAGCGGTAATTAAACCGCAGGCCAATTTCATCTCCCTCATATTCCGCTTCGACAACATCCCGGCCTTCTCCACCAACTTCAATACGTTCACTTGTAATTTCGACCATATTATTAACAAATTTTACAATAACTTGATTTGTTTGTTTGTCGGATAAATGAGAAGCGCGTTTTACAGCGTCAAGCAACTCTCCTTTTTTTTAATTTTGCTTTAAATTCTCCTCCAACTGGAATAATTCTCTCATAGCGCGGAAAATTATCCTCTAATAAATTCGAAACAATGGTCGTGTCACCGCAAATAAACTGGGCTTTTCTTTTTTGTATCAAGATCGAAAGTTGTCCCTCATCAGGAAGAGACCTACTTAATTCCTGCAATGTCCTTGATGGAATCATGGCTCTCGCTTCTTCATCCGATAAATTTTCTTCTTTAAATTTATAATATGCAAGACGCCGTCCATCGGTTGTTACACAATTCAATACTTTTTCTTTCAAGTCAAGCATTAATCCATCAAGAATGTAGCGAGACTGTTCAGTTGTAACGGCAAAAGAAGTTTTCCGAACGATATCTTTAAAAACATCAACATTCATCACGATCTCGACGCCATCTTCCACACCGATAAAAGGAGGAAATTGATCCGCTTGTTGTCCCTTTAGCTTGGCGGTAAACCGGCCGCTTTCTAGATGAATCGTTCCATCTTTTTCTTCAAAAATCAAATCACCTGCCGGTAAATCTCTCACGATTTCAGTGATGATCTTGGAAGGAATGATAATCTCACCCGCCTCTTCAACTTTCGCTTCCCCCTCACAACGAATTGTGATATTCAAATTGGTCGCAATAAATTTTACCCAGTCTTTTTCACATGAAACATAAATATTCTCTACGATTGGGTTGGAAATCGGGCTGCCGACCGCGCTTTGTACCGCGCCAATACCACGTCCCCAGGTTTGATTTGAACTAACAAATTTCACATTTACCTCCTTTTCCTCCCAATTCATATAATTCACAAGTATAATACATATAATAAGACTCGAATATATTCTTTTATAATTTATTATTATTACTATTGCTGTTGATAAGTTTAAAAAGTTAATCTATCTACTTGATATATAAGTACTTACAAATTGAATACCTTGTGATTATTCTGTGAACGGATTTGAATGAATTGTGGATGATCTTTGCCTATTCATAAATATTAACAATGAATTATTGATTGTGAACAATCTATTCACACGTTTCGCACCTTTATAAAAGAAAAGTTCAAAGGTTTTCTTGTTCGTGATTTCTATTGAAATTCATTTTCATTTGCAGGTTGTAGTCTAAAAACTTAGTGGTTCATATTTAGGGGGCAGGATAGCATAAATAAAAGGAGAAGCGAAGGTGATATAAGTTGACAATCTTCAATACATTCAATATATTTCTATTAGACATAGCGGGAAATGGTTTCTGTAAGGTGAGATGTGGATGAATCTATTCTATTGAACCTCAATGTGGCGGTTTGTATTGAGGTATGGACTCTTTTCATAGGCTTTTTTCCGTTACGCTTTTTTTAAGAGGTCTTATAAAAAATAAGGAATCCATCATGAAGAAAAAGGGATTTTCACTCATTGAACTTCTCGTAGTTGTCGCTGTTATAGGGATTTTATCCGCTATATTAATTCCAAATGTTAGGGAAAATCTTAGGCGCGCCAAGGTGGCGAAGACAAAAGCTCTGATTTCAAGTTTGGAAGTGTTGGTTGTTACGTATAAGTCTGATTATGGTAAATATCCGCCGAGCTACGATCCACAGCAATTTTATATTGCGCTAACAGAAGCCAAAACGCGGTATGAGCCAAAAAGTGATGAAGTTTTGTTCTTTGAAAAAGGGAAACAGGGATACGATCGTTTTTGGATCCATCCGGACTTCAATCGAAGTAATGATGAAAGACGGCATGATATCTTGGAAGGCGCTGGATTTCCACAATCCGCTCTGACTCCTCAAATGAGTGAGAATGTCTTTATTGACGCATGGGAAAATCCAATTGTCTTTATCAGCAGTGAAATTTACAATCCTGGAGGCAAGACCAATTTCCGGAATACTAGAACAAAGCAGAATACTGGAAATATACCCTGCGCGTTTGAAATGAGAGATGGAAAGCGGTATCGGCCGTATAATCCAACTACGTTTCAGATTATCTCTTTTGGTCCAGATGAGACAACAATTTCCGCTGGCACAGATAATGGGGGTGTTGGTTCTATGCTACCGGATGACAAACAGGATAACGATGATGATTCTTATGTTGATAAAGAAGACCGGGTTCGAGGTGGCGACATTATGGGGAATGGTCCGGATGTTGTCGCAGAAGACGATATAACGAACTTCTAAGCATCATATAATATAGAAAAATTGAAAGGCGGCCTCTTGAAAAGCCGCCTTTTTTTATTGATCTATTGTTATTTCATAAAAATGACGTATAAGAAGTAAAGAAGCGCGGAGATTTGGAAGAAAATAAGAAGAATATTCATCCAAAAGCGTGATTCATTTGGAGAAATTTTCTTTTTTTCCTGTAATGGAGTAGGAGCGTTCATGCTGTAGAGGGAATCTTGCTGCTTTTGGTATCTGTATTTTATAGATGAGACCGCTTTGTTTAATGTATCGATGATCTTTTCGTTCGTGGGATCACTGATTGACATTTGAAGATCCGGCAAGGTTTTTATTGTGCCAAAACGGCCGATAATATTCGCTGCTTTTTTACGGATTTCAGGTTGAGGATCTTCCAATCCTTTTATAATTTCTTCTATCTGATGTCCGCAGTTGCTTTTTTCAAAGTATTCGTACGCGGCGTCCCTAACGTAATCTACATTATCCGATAAGAGGGGCAGGATAGATTCTGAAACATCATATCCATATTGGGATTGGTATTTAATCACGTTTTCGCGGATTGGGGCGGATGGATGATTAATAAACGAAAGAAGCGCACGAGAGACGCGATTAGCCCCAAATTCTCGCAGAGCGTGTATTTGATGGAGCATTCTTTCTTCATCCCCATCAAAAAGTTTAGGGAGGATTTCGTTGATCTGCTTTTCGAGAGAACGGATATCTTCTAGGCGCAAGCGGGCGAGCAGGAGTTCTTCCCGTTCTATTGCAAGTCTTTCAAAGATTCTTTTTGCAAGGCTAAGGCATCGCGCATGTATGAAGTTTTCACCTAGGTCATATAGTATTTTATAATCGATATCTTTGAAAGATAGAATCTTTTCCGCGAGTTCCCTGGCAGTGGCGATCCGGCCAAGTTTTGTGTTGGCGATGGAGAGCCAATAATGCGCGCCGACTTGAATAGCGGGTTGGTGATCTTTTTCCAACAGACGCTCAAAGGTTTGAATGGATTTTTCGTATAAACCTCTTTCAAAAAGGGAGCGCCCCCATAAGCCAAGACTTAATGGCTGGATAGGGCCGATCAAGGAAGCGCGTTGAAAGAATCTTGAGGCTTCCGCATAATCGGAGTTTTCAAAAAAAAGCCTTGCTAAATGCTCTAGAAACAGCCCGCAGGATGG
Source organism: bacterium (assembly GCA_963663405.2). GTDB lineage: Bacteria > Hinthialibacterota > Hinthialibacteria > Hinthialibacterales > Hinthialibacteraceae. Next base: position 12,682 of record CAXXSM010000013.1, on the reverse strand, counting down.
TTCTAATTCGATGGCTTTTTCGTACCGTGCGCGGGCCATTTCATATTGCCCATCTTCATGATGGGCATAGCCAAGATTGAAATGGCAGAGAGAGCAGCTTGGATCGGCTTCCACCGCTTTGTTATAATGACGGATGGCTTCCTGAATCCGGCCTTCGTTAAAATGAGCCCGCCCTTCTTCCAAGAGTTGCTTAACCTCACGTTTGACCATAAACGTAAGTTTGGTGGAATTTGTGAAGGGCATTTGGCGTTCAGATTTTTTTTCGTTGCCGGTAGAAAATAAATGACGGATAAACAAGAATCTTTCCCTCTTTCAGCCCTGAGTGAGTCCGTCTATGGCATTGCAATATTACCTTGCTGTACCATGTTAAATAGTATTATCTTCCTAGGAGGGGAAAAAGTATTTTCCTTAACCTCCGGCGTAGACGATAATAAAACGAAGTTGAAATCTATCCTAGATTGTAACCTTAAAAAACGCTTTTTTCAATCGTATATTATCGAGCAAATTGTACAAATCTGGAGGTATTTTAGGGGAAATCGTTAGCTTATATGGAAAAAAGGTGTTTATAGCTTTACAGATATATATAAGAGAGTACGCGTTTTTTTATTGGTGGAAAAGTTTTTTATAAGGTTGCGAGCGCCTGCGTTTCAATTTCCTCACATCTTCATTTGTAGATGGTTTTGTTTAAGAGCAGGCGGCGGAGTTGATCTAATGCGTATACACAGCTGCGTTCACGTATGGAATCTCTGTTGCCAGGCATTTGGGCTTTGAATGGGTAGACAGAACCATCTTTATTTGAGACCGCGATCCACACTTGGCCTACCGGTTTTTCCGGCGTTCCTCCCTCCGGTCCAGCTATGCCCGTGATTGCCACTCCCCAATCACTTTGGAAAGACTCACGGACACCGTTCGCCATCTCACAAACAGTTTCTTTGCTGACCGCGCCATGTTCATCAAGCGTTTTTTGTTGTACGCCCACAAGTTTCTTCTTTATTTCGTTGGAATAAGAGATGACGCCGCCTTTGAAGTAGGATGACGCTCCGGGCGTGGATACGATTTTCGCTCCGAGCAGGCCACCCGTACAAGATTCCGCAATGGAGAGCGTTTCGTTCCTTTCACGAAGGGATTTTCCAATGACTTCTTCTAGTGTTTCCTGGCGTACCGAGTAGCAACAGGGTTCCATCGCTTCTTGAATGCGTTGGGAAAGGTTATCGAGTGTAGATTTGGCTTCGGGTGAATCACTCGGTAAGGAGAGGGTTAATTCGATGATCCCGATTTGGTGTAAGAGAGAAATGTTGAGTCCAGGAACGTCTTTCACAATATCTCGGATGGCCCAATCCACATTGGATTCACCAATCCCGCAGAAGCGCAGGACAACAGAAGTTGTTTGATCGTGAAGGCGCAGCCGATTTTGTAAAAAAGGGATCAGGCTTTCGCGAACCATTGGTTCCAGTTCGCGGGGCGGGCCGGGAAGAGCAATAGCGATTTTCTCGTTATGATCATAGATTAGGCCCGGCGCGGTGCCGTTGGGATTGGGAATAAACGAACCGTGAACCGGAACGAGGGTCTGCCTGCGGTTGTTTTCCGTCATGGATTTTCCGAAGGAACGAAAACGATCTTTCAGCATTTTCAATGCGTCTGGATGTTCGGCGAGAGGGATCTCCATCGCTTCTGCAATTGTTTCGCGGGTGATGTCATCAACCGTGGGGCCTAAACCTCCCGTGACGATGACGAGATCGTTTCCGGAAAGCGCTCTACGGACAGAGTTTTCGAGGTGCGTTTTTTCATCGCCGATCAATTCACAGCGTTCACAATGCAATCCCAAGGGCAATAGCGATCGTGTCAAGTAGTGAATATGCCGATCTTGTCGTTTGCCGGAAAGGATTTCGGAACCGCTGATGATGATGGTGTATCCGGTTTGTTTGTTTGAATCATTCATTGTTTTTTATCGTCTGGTTTGGATGTGGAAAATTCCTATATAACGTATCGAGAATATATTATGGGAATATAGTACGGAAACCGCCTTTATCAATTGTCCCGGTCCCATTTGATCGATTCTTGGATATCAAATGGATGATTCGGATCTTTGCTGATGGTTCTTGCGAGAGTAAGGACGGCAAGATAACTTGCGCCGCCTTTTTTTAGTGTTTTACACACTTCATTCACCGTGCTTCCCGTGGTGAAGACATCGTCCACGACAAGAATGGAGAAACCTTCCAGACCGCTTGGATTGTAGAGGGAGAACGCGTCATAGACATTTTTAAGGCGGGTGTGACGGCTTTGTTTAGTTTGACGAGGCGTGTTCCGGGAGCGGTATACAATGTCTTCACGGATGGGGATTCCCGTGCCGGATGAGAGCGTTTCGCAGAGGAGCGCTGATTGATTGTATTCACGGTTGCGGCGTCTTCGTTTGTGAAGAGGAACGGGAACGATCGCGTCGAAGTATTGTTGTTCAAACATTTCGAGAAATCCATTAAGAAGTATTTCACCGAGTGGCTCCGCGAGAGAGGTTTGATAATTGTATTTCAGAGCGTGGATCAGTTCCCGGACGTTTGGATCATAAAACGAGAGGATGGAACGGGCTTTCTGGTAATAAAGTTTATCGGGTGGGCAGGCGTTGCACGAGACGATGCGGAAGGCTTTTTCATGAATCGGCGCTCCACATCGGAAACAATGTGGAGGACGCAGGACTTGTAAATTTTCCAGGCATTGCTCGCAAACCAAAGGGCTTCCGCTCTTGATTCCTTCTCTGCAAAGGACGCAGACGGAAGGATAAATCAGATCGATGAACGCGTGAGCCAGTTCTTTGATTCCCGTTGCGAACATAATGTTCTCCGCAGGATCGTTATTCGAGAGGCGTTCTCTCTTTCAAGTATTCGCACACGGCGTCTTTCCAGTGCCGCTTGGGGTCGATATTCAGTTTCGCAAGATTTTTGTTTTCCAGGCATGAGTTGCGGGGTCTTTTCGCCGGCGCGCCGTATTCTTTGGCAGTGACGGGTTCGAGCTGGACGTTCATCTTTGCTTGCTTGAATATTTCCTCGGCGAATTCAAACCATGTGCAGCATCCCTGATTTGAGAGATGATAGACGCCGTACTTTTCTGTATCGATTAGTTTGCGGATACAGGCGGCGGCGTCGCGCGTGTATGTGGGCGTAAGGGATTCATCGCATACGATGCGAAGCGGGTTTCCCTTCGATCCGAGGCGCAGCATGGCTTCGATGAAATTCGTGCCTTTCATACGGCTTGGCGTCAGGCCGAAGAGTCCGGAAACCCGGCAGATGTAAAATTTTTCCCATGTGTATTGGAGATACCATTCCCCGGCGAGTTTGGAGACGCCGTACGCGTTGACGGGGGCGGCGGGATCTTCTTCGATGTAGGCGGTTTCTTTTGTTCCGTCAAAGACGTAATTGGTGCTGATATGAACAATGGGGATATCCCAGCGTTTACAAGCCACCGCGAGGTTGCGGGGGCCGAGGGCGTTGATTTGAAACGCGCGAATATGCTCGCGCTCGCACTCGTCGACGCGGGTGAAGGCGGCGGCGTTGATGACCAGATCCGGCGCAGAGAATGCGACTTGTTGCTGGACGGAATCTTCGTCGATTATATTCAGGTCTTCGGAAGTGTAGGGTGTGACCTGATGGTCCGAAAAAGCGGTGACCAGGTCTGTGCCCAATTGACCCCGCGCGCCGATGATTAATACACGCATTGATTTCTCCTTCATTGATTCTTGAAACGGTAAAGTATAGGGAAGTACATCATAGATGGAAGGATAGTTTGGGGGGAGGTTTGCTTTCAATGGGCTGGTTTCTGGTAATGAAAAACGAAGTTTACGATCGCACAGGGTAGCTGGGTAGCAAGGGGAAGGTTTTTTTCTCCCCTTGCATAATTTCCGGAAAGTAGCCAGGGCAGAAAAAAGCCTTGCCCTGGGCGCCCGCTTTCTTGAATCTTTAAGATCTGAAGATGTAGACTTGCTATAAGGATGAAACGTGGTTTAGTGATATAACTAATAATAGATTAATTAAAAAGGGGGAAGAGAACTATGGGCAAGTTGGAAGAAGCAAAGAAAATAGCGGATGTAAAATATAAAAATCTCTGGGAGCGGGAGAAGCGTTTTGTGGAGCTTTATAAAAAAGCAGCGGGAGTATCTGGAATAAAGACGAAAAAGAGATTGTATATTTCTGTTTTTTGCGAGACGATATCCTGATTTAGGCGCCCACCCCCCTTGAAAGGATGGGCTAGTATGTGATGTCCCTACGGGACGGGCGGTTTACTTTTTTTGGGGATCGATTATACGTTTCTGTTCTTTCAAAGTTATTATCCTGTGAGTAGTTTTACCTTCAATCATCAATCTATAATTGTTTCTATCTTGTTTATTCTCTATTCAGGGATTCGCTCGTTTGCTGGCGCCTGCTAAGATAAGCGTAACTTAATTCTGGTGTGAGGACTTGACGTATGATTGATGGTGTGAAGATTGTTCCATTAAAACGGCGTGCTGATGACCGGGGGTATCTGGTTGAGATCCTTCGGAATGATGATGATCATTACATTCAATTCGGGCAGATTTATATTTCCTATTTGCGGAAAGGGATTATTAAAGCTTGGCATAAACATGAACGGCAGACCGATTATTTTTATGTGATCAGTGGCACATCGAAAATCGGCCTTTATGATGACCGGAAGGAGAGTCCGACGAATGGCGTCTATCAGACGGCCGTATTAGGCGAACATGGAGAGGATTCCTTGTTAATCATCCCTCCAATGGTCTGGCACGGGCAAATGTCTCTTTCCGAATTCACATACCTGGCGAACCTTCCAACCGAGACGTACGATCCCAAGAATCCGGATGAAATTCGCGCTTCATGGGATGAGTTTGAAGATATTTGGACGGTAAAGAACCGGTAGATTTTCATTCCTCAACAATTCACTGCTATATTCTTACCTGCTATTTCCCCTGGATAGTCCAGGATTTTCGTGATTTCCTGTTGTGATCCTGAATAAGAAAAAAGTCATTTGGAGGTTATTATGATTCGCATACATTCGCGTATACGATGGACGTTCTTATTTCTCACGTTTCTTGCTACGCCAGTTTTATCAGCGATTCGCGATACGGATTATGGAAAAATAGAGACACTGCGGGACTCATGGGGAATTCCGCACATTTTCGCAGAGAGCGATGAAGGGGCGTTCTATGGACTTGGATACGCTACGGCGGAGGACCGTTGTTTCCAAATGATCCTGTCGCTGCGGATTGTACAGGGACGGTTGTCGGAACTCGTTGGGGATATACCAATGAAGAACCAGAAACGGACTTCGGTGGAGCTGGATAAAAAGATGCGGATCATTGGATTTTACCGGGCGGCGCGTCGAACCGCGTCGAATCTCGATCCAGAGAGTAAACGTCTGCTGACAGCGTATTGCGAAGGGGTAAACGATTTTGTTGAGAAACATCCGGAGAAGCTTCTATATCTTTTTGAAAAAGTGGGCTGTAAGCCTGAACCATGGACGCCGGCGGATTGCATCGCTGTGTGGTGGAACATCGGCCGGTTTTTTTCGGGAGAAGGATTGCATGACACACTGGCCTATCATAACCGGGAAGAAGGAAGCGCTCAGAGCCGGATGATGGAAGAATTCCTCCGAGACGCGCCGGAGAAGCTGCCGCCGGACGATGCCGCCGCTGTGATTCAGGCGGAGGATATCGATGAGGAGTGGCTGAAACGGGTGAATGAATTTGTGGCTGAGCATGAGAAGAAGCCGGATAACGGCTCCAGTGAAGAAGGGCCGAAGTTCAGTCACGCCTGGGTGGTTGGTGGAAAGAAAACGACGACGGGGGCGGCGGTTCTCTGCAGTGATCCACAAACGCCTGTGCGGAATCCCTCTCTCTTTTATGAGTTCCATTTCGCTGGAAAAACGTTTAACGCGCGGGGAATCGGTGTGGCGGGAAGTCCAGTGATTTTGATCGGATGGAACGAGAACGTGGCTTGGGGAATGACCGCGTTGGGCGCCGATCAAGCGGATCAATTTTTTCTGAAGGTGAATCCAGAGAGGAAGAACCAATATTCCTTTGATGGGGAATGGCGCGAGATGGATGTCTGGAAAGAGACGATTCAAGTAAAGGGCGCCGATCCGGTTACGATCGAATTAAAGGAGACACACTTAGGCCCAGTCGTCTCTTCGATCGCTCACGCGGTCCGGCGGGGAGAGGAAGTCGCGTTGAAGCGTGTACCGAACTGTATGCGGACAAAGGAGACCGTACAGGGCGCATTGAAGATGATGCGGGCGAAAGACGCCTATCAGTTTGACCAAGCATTGGCGGAATGGTATTTCCCCAGCGCGAATGTACTGTTTGGGGATTCGAAGGGGAATATTGGATACCGGACACTGGGCGCGATCCCGATCCGATCGTCTCATGCGTTGGATGGAGGGCAGGTGACACATGATGGATCGGCGAGCGCGTATGACTGGCAGGGATTTGTTCCACACGATCTGCTTCCACACGTGATAAATCCAAAGAAAGGTTATCTATTCAGCGGCAATCACCGGCCGATCGTGTCGTCGTATACGATACCAATCGGAAACTCGACCGGTTCAATGGGAGACACCGTTCGTTCGTACAGGCTTCGGCAAAGGCTGGAATCGAAGGAGCGATTTTCGCCGGAGGATGCGCTCGATATTCATTACGATACCACCAATGCGGCGAAGCGGGATCTGTTGAAGATCGCTTATCATCTGCGAGATACATTGAAAGTTGATCTATCAGATGAAACAACGCAAGCCTTGGAGTATTTAGAGTCTTGGTATTCGAAGGGCGCGAAGTCGGATCTTCGAATCCCTGGGACGGAGTTGACGAACGCTGTACCGACTATGTTCCGGATGATGACTACAAGGTTGGCTCTTCGCTATGGTGGCGGACTGTCGGGATTGTGTTATTTCTTGAAAGCGGCAAATAGGAGATTGGAGGACGACTCGGAAGCCTCGTTCAGTGATGAGGAGATCGAGTATATCGATTCGACTCTATCCGGCGCGTGGAGCGCGATACGGAACCGCCTAGGACGCGATCCATCGCTTTGGAACGAGAAAGCCCGCGAGCAGGTCAAGCGTCGCGTCTTGGGATATTTCGAAACGCTGGATGGATTTCCTTCGCTTGATCCTGCGAGGGATATCACCTGTCCGGATTTATATTGCGTAGACGGGGGTACGATCCTGTCCCAAGCGGCGGAATCCTACACGCAGTGGGTTCCTCTCCATGATGTGGATTCGGCGCGTTCCCTATTGCCGATCGGGCAATCGGAGCGTCCGGATGATCCAAACCGATTAGTGAATTACGAGACATGGGCGAAGGGCATCCTTCATCCCGCGCCGATTACGCGGGAGGGTGTGAAGCGGATGATTGGAGAAGATAAAGAGTATTATTTCCCAAGCAGCCGGTTCCACCAGGGTTTTCCGTAGGGGCGGGTGTGGATGACGGGTTTTTGGCTGCGGGAGAGGGATGGCATTTCGGAATCTTCTTCTTCCGGGTTTGCCCATTCTTGCCAGAGGGAATCGATCGAGTTGAGAGGTTGGTTTTTGCGGGCGGCGCGCTCGTTGTTGTCCGGGGCTTTTTCGGGGTTTTCCACCCAGGCGCGGAGGGGTTTGGTCGTTTCTTCGAAGCTGAATTGCTGGAGGACAAAACGTTGCGCTTGAAGCGCAATCTCAGCCATGCCGCTGGGATTTTGAACGGCGTCGATGATCTTTGTGGTAATCTGTTCGGGCCTGCCGGTAGGAACACAGAGGGCCAGACCGTTCTCTTGCAGGATGCGGGAGATCTCAGTGGTGACTGTGGTAAGGATGGGTAGTTTGCACTGCATCCAGAACAACATACGGTTGCGGCTTCCTAAGAGGGATTCGTAGATCGGGAGATCTACGTTCATGCCCAGGTCACATTCAAGGGTGACTTGGGCGACATCCTGATTGGAGAGCCAACCGAGCAGGTGAAATTGGGATTCGTATGTGCTTTTTGCGACGAGGCTGCGGAAGCGGTTGAATCCCGCTTCGTGATGACCGGCGATTTCCCCACCCGTGACGACGCAATGGACGCGGGGATTGATTCGCATGGCGCCTTCGATGCCGGCGAAGAGCGTTTCCACATCCGCCCAGGTGTTAAATCCACCACTGCAAAGCAAGAGGAAGTCGGATTTGCTGACCTTTTTCCCCCGAAGGATCGGTTCCCGTTTGACCGGGGCGATATTTCCATCGATCGCGCAGGGAATCGACCAGATCAGTTCTTTGCCCAGGTTGTACCGGTTGAGCCGTCCCATTAATCCCATTTGACCGACGGCCGCGCCCTTCTGGATTTCCGAAACGGTCGAGAAGCGGTCTCCGCGAAGGAGAATGCGGACCAGGGTTCGGTGGAAGAATTCAATTTGACTGTCATCGGTGATGAAAGGGGCTTTGGCCTGCACCTCCGCGAAGAGGTCACCGAACATATCCATCCAGACCGGAAGATTCGTTCGAATCAGAGAGGCCAGGTTTGTGGCGATCGTGGAACCGGCGGCGGCGATCGCGTCCAGTTTATGCGTGTTCACGATCTCCTCGATCCGCGTCAAGATCAATTGCATGTTATTCGCGGACGGTTCGGGCAGGGCGATATGTTCCACCGGGCCGAGAGAGGCGGGATCGATCCGGTATTTGATATTAACGTCACTCTCGCGGCTGACTCCGAATTCACAGGTGACCAGTGTGATCCGATGCCCGTCCGCTAAGAGGGGCAAAGCGAATTGCCACGCGCGGATACCGAATCCGTAGAGGTGGTTTGATTCATAGCAAGGAAGAGGCCCAACCCCGATCAGGAGAATGTGTTTCACATTGGATATCCAAGACGTTTAATTGAAAATCAATAAGATAATTGTATCTTATATTGATTGAAATTCCTCTATTTTTTTAATTTTGAGGAATCTTCGTGCGGCGCAAGCAGTCCGCGATGGACAGCAATCGGCCGATTCTCGTATTGTTTCTCTCTGATTTTAAATTGAGAAACCAGTTCTTGCAAGCTTTGCGCCTGGGCGGCCAGTTCTTCACTGGCGGACGCGCTCTCTTCTGAGGTGGCGAATTTTGCTGGGTTACCTGATCGAGAGTGGTGATCGCTTGGCGGATCTGATCCGTTCCGGAAGACTGTTCCTGGCAAGCCAGAGTGATTTCCTGTACCATATCGGCGGTTTTTTGGATATCCGGCACAATGTTCTGGATGAGTTGGCCCGCTTCATTGGCGCCTTCAACGCTGCTAACTGCCAATTCCCCGATTTCTTTGGCCGCCTGTTGGGACCGTTCAGCCAGTTTGCGAATTTCAACGGCGACGACGGCGAATCCTTTCCCCATCTCCCGGCGCGGGCCGCTTCGATCGCCGCGTTAAGCGCCAAAAGGTTGGTTTGATCGGCGATGTCATCGATCACCTGGATCCGTTCCGTGATTTGACGCATCGCGTCGACCGTTTCCGTGACGGCGGCTCCGCCATTTTCGGCGTCGCGGGAGGTTTTCTGGGCGATTTGATTGGCTTGCTGCGCATTGTTGGTGACCTGATCAATGGAAGAAGTGAGTTGTTCGATCGAGGCGGAGGTTTCTTCCAAATTGGCCGCCTGTTCCGTTGTCGCGCTAGCCAGGTTTTGTGAAGAAGCGGAAAGTTGTTCGCTGCTCGAGGAGACTTGTTCCGCCGCTCTGGAGATCTCATTCATGGAGTCGGACAGTTTATCTGACATGGCGTTAATCGCCCGGACGAGAATTCCCACTTCATCATTCTGCTCGATGTCCACTTGCTGCGTGAAATCCCCATCCGCCACAGATTGAGCCAGGGTGACGCTTAGAGCAACGGGTTTTACTATGATCCGGGTGATAAAGTAGGAGCAGAGAATGCCTAAAATCAGCGCGATGATTCCTCCGAGGATAAGCATGTAAATCGCCCCGCTATTCTCTTTGACAAGTCTGGGGCCTAATTCATCCTGCACGCTGATGATGCTCTGTTTTACCTCTTCCAGGTTCTTGGCGATTTCCGGTCCGATCCGGTCAAGAGTACCTTGGATGATATTGTTCCGTTCGAGAATATATTGAGTCACTTGGTTGAAAGTGGATGTATATTTTTCTTTCGCTGTGATAACAGTTGAAAGCAGCTGACGTCTCTGCGCGTTATGAGTTCCTGGTCTAAAGTGGAGATCTGTTCCTGCATTTTGTTGAATTCTTCATCTACACGATCGATCGCGGACTGCTCATTCGATTCCAGAAACTTTAATACATAAAGCCGGGCAAGTAGAAGATGTTTCATCGCCAAGCCCGTATGGTGGGCCGCTACGGTGTCTTTGTCATTAAAAGCGGAGTCCATAATCTCCGTGAATGTTTTCTCCATAAACGGTCCCTGCACATTCAGGATGTTATTAACTGCGTTGTTCCGCTGTGTTTTATATTCGACGACTTTGCTGAATCCTTTCTCATATTCTGTTAAAGCATTTACGACGGCATTAATTTTCGCCACTCGTTCGGGATTTTGTATGTTTTCAATTGCAGTATCAATTAATTGATGAATTGTTTGTACGTATTCGTTATACTCCTGCCGATCTTTGTCACTCCCCGTAATAATATAATCTTTGACGTTCATACGAACCATCAACATATTGCTTTGAAGGTTTCCCATTAAATTGGCGTCCCGCGCCATTTCACGATATTGTGTGAAACCGGTTGATGACTTTTGTAATGCGTTATACCCGATTCCGATCATGATAACTAACAGGATAAGCACTAATGAAAATCCACCACCGATCTTAATCCCAAGCTTTAAATTCTTTAGCACTGTTTTTTTTCTCCTTTTCTTAATAGTGATTGATAAATTTTGTTTTTTAATTATAGTTCTTACATGGTGACGCGGCGCCCAAATGATCCTACAATCAGTGGAAGCGGTCTTTACGATTGCGCGGAATTTACATACACCGGACCGTTAATCGAAACTCATATATACTTGAATGTATAAAGTTTTTCGACTTCTATATATATTTGTACATAATTGAGTTTGCGACTTGCCGCCGATTCATCTGAAAATAAAATGTATATTCTGATTGACAGCCGAGGTATTATATGATGAAAGGGAAAGTTGTATCAACTAACCTTCTGCCAAATGTAATAAAAACCGAAGAAGAACTGGAAGAAATTCTTTCACGTCCATCTCCTGAAGTGATTCAAGCCATAGCGGAACTGGAAGGAGACCTGATGCTTTTGGGGGTGGGGGAAAAATGGGCCTTCCTTGGCGCGGATGGCCAAGAGGGCCGTGGAGGCCGCTGGCGTTTCGAAACGTGTCCTTGGCGTGGCGCGGTTTTCGGCGCCCCAATTGAAAGAGCGGCTGGAGTCGTGGGGATCGAGACGATCCGATGCGATCTCCTGGAACGCTCTTCTTTAGAGGCGTTGCCGAAGGCGCCGAATATTCTTTATATGGCGGCGAGGAAGTTTGGATCGACAGGGGATGAGCATTATACTTGGGCGATGAATACGTATCTTCCGGGTCTCGTGGCTGAACGATTTCATGAAAGCCGGATCGTTTCGTTTTCAACAGGAAATGTGTATCCGTTATCACGCGTGCTCGATGGAGGCTCGTGTGAAAGCGATCCGGTCGATCCGGTTGGGGAATACGCGCAATCGGCGTTGGGGCGGGAGCGGATGATTGAATATGTATCCAACCAGCATGGCACACACGCCGTGTTGCTGCGATTGAATTATGCGGTGGAGCTGCGGTATGGAGTTTTGTTGGATGTCGCGTTGAAAGTTTTCATGGAATTCCCGTATCACTTACTATGGGCAACGCGAATGTGATTTGGCAGGGAGACGCGAATGCGATGACGCTCCGTTCTTTTCACTGCTGTGAGAGTCCGCCGAAGATTTTAAATCTAACTGGCCCGGAGATCGTCTCGATCCGGTGGGCCGCGAACCGGTTTGGAGAATTGTTTGAGAAAACGCCGGTCTTTGAAGGGATGGAATCCGGGACGGCTCTGCTCAACAACGCGGCGCAGGCGATGACGTTGTTTGGGTATCCAACCACGCCTCTCGGCCGGGTCATGGAATGGATCGCGCATTGGGTGAAGATCGATGGAAGCACATTAAATAAACCTACACATTTTGAGGAACGGGAAGGGAAATTTTAACACGGCGCGTCCTGTCTTGAACCGTTCCATATAGGAAAGCCGTTTGTGCGAAGGATTTTTTCACTTGACGAAATTCGCTTGCGCTTCTACCATTTTAGCATATAGCGCTTCTTTCGGTCATGCGATAGTCAGCCATTTTATATGTGCGTTGAGCCAAAGCAGAAACAACTCATGGAGAAAATGGTCTCTTTAAAGATCAAGAGCAAGGTCGAAAATATTTTTACCGCCGAATGCGCCGTCATCGAGAAAGCGGAATCGATGGGTTTTGATTCCGATTGCTGTTTTTGTATTCGTCTCGCAATGGACGAAGCGCTTGTTAACGCAATCATTCATGGAAATGAGAATCAAGAGGAAAAAGAGATTCATGTGACGGCGAGTTACAATGAGGACCGGATCGTGGTCAGCATCCGTGACGAAGGAGATGGATTCGATCAGTCGATCTTAATTGATCCACGTGAGGAACCGTATCTCCACCAGACGCATGGCCGGGGCGTTTTCTTGATTCGGCAATTTACAGAAAATGTTCGTTTTAA
>CAXXSM010000012.1:0-72988 GCA_963663405.2 bacterium | reverse complement strand
GGAATTCAAAGAGCTTGTCGAACGCGAATCAGGAATGCGCTTCCGGCGGAGTGACCGGTGATAACGTAGCGCCAGTAATGACAACGCCGCGCAGTTGCAGTTATTAGATGAAAATAAAGGCTCCGGCCGGGTACCCAGGGCAATGCGAAGTCTGCCCTGGCATTGAACCCAGAAACCCATTACTCGGACGAATGCCGTTCCCGCCGGGTACCCAGGGCAAGGTTTTTTCATCTGCCCTGGCCACCCGCCGTACGCCATAGAACGGATACAGGATGTATTGTTCATCGATCGTATTCAACAAACTCACGCTGCAACGGGTCTCGCCTTTGGGGTGATAAAGAGAACGGTCTCCGTCTTCGTAGTCTGGGAAAGAATTCCCGGAAAACAGACGGTTAAAATTATCTTGTGTGATCCACAAAAACAAGATAAACTGAAAATTATCAGTAAATTTTCTGTCATAAGGTCAATAAAATGTTTACGACCGATTCAATACACCCCATTTCGGATTTTAGCCGCAAACCGGCGGAATATATAAAACGTCTCAAAGAAACCGGCCGGCCCGAAGTTTTAACCGTAAATGGAAAAGCCGAAATCGTCATACAAGACGCAAAGTCTTATGAAGAGATGTTTTCTTTGTTACATTCCCTAAAACAAATCACCAAAGCCGTCAAACAACATGATGAAGGTCAGGCCATATCAGCGGAAGAAGCGTTTGCTAGACTGAGTGAAAAATTATCTGCAAAATACCCCGATGCAGGTTTTTAAAGTTCATATCTCCCCATCCGTTATCGATGAAATCGAGTATTACGTTGATGTCATCGCACAAGATTCCCTCCCAAACGCCGTGAAATGGTATGGGGAAATCATGGATAAAATTAAAACCCTTTCTCAGTTTCCTTCCCGTTGTCCTTATGCGGATGAAATAGATAGGAGTTTTTATCGAGCGAAGCCGAGATACAAACTCTATTGGACGAAGTGCGGGGGGAATGTGAGAACCAATAACACGCCATTTATTCGCGAAACGGCTTAATTGAGGAAGAGAAGTTGATAGTTTAGAAAGAGAAAATCCTCTTGAAGCTATAGAAATCCCCTCACGGCAAGAAAAGTAAAAAATCTTCCCGCGTAAAGTTATAATTTCTTTATATTACCATCGCGATGCTTACAATCGGAATCGATCAGGGGCTTCGATTCCGATTGAGGGTTTCAATGACAATCACGTTACAGCTTTTGCAACGCGGACATTTAGGCCATTCCGGCGCCGATTCTTGGCCGGTCCGATCGAATACTGCTTTGTCGTTGGTCTCTTTTGAAACGATGGAATTCTCAACCGATTCGGGAATAGAAACGCTCTCCGCCTTGGGGGCGAGGAGCAAACGGATTCGATTGCGTGTGTCCCGATGACAGTGATGCCACAGCCCATAGTAGCGGACTTTATGGAAGCCGCGGGGGAGCACATGCATCACGAAGCGCCGCAGAAATTCTTCGCCCGGCAAGCGGAGAGTTCGCCAATGCTTCTCTTTGAAGGTCTTGTAGCGGAACGTCACGTGGGTAGCGTCCATTGCCAGAAGCCGGTGGTTGGAGATCGCGATGCGATAGACATAGCGCCCCAGGTAATTCAAGATGGCTTTCACGCCTTTGCCATACGGTTTGCAGAACGAGTTCCAGCCTCTATTCCAGACCTTGGTCTCGATGCCTTGGAAGATCTCCGGCGCCGCTTTTTCGAGCCGTTCTTTAAAGCGCCGGCGAACGAGTAAGCTGAGCGTTCCCACATGGAGAAGCCATTTCGGGTGGCGGAGTTCCATCCAAGAGTGGCCGTCCTCACTCACGGCGCCGGCGCTGACCAACAGATGGACATGTGGATGCAATTCCAGATCTCCCCGCCAAGTGTGCAGCACGGCCAGGATCGCCGGGGTACCGCCAACGACTTGGGGATTGCGCATCAGATCCATGATACAGGAAGCAGCCGTCGTCATCAGCAACCCATAGAGAATCTTTTGATGAGCCAAGAAAGCCGCCCGGATAGACTGCGGAACTGTTACGATTACATGAAAGTAACGGCAGCCAAGCATCTGGTCTTCCCGCTTCTCGATCCATTGCCGCATCGCCTGGGAATGACAGGACGGACAGGATCGATTGCCACACCCGTGATACACCCAGAAGTCTTCGCCGCAGTCCTGACAGTGATAACGATGCCCTCCCAGTTCCGCCGTATGACAGGCCATGATATCGTGCAGCGCTTTACGCTGGGAGGGCAAAAGGCGCTTCCCTTGCTGCCGGATATAGGCCGGGCCAAACCGGCGAACCACATCGCCGAGTTCGAGGTTCGATGAAGTGCAATTCATGATTCCTCCTCACATCAGATCGGCGAACACGGCGTTGATCCGATCCTGAGCCTCGTGGCGAAGCGGCTCAGTCAAATGAGTGTAGATCTGTGTCGAACGAATACTGGAATGGCCGAGAAGAATCTGGACAACGCGCAGGCTTTCGCCGTTCTCCAGCAATCTGCTGGCAAACGAATGACGCATCGAATGCGGCTTCACATCGTCTGTCAGCCCGGTAGCGTTACAGGCCAAGCGAAACGCTTTGCCGAGTGTCGATGAGGGAATGTGGTTGGAGCCTTGTTGGTTGGGGAATAGCCAGGTGGGATGGCGATGCATCAACCAGAGTTCACGCATCGGCTCCAACAAGGTGTCCGGGAGAGGAACGATTCGCTCTTTATCGCCCTTCCCAATAATCCGTAAACTCATTTGGTTGGAATCGATCTGCCGCACCGGAAGAGAGATGACTTCACTGGTCCGAAGGCCGCACGCATACATCAACGTTAGAGCCAACCGGTAGGGCGTTTTCCTGACGGCGGCCAGGAGGGCGCGAACTTGGGAATGGGTTAATGAATGCGGCAGGCGCTTTTGGCGAGGCTTACGAATCTTTTTTTTGCAAACAACGGCCACCCCAGATCCAGCGTGGTTTGATAAAGAAATTTCAGCGCGCTGTAGTGGACCTGAAACGTTCCGAGAGCGACTTTCTTCACGTCTCGCAAATTCAGTAAATAGACCCGGACGAGTTCCTCGCTAATGCATTCTGGCGAGCAATCAAATTCTAGAGCGAATGAGGCGACGGCTCGGACGTATGCTTTTTGCGTGCCTTCGCTCAGTCCTGCTAACGTCATGTCTTCGATCATGCGTTTCCGTAATGATTTCATGATCTTTCTCCTGTAAATAAGTAGTGGTTGGCAGTCTTACAGCCACTGCCTTCTCAGAAGAAATACATGACAACTCAGGAGATTTCGCAAGGGGATTGTTCAACTAGAAAATTCGGCGTACGACACTCTGCGGCGGAGCCGCTTCGTCCAATGGCTTTTCACGATTTTGAAATTAGAAACCTGATCGTTGGAAATTATAGAATTTTATTCCGCATTCAAGGTCAAACGGTTCAAGTTTTGCATGTTAAACACGGCAAAATGAACCGCGTCCCACTTGAATGATGGACGCGGTAATTTTTGGGATCGGCTCCCCTTGCATAATTTACAGAATGTCACGACAGTAACGACAACACCACGCGGTGGCGGCTTTTAGATGAAAATAAAGGCTCCGTTATAAGCGCAAGTTCTTGCCCTGGCTACCCGTCAGTTGAAAATGAAAAATAATGGATGAGGATATTACACGTGGTTTATTAGGATGCGGCTTATATGGAGAATGGCGTGTGGAGATTGATGAAATTGAAAAAGGAGCAGAAACTCTATATGGCGCTGTTATATATGATGGAAAGATATGGCTTCAGTTTAATATTGAAAATTTATCCATCTTAACCAACATTGTTAGTTTTATCCGTAGTGAAAATCCATCTGAGTATATAATTGATAATTGCTTAGATGGAACTTTATTTTCTGAGTATACAATCGATAATTGCTTAGGTGGATCTTTAAATTGGTTTTTTGATGAAGGACGTCTATGTATACAACAAGTAACAGAAGGAAAACTAGGACAAACAGAACAATTTAAAGTTATGTTAAGTGAGGAGGAATGGAAGGATTTAACCGTTGCCATAGAAGATGCGCTTGATGATGCGCATGAGGATTCATTTCTGGATTCGTGAATTGTAGTTTGCTGGGCGCCCAGGGCAATGCGAAGTCTGTCATGGCATTGAATCCAGAAACCTTTATTTATAAAAATACCATCATACTACTTTGCCTATTAGGCGCCGCGTTCGCCGTCTTCAATCCATCCCTAATTTATGCCGCGAATGGGATTGATGAATATGTTCCATCTCCACAGAGTGATATCGGTCTATTTATTAAATGGTTTGAACTTGGTGGTAAATAATGAACAATTCAACATTTGATTATAGCAAACAGCTTAAAACTCCATTTATAGAATGGTTTGATGAACTCAAACAATGTACACTGGTTTTAAGTGGGGATAATGAAGATGAATGTAGATCAAATCATTGGTCTTTCTCATTACCAGAAGAAAGTAGAAAGAAATATAAAATTAGTGATATTGTGGCCTTTATTAATGCGGTTGTAAGTTTCTGGAAATTAAGAGCCGTAGAAATAAAGGAAGGCGTACCTCATATATTTTACTCTTGGTATGATGAAATGGCAGGTTCGCTAAATTTTAGTTTAATTGCAGGAACAATTAATGAACCATTACCTTTCCAGTGCATAGTCGAGATGATAGCCTCAGTAGAACCAATATGTTCAAGTTTTTTAAAAGGAGTTGATTATATTTCTTGGGATGATTTAACTGAGATCGAATCGGAAGATGAAGTTACATGTGAAGATGAAAATAATGACTTCGTTTTAACTGTTTATGTTTGTCAACTATAGCCGGGCGTCCAGGGCAATGCGAAGTCTGTCCTGGCATTGAATCCATAAAATCCATCACTCGGACGAATGCCGTTTCTGTTGCATTAGTCTTCTGAAATAAAAGGCAGTAGAAATGGAGAAAGTTACTTCGTATGGAGAGCGGTTTTGAGAGTCTCCACAACGGTTGTTACTATTTCGTTGTCTCTTGACTGGAACGGTGGAATAGGAGAAACCGCCATAGAATCAGTACAAACAGCGCAATAATGGATATCCAAAGCCCTTTCCAAAAGGAAGCGGGGGAATAGAAAAATTCGATCTCATGCTCGCCTCGATCCAATCGGACACCCCGGAAATAATAATTGATTCGTTCCACATTCTGAGAGACGCCGTCGACAATCACTTTCCAATCTGGATAAAACATCTCACTCAGAAACAGGATGCCATCGGATCTGAAATTTCCCGCGATCCGCAATCGATTTACGCTTTTTTCTTCGATAGAAAAGACTTTTCCTGGAGGAGGAGAGCCGGCGCTGGGTATATCCGATGAATCCTGTGTGATTTCTTGGATCGTGTTGGTGGGAGTGAATGAATCCTGGTTTTGGGATAGATCTTGTGGCATAAGGGTTGGTCCACCGGGATAGCGAAGAAAAACGATCGCGTTTTGTTCTTGGCGAAACGCTTCGATGCACTGGGTCGCGCCTTTGATTCCTACGAAGGCGTGAGAATAACGTTTCCGATTTTCGGGATTAATTACGATCGCGGAACCAACTTGACGAAGCGCCTCCACCGTTTCAGGTTGCAGCAGGTCGGTCGCTTCGTCGCGAATCGCGCCGAGGATGAAATAGCCCTCTGTCACGGAGTGAATGAATGCCCGCATTTTCGTGTTTTCTTCAGACGCTTCTTTTACCCACGGCGCGGACGCGCGCTTTCCTATTTCGCTGCGCTGGTCCCAGAGGGGATCATAATCCAGCACAATGTTGAAGGTTTCGCTCGCTTCGACCGCCCCGCTTTCTGGATTCATTACAACGAGATTGTATCCAGTCTCGTTGCGCGCCGCTTCAACGCCATTGATTTGAATGCCGGCGTAATCATCGATCCGCGCGTGAACCTCTTTCTTAGGAGCGGAGAAGACCATGACCGGCGCCGGGAGATCCACTCCCAGTGTCTCCGAATGGAAACGAACGTTGGGCGGATAGCGCGCGGGAGGAAGATCATCACGGTCAAGTTGCGAAAGGAGATGGAACCAATCAGCGGCGTGTTCGTCATCGGTTATAATCGCCGGTTTGGGCTGTCCAGCGATCAGGCCTTCGGTAAACACATTTTGATGCGTTTGAAGCACAAACGCTTCCGTGGGGGAGACAATTTCCAACGCGCTTCCAATGGGCGCGCCTTTTGTTCCGACAATCGCGTGAGCGAGTTTGTAACCACCGCGCACGTCCAGCGACGCGCCGATGGCCCGCAGCGCCGCAAGACCTTCGGGATGGAGAACATCGACGGCGTTGTCGCGGATAGCCGCGAAGACGGTGTGTCCGTTGGGAATTGATTCAATAAATTCAAGCATCCGGTGATGTGCGGGACGGCCGGGTGTGGAATCGCTTTTCATTAAATTGAACGTCGCGGTTTGTTCGATGGAACCTGTGAAGGGATCGGCGGACGCGATGTAATACCCCTTATCTTCATTCAATTCCGCAAAATGATCTTCTCCATCAATAACGAGATGAGCGGCCATGGAAACCGCTTCATTGGACGCGCTCACGAGAAGGAATGGTTTAGGGAAGAGGTTGCGGGAAGGCAAGGGTTCCTCTTCCGCGAGGATTTTTTCATCGACGATCGCCACGTTATTGTAGGGGAAGGATTGAACCGCCAATAGCGCGCGCTGGTATTCGGATTTGACGAAGAATTCATCCAGCAAAAAACGCGCGTGGACAGCAGGTTCATTGATGATATACATCTGTCCGGTTTCCCGTTCGAACGGTTGTGGCAGATCTTTCGCGTCCGTTAGAACCACATGCGCGCCAAAGAGTTTCAGCAGCGCTGTATTCGGTTTTTGGGGGAAGAGCAGCGCGGTGTCTTGCCGCGACTGCAGATGCAAGAGCGGCGTCAACGGTGATTGGCCGTCCAGTTCGGGGAAGTTTTGCGCGGCTCCATGATAAAGCGTCCGATTCCCACCACTTTGCAAGAACACTTTCGTCCGGTGATTCCATTTCGCTTGTTGGAGCTCCTCCACCTCTTCGTTGATCGTGTATCCTCCCTCACCGGGCGCCAGATCCAATTCGCGGTAGCGCGTGCCTAAATCCACCCAAGTTAGGATAATGGTTAGAATCACGCAGGTTTTTACCGTGATCTTCTTCTGTTGAACGAGATAGATGGCAAAGAAGAAAAAGCCCGTGAAAAGGGACGTAAGAATGATGGATTCCAATAACTGCGATCGATAGTGACCGGATTGTACTCCCGACGAATCGACCGCCGCCGCATGAAACCGCCGCCATAATAAATCCGATTCCTGTCCTTCGATCCAGAAAAAGAGGATGGCGAAGAGGAGACCAAGGAAGACGGTAACGCCGATTAAAATACGGCGGAAAAAGGCGTCTCCGTCTTTGTGACTAAGGAACGATTCGCCCGAAAAGAGTTGATCGATTCCCCTTCCCGCGAAATACGCGATGGGGAGACCGGCGAAGTAGATCAACCGGCTTGGCGCCCGGACCCATGCGACGCCGGGGATTAAGACATACGAAAGATCGTAGACAAAGAGATGCTCTCCAAGAGAAAGCAGAAACGCCATCACTCCCATGCCAATCAAATACCGCCGCAGTTCGTTCGGTTGTTCCCACATCCATGCGATCATCGCCAGCAGCAAGGGAATGATTCCCCAATAGAACACTTCCACCTGCGACCAGTCTTTCAGGATTTCGGGAAGGATAGTGTCAATCAGTTCGTGAGGTGGGAGGGAGAATTCAGTGCTTCGTTGAAATGTGTCCGCGGAGGCTCGCTCGCCTTGTTGGATCAGTTCGGCTGTTGGAAGCCATTGGAAGGCTGTGAGAGAAAGCGCAATAAAGACAGCCGCGATGGCGGGAAAACAATGTTTGCAAAAAGCAGTGAAGAATTTCCCGCGTTCCGTCTTCGCGTGTATGAACGCTGCATAGATCAAACGGGCGAGGAGGAATAGCGTAATATAGAGAGAGGCTTGTGGATGTCCGGCGAGATAGGCGAGGGAAAGGAGCAGCGTAACGCGAATTAAAAAACGGGGAGATCGTTCCCGCAGCCAATGTTCGGCTTGGAGCAAAATCCAAGGGAACCAGACAAGTGTGAAAAGCATGTTCGTATGTTTTTTATGCGCACAGTGAAATCCACAGAAGGTGAAGACCATCGCCGCCATGCCCGCGCCATAGGGCGATAAACCCGTTTTACGCGCTAGACAGTACACCCCCATTCCAACAATAAAAAAATGAAACAGAACCAGCCATTGCGTGGCAAGGAATCCGGCTTGTGGAGAATTGACAAAGGGAATGAGAATCCAATTGAACGGATAAAAGAATCCCGCTTCGCAGTTGGCGATTCCGGGCCAGCCACCGAATTGATACATATCCCAAAACGGGAACGAACCGGAGAGAAGCGTCCGGTAAAGGCCGAGACGGGTGGGGTAATCCTTAATAAAAATGTCGTCTGTAAAGTGCATCCGGTCCAGCGGCGCCAACGCCCAGATCCGCCACCAAAACAGAAGAATAGCCGCGATTAAAATTCCCGCGAAGCGGAGCGCGTCGTGTTTAGAAAAGGATTGTTCACGCATATTGTTATTGTGGTTTCCAATATTTATTTTGGATTGAAATTGGGTATTGATCCTGGAAGTCCAGAATCTTTTAGCGATCCCTCTATGTATATCACGATTGATTCTCCTCATCCTAAAAAACATCCAAGGAATTGGGAAGGCTTTGAGGGGGAAGAAAATTAAGAAGCGTGGTTTTTGGGGAG
Source organism: bacterium (assembly GCA_963663405.2). Taxonomy (GTDB): domain Bacteria; phylum Hinthialibacterota; class Hinthialibacteria; order Hinthialibacterales; family Hinthialibacteraceae. Next base: position 64,215 of record CAXXSM010000012.1, on the reverse strand, counting down.
AGTTTGATCCATCGAATCGCTTATAAAATATAGCGGGAGAGGTCGGTGTCTTCGACGATGTCGCCGAGTTTCTCTTTGACGTAGGCGGCGTTGATGGTGACGGTGTTTCCCGGCATCTCGGGCGCATGGAAGGAGACTTCTTCGAGCAGGGTTTCGAGGATGGTATGAAGGCGGCGCGCGCCGATGTTTTCGGTTTCGCGGTTGATCTTCGCCGCCATCCGCGCCATCTCTTCTACGCCGTCATCTATAAAATCGATTGTGACACCCTCGGTTCCCATCAGGGCGCTGTATTGGCGCAGGAGGGAATTTTTCGGTTCTTTGAGGATGCGTTGAAAATCTTCTTCGTCCAGATCGTCTAATTCAACGCGGATGGGGAAGCGTCCCTGCAGTTCCGGGATCAAGTCGGATGGGCTGGTTCCATGAAAGGCGCCGGCGGCGATAAAGAGAATGTGATCGGTTTGGATCATGCCGTATTTCGTGAAGACGGTGGAGCCTTCGACGAGGGGCAGGATATCGCGCTGCACACCGGACCGGGAGACATCCGGACCCGAACCGCCGTCGCGGCCGACGATTTTATCAATCTCATCGAGAAAGACAATCCCGGATTGTTCGACTTTTTCCGAGGCGTCCTGCACGACCTGATCCATATCGAGAATCCGGTCGGCCTCTTCTTGTTCGAGAAGGGGCCGGGCCTGAGAGACCTTCATTTTCTTTCGCTTTTTTTTGTTAGGCATCATTTTTTCGATCATGTCTTTAAGGTCGATGCCCATCTCTTCAAATCCAACGCCGGGGGGCACACCGACGACTACATTGCTGGCCCGCTCGTTGATTTCCGGTTCTACGAGCCGGTCGTCGAGTTTACCCGCCCGCAGCATATCCCGGAATTTCTCCCGTGTGTTCGCGATCCGGTCTTCTCGTTCGTTGTCCGGTTGATCGACTGTCATTCCCTGTTCGTTGAAACGGCGGGGGATGTTGTGTGGAATCAGCAGATCCAGGAGGCGTTCTTCCGCCGCCTGTTCCGCCGCCGCGCGGCATTCATCGGTTTTTTTGATCCGTTCGCGGGTGACCGCGATTTCAATCAGATCGCGGATGATCGATTCCACATCCCGCCCGACGTACCCGACTTCAGTGAATTTCGACGCTTCAACTTTAATGAATGGCGCGTCTTCCAAGCGGGCGAGGCGGCGGGCGATTTCGGTTTTGCCGACGCCCGTCGGTCCTATCATGATAATGTTTTTTGGATAGACCTCTTCCTGCATGTCCGGATCGAGCATGCGGCGGCGGGCGCGATTGCGAAGAGCGATCGCGACGGCTTTTTTCGCGTCTTGCTGACCGATGATGTATTTATCCAATTCGGTGACGATTTCTTTGGGGGTCAATCCAGGAACCGTTGACTTTCCGGTGGGGATGAGATTCGTTGTGGATGTTATTTCAGACATACGTTTTGTACCGGTTTTCCATTTTTGATAGTATTAAATCCTGCTTTCCATCCCGGAGGCTGCGATTAGGAGCCGGATTCCTCATTCTCGTTGGGAAGGTATTCCATCACGATTTCCTCGTTGGTATATACGCAAATCTCCGCGGCCAATTTCATGGCCTCTTCGGCGATGGTTTTGAGGGGGAGCGTTGTGAATTTGAGAAGCGCTTTCGCGGCGGCCTGCGCGTAGGGGCCTCCCGAACCGATGGCGATGACGCCGTCATCCGGTTCGATCACATCGCCCGTGCCGGAAATGACGAGAGTTTGATGTTGATCACTGACGAGCAGAAGGGCTTCCAGATGGCGGAGCATTTTATCCGTGCGCCATTCTTTGGCCAATTCAACCGCTGAGCGAGTCAGATTACCGTTGTATTCGTCTAGTTTCGCTTCGAATTTTTCAAAGAGCGTGAACGCGTCCGCCGATGTGCCCGCGAAACCCGCAAGGATTTCATCGTCGTACATCGTGCGGACTTTCCGAGCGGAGCGTTTCATGACCGTGTCACCCATTGTGACCTGGCCATCCCCCGCCATCACCGCTTCCTCATCCCGACGGACGCATAAAATCGTTGTGGACCGGCAGCGGGCGCGTGTTTTAGATGATTGATTCAAGTTTTTCTCCACCTCTCTTCTATTACAAGAAGGGAATCTGAATTATCGAGTCTATTCAATATTGTAACAGACCATTGTACCTAGCGGCAACGGATTCGGCAACTTGGAGAGTATTTTATCAGTAGGATTATCCCGATGGATCGCTAGAGAAGAGAATATGGAGAAAACGGATTATTGGAGATTTTCATTCTCCAACAAAGACATAATAAGAATATCACAGTACGCCCCTTGGGTGAAATAGGCTTCGCGCATTCTGCCGTCGGTTTGGAAGCCTAGGGTTTCGTAGAGTTTGATCGCGCGTTCATTAAAATCGAAGACCTCTAAATAGAGACGATGGAGATTGAGTTCGTTGAAGCAGTACTGGATCAGCGTTTGAAAGGCTTCTTTGCCATAACCTTTTCCTTGGGCGGATGGGTCGAGGTGAAGGCCGATTTCGGCGTTGCGGTTTTTGTGGTCAAGATTTTTAATCAGGGTGTATCCGATACGGTTGTTTTCTTCGTCTTCGATGATGAAGAGGATCTGTTTGGGATTCGAGGCGCAGTTCTCATACCAGCGCGCTTGGCTGATTTGGGAGACGGGGATATCGGAGCAGTGATAACCGATTAATTCTGGGTGATTGCGCCATAGACGCAGCTGTTCCACGTCTCTCTCTTCCAAAGCGCGTAAAACAATACGTTCCCCACAGATCATCATTCGTTCCTTTGCATTCAATCATTATTTAGAACAATTTTATAGATCGTTTTCGAATGAGATAACAGTGTCGATGACGCGATCGATCTGCTCGTCCGTCATGTCGGGAAACATGGGAAGGCTGATGATACGCTTCCAGATTTCTTCCGCAATAGGACATTGGGCGTTGCAACTCACATAGTATGGATGCATGTGGATGGGGTAATAATGCACGCCGGGAGCAATCTGTTTGCGTTTCAGATGGGCGACGAGACGGTCCCGTTCGGGTACTTTAATGTGGTAGATATGCCAGGAGGAGCGTACATCATCATGTTCCGGAGGCGTTTCGATCCAGGATTGGCCTTCGAAGGCTTCGTTATAGCGTTCCATGATGCGCCGCCGTTTCCGGTTGTTTTCTTCCAGCCGCCGGAGTTGAACGAGGCCGATGGCCGCGGCGATGTCGTGCATGTGATACTTATATCCGATCTCGTTGACCCAGTATTGCCACGCGTAGACGCGTTCGCGGGCGGAGCGTGTATAGGTGTCTTTCGAAATGCCCAGCCAGCGCATTTCCCGCAATTTTTTCGCCCAGGGTGAATGATTCGTGAAAACGGCGCCGCCTTCCCCGCAGGTTAGGTTCTTAACGGCATGGAAGGAAAAACAGGTCAGCGGGGAAAGAGCGCCGATTTTTTGCTCTTTATATTCCGCGCCGCAGGCGTGCGCGGCGTCTTCGATAATGACGATTTTCCGGTCACCGAGAACTTCGCGAAGGCCATCCAGGTCGCAGGGGTGGCCTCCATAGTGCACGGGAAGTATCGCGCGGGTGTTCTTTGTCAATTTCCGGCGCACATCGTCGACATTGACGCAGAGCGTGTCTTCCTCGACATCACAGAACACAACTTTCGCGCCGCAATACTCAACGACATGAGCGGTGGATACAAACGTGATTGTGGGGACAATCACCTCATCCTCCGGTTTAAGATCGAGAAGATGAAGGGCTAGATGCAACGCCGCTGTTCCGGAATTGAGAGCGATAACGCAATCTACGCCGAAATGTTTCGCCAGGGCGTTTTCGAATTCTTCCGTAACGGGTCCAAGCCCCATCCAGCCGGACCGCATGACATCCGCGACCGCGTCAATTTCCTCTTGGGTGATCGAGGGACGGAAAACGGGAATGGATTCGGCTTTACTCTTGGGCTTTTTTTTCGGACGTGTCCGTTTTTTCATGGTGTTCGCGGCCCTTCTCTATGGATCGTTCTCGCCGAGGGATGAAAATTCTCTAGTTATTATCGTCATGAAAATGAAATGGTTGATAGGAGGGGGATCTGGGATGCGGGAGGAAAAACGCAAATTATGTTATATAGCCGCTGAATTCAGCTTCGGCTTGTTCAAGAGCGGGATTCGGTTTGTGACCGTTTGATTTTGCCCAGTGACGGAATTCTTGGAGAACCACTTGCGCGTTATCGATGTGCCGGGTTTGGAGAAAGGAATGAATGAGAGATCGATACCCCTCATCGACAGAGCCGTACAAAATGGGGAAGAAATATTCGATGGTGGAAGGTTTCGTGAGAGGATCGAAGTAATTGCGGGATAAATAGATCGTGCGCAATACGATTTCGTTATCACGGTAAATCGGCAGGATTTGTTCAAACAATGGGACAAGTTTGTTCATAATAAGCACGGAGCGGCCGACTTGCAGGGGGATTTCTCTCCGAGCTGTGGAAATCACCTGGCCTCCGAACCGGGTGAGAGATCGCCAAAATTCATCGTTATGCTCTTCGGCGTCCTCTTCGTGCGCGTCGACTAAGCGAATGTTGTCACGGGTTTTCCCGAGTTCGTGGAACAGTTCCCCGATTAATTTGTCGAATAAGCGCTGTTTCTTCCGTTCGACGGCTTCATCGTCCTGTACCTGGTAGAGCGATTGAGAGAGTTTCTTCAAATTCCTGAGGTATTGTTCGATCAGTGTATCGATGGTATCGGACGAAATCGATTGATTGTCGAGAAATTGCTGATAGAACTTCTCGATCATCTGACGCGCCGCGTAGAAATTTTTTAGAAACTGGATACGCTGCTGGTTGCGCCAGCTTTGTTTCGTATTGTGGATTCGTTTTGTCATCATTGTTTCTTTAGTTGGTTTTGAACCGCCTCGAATACGGTGTCAGCCGAGAGCAGTTTCATGCAATACGGATCTTTATCGCAGCGGGTTAAATAGCAACCCAGGCAGTCGATCTCTCCCGAAAGGATAACACCTTGGCCGTAGAGTTCCAATTCCTGCGCGGAAGTCGGGCCGACCAGACAGACCACCCGCTTGCCCAATCCCAACGCCGCATGAAGGCCGAATGTGTCGCCGGTGACGATAAGATCGCAAACGTTCATTATGGCGATGAATTCCATCATGGATGCGCGCAATCCCGCGTCGATGTGGGGAACATCCAGCGCGATAAGGGCCTCTTGAGCCCGGCGGCGGTCGGCGGGACCGTAGAGAATAACAATCCGTCCATCGATTTCTTGAGTAATTCGCCGCGCGAGTTGGACGTAGCCTTCAATCGTCCATTTTTTATGCTGCCATCGTTCCCCGGCGCCGACGTTGAAACCGATTACAGGTCCGGAGTCACGTAAACCGTGTTGTTCCGCGAACGCCTCGGCTTTTTTCAACGCTTCCGGGAGAAGCGGGGCGATGATGGGATGATTGGTCTCGGGCGCGCCGAGGATTCTCCGCATGTGAGTTTGATATGTGAGTGGATTGGCTTTCTTTTTATCATCCCACAGGCTCATCTCGAGCCATTCTTCTCCGGCGTGATCATAGGCGAAGACGCGGCCCTTTTCGTCTCGCGCAAATCCTTTCCGAACACCGGCTTTGATTCGGCCCGCGAGAGACGCCGCTTCCGGCGCCAGGTCAAAGTTCACACAGAGATCGAACCGTTCGTTATCCAGAATCACGAGAGACTCTTCTGAGAGAGGGAGCGGACGGTCAATCAGTGGATTCTGGCGGATTAAAGAGACACTTCGCCAGCCGCAGACCCAGGTGATGTGCGCGTCTGGATAGACTTCCTTCACCGATCCCAGGATTGCGGTCGTACGAAGAACATCCCCGGTCGCGCCCAACTTTATAATAAGAATCCGGGATTTCACGGGATCGAAATGGGGACATCCATCGCAAAAAACGCCGTGATCTTTATGAGGTTGGCAGGGACGATCACCGCGATAATGGCGGCAATGGGTATGGACGATTCTGTATGTCATTTTTTACTTTTCTTCCGATCGAGATATTGTTTCGCTTTCTCTTGGAAGATCCCCGCCTTCTTATCCCGTGCGATTGTTTTGAGCAATTGTTCTCCGCTTTTTTGATCACCCGCCTCATAATAGGCCATGCCAAGCAGGAAATCAGCTTGGGTGGTGGCGTCGTCTCCTGGATATTTCGCTTTAAACCGGCGCATGGTATCGATACAGCTGCTGTATCGCCCTGCGTAGAAATCGCGGGTCGCTTGGAGAAAAAGCATATGAATGTATGACGTTTCTGATTCTTTGAGGATCGTGGGATCGAGGTTTTCCCATTGGAACAGGCGGACGTATTGTTCTTCCGCTTCTTCGAATTGGCCCCGGTCGCGTAATCCATCGGCGTAGGAGTGCACCATACGGGCGTTGTCTTTGTATTTCTGAATTTGGCTTTCGATCAGCTCGAATTGTTCGATTTCACGGAGAACGCGTTTCATTCGTACTGCGAGCATTGTTTGTTTCAATGTTTCATCTTCGATCCGCAGGGCCAGGATTTCCCGGCCTTTGGTATCGAAAAACAGAATGGCGGGGAAAGAGGAAACACCATATTTTTTGATAAGATCGACGTTGGAATCCACCTCAGCTAAAGTGGCGACGAAAGAGTTTTCATATCTCTTTAATAAAGGACTCGCCCACAATTTTCGTTCAGGGCTCCCTTTCCGTAATGCGAGGGAGTGAAAGAAATATAAAAACGCCGGCATTTTCTTTTCTTTCGCGGTTTCCAAGGCTTCAGACGCTTTTTTGTACCATTTAAACGCGAATGTTTCCGGCGCCAGTATAGAAACGATGAACACGGCCAGGAAGAGAATCGATAAGCGTTTCACGATAAAGACCTCTCAATAGTGTGGTTAAGGCGTTCCGGCGGCGCATTCCCGTCATGATACCACATCAGTCCGGTTCTTTTCATCCAGGGGAGATTGAGGGATGTCACTTTTTTGCCGGTTCGTCCTATTGGAAACTGTGGAGATGAATTCGATACTAAATAAGTATAGTATAATTCGATCTCCCTGACTGGGTGAGCCTTGTGGAGCCGGTTGATTGGGGAAAGATGGTGGTTGAATGGAGTGGCTCTTTACGCGACCTCGCCTTTTGTGACTGTCATAAAGACTTCTTCCAGGTTCGCGGGCAGTTCGCGGAAATATAAGACATTAATGCCTTTTTCGATCAATTGTTTGTGTAATACCGGCACTTCGCGAAGGTCGCCGATGTATTCCACGCGGGTAATCTGTCCCATCACTTCTACGTTTTTGACGCCCGGGAAGTCCCAGATGATCTTTTCCAGCCGGTCATCTTCTTCAAGGAGTTCGATTTCAAGGACCATGCTTTCCCGGACCTGACTCATAATGTGCTTGATCTCACCGGACGCGAGGAGAACGCCTCGTTCGATAATGCCGATTTTATTACAGCAGTCCGATAATTCGGCCAGGATGTGAGAGGAGATGAGAATGGTTTTGCCCATACGCCTCAGTTCTTTGAGAAGTTCTTTGATGTAGTGGCGGGCGCGGGGATCCAGTCCGGAAGCGGGTTCGTCGAGAATGAGGACTTCCGGATCATGCACCAATGTTTTGGCCAAGCAGAGGCGTTGTTTCATCCCCCGCGAGAGCCCTTCAACAAAATCGTCTTTTTTATTGTCGAGATCGAGGAGTTGGATGACATCGCGAATGATTTTTTTACGCTTATCTTTTTTTATATTGTAGGCGGCGGCGAAGAAATCGAGATATTCCCATACGCGCATTCCTTCATATACACCGAACGAGTCGGGCATGTAGCCCATTGAGCGGCGCACGTCCATCGGTTGGCGGGTGACGCTGAAGCCGTTAATCGTCGCTTCCCCGGCGGTTGGTTTCAGCAACGTCGCGAGGAAGCGGATCGTGGTGGTTTTTCCTGCGCCGTTGGGGCCGATGAAACCAAAAATATCACCCTTTTCGACGTGCAGGGTAAAATCCTTGACCGCTGTTTTATCCCCGTATTTTTTCGTGAAATTTTCCACTCGAATCATATGTGTCTCCTATCTTGCCGCGCCGGTGGAAGGCCGGACTTGTATGGAACGATACTCTTCACAATTATTTTTGTTCTATCGCTTTTCTTGATTGGGATCCAAACGAGGAACAATCAACCCGTATTATAACCCAAGGTCACTTTCCTCATCGATAGGTTCATCAACCAAAGGCCGTCCAAGGAATGTAGACTGATCGTCTCCGCCGAAATTCATTGTTAATGAGATATCAATGGCGCTATTCGGGAATTGGATTGTGCGGTTTGACGGCGCTTTGATTTTAATGGAAATTCCTCCGAGAGCTTTATTCAAGTAACGCGCGGGGAATTTGACTTTGCCGCTGTTATCGGTGATCTCTGATAACGGCTCGTATTTTTTCGTGATGCGGTTGCGAATTTGCAGCTGCAGGCTGGGATCGATCTGGCTGACTTGTTGAGGATAACCAAGCATTGGGTAATTCATGTTGATGTACATTTCCTCAATTTTTCCGCCCAGCAGAGGCACGTCAGTAATGATGTTGCGCAGCGATTCTTGATTATTGTTAATAAATTCGGTATCTGATGTGCCCATCATCATATTTCCCTGCCGGCCAAGGTTCATCAACGTAGAGGTGGGAAAACGCCAGGAATTTCGCCGGATGACCAATCGGCCTTCGATATTCTGGCGCAGGGGGAAGATGAGACAGAACAGCGCCTGGCCTTTGGGATCGACTCTCTCCCCGTTGAGATCGAAAGCGAAGGATGGCTGATTCACCCGCGCCGTAAGAATCGCCATACCTTGGGATCCCGGTTCGCCAAGGAGGATTTCCGGATAAAATTGTTGAATCTCATTTTGGATATAGACGCTGGCGTCTCTTCGTTCACGGGGAACATTATAGCCTCGCTGCGATCCCCACATCCGTTGGTTGCGGAGATCGTTCAGGTTGATCTCGGTCCGGGATTTCCAATACCGGTCGATATGTATCTTCCCCCCGATTTCCAGCGACGGCAGGTTGATTTCATAGGATCCCACCCAAAGGACTGGATTGATGAGTGTAAATCCAGTGTTATTCGTCAGGGTTCCGATGATCTGGGAGCCTTCCCATTCGAAATCGACATCCACCCCTTTCCCAATGGGGAGAATATGCTGAGTTTTGATCTGCCGCTGGGACCAATGGTAAATCAAGTAATCCTTCACAACGGTTCCTTTATCGGAGAAGGATATATCAAGAATGTCACTGGAAGTGGCCCGGCCGCGTTGAAAGGACGATTGGGAGTTTGGGATGTGGGGGAACGCGGGCGGATTTTCAAATGAGAGCGTATACCACCGCCGGACGGGGGAATAGATAGAAGTATACGTCGTTGTCGCCGCTACTGTGGCGTTGGGTTTGGATTCAATGACGCTGATTTCGTTGACGGAGACCGTGCTCTCTTGCCGCAGCGCGCCGATGTAGTACGCGCCGTAAGCAAAGATAACCGCCCAGATGGGCACTGTGAACCAGGCCCATTCAAGCCGTTTGATCGAACGGAACAGGAGATAATTCACAGGCACGACAATAATGATGTACAATGCAAGGTATCCAGCGATGAACCAAGTGCTGGGAAGCTCCGCCTGCACCATATATTGCAGGAATCCTGTCACGTTTTGATCGAGGTCGTTTACGACACGGGGGGGAATGGGATGCGAGCGTTCCGTGATGTATTCCGCGAAGACTTTGTTTTGCAGAGAACTCGTGAAGAGCGGTTGATCGATGGAGGACGCGACAAACACAATGCGTCCAGCGCCCCATTTCCGTTCAACGAGAAACGGATCCTCTCCAGCGTTCAGCCAGACTTTGATTGAAGAATCGTCCAAGAGTTCACCCGTCGCGATCACCATGCCATTGGCCAAGACGGGATGGATCGCTTCTTTGGGAGAAATCAGTTCCGCGCCGGCTTCTAACACGCGGGAATTTGTCATCGTAAGTGGAACATACAACCGGAAGGCGGAGTTATTCAGTTCCTGCCAGTGCGCCCCGGCGGCCAGGACGAGAACGCCGCCTGTTTGAATCCATTGTTCCAGCGCGGCCGCCCGTTCGGTGGAAAGAGGGGCGCTGGAACCGCCGTCCCAGATCATGACATCAATGTTTTGATAGCCGACCCAGAACCGGGGGAGTATATCCGGCGTGGTATATAAAACCCGGCGGATAACCTCCGCTTCTCTGTCACCCGGATTGTGCGCTAAGTGGCTGTGGGTGCCCCGTTCCTGACTGAGAACCGCGACGAAGCGGTTGTTTTCCGATTCGACACTGGGGATGGTTACGGTTTGGATGGGCGTTCTTGTCCTGCCCTCCTGAATAAAAAAGTTAAGTTCATCAAGCATTTCGGGAACGTAGACAAAAAAACTGTACGCTTTTTTCGACTTTAGGGGCAAGTTTATTGGCGTTCGATAGGTGACATTGCCGTCTTTGAGTTCGACGATCAATTCGCCTTCCATGCTTTTTAGGTTGCTGGTCAGTTCGACCGTAATCGGCGCCCAGGACATGTCGCGGCGGTAGGGCAGTTCAGGATCAAAGCCCGCATAGACGACGGAAGTGTACGGTTCATTCGTGGCGCCGGCGAAGTACTCTGGTTGATCCAAAACGTCGTTTAAAGGATCTTCCGCCGAATGCGCCGTGGGGGTTATAGCAGTCAGTGAGTAAAATACCAACACGGGAAGGATAAACAAATGTAAATGATAGCCCGTTATATTCAACGTGAAACATTTGGATCGATGTGGCTGGAGGAATTGGGTTCGCTTGAACAATGAAATGACCCCCTTCTTCATAGTGTCTGACGGGATGAATGAATTCACGATACGATTGAAAATATACAAAAAGGGATGATTTGTCATATGCGTGTCCTGCCGGTGTTGAATCAAATTCATTTTTCTTTTCCACTCTTGTCACGGGAGCTCCGTTCTATATTACGAAAAAAAAAGACCTTTGTAATGCTCTTTCTCTTTCTCGCGGCTCTTACGTTTTTCATGCTGCAGGGATGGAGCCAAGTTATCACTTACTGGGCGAACCAATCTAGTGATGTGGCAAGGGTTTCCCGTGGATTGTTTTTTTCTCTTGCCTTTATCCATCTTCTTTTTTTGATGATTATTACCCCGTTTATGTCGGCGTCGAAGGTGGCGGAAGAACGGGAGAAAGGCACGTTGGAATTGCTGCTTTCTTCTCCCATCACGCCCCGCCAGCTCGTGGCGGCGAAGTTGTTCGCGCCGTTGCTTTTCATCGTCTTTCTCTTGACCGCCGCGATTCCCATTTTATCGCTTTGTCTGATGGGTGGCGGACTTTCACCGTATGTTATTTTCAAGGCGTATTTAAACATGCTGCTCACGATTATTACGTTTGGCAGCATTGGTCTTTTTTGTTCTACGCTGCGTCCGAAACTGCATGAGGTTTATTTAATCACCGGCGGTATGATCCTGCTCTATGCGATCGTGATTCCTTTTCATGGAACGTTAATCGATCTGATCGGAACCCGGCCGGCCCGCCATATTAGTGAAACGAATCATTTATGCCATTTGTTAAATCCTCTTGTGATTCTCTGGGAGGATTTTTATCCCTCGAGTCAGAGCGGCTCCGCAATCAATACCGTTGAGATGTTTGATTACTTTTCGTATATATTTCTTGGCGCCGGGCGTTATGTTAAAATTCGATTAGGACTCGATCCATTATACATTTACCCGGTTATGTCCTTGTTAGTGAGTGTCCTTATGGTGTTCTGGGCCCGGCGCCGGGTTCAGTTGATGGCGCAAGGCCGGACCTCGCTTTATAAAGTCCGGAAGTCCCGGATTCCAGTCGATCGATCCAGAAACAAGCTGCTCTACCGTGATTTAACTGTAGAATTTTCCAAAAGGTTTATCCATCAAGAAGAAAAAGCCGGAGCGATCTTGGAAAGACGAATGCAATGGTTCGCCCGCTCGACAGTTTTAATCCGCCTGTTTTACAGTGGAATTATCTTCTCCATTATCATCATTCCAATCATCTCCGATCAGAATGCGGTCTACTTTTTTTACCTTCCTTTGGTTGTTTCGATCCTTCTCACCGTTCCGATGACGGCGGCCTCGATTAGTACTGAACGGGAGCGGGGGACGTTAGATCTACTGTTAACGACATTGATTCCCATGCGCGAGATTATCAAGACGAAATTCACCTCATGTTTTACGTATAGTTTTATTATCGCTCTGGCCCTGTTTCTGCCGGGAATGGTAATCCGGTCTTTATTTCTTTGGTTTGGAGTGATTAAAGCGACGGGAGCAAAATGGGTTCTCGATATCCTGGCTCTGATCGTCTCTCCTTTCTTTTTTTACTGCGCGTTGCGGTTTTACTCTTCGATGGGCCTGTTTTTTTCTACTTTTTTTCAAAAGACCAATAAGGCGTTGCTGGTTACGGGAATCATTATCTTTGCCACGTTGATTCCTACGATCATTGGGGGGGAGCAGTCGTATCAATTATTGACTTCATGGTTTTACGATCCCCAGTTCCTCGGGCTTAATGCTCCCTCTAGTTACAGAATTATTTTTAATTTGATATGGTTCCCGATTTTTTATTTGAGCAGGATATATGCTCTTTTTTGTCCACTTTTGGGAATGCATGGAATCCTTCCGGGGAAATTGGAACCCGGTCCGGGAGTGGAACAGCAGTATATTTATCAAATGACCGGCGTATCGGATGAAGCGCTATATGCGTATCTCTATTTGTTCATCCAGTGTGTCGTGTTTTTATCCATCGCGGATTTCCTGAAGAAACTGGCGGAGAGATATTTAGTCCAGAGTGAATAATTTGTGAAGCGTAAGAACTCTTTTAATCGTTACATTAGAGAGTGGGTAGATGATTGTTCGCAAATGGGAACGATCCACTTGTCAATTATTCGGAGAAGAGGATAACAATCATGGCGTTGGCGCGAAGTTTATTACGAATCTGGATCTCACCGATCTTATGGCGGGAATTGCGGTCTTTTTTGCGGAGCACAAAATCGTTTGTGTTCTTTTTTTTATTTTTAGTAGGAGTGAATTATCTTGTCAGCCAAAACTGGGGCGCGTTCGCCAGCGCCTGGGCTCCCGATGGTGATATCCCGCAAGGCGCGCGGGCGTTGTTTTATACGTTGGCGAAAGGGCATCTCTTTTTTATCACGATTGTGACACCGTTGTTGATGGCGCCCGTCATTGTGGAAGAGCGGGAACGGTCGACGTTGGATACGCTGCTTTCGTCACCGATTTCGGTCTCTCATTTCGTTTTTTCAAAACTGCTCTCCCCGTTAATTTATTTATTTATACTCTTAATCTCTGGAATTCCGATTCTTTCCCTCTGTTTTTTGGGGGGTGGGCTTTCATTTTATGAAGTGTCACGCACGTACCTGATTCTATTTACCGCCACATTCACGATGGGCTGTTTAGGCTTGTTTTGTTCCACCTTGCGCAAGCGAGTGTATGAAGTGTACCTGATCGCGGTTATCGCGACGTTCTTTAGTTCTTTCTTGATTCCGTATCATGGATCCGCCTGGCATTATTTTTCGACGTTGAAATGGACTGATTTTGGATTGCAGGATCATGGATTTCAGTATATCAGTCCATTTTTCACGTTGCGGGAGGAGTTTTATCCTAGCGCGGCGCTGAAGAACGGCGTATCGATTTTATATGATCCTAGCGAATTGATTCGGTCGGGAACCTTAAAGCCGATGGGATTGCCGATGGTGTTAAAACATTACATAATGCTATCCTTCGCGCTTTGTATTGTATTATTGTGGGCTACGACGCGCAGGGTACGGAGTATTGTTTTAGGCGTTACCGAAGAATGGGGGCGCAGTTTGGAGGAAGAGGACGACTCACAGATTTATGACCGGGATTACGATATCTCATTTAATAAAACGAGTGAGGAAGGAAATCCCGGCTTGGTGCTCGAACGGCGGGTACAATGGTTCGCCCGGCTGCCGGTGGTCATGCGCCTGTTTTATACGGCGCTGATTACATCGGTTCTGACATTGCCTTTAGCCTCGTATGAAGGATCGTGGTTGTTTTTCTCGCTTCCGTTTTTGATCGCGTCTCTGTTTACGCTGCCGTTGGCGGCGACGAGTATCAGCGCGGACCGTGATCGAGGTTTACTCGATTTGATCCGAACGTCGCTTCTCTCGTCCGATCAGATCGTCCGGGCCAAGTTCATGACGAATTTGCAGTATAATTTTTTCATCGCGCTGGCGTTGTATCTACCCGGTATGCTTCTTCAACTCACGTGCGGCTTGCTGGGATATGAAGTCGATCTGGTCTCGAATGTAAGGGATACCTTCGCAATCTTGTTTTATCCTATTATTCTGCTGTGCGCGTTGTTGGTCTATACCGCGTTTGGTCTGTACTGTTCCGCCTGTTTCCGGCAGACCAACCGGGCGTTGATTGTGTCTAGTCTTGTGATCTTCGTCACGATCATCGCGCCGTTTTTATTTTCAACAACGAACTCACCGCCGGGTTTTGGAATCCTTTTATTGGCGTTGATCAGCCCATTGGCGGGTGTGACATCGCTCTTCCCCAGCGAGCAGGTCAATATTTTGGGCCGGAATCTGCTGCCCTTTCAAGAGGGGATTGGCCCTTATTTCTTTGTCGCGCTTCAATGTGGAGTCTGCCTATATCTAACACAATTGCTGATAGCAAGAGCCGCCAATCGGCTGGCGGATCAGGATTGAGTTCTGACGGCATGATGACATGTCTGATGAATCTGATCCGGCGGGGAAATCGCTCCCATTCACATAGCGTTGAAAAGTTTTACATTCTCTTCTTGTGTATATTATTCTGCGCCCAGAAAAACACACTTTTTTGGAGTATTCGTATTTCTTGTGTTTTAATTTAGGTGTGTATACCATATAAAGTATATTAATCCCTGCCATACTGGCGTTAATTCAGCAAAACCTTGATTTATTTCTTTTTAAGTGAAACGTGTTGTAACCTTGCCATTCTGAATGTCTGGTGATATCGTACATCGATAGGATTCAAGTGTAGATATGGATTTTTTCTACAAGATAAACTGGCATTTTTTCCGGGTGTTGGCAAAGATATTTTTTCGTCTCTCGACCGAAGGCGAAGAGAATATTCCTTCATCCGGTCCAGTCATTTTGGCGGCCAATCATTGCAGTTATCTAGATCCACCCCTGATTACTGTTGGCATCAAGCGGCAATTGACATTCCTTTTGAAAAGAGAATTGAGAGCGGCGCCATTACTTGGGTGGTGGCTGAGACGGATTGGTTCCATTCCAGTGGCGCGGGGTCAAGGTGACATGAGGTCCGTGATGATTACGTTGCGGACATTACGGGAAGGGAAAGCGATCTTATTGTTCCCGGAAGGCACGCGAAGTGAGAACGGTCAGATGCAGCCGTTTGAGACAGGCGCGGCTTGGCTGGCGCATAAGAGCCAAGCGCCGATTGTGCCGGTCTACATCTCCGGGACGTATGAGGCGTACCCAAGAAAGGCATGGTTCCCACGTCCCAAGAAAATACGAACACTGATAGGACAACCGTTAATTCCAAAAGGTGAGACGCGGGCCAAGGCGGATTCGGAACTTATCAAAGAGTTTACGAAAGAAATGGAGCGCGCGGTATTTCATTTGAAATCCGTCTTGGATGAAAAGATGACAAAATAATCCCCAAGAGTGTGTTCCCTTTTGAAAGCCTTAACATGCTTTAAAAATCCTGTAGAATCCTTTCGGTCATATTTATATTGAGGATTTAGTAAGTATTATTTTTGATTAGAGTTATTATCCGTTATTTTTGACACTGGAGGCTTAGGTTTAGATGATAGGTCATGAACGAGAGCAAGCGGCGGCGATTGACGCCCAAGATGAGAGGACCTTAGGGGAAGACATCAATGTGACAGAAGACGAGAACCCCGATGTTTTTATGGATGACAGCGAAGATTTCGAGTCAATGATCGATCAGACGTTTACGGAGATCGTTGTCAACCAGATTATTACCGGCAAGGTTTTGAAAGTCACGACGGATGACGTCGTTGTGGATATCGGTTCCAAGTCGGAGGGAGTGATTCCTCTTCGTGAGTTTCTTGAAGATGGAAAAGATCCCAATGTGTTTGTAGGCATGGACGTGGAAGTGATGGTGATCAACCGGGAGGGTCATGATGGACTGCCGGTTCTTTCACGCCGGAAAGCGAAAGAACGGATCGCTAAAAAGACGTTACGGGAATCGTATGAAAATGGAACCCCGGTCTTCTGTGTCGTGAAAGCGATCGTGCGGGGCGGGTTCGAAGTGAATGTGGATGGCCTGCGTGGCTTCATTCCCTTTTCACAAATGGGACCCGGAGCGCGGAATGAAGAGGACCAAAAAGCGTTGATCGGGCAAAGGATCGAAGCGAAGATCCTTGAGATGAGAAGGAAACGGGATCTGATTCTTTCTCAGCGGAAGGCGATTGAAGAAAAGCGCTCCCGCCTCCGCAAAGAGACAATGGCCGCGTTGAAGGTCGGAAATTGGATCAAAGGCGTTGTTAAAAACTTGACCGATTTCGGCGCGTTTGTCGACCTGGGTGGGGTCGATGGGCTTTTGCACGTGAATGACATGTCCTGGGGGCATGTGGCGCATCCAAGGGAAGTAGTTAATGTCGGCGATGAATTCACGGTCATGGTGTTGAGCGTGGATGGAGATCGCATTTCCCTCGGTTTAAAACAACGGGCGCCCGATCCCTGGTTGAACGTGCAGGAAAAATATCCTCCTGGATCACTTGTGGGGGGAGAAGTGACCAGTTTGACAAAATATGGGGCTTTCGTTGGATTGGAAGAAGGCGTTGAAGGATTGATCCACATCTCGGAGATGTCCTGGGTGAAACGCATCCATCATCCTTCCGAACTTCTGAAAGAAAAAGAAGAAGTCCGGGTGAAAGTGCTCAGCATCGATGAAGAACGGAAACGGATCTCATTGAGTCTGCGCCAGACCACAGTCGATCCATGGACTCTCGCGAAGACCAATTATCCGCCAGGGACAGTGATTGAAGGCGATGTCACGGGAATGACGGACTTTGGCGCGTTTGTGCGGCTTCCAGAAGGCGTGGATGGAATGATTCACGTTTCGGATATGTCGTGGGCGGAGAAAGTAAACCACCCGAAACAAATCCTTAAAAAAGGGGATAAAATCCAAGCCAAAGTCCTTGAAATCGATCCCTCTCAACAGCGGATCTCTCTCGGACTCAAACAGCTGGAGCCTGATCCGTGGGATGTCGCCCAAAAGAAATACAAAGTGGGTATGCCCGTCGAGGTGAAAGTCATCCGGATGACGGAATTCGGCGCGTTTGTCGAGTTGGAAAAAGGCATTGAAGGACTCGCGCACGCTTCGACCTTAACCGCGCAAAAGGGCAAGAAACCTGAGGAAGTCGTCAAAGTCGGTGATGTGGTCACGATGAAAGTGATCAAATTCGATCGAGGGAACCGGAAGATCAGCCTTTCCTTGAAAGATTTCTTGAAAGAACAGGAACATCAGGAAGTGCAGCGTTATATGGCTGATGAAAGCGGCGGTAACGCGACGCTGGGTGAATTGCTTGGCGAACAAATGCATCGGCTGATGCAGCAGCAAGAAGAAGCCTCCTCCGAACCCGAACCGGAACCAGCGCCGGAAGCGGTAATTGAACCGGTGGAAGAGACCGCCAGTATGGAAATGGAACCAGCTCCAGAAGCGGTGGAAGAGGCTGTAGAAATCCCCGAGCCGGAACCAGCGCTGGAAGCGGCTGCTGAACCGGTGGAAGAGACCGCCAGTGTGGAAGTGGAACCGTCTCAAGAAGCGGTGGAAGAGACCGTAGAAATCTCCGAGCCGGAACCAGCGCCAGAAGCGGTTGCTGAGCCAGTTGAAGAAACCGCCAGTGTAGAAGTGGAGCCGGCTCCAGAAGCGGTGGAAGAGGCTGTAGAAACCCCCGAGCCGGAACCAGCGCCGGAAGCGGTTGCTGAGCCAGTTGAAGAAACCGCCAGTGTGGAAGTGGAAGCGGCTCCAGAAGAGGTGGAAGAGACCGTAGAAATCTCCGAGCCGGAACCAGCGCCGGAAGCGGTTGCTGAGCCAGTTGAAGAAACCGCCAGTGTGGAAGTAGAACCGGCTCCAGAAGCAGTGGAAGAGACTGTAGAAATCTCCGAGCCGGAGCCAGCGCCGGAAACGGCCACGGAAGCGATGGAAGAGACCGCTAGCGTGGAACCAGAACCGGCGCCTGAAGCCTCCGCGGAAAGCGCGCCAGAGTCAGTTTTACATGAGGATGAAGAGGAAAATAAACCTTCTGATTCCTAACCGGTTTGGTTGCAATAGTATTTGATACAACATCAGGCGGTCACAACGGCCGCCTGATGTTGTAATTTAGAAAAGGACGAGATTATTGCGGTGAATGACTTCCTGCGCGTCCTGCCGGTTAAGGATTTCGCGGATTTCTTTGGTTGATCGGCCTTGGATTTTTCTGAGTTCCCTGGATGTGTAATTGACCAATCCCCGCGCCACTTCGTTTCCTTCGGGATCGAATACCTGCACGAGATCTTTTACTTTGAATGATCCAGTGATTGCGTTCACTCCGGAAGCGAGAAGGCTTTTTCCCCGGTCCCGGACCGCCTCCACCGCGCCTTCATCGACGATGATTTTGGCGCTGGAGGGTTGTTTCGCAAAAGCCAGGTAGTATTTCCATGCGTCCAGCCGTTTGCGCGTAGGGAGCATCCATGTCGCTTTGGCGCGGCCTGATAGGATAGCGCCGAGGATACCCGGCCGAAGACCGTTGGCGATCGCCACAAGAATCCCCTTTGAACGAGCTTTCCCCGCCGCTTCCAGCTTGGAACGCATTCCCCCCATAGAAAGTGGATCAGATTTATCTCGAACCACCCCCAGCGCTTCTTTGTAGTTATCCTCGATTACTTCGATCAATTCCCCTTCGGATTGATTTCCATCCACCGAACGCAGAACGCCATCGACGCGGGTGAGGAGAACGAGCAATCCGGCGTCCATCTTACCTGCGACCAGGGCGGCCAGAAAATCATTATCCCCGAAATTCAATTCATCGGCGGAGACAGTGTCGTTTTCATTGATAATGGGTAGGACACCGAGGGTCAAAAGGTGGAGAAGAGTCTCACGGACGTTGAGATACGATGTGCGGCGGTCAAGGTCCGACCGCGTTAATAGAACCTGCGCTGTTGTGATCCCATGCGCGTGGAAGAGCCGCTGGTATTCGTGCATGAGCCGTCCCTGTCCCACCGCCGCGCAGGCCTGACGCAGGTGGATCGACCGGGGCCGTTTCGGAATCCCCAAGCCCCGCAAACCCGCCCCGACAGCGCCGGAGGAGACCAGAATGACTTCAACTCCACGGGCTTTTAATTCCGCGATCTCCCGCGTCAGCGATTTCATTATAGGCCGGTTGAACTGGGTTTTCTCATCATCGATTACCCGCGTGCCCACTTTAATCACAACCCGTTTTAAATCTTTCAAAACCGTATCAACGATTGGAGGTAAATGTGTCGCATTTGTCATGGCTTTAATTGGAGCGTGTTTTGTGTTAGGGGAATCAAATCTCCCGTTTCCGGGGCGTACTCTAGTTATGGATGTTAACTGGAGATTTTAATTTGTGGAGTGGTATGACTTGAGTCGTCGCTTGGTTTATCAGATTCCTAATCAGCGCCGTTCAGATAATCTTTCTGAGTACATCGAAATAATCGTCTCCCGCAGTGTCTGCGTTCCTGTTTTTTGGAGGGAGGAAATGACGTGGATCACGTCCGGGGGGACTTCGGGGCATTGTTCGTGGAAGGCGCTTAGGATCAGCTCAAGATCTTCCTTGTCGGAGAGAAGGTCGGATTTATTGAGCGCGACAAGGTAAGGCCGTTTTAAGATCGATTCGTCATAGTGACGGATTTCGTGTTGCAAGTCTTTGAAGGTCTGCGCGGGAAGATTGGGATCGTGAGGCGAGAGTTCGATGACGAAGACCAGCATTTTCGTTCGTTCGATATGCCGCAGAAAATCGAGGCCCAGCCCGATTCCTTCGTGCGCGCCCTGAATGATACCCGGCACATCCGCGATGACGATTGAGGAGCCGTCCATTAAGTTGATCGTGCCTAAAATGGGTTGCAGGGTCGTAAATGGATAGTCAGCGATTCGCGGACGGGCGCCGGTGATGGAAGAGATCAGCGTCGATTTTCCCGCGTTGGGGAGTCCCGCGAGGCCGATATCCGCGACGAGTTTCAATTCAAGAAACGCGGTGATCTCTTCACCAGGCGCGCCGGGAGTGCATTTACGCGGCGCCTGGTTCGTTGAGGTCGCAAAGGTGGTATTGCCTTTACCGCCTTTGCCGCCCTGGCAGATGACCGCTTCGCCTTCGGTTTCTTCTATGTCGGCGATGAGTTCGCCGGTCTCGTCATTTGTAACGATGGTTCCAGGCGGGACTTCAAGAATGAGATCGTCTCCCGTCGCGCCGGTACGGTTGTTTTTCCCGCCGTTTTTTCCATTTTCCGCCCGATAGAAGGGTTGGGAATGGAGTTTTTCGAGTGTGTTCATCCCCGGATTCACGCGGAAGATCACATTCCCTCCCGCGCCGCCGTTTCCACCGTCAGGCCCTCCAAACGGCACGTATTTTTCGTGGCGGAAGGATGTGACACCATCCCCGCCGTCTCCCGCTTTGAGACGGATTTTTACACGATCGATAAAGGTTCCTTCGACTTGCGGCATATATATTGTCCGTTATGTATGTTTCGCGTTCGTTTGTGAATTGATATTTGTAAAAACCTTATATTTTATTATATTTATGGCGGGCGGGACGCCCGCCCTCCATTTTGTTCAAGATTCGGGGATGAACCCATCCCGCCCAGATTTTTCCGGGATACTTTTTCGGCGGAACGGAGAGAGAAAATACGAGCGCCGCATGCCGGCCGCTGTATGATTTTAGATCGATATCAAATTCCGTCAGGATATCTCTCGGTTTCGCCTGGTTCATTTGAAAAGTCTTCGTGTAAATTATATCTTTCTTCTCTTCCAACTCGATGTGAATCGTATAATGGACCGTTTCTTCCTCTGTATAGTCACGGGGAGGGAAATCCAACGCGGCGCCTGCTACGAGATGAGGGCGGTCAGGAAGAATGACATTATAGCGCAGTTCGGAGGTCACCTCCCGGACATCCACGGCCACGATGGGTATATCATGCCAGAAAGTGGAGATCATCCGCCCTTCGGTGATGGGAAATTTCGCGCGATCGATGAACTGGGGGTGTTCGTCCCATAAAATATATTCTTCGGGCGCGTCAAAATGATAGATAAACGCTTTTTGATGGATGACCGGATACACGTTTTTGCGCTTCGAGTCTGAAAGTGTCAGAATTTCTCTGGCGAAGCGGGTGTCCTGTGTGATATTCATAGAGGCGGAACTGACGAAGTAGTTGACACGTTCGAGCCGCATGGTTTCCATCGCGTGTTTCCAATAACTTCGCTTTTGTTGAGGATCGTCGAGGGAGAAGGATTGTCTACTGGTAAACCTTCCGGCGCCGGCCCAATCACATTGCTCGATCACATACCGGCCGGAGTAGTAACCAATCGCGCCGGGGCCCATCAAGCCTGTTAAAATCCGGGCTCCAGGCGGTGTATGACTGCGGATCCATAATGCCGCTTGTTTATAAATCTGTTCGTGTTCCCGTGATCGATCGATCATGGAAGTTAATTCTTTTTTATGTGACTGCCGGGCTGTGGAGATGACCGCCTTGCACGTGTAATAGCTTAGCGCATAAGCGCAGAGGCAGACGATAACGAATTGAAGGCTTCGGTAAGGGATATACTGTACAGCATTTCGGAGAATGCCGTTGACTCCCACGATCGCTTCGATGTGAATGATGACGATCACAATCTGCAAGTAATGAATATACTGGCGCCCGAATTGAGGATCGAATTTGAAAAAGAAACCATAGAGAAACGGCCATAGTATAAGAGAAAACATTGTAGATCGGGCCGCGAAAAAACGCAGGCTGGGTGGTTTTTCTCCGCAGCGATAGATAAAAATCAATAATGAGACACCGCTTAACGCGAACAGACCGCAATAGATGATCGATGTTGAATCCAGGGTAAGAATTTCCGAGTATCCGTTAAAGATTGCCAGGAATCCTTTTTCCAAATGAGCGGCGGTGGGGAGTGTGGAAAAGCCATTCCGATTGAGGAGTTCTCCATAATAATCGGTAGGAAGCCAAAAACCGGTTTTTATATAGATAAAAAGAGCGAATGGTAATGTTACGAGAATGAATCCACTTAGAAAATAGATGAGTTCAAATAAAGATTTAACGAATGAGCCCTTCATTTGTTTGTTGAAAACAAACGCGCCTAGAAGGATGAAGAAGCAGTAGCCCATGGCGATCGCAACGCCTTCCAGACGGGTTAGACAGACCAGAGCGCATGTGGCTCCCAACCAGACCGGGCTGACTGGTGGTTCGCGCAGAGCCAGCCAGCAGGTAAAAACCATCAGCGTGAGAAATAGGGGCGTTTCCAATCCTGCGAGCGCTGTGAAATAGAGAGGACGGCATAAGGCGAGGAGAATTCCACCGAGTAAGCTCAGGATCAAATTGTTCGTTTGATCGTGGATCAATTTCTGCGTGAGGAAAATCAGAACGAGATACCAGAAAATCCCCATGAATTGGAGAATCAAGAAAAGATCCAATGATGGCAACGCGATCGAAACGCCCGCGCAGAGGATTACGTAGAGAAAACCGGGAATCCCGGCGCTGAATTCACCGGGATTGAAACCGAGGCCGAATCCCTGCGTGAGATTGTG
Source organism: bacterium (assembly GCA_963663405.2). Taxonomy (GTDB): domain Bacteria; phylum Hinthialibacterota; class Hinthialibacteria; order Hinthialibacterales; family Hinthialibacteraceae. Next base: position 41,445 of record CAXXSM010000012.1, on the reverse strand, counting down.
GATGTAGCGTGAATAAATATAGGCGTCATCAATAGGGAATCCCTGCGCATATTTAAAGATTTTCATCTCCAAATACAAAGCATACAGAAGAGGCAAATACCAAAACCAAACGCGCCATTCACGAAAAATTTTGTGACTCATATTAATCCTTATCATTGAGATCACAACCTGCAAATGAAAATGAGTTGCGGGAGCGAATACGAACGAGAGAGCCTTAGATACTCATTTTCATATAATATCATAATGGAGCGCGGGCGTCCCGCCCGCAAAAATGAAATATAATCTGTCGATTTTGTTTAGCAATAATAGTTAAGTACTATACCTTGTTTCTATTTGGAATCGGAGAGCGCGGTTTCCCATAGGGGGATGAAAAGGTTGATTATTTCGATGGCGTTTTGGGATTGATTGCGCAGAAACTCAGCCCGTTCTTGCTCCACAATTTTCGAAAGTGGGGGAAGAAGCTGGAACTGGAATACAGCGTGATCCAGCATGGCTCTTATTTCTTTATTTTGTAGAAACTCATTCCATATCGATTCCGCGGCGTTTCCGGTGATGGTTCCTTGCGCGATGGATTGGAGATCATCGCGTAAATTACAAAGGCGGTTCAACGCCTGCTGGAATGTTTTTAGGTATTTTTTCGAATGCGAATCATCTGGTGGAGGGATTCGCCGCAGCTGTTCGTTGATCGACGGTTTCTTATTGGGAATGGAGGTCAGCGCGGCGGCTAACGTCATCTGCGCGCATCCCCGTTTCCGAGCGCCGCCTTCCGTCGCGTCGATCCATGTAATGGGGGTATCCGCGATTAATTCTTCGAGGCGTTCCAGATAGAGTTTGAATGATGGATATGACGGCAATAGTTCACTGTTCCAGCCGGGAACCTGGACAAGGTTCTGCGAAATAATGGCGCCTGTTTCGGTTTCAATCTGGACCTGATTTTGAGAATAATTTTTAATCGTTTTTGAAAGCGCGCCCGCCTGCGTATGCGTTTTTCCTCCAACCGGCGCCAGCGCAAGGTCTAAGCCAACAAGAATGATTGGATCGCAGCCCATCAATAGAGCGAGCCGGATCGCCGCTTCCGCGACATTGGTTGGACGGATGAGTAATCGATGAAAACCGAGAATTTCCCGCAGCCAATAGTTCAACCGGGCGCTATCGTCGAATAGGCATAGCAAGCGGGGAAGGTTCGTGAACCGGCGTAGGATCTCGTAATGGGTGTCGGGGAGATAGGCGAGTAGAATCTCCGGTGGAAGATCGATTCCATCAAAATGTTTTACGTTATCAGGGGAAGGGTCCGACGTGACGATCACATGCGGTTGAACGCACGCTTGCAGAAGCGCGCGTGTGGCTGTGTCGACACTGATTAAGAGTGTTGAATCATTCGCCTTCTCTAATGCGCCAATGTTTTGATCGAGTGATGGCCCTGCGGCGATTACAACCGCTGGTTTGCGCAAAAACGCATTCGCCACGTTATCGGGTGAAAGGGATCGTATACTAACAGGAACATTTGCGATTAGATTTCTTTGAGACAACATTCCACGAGCGAGCCGTGTTTTGAGGTGGGTTGCTTCACGCTCTATTTCCCGATGGATGATTTCTGCGACTTTTTGGTAAAAGGGCCGATCGGGTGGAGAAGAATTGGGAGAATGAACGCATTGAAAACCATGCGCGGCGAGTGAGGTTTTTACATATTCAATCCCCGGCAGAATATCACTCAGCGAGTCGCCGATGATCCAGAATACATGTGGATCGCTTAGCGCGTTCGTGAGATCGGACGCGGCAAGGGCGCCGGCGAAACGCTTCATGCTCTTTTCAATGACGATTAGATTTAATGGATTGTACTGCTCTAAAATCGTGTTGATCGTTTGACCCGATTCAGTTCCTAAAAGAATAATTTGCTGGCAGTTTTCTTTTAGACTATCTTGAATCCATTTGTGTGATGGTGTGGATTCCGTTGACAGTTCTTTGATAGGAGCGGAGGAAGGCAAGCGGGCGGCGCAGTGTGGATCGCGTTTGCGCAGGCATGAGAGGTTTTTTTCGTAGAAGGGATTTTTCTCCACGGTTGTGATTAACTTTCTTCTTCCCCAGCGTCCATCGCCACTCGAAAACCGATGATTCCCCAATAGACATAGCCGATTTCCGGGCGGGTTCCGCCTCGCCAGGCGCAGCGCAGAAAACGGGGATAGCCGGAGAGGAACGAACCTCCACGAAAGATCCGGATCGTTGTATTTGACACATCATTCTTATAAAAAGGGCCGTCGACCCATTCCAGCACATTCCCGGCCATGTTGTGGCATCCGTAAAAGCTGACTCCACTTGGATAGAAATCGACGCGGCCCGTGCGTATATTACGATCGATTTCGAGATTGGGATCGCGGTAACCAAGTGGGTCGCCCAGCCAATTGCAGGCGGTTTGATCCCATTCATCGCCCCAAGGGAAGATGGAGCCGTTGGGGCCCCGCGCGGCTTTTTCCCATTCCTGCTCCGTGGGAAGCCGGTAGGGTTTGTTTGTCTTTAGCGAGAGCCAGCGACAGTACGCCTGCGCTTCGAACCAGCTGACGGCGCAGACGGGGCGTCCTTCTTTCCATAAAAGGTGATAGTCTTTATCCCTCCAACAGCGGGGTTCCTTCCATGAAAAACGATTTCGAAACCGCCAGCCGTCTTCGGACCAATATGTTTTGTTTTCATACCCGCCTTCATCAATGAAGAAAGCGTATTCTTCGTTTGTGACTTCAAATTTTCCGATGTAGTATGTGTTAAGGAATACTTTGGATTGATGCGGTTCGTGAGAGGGGGTGAGGAATTCGCTTCGTTCTTTGGGGGACGAACCGAACAAAAACGGCCCAGCGGGGATTTCTATTAATTCTGGTTCGAACGGTTCTTTTGCGGTGGCAATTGGTGAGATTAAAAAGAGGATAATAAAGATGACTATGTGCACGCGATAATCCTTTGTTAAGGTTTCTATGGAATACTATTTTTTTTATGTATTTACGGAATTTAGAATTAAATGTTATTTCGATAATTCAGTTCCAAGAATCCTTGTAGTCATTATGCTCATCTTGCAGTATAACATAATCGTATGAACCCTGATTCTAAGGATTATAGGATTACCATGATTCAAAAATCAAGAAAATCAAGCGAATCAAGGTTCAGACAATAAAGAATCCTGTATAGCAGTGTAAGGCGTCAAAATTTCCCATATGAAGGAATTATTGAACTGTTTTTGGCGTGAAGTGTTCGGTCAATGCTTCATATAGACATCCTGGGAATGCATTCTCAATTTCTTCAATGCTTAGCAATCCAAAAACAAACGCGATCGCGATGGGATCCGCGCGAAAGTATGTGTGCCCCTCGTAGAAACCATAACGCATGATGTAATACGGTTCCATTTCGCCGGTATGGATGAGAGTGAGTTTTTTAACCATTTTATCAAATTCCAGTGTATTCAAGCGGGCGTATTTTTTCTTTAAAAACGCCTGTTCTTCTTCCTTCAGATCCCGTGTGATATTGAATTGCGCGTTGCCACGGATTTCATCGTTGAAAATGGATTCTTGAGAGCCTTTTGATCCCTCTCCCTTAAAGTGAATCTCCTCATAATTGTATAGAATCGCTTCGACATCGCTGAGGATGAAGCGCTGGGGCCCTTTGCGTTGATATTCGTCCAGGACTAGATTCAATATATGGAATAATGGTTTGGCCAGTTCGGGATGTGTCAGGCCCATACTCCGCACAAGCCGGTTGTCACCGATTAACACGGAAAGGATATCTTCATCCTCATCTATGAATCCTGCGCTGGAGGCTTGGTTCGGGCGGCCGATTTTTGTAATCTCATCAACTGGTTTTCCCGTAATCGTCTTTGTCTTTCTCAATTGGTCTTCATTGTGCAGGCCCGTTTTCGCCAATTCGGGAAAATCCTTGGCGTCTTTTTCTAATTGTTTTCCTTTTCCATATTGCCGTTTGCTGATATCGAGAGGAACATCATTTTCAAGTGGGACGGGCACAATGGTGGTTTCACCATTCTTCAACCGGACTGTGAGAGTTTCAACGCCTTTCTCGATCATTCCAGTTGATCCAAGGATAGGAAGTGTATCCTGCGGTGATGGATTTAGAACGATTTGTTCTTCCGCTCTGGCGCTGTTCGCGTTTAGGAAGGGGGACACAGCCGCAATCAGAATCCCAAGAAGAGAACTTGTGAGAATACGCATGGTTGTTTTTCCTTTCTTGACACATGGAGTGAAACACTTGTGGGTGTAGATACCCTCTTTGATGAAACGTAATGGGGGGATTAAAGTTCAATCGAAAAATGTATTTTTTTACAGGCGGGATGCCCGCGCTCCATTGAACTGTGTACTGGACAATCCATTTTAATTTGGGAGAGATTTTAGGTGGTTTCGGTATAGCCGAATTCACGGAGGCGGTCTTCTTTTTTCCGCCAGCGTTCACTCACTTTCACCCATAATTCGAGAAACACTTTGCCGTCCAGCATCGTTTCGATTTCTTTGCGTGCCTCGATTCCGATATGTTTGATCGCCGCGCCTTTTTTGCCTAAGACGATTCTTTTTTGGGTTTCTCGTTCCACAAAAAGGACGGCGCGGATCGCGGTGAGACCGTTTTCCCGCTCTTTCATCTCTTCCACCCGGACCGCGAGTGAATAGGGGAGTTCCTGGCGGAGTTGGAGGAAGGCTTTTTCGCGGACAATCTCTTCCACGAAGAAACGTTGCGTGCGGTCGCTTAATTGATCGGGGGGATAGAATTTCGGTCCTTCTTGCAGACATTCGGTGACTTGCCGCAATAAATTCCCTACGCCGTGCCCCAGCAAGGCGGAGATGAAAATTTTCGTAGGGGGTGGATCGAATTGAAATCCTTCAAGTTCTTTTTCTAATGCGGGGATTTGATCCGGATTGATTTTATCGATTTTATTGAAAGCGGCGAATAAGGGGATACTCAAATTGGATAGCACATTGGTTGCGATCCCGCGTTCACGGGCGGTGACGCCTTTAATCGAATCGATTAACCAGACGGCCACATCCGCATCCTTCAACGCCCGTTCCGCCTCCCGCGTCATGAACTGGTGCAGCGCGTCTTTTGGTTCCAGCAAACCGGGGGTGTCCTGGAAGACGATCTGCGTGTCTTCGCGATCGTAGATGCCAAAAATCCGGTTGCGGGTGGTCTGCGGGCGGGGAGTGACGGCGATCAATTTTGTGCCGAGAATCTGATTCAACAGCGTAGATTTCCCCGCGTTGGGGCGGCCGATGAGAGCGGCGAAACCGGATTTGTGGATTTTTTCATTCATTCGATTTCAATTCGTATTATTAGCTGGTGTTACGCAAACCAATAGATTGAAGTTCTTCTCTGAATCCGCTTTTGTCTGAATCTGGATACCCAAGATGAAAAGGATAACCAGGATAAAAAACTTTGAGTACAAATTTTACTATTCGATGATCAATATCACTCTGATAATACCTATCCTGTATATCCTGGTTGTCCTGTCCATCCGGATTCAGACAAAAAAATCTCAATCAATGAAGTTGCGTAACATCAGTTATTAGATATTTTCAATCAGTCTAGCCACCAGCGCGTAGAACGGAAGCGCCCTTATTTTATACATGCTTTACATAAATCGCAATAAATTTTCCATGCGCTGTTTCACCGCTTGGGAATCGATGAAACCTTTCTCGTTCAACATCACCAATGTTTCGGCGGAAGTTTTGAAGGCGCTCGCGCGATCGGCCGCGTCCAGGTGGTGATGGGGGGCGAAGTGATGAGTGACCTTGACGGGGGAGCCTTGTAGAATCAGTTCGAGATTCCGCAGCCATTCGGCCAGCCGTTTCGCGCCTTCTTGAACGGTTTTCGCGTTGTTGGTCAACAGCTGATACTGCGCCGTTCCCCAGGATTGGGTCGTTCCCCAATTGCGGCCGATCATAAACGGCGCCAAGTGAAGCGCGGAGACCACCTGCTCTCCAATGGCCTGCATGCTTTCAGACCATTGCAGCGTATTACCGGATGGGCCAATGTAGCGCACATCCATGTTGTCAAAACTGACGAAATTGCTGTCAGATTTTTTCCGTTCGATTTCATTGCGTGTGGTTTGAATCTCGTTCAATACTCGTTCGTAATACTCATTAGGCGTTTCGCTGGTCATTCGTTCCGGCGTTTGAAGGCGGAAATGAACGGCTGGATAACCGGCGTTGTGCTGCGCCTTCGCCATATCGGCCAACATCTGTTGCTGCAGTTTCACCACAAAGGGCAACGCCAGCAATGGAGATCGCCCATACGGCGACAAACCATCCGTATCCAATCCGAAATAATAAAACGAAGCGGGATTCAGAGGAATGAGTGAGCTGTCATTCAAAATTTGATAGGGGCGCAGTTCTCTTGTGGATGGATCCAATTTGAAACGAATCACCGCTGGATCGATGACGATAAACCGGTCAATCCGCTTCCGCGATTCGTGTAGAACCACTTCCCCACAAAAACTGCCGTAGGTAAAGACGGAGAGAAAGAAACATTGAACAAGCGCCTCCACACCCCGGTCGCGTTCATGTTGGAATTCGAAAATCCGATTATCCAGATTGGATAAGAGACTCCGCGCATGGGCTTGGTCCGCTTCGCTGGCGCCGGAGAGGGAGAACGATTGGGGAGTGGAGCACAACCGAACCCACGCCCACACACCGGCGGACACATCAGGGATATAATCCCGCAACCGGCGCAGAATGGGGAACAAGATTCGGAAATCAATCCCCGCCGGCGCCAAATAATCATCCGTGTCATTCCACAGCGAAAGGGGATTTTCAGAGAATGGATGGGATTTTGGGTGAATGGGCAGATCCGTTTTTTTCTCTGGGATCCAAGCGAATGAGCGAACGTGGGGTGTGGGGACGGCGCTTTTTTTCTTCAGCCATTGCCGAAATCGGTGAAACATGATCTCCTCCAAATGGGTGGAATCTTCCGGGATTCTCTTCTACCAATACAGAGAAAGGCCGCAAAAAAGAGGAGATAGAGAGATTGAAAAGTGAAATGGAAGAGCGTTGAATTGTCTAAAAATAATATTTTTTATTTGAACGCTATTGAGACAGGGATAGAGTTTTTTGGTTTTTAGAGGAGAGATAAATTTAATATGTCAGTGTAGGAAAATTATATTTCTATATATCTAATGTATTATTCGACGAATATTTTTTATCTTTTGAAATGCATCCCTCTTCTCGGCGCTTGTTTTGGGGCTGACATTCCCGCGCTTTGCTGCAATATATCTCTCATTCCGCTTGAATCCGAGCAGCTTGTGCATTTGGTCCATCCCGCCAGTACCGCGCAGCCACAGATCGAGCAAAAACCGATGCCGCCGATTTGACGGAAATTGATCATCTCTTTATTCACCCAACGAAAGATCCGCCGTTCCAGTTCACTGAGAACGCCGGTGTAATCGTAATCCTCTATAGACATATTCTTTTTTTCAAGGAATTCAGCGAGATCGTCATAGAGCAATTCAACGACATCGTCCATCGAACATTGCCGGTCTTCAAAGTCACGCAAGTGTCCTTTGCAGGCGAGTAGGAGATATTGATCTTCTTCCTTGCAGCAGATATCACCAGTAATTTTGTTCATGGGTCCCCCACAAACAACACAAACACGCTCTTGGACCATCAAACACCTCCAAAAAAAAACCGGACAAAATAATAGAATATCCTTATTTTACATTGAAAATGAATAAAAAGAAAGTCATAAAATGATTGTCTTTACAAGGGATTACGCTCTAGACAAAATGCCCCCACTCCGTAACAATTCTCTTAGTTTGTGCTATTGTGTCTAAAAACCTGTATAAGGAGACATTTTTTATCCAATGCCCTCTCGATCTCAGAATCAAATCCAAATAACTCGATTTGGTCTATGCGTGGCCGCGGTTGTTTTTTTCGGCGTATTCATGCGGCTCTACGAATTGGACCGGATGGCGATCCATCATGATGAATCGATACATGCTTATTATTCCTATAGAATGTACACCGGAGAAGAGTTTAAGGCTTACGATCCTACTTATCACGGTCCGTTTCTCTATCATTACGGCGCTCTTTTCTTTCTTCTGTTCGGAGACAATGATTTTACCGCCCGGTTGCCCTTTGTTTCGTTTGGGATTCTGCTGTTATATTTTGTCTGGCGGTTAAAACCGTGGATTGGAAAGGAAGGCGCGTTTACCGCGCTTCTTCTTGTCGCCGCTTCGCCTGTGTTGACCTATTTTTCCCGATTCGCCCGGAACGATATTTATATGGCGGCCATGGCGATGGGGATCCTCGTCTTCGCGTTGGAATATCTGCGATCGAGGCGCAGCGGGGATTTAATCTGGATGACATTCTTTCTTGCGCTGATGTATACGTGCAAGGAAAATTCGTACATGACGGGCTTTTTCTTTGGTTCATTCGCCGTGTTATATGGCGTCTATTACTATTTTAAATTTCCGAAAGAAGACCGACGAAAAGCGCTTTGTGATATCTTTGTCGATCGGGCTCCATTCGTGAAACTGACGGCGTTGTACGCCGTGTTTTCTTTCTTCGCCTTTTCCCTCGTCGCCTTCGTTACGCACCGGCCCGTCTTTCTGGAAACCGCGTTGCGTCTTAAAACACAGAGCGGCCAAGGCTCTTTTTCCATGGGCGTTCTGGAAAACAGCTGGAACCAATATGTAAGCGCTCATTCGTGGATTATCCCCGCGTGGATCATCACGGGATTTGGCGTTTTTCTGGTGATCTTTATTGGGATCGAAATTCTGCGCGCCTGGCTTTCTCCACCGCAGAAAGAAGTTTCATTTTTTAAACGCTTCTGTCAGGGAAACATCATTTTTCTGACGTGTATACTTCTCGCGCTGGCGGTCTATTCCCTTCTCTTCACCGCCCTCGGTCACCATCCGGAGGGGATGAAGGATGGGGTGATCAATTATCTGCTCTACTGGATGGGCCAGCAGGGCGATCCACGGATTCCCGGCCCGTCGGATTATTACATTCCCCGGATTATTATTTATGAAGTCATCGGGGTTGTCTTCTCTGTCATCGCTTTTTTCGTTTACTTGATCAAGAAATTAAAAGGGTTCAATTTCGCTGGATTCATGCTGGCGTTTTTGGGCACTGTGTATTTATACATTCACGTGATTCTTCTCCATTCCCCGCAAAGCAGCCAGACGGTTCTGATCTGGTTGATCTGTCTCTGTTTCGCTATGGCGATCGTGTTCGGGAAGAAGTTGATCGCCTCGTTTTCATTTATCCCACCGGAAACGGAAAAACAGGCGGCGCCCGAGGAAGAAACAGCCAATCGTCTGCTTCCGAATGGTCTCCGGATTTTTCTTATTTATTGGAGCGTATGCTCATTATTGATCTATGCGCTGCTGGAAGAGAAAGTGCCTTGGCTTCTCGTACATCAGGTACTGCCGTTGCTCTTGCTGGCGGGAGTGTTTATTGGTGATGTTTGGGCGCAGCTGAAACCGGGGGCGATCCGGAGCGTGTTCGCTGTTTTCGTGGGTCTTTTCGTTCTCTATGAAGCGCGCACCAATATCTTTTTAAATGTATACAACAATGACAATCCAAGGGAAGTCATTGTATATACCCAAACCGATCATTCCGCGACGGATATCGTGAAAGAAATCGAACGCGGCGCCCAAATTTTGGGGCTCGATTATATGCCCATAAATCCTCAAAAAAAGCCTCGAAAAACGATCGCTTTTCTGTGGGGAGAAGCTAACTGGCCGTACTCGTGGTACCTGCGGCATTACAGAACCCACCCGCAAGGGGAGGAGACGATCGCGCTTCCACCACCGAATATTCCATATTTGTTAGTCAATACAGAATTTGAATCGCGGATGAAGGTCTGGTGCCAGGGCAAGTATACGAAACGGCGAGTAAAGCACCGTGTCTGGTGGCCCCGTCCCGGCGATACGAAGAATCCGAATAAGGAACTCGCTTCGCAACGCGTCTTTCCATTTAACGATTTTCGAAGAAGCAAACAGCAGCAGCAAGCTTGGCTCGCGCTGTGGAAATACCTCTTGTATCGGGATGTCTGGTATCCACCCGGTTCAGAAGACATTAACTTCTATGTGCGTCAACCGCTTTTAGAAACGGAAGGCGAACTGATCGTCGCGAAAGGCTATGAAAAAACCTCGAGCCCGTTGCGCCAATTGAAAACCATCGGCCGGTTTGGCGTCAGGAATGGAGAATTCAACGATCCGCGAGGCGTCGCGTTGTCGCCGGATGAGAGTACCGTCTATGTTCTGGATTCGGGCAACGCGCGTATCCAGGTGTTTGACAAGGACCTGAATTTTATTAAATCATTCGGTTCCAAAGGCTCCGGACCGGGGCAGTTGACAATCAATCAATATGGAAACCCAAATGGAGGGATCGGCGTAGGTCCAGATGGTACGGTCTTCGTCACAGACACCTGGGCCGGCACGGGGCGGATTCTGCGGTTTGATAAAGACGGGAATCCCCTCACTCCTATTGTCAACGCGGATAAGCAGCCGTTTTACAATCCACGAGGGTTAGGAGTCGGTATGGATGGAACGCTGTATGTGGCGGATACCGGCCATCACCAAATCGCCTGGTATAAACCGGATGGATCTTTTGGAGGAACGATCGGGAAAAACGAAATCCAAGAACCTGTCGGTGTCACAGCCGCCCCTGATGGATTGATTTATGTCTGCGGTGTTGTGAACCAGCATGTTGTCGCATTCAATAAAAAAGGACAAGCGGTAAAAGAGAGAAAAGTCCTCGGCTGGAAAGGGGAAGGCGAGTATGGATATCTACAGATTGAACCCTATGTAGCGGTGGATCGCGCGGGGAATGTTTATGTCACAGATTCAACCGCGGGAATGATTCATCGTTTCGATCCACTAGGTCAAAATGTATCTCTGGGTGGCGGAACCGGAGCGGGAATGGGATATTTGAATGGCCCGAAAGGGATCGCCGTTGCGCAGGATGGAACGCTCTATATCGCTGATTCCCGCAATCACCGAATTGTCAAAGCTCAAATGCGATAAAAAATTATGAATTGATTTCCATTGAAATTCGTTGTAAAGTATTGAATATTTTAAATTTTAAGATACAAAATAGGATAATGAAAACCAACAACTATACATCGATAAATCTGTTCAATCAGTTTCTTTGAACGAGATCTTAACTTTTTGTATGTGATATGATGAAATTAAAGGATGAACAGCATCTCGAAGAATCACGTACTTTGATCGCCGTAGGAATCAGCGATCCGGATGAGACATATCTCGATTATCTTCGAGAGATTGGTTATATTCTTGAAAAGCGATCCAACCCGGAAAAATTATACGAACAAATTATCGCTCAAATTCCCAATGTTTTACTCCTTGATATGGATACCCTTGGGAATCACGCCATTCAAATCGCCCACAAATTAAAAGATAATCCTCTAACATACACCATGCCCATCATCATTGTGGTGGGAAACCGGGATACGGAAAAGGAGATCCAAGCGCTGGAAGCCGGCGCGGAAGATTTTGTCGCGAAGCCCTTTCTACCGGAAGTTCTTGCCGCGCGTATTTATACGAGTATCCGGCGAAATATCCGCCTTCAAATCTCCAATCCTCTGACTGGCCTTCCTGGCGCGGTTTATATTGAAGAACAGACAACGAAACGGTTGGAGCGCGGCGCTTCAATTGCCATGTGTTATGCCGATCTGGATAATTTCAAAGCGTTTAATGACAAATATGGATACAATCGCGGGGATAACGTTATCCGTATTTTAGCGACCATTTTAAATGAAGGGGTAGGGATGTTCGGCACGCCGGGTGATTTTGTCGGTCATATCGGGGGGGATGATTTTGTCATGATCATCGATGGTAAAAACATTGATGAAGTCTGTAGCTACGTTACATCCAGCTTCGACGCGTTGATTCCATTTCAATATGATGTGGAAGATATGGAACGTGGTTATATTGTCTCAGAAAATCGACAAGGAGAAAAAAGACGCTTTCCTCTCATGACGGTCTCCATTGGGATTGTGACAACCGCCCAACAACAAATTGACAGCTATTTGATTATGACGGAATTCGCCGCGGAAATGAAAGAATACGCCAAATCTCTTACGAAGTCCTTCGTCACTCCGAAAAGTCTGTATCGTGTCGATCAACGCGCCGGCTCAAAATTCAAAGGTTGATTCTCTTACGAAGAACGGCTTTCATACCTCTTATATTCAAAACCTTTGTTAGACAAAAAAGTGGAGAGTTTTAGTTATGGCTAAACGAATCTATGTAACCCGATCTCTGCCTCAACCGGTGATCGATCGATTAACAGACGCAAACTTCGATGTTGAAGTATACCCGGAAGACCAAGTGATTCCCCGCTCTGTTCTTCTTGATAAAGCCGGAGGGCGCGATGGAATTCTCTGTATTCTGACCGATTTTATTGACCGGGAAGTGTTGGAACGGGCGGATCAAGCGAAAATCATCGCCAACTACGCGGTCGGTTTCAACAACATTGATTTAGAAGAAGCGACACGGCGGCGCATTGCCATCACCAACACTCCCGGCGTTCTTACAGACGCGACCGCCGATCTGGCCTGGTCGCTTTTGATGGCTACGGCCCGCCGGATCGTCGAGTCGGATAATTATCTCCGCGCAGGTAAGTTTGAGGGCTGGGGTCCGCTTCATTTTCTTGGACAGGATATCACGGGAACGACTCTTGGCGTGATCGGTCTGGGACGAATCGGCCAGGCCTTCGCGCGGCGTGGCGCCGCGTTTGGGATGAATATTCTTTACTATTCCAACCGGCGGAATACGGAATTTGAAGAATCCTATCCGCATACCGCTGAACACGTTTCTCTGGAGGAACTTCTCCAAAAAAGCGATTATGTGAGTATTCATGTCCCGATGACTCCCGATACAATTCATATGATCGGAGAGCGGGAATTGCGGATGATGCAGCCCCATGCGATTTTGATCAACACCGCCCGTGGTCCGATTGTTGATGAAGAGGCCCTCGTTCAAGCGCTGAAGAACCAATGGATTTGGGGCGCTGGACTTGACGTGTATGAAGAGGAACCCAAAGTCCATCCTGAATTGATTCCATTGCCAAACGCCGTTCTCTGTCCGCATATCGGCAGCGCCACGACTTCTACTCGCACACGTATGGGACTCATGGCCGCCGACAATATCATCGCATATTTTGAAGGTAGACGTCCCCCCAATCTGCTGAATCCAGAGGTATGGGAACAGGGATCATAGAACTTCCATTTGTGTCATAAGTTGTCATGCGTTCCTGTCTATTCCACTATTTTGTGCTATATATCTTTAGAAGATACAGAGCCAAAAAAGGTCCTGCTATCAATTTATAAGGTTATTCAAGGATGGATCTATTAGAAAAAGGGAAACAACTCGCTAAAAGCGCACAATTTGAGGACGCTCTTGACGCGCTCTTATTGGCGTTGGAAAACGATAAAGAAAATCCGGATATTCATTTCTTTATCGGATTGTGTTATAGCTCGCTCCAGCAGTTCTCCTATGCTAAATACCACTACGATTTAGCATTGGTCTTCGATCCCAAGCATGAGAAGACTTTTCTTATGGCGTCTGGATTAAAAGGGGTGACGCCCGAAAAACCGCCTCATCGAAGTCAACTCCGGTCAGCGGAAGCGAAAGAACGCCTTTCACAAGAGATCTCTCAGGAAGACGCCGATTCCACTGTATCCATAGATTCGTCCGCTCTATCAGGTCAATCCAAAGGAGATAAACTGAACATTACCGGCCATGAGTGGGAACAAGCGTTCCCAACGGACAAGATGACTGTTGAAGAGACAGGAATTCCACTATGGTTGACCTTGCTTCTTTTCTTTGCTTTTCTTGCCGTCGTTGGATTTATTATTTATACATTTGTCACTGCTTAATCCATTCCTGCGTTAGTACGAACTAGAATTTCTTCACATTTCTTCAAAAAAATGAATCTGTTTTCTGACAAAAAACGGAAAATGAGATATATATAATAATATTTAATCGGCGTTATGTGGTTAATGGTCTTTTATTCCCAATGGGATATAGGAAGAAACGTCCAAGGCGATTTAAACTACATATCACGTAACTTAATCCTTCCGTATCATTGACAAGATAATTCCAGAAAAACGTATTGATTCATTACTTCCTTTGGAATAGTGGAACAAAACAAGAGTGTTTTTTTAGTAGAAAATAGTTAGAATAAGCGAATTACTATTTTAAAGGTTGCCAAACACGGAGGAAATGGCTATGATTTTCTAATAAAACATGTAAAGAAATCAATTTGTTGCTTTACTAAATGCAATACAAATGGATAAATTACGTAAAGGAAGGAACCAAAAGAATTTCTATAACGACAAATGAAAAACATCGAATTATAGCTATTCCATGTCTCCATTCTAATGGCTATTATATTCACTCGTACACATTACTGAAAACGCAACATAGCATAATCGAGGTGATACTGTGAACAATTTTGAATCATTGCGTATTCCTAAATACGTCCAACTCATGATTAAGTTGAGGGAACAGATTGAAGAAGGAAAATTAAAACCTGGCGATCCTCTTCCCACCCGCGAACAATTGATGAGAGAGTTCGATATAAGTTTGAGCACTGTAACCCGCGCTGTTTCCGAACTGGAACGGCAAGGCTGGCTGCTCTCTCGCCAGGGGAGTGGTACGTTTGTTGTCAAACGTTCCGACTCGATCACTGAAAACATCAACGAACAAATCACTATCGGGCTGCTCCTTCCACTGTCAAACGCATATTCTCAAGAATTCGCGGTTGAATTCATCAATGAAGCGCACACTCACCATATCCAAGTCATCGCGATGTACGCGCCGGATGATGAAGAAGTTGAACTGAATCAATCCCGCCTTTTGTTTGAAAAAAGCATTGACGCGTTGGTCTGGACGCCGATCGCGCCGAAACGGCATGTCGGAGTCGCCTCTGTTTTCGGGAAGAACAAAATCCCTGTACTCATTACGGAAAAAGTAACCGAGCGTTTCGATCCGCCTTTGCTTTGTGTCCAAAGCGATTACTACGAAGGAACGAAAAGCGCGCTGGATTATTTGTTTGAACTCGGACACAACCGCGTCGCTTATATCGGTCCCAAGGGAAGCGAATGCGATTTCGGTCCCGTGATCGAACGTTGGAACGCTTACAAAGATGAAATGAAAGACCGTGGTCTCTGGAATCCGGATGAGTGGGTCATGAAGCCTTCTATATTCAAAGATTGGCCGGTTCATACCGATCGTATCAAACAAGCGTTCAGCGGTGCTGAAGCGCCGACGGCGATATTGGCGTTCGATGACGCGACGGCGCTGGAAGCGGCCAGAGGGCTGAGTTCCATCGGAATCCGCATTCCCGAAGATATGGCCCTAATCGGTCATGGAGACAATTTAGCGGGTCATTATTCTCATCCGCGGTTGACGACAGTAGCGCCGGCTACGGCTGAACTCGTCGATACCCTCTTCCGCGTTCTTCTGAAAGAAATTCAAGCGAAAAAACAGGACACGGAACCGAGTGAAGAACGAATCATCAAAGTCCCACAGCGGCTTTTATTGCGCGAATCCACCTCGCCCCTGCGGGGATTATCGATCATGAAATAACCTGCGCGATTCTGCGCGCAATCAATCGAGTAAACCAAGAGGAAATCATTAAGAGTGGTTTCCTCTTTTTTTATTGGACGGAATCGGAGAATTGCGCTATTCAGGTTGGTGGAACGTGAAAAAGTCAATACAATCACAAAATCCCATCAGAACAATTTCCAACGAATTGTTTGGATCGAGAAGGAATTTATTTTAGACTGTGCGGGAAGATTACTATTCAGATTATTACGAATTCGAGAGCGGCAACTGGTGGTTTGTCAGCCGGCGGAAAATTTTATTCGCTTTGCTTCAAAAGGTTCTCCCTACTGACACGTCTGGCTGGAAGATACTCGACGCGGGCTGCGGCACAGGCGTCAATCTCGCCTGGCTCGCTGAATTCGGCGCCGTGACCGGTGTTGACAATTCTCCGGAAGCGATCCGATTCTGTCACCTGCGGAATGAGAGAAACGTCCAAGAGGCGAGTCTCTTGGACTTGCCATACGAAGATGGGTTATTTGACCTTGTGACCGCGTTGGACGTGTTAGAGCATATCGAAGACGACGAGAAGGCGCTTCAGGAGATCGCCCGTGTCTGCAAACCAGGAGGGTGTTTGCTCGTTACTGTGCCGGTCTACCCATCTCTCTGGGGGGAACACGACGAGATCAATGAGCATAAGCGCCGGTACCTGCCCAAACGCCTTTTAATCATGATTGAAGCGAATGGCTTTGAACTTGTTCACCACTCGTTCATGAACGCTGTATTACTCC
Source organism: bacterium (assembly GCA_963663405.2). Classification (GTDB taxonomy): domain Bacteria; phylum Hinthialibacterota; class Hinthialibacteria; order Hinthialibacterales; family Hinthialibacteraceae. Next base: position 25,107 of record CAXXSM010000012.1, on the reverse strand, counting down.
CCGCGGCTTTTATCTGGCGTTGGTACCGCCGTATCCGGCGCTGGTTCATCAAAGAAAAGAACCACCGCGCGCGTCCCGACAATATGCATCACCATCCACGCATCAACCGGCTTCTGATCCGGCTTTTTACAAGTGAACTGCCATTTGTGATTGGGAGAGGATTGCCGATTGGTTTGTCGCTAGTGGTGTTGGCGAGGAAAAAGTAGATTGACCGGAATTGTGAGAGAATTTAGAATTTCTTTTGCGGGCGGGACGCCTGCGCTCCATTGCTTAGATCCATTAAAAAATTGAAAATCCGGGGGGAGGTGTAAGCCGGATTCTGTCGAGGGCGATCATTTATCTGGGGCCGCCGTTACCGGCGGTCTCATGCCGCCTACCCGGGAGTTGTCCGCTGACGCGGAATGGAGCGAGCCACTCCTCCTCCCCTATTTGACGTTGCTCCGGACGGGGCTTGCCGTGCCGGTCCGGTCACCCGGAACCGCGGTGGGCTCTTACCCCACCATTTCACCCTTACCCGCTGACGCGGGCGGTATCTTTTCTGTGGCGCTTTCCGTGGGGTTTCCCCCCCTGGGTGTTACCCAGCGTCCCGCTCTGTGGAGTCCGGACTTTCCTCGAAACGGTGTAGACCGTCCCGCGATCGCCTCCTCCCCCCGCTGGATAGCATTATACCTCTGAATTCTCTATCTTGGCAGATTCATTTTCAAACGAACGGCCCAAGGAATCCTAGGAATCGCTCAAGAATTGAATACACTGTTAAAAGATTCTATCCCTATTTTACTTGGCGTGTTGGAAGGAGCCGTGGATGCCGGAATTGAGAAAAGATCCTGTGATCGGCCGTTGGGTGATCATCGCCGCTGAGCGGGGGGACCGTCCGATGGATTTTATTCAACAGGAGCAGAAGACCATTCAGGGATTATGTCCGTTCTGTCCCGGCGCGGAAGATAAAACGTTGGAACCAATCCTGGTCTTTCCATCAACGAATGGGGGATGGCAAAATAAACAATGGCTGATCCGCGTTGTGCCCAATAAATACCCAGCGCTTGCGCCTGGGAAAGATCCGGCTCCGGAAGAGGATGGAATCTATGTCCGAATGAATGGGACCGGCGCGCATGAGGTTGTTATTGAGTCGCCGGAACATGACCTTTCAATCGCGGATTTTGATCTGCCACAAGTCGAGCGGATCGTTCACGCCTACAAGGAGCGTATGGCGGCGCTTCGTGACGATACCCGCCTGCATTATATTCTGATCTTCAAGAACCACGGTAGGGAAGCGGGGGCGTCGCTCAATCATCCTCATTCGCAAATTGTCGGCCTGCCGATTGTCCCGAAACGGTTGAAAGAAGAACTCGCGGGCGCGGGCGCGTTTTTTACCAAGAATTCCCGCTGTGTCTTTTGCGAGATTATCCAGCAGGAACGGAAGAGTGGAATCCGGGTGATTGTGGAAAATGAGGATTTTATCGCGATCGCGCCTTATGCGTCACGAGCCGCTTACGAAACATGGATTCTTCCCAAACAGCACCAGAGTCATTTCGAGACCATTGAAGAACACAAGATTGTTTCTTTCGCGTCTCTGCTGAAGGATGTATTATTCCGGATTAAAACGCATTTAAACGATCCGGCCTATAATTTTATGCTGCACACGTCCCCTCTCCGGGCGCCGGGCGATGAATTCCCGTATTATCATTGGCGTTTGGAAATCGCGCCTAAAATTACGAAAGCCGCTGGATTCGAGTGGGGAACCGGGTTTTATATCAACACCATGCCTCCGGAGAAAGCGGCGGAATCTCTTCGAAAAGTATAAATGGAAATGCAGTTACAATGCTTCAGTTCTGTGGATGTTTACGATAAAATCATTGTTTACTTTGATTCCTGACGGGAAAGAAAGGGATGAATCATGAACACAGCATTGACCACTATAACGATACCTGGTGTCTCCCCGATACGTACAGGAAAAGTGCGAGATATTTTTGACCTTGGCGACCGTCTTCTTCTTGTGGCGACCGATCGTATCAGCGCTTACGACAGCATTCTTCCTCAAGGGATTCCCGATAAAGGCGCCATCCTCACGCAAATGACGAAGCATTGGATGGATACGATTCCCGAAGCCAAGCCCAACCATCTCATTTCAACTGATGTAGAGGATTTACCCGAACCGTTCCGGTCTCATCCGGACCAGCTCTACCATCGTACAATGTTGACTAAGAAGGCCGAACCTGTATTGATTGAGTGTGTCGTACGTGGATATCTATCCGGTTCGGCTTGGGTGGAGTATCAGAAAGATCAAACCGTATGCGGGATCCTGCTGCCATCCGGCTTGAAAGAGTCGGATGAATTGCCGGAACCGATCTTTACACCCGCCACGAAAAGTCATGATGGTCATGATATCAATATATCCTTTGAAGAAGCCGTTCTGCAGGTGGGGGGCTGGGAGGCGGATGAATTGAGGGATCGCAGTTTGGAACTTTATAAAAGCGCGGCTAAGGCCGCTCGAGAACGAGGCGTGATCATCGCCGACACGAAGTTCGAATTCGGTTTTCTGGACGATGAGATTATTTTGATTGATGAGATCCTGACTCCCGATTCCTCCCGCTTCTGGCTGGAGGATACCTACACCCCTGGTCAACCACAGGAAGCGTTGGATAAACAATTCGTTCGTGATTATCTGAATAGCGTCAACTGGGACCGGAATCCACCCCCTCCCGATTTAACGGATGATATTGTTGAAAACACGCGTAAGCGATACATCGAAGCGTATGAGAGAATCACCCAGAAAAAGTGGAATCCAGAATGAGAAACCGGTAGGATCTATGTTAATTCTATTAAGTCCGTTTTCATATCTTTCTAGAATACAATAAAAAGAGGATAACCAATGAGCGAAAAGAAAAAAGCCAGCGTTCATCGTTTTTTCAGAGATGGCGCTCCCTATTTTGATGAGTTTGAGAAGAATGTATCCCTATTATTTGAAGAGGAAGATAAGAAATATCATGAGACCATTCAAGCCAATGTGAATCTAATTCGGGGGATTCACGAGAATCTCGCCGATTGTCAATCCATATTGAGGAAAGCAGAAGCCCTTGTTGAAGAGGCGAGGGATAGAAACGCGGCTCCCGATGAGATCGAGAAACTGGTTTCAATTTGTAAAGATCTGCAAACGCTTCAGACGAACCTGTCCAATGAAGTTGTGATATGTATTCACCAAATCGTAAAAAATGATTAACTCTCCACTTCGTTCGTTTGTTCGTCATAGATATCTTTTATGATATTTCGAACGATTCCTTTCATAGACCGTGAGCCTTTCACTTCTTTCCAGACCAGCGTAGAGATTTTTTCCATTTTCAACTTTTGTAGAAGAATTTCCTCGATAAATGAATCATGCAGAATGGGAACGATGCTGTTATAGGCGATCTCTTCTGCGGCGATGATATCCGCTTCGTCTGGTTCTCCCCCTCCGCCGGTGAGAATGGGCGCGATATAGTCACGAGCGATCTCTTCGGAAAATTCAATCGCCTGTTCGTTGGGAGCCCATATATCCAGCGCGTCATCACTTACACCTAAATTCAGTTCACCCTTCTCGTCCACCGGCAATTCTTTATGAAAATTGCTTTCCAGCCACCCTTTCGCCCATGCTCTCATCTCCTGACAGTATCGGCTTAAGATCGTTTCAAGATTTTGCTTCTCACCGCTTTCCGATGACATGACATCTCCTTCCACTGCAGATAACGCTGTATTGAATCGCTTCTCTATCCTTTCCCCGAATCCGGTTGAGAGGAACGCGTCAAAAGACAATCTTATCTTTTTCAAGTATAATGCGAAATGGTTCCAATCGTTCAGTGCAGCGCATGGTTCAGCAATAATATTTATTTCCACCGCCGCTGTGGTTTTCAGTTTGAAAAAGGGGGTTAAAACAATTCGTGAATCCTAGTGAAGATCGTTCCAATGCTAATTCTGTTCTCTTTGGGCAGCTGGTTTCCTATTTTATCCTGACTTGGTTGGGGATTTGCCTGATTCTTTTTTTTCTCCAGGTGGAAACGAGAGATTTATTGTATACGGTTCCTTCTTTTTTCCGAGCGCTTAACAAACTTGTTTTCGATTCGCTTTTCCGGTTTCCAGAAGGATTTTGGAGCGCGATTGTATTCGAGGGCATTTCTTTGATCTTGCACGGCGCGATCGGCGTACTGTTTTTACGATTGTTTGTGCGGCTGCCCCGTGTGTTAGAAGGGATTGCCGGAATTTTCATGGGAATCGGATTGGCGACGTTTGTTTTGGAATTACTTGCGATATTCTTCCTGCTCAACATATGGACCGCTTGGTTGACTTTACTCGTTCTTATTGCGGGATTGTGCGCGCTGCATCGAATGTGGGGAACGAGCGATGCTTGTTTTCAAACAGACGTGGATCAAGACGAAAGTTTAACAAGCCGCGTTCTCTACTGGGGCGCCTTTGTCTGCCTGACGGTGATCACCGTCCTAAGTTTCTATCATGCGGTTTTCTTTCCCGTCGATTATTGGGACGCGTTGATCTATTACGTCGAGTATGCGGAACGAACGTATAAAAATGGTGGTTTTCCCATCCTCGTCTGTCTGCAGGTGGGATTGGGGCTGGGCGCCAATTATCCGCATCTCTATCCTCTTCATCAAGCGGTGACGGCGACGCTGTTTGGATCCTGGTCGGATTTATACGGACAGTTTATATGCCCATTCGCGGCGCTGGGGGCGGTGATAGTGGTTTATTACCTCGTGTTGGCGATGTGGAAAAACCGTCTGATCGCGATGCTTTCCGCATTGAGTTTCCGGACGCTTCCCTATGTCACATCTTATACGATCTGGGCTTCTGATTATTCGTTGGTGATGGTTTTTACAGGGCTTTTTATGCTCTTTGTGTACTGGTTTCTTCATAATTCGTCTTGTAAAAGCCTGCAGCCTCTTCTCTGCTGCTGCGCGATCGCGCCGCATATCAATTATCTAGGGTGGATTGTGTGGCCTTGTCTGGCGCTCGCGATTTGGATGCGCCGTACGGAATTATTCAACGAATCAGGCGGCTGGCGCTGCGTTATTGGATCGTTTGCGTTCTGGTTTGGACTGGCTCTTATCTGGTCCGTTCGAAACTGGATAGTAACCGGCAATCCGGTTTACGCCTTTTTCCCGTCGATTTTCGGGGGGAAAAACATTGATCCAGATGTACTGCGTTCATGCAATAACGAATGGAGAGCGCATGGCGATTTTTCCTATCTGGGCAGGAATTTGTGGGAACGGCTGCTGAACAGCCCCGGTTTTTTTATCGCTAACTGGCGTGTGGCTCCACTCGCGGGGGGGATTCTATTTCCCTCTTTCCTCCTCGGATGGAAACGGGAGCGGCCGTTTTTTGTCGTCATGGGTGTTTTGGTGTTTCTCTACCTTTTCTATCAATATGTCTTGTCAGGATTGTATCTCTATCACATCATCGCCGTGTTTCCCATTCTGGCGGTCTTCATGGGCCGTTTTTTGCAGGAAACCGGCTCCCGCCGGATCGTTCATTGGTTCGGCGTGATGATTCTCATCGCGGGATTTTCGCCGGGGATTACGTATTCAATCATGGGTTCCAAGATGAAGAGCCCCGATTTGCCTTTTTTCCATCATCCTGGTTTGGCGCCTGAGGATTTTTATCACTATACGTTTCCCAGAGACGCGCCGGTTTGGCGGTTTATTAATGAAAAGGTTGAACCAGGAGCCAAAATCTTGACGCACGACAACCGGTATCACGTCTACCGGGACGATCTTCAGATCATCCATCTGGATGACTGCGGGATTCTATATCTTTATGGCAAGCCATATCCAAAAGTGCACCAAGAACTGCTTGCGCGTGGAATCCAGTATTATCTTTACATTCCTGACGAAGAAACGCATCCCATCACACAATCGTTGGGCCATCGATTCTATCTCTCGAATCCAGACTATTTCGAATTGCTAATGTCGTACCAGCTTCCTTACCAGACGGAGAGAGTGCGTTTCTACCGTTTGTTGAAGGGGCCTGGATCGTGAGGTTGATTGTGTAATCGAATGAGTTGATGTTAGAGACAGCGCGTTAGACACGCTCGATGTAGGTTCCGTCGCGGGTATCAACCTTGAGAACGTCTCCAATATTAATGAAAAGAGGAACTTGGATCACAGCGCCGGTTTCGAGAGTCGCCGGTTTGGTCCCACCGGAAACGGTGTCACCCCGCACGCCTGGATCGGTTTCGGTTACTTCATATTCCATATGCGCGGGCATTTCCACATCGATCGGTTCACCGTTGTGAAAGAGCAGTGTCAATTCGGTATTCTCTTTCAGCCAGACGTCTTTCCCTAAAAGCGCTTCGGGGGCCAATGCGAATTGCTCGTAATCTTCTACATTCATGAAATTCAAGTTTTCATCCCGGTAGAGATACTGCACTTTCCGGGGTTCCAACACGACTCGATCTAAGAATTCTCCCGAGCGGACGGTTCTGTCTAGAACGCGGCCCGTTTTGATGTTCTTGATTTTCATCCGGACCACCGCCTGTCCTTTACCCGGCGTATGGTGTTCGAATTTCGTGCAGACATACACTTCACCATCTATTTCCAGTTTCGTGTTATTGCGGATTTCCGTCGCTTTGATCGGTATGCCCATTCAAGTCTCTCCAATTGTGTAAGGAATTTAGTCGTATGCAGGAAGTTCCATTCTGCGTTTTTTCTTATCTGGGATCGAAGTCTAAAAGTCCGGCGCCATTTAGGCAACCCCTATTCATTCGATATAAGTTTAATATTTTACGTTCAGGATTTTGAAATGTCAGCTTATTTGAATAATAAGCGTTTTATTTTCGGTTTTAAATGATGCATGAAGAAAAGGAAAACGACTTCGCAACTTCCTATTTTTATCTTCGCCGCTTATTCATCGATTATTTCGGGCCGCTTAGTTTTCTTCTTAACGGTTCTTTCGCAACCGGCGCCTTTTTTTCGCCGGGTAAAAGGACGATGGAAGAAATTTGGCCTTTTGATTTTATATTCTGTAATTTTCCCGTTGTGTCAAATAAAAGCGTATAACCAACGGATTTTGTATGAATGGGCGTTCCATCCTCACGGGAGAATTGAATTTCAGAGGGATTATTTTCCGATCCCACTAAAATCATCTGGTTTCTTGATGGATTGTAATCAATCCGGATGGGCCCCGACATAAAATCCTCTCCCCGCTCGATCCGGCCTTGGCCGTTGAGATAGAATCGTTCTGTACTGGGATAGTAGGTGATTGTCTTTGCGAATAGATGACTCAATTCCGCGCCTTCTTTAATTTGCACATGCGCGCGTGAGGCGCCGGTTTTGGGCGTTAAGATATACTTGGCGGCCTTGGTCAAGGGATCGGCCATCTCTAATTCTGTCTCGCCGCCGATCTGGATATCTTTACCGCTCTTTCCCCGGCTGGCTTGGGTAAGAATCTTCGAGTAGAGATGCCCTTTTGTTTTGAAATTTTTCAGTCTTCCTCTGTCATCCAAGGTTAATGTAAATTGAATGGCGTTGATCTGAACGGGGGTACCATCATCCCGTGTGTAGAGTATCTCGGCGGGTTTCTCCTTGGACCCAGTCAGAATGACGGTTTTTTTGGCGGGCTCATACTGGATGCGCACGGGCCCGGACATAACATTGTTTCCCTGCTGAATCCGGGCGTTCCCTTCGAGATTGAATTCCTCTGTCTTGGGAAGGTAGGTGATTTTTTCCGCGAAGAGATCATTGACTTCCGTCCCCTCTTTAATTTGCACATGCGCGAGAGCGGAGCCTTCTTTCGGAGTCAAATAGTACGTTGGATTATCGGAAAGGGGATTGTCCATCTCCATTTCGGAATCATCGAAGATTTGTATCTCTTTCCCGCTCTTCGTTGAAATAGAGGACTGTCCCCATGCGAGACAATCAATCATCATAAATACGCCAATTATAAAGGAAAAAATGCCCATCCGCGCTATGCTATAAGAAACCCTCATCGTCCCAAGGTCCTTTCATAATAGAATATCAATGATTCTTTGCTACTACTCCGATGATTGTATAGAAATTAAAAGGATTATGCAATTATTGACCGGCGTTTTTCTCATCTCCGGTTTTTTTCTGAATCCAGGGTATTGTTGATTCGTCTTTCACTTGCTCGCCACGGTCACTCAGTGGGTCGTAGAGCAATGATACATTCATGTTGGCGTTCATCTCGTTTTTCTTGAATTGACATGGATTTGATGTAAAAAAAATTCTTTTTCTGCAATCCAAGAGCATCCGTTCCGATGATACCGACGATCCTTTGCCTACAGCGTTTGCGCCTCCAGCCAATTCGAGATAATTGAACTCCAATGGAAGGGCGCTCTCAGACAATCGCGCCGTGACGATACCGATCGCCGAGGAGGCGGAGAAAACGTTATCTCTCGCGTCTTTCCGTGTCAATTCCGGTGTTTGTAAATAGAGACGGTTCTCATCGCCTTCCAGCCAGGCTTTGGGGGAATTGATGATCAACGAGCTCCCATCCTGCATAATCTGTTCGAGACGCATCCCGGTAAATACAATATCCGAAAATCGGGAGGCGCCGCTGCCCATCGATGAGTTCAGCGAAGTCAATTCCACCCATAATGAAACACAAATCACCCACGTCCAAAAGACCGCGGGCCAGAGCGCGTTTTTCAGGAGATTCCACGAGTCGTTCATAGGTCTTCTATTTTATAGGAAACCGCGTTTGAATCGTAGGGTAATGACGAGCGTATGTCTCGTCCGTGTACGCTAGACGCATTAATTAATAACGAATGAATCGCTTTTGTTGAAAACAGAAATGAAACGGCCGGTTTTCCTCTCTTTTTTTCTTTTCTTTTCACTCTTTCTTTTGCTCTTTGGGCGTGTGCGCATCGCTCCACCGGATTTGGCGTTTTATTATTCGTACGCGCATTCGCTTACATACGATCTTGATTTTTGTTTCGCCAATCAATATGCGCAGTTTCCATTCGCGTTTCATGAAACGTATTTAACTGCGGAAGGCTATCCCGCCAATGACTGGCCGATGGGAACGGGGATCTGTTGGATTCCCTTCCTGGTACTTGCGCGTTTTGTGGAGTGGATCGCTCTATTCTTTGGCGCTGGTGGAGAAGCCGCCGGTCTGACTTGGTTATCGAAATGGATCGTAACGTTTGGCGCGGCAATGGTGTATAGTGGTGGAACGATCTGGCTTTCCTACCGGTTATGTAGGATAGAAAGGATCTCTCATTCCTCCGCGATTTGGGCTGCGGCTTTAATTGGGCTAGGGAGTTCGTTCACATATCATGTCTATGTGAATGCGGCGGATTCTCATCCTCCTTCCGCGTTTTTCATTGCGCTTTTTCTTTTTTTGAGACATCAGTATCAAGAAGAGGGCCGCGTCTGGCATGGATTCCTTTGTGGCTGCGCGATCGGTATGGCCGCGCTTGTGCGTCCGCACAATTTATTATTCATATTGATCCCAATTATTGAAGAAGCCTTGTCATCAAAAACCTCTTGTTGTTTGAAAAAGCGTATAGCCGATTGGGCGGGGTTGTTTCTTGGAGTGGGGCTGACTTTTTCCCCCCAAACGCTTGTGTGGAAGTTATTGTATGGATCCTGGTTCGCTTTGCCCCGTTCGGGTGATGTGCTCTGGACCCAGCCGGAAATCTATAACACCCTGTTTTCTGATTATCATGGGATGATTTCATGGAGCCCATTGTTTGGAATCGGGCTGCTTGGATTGTTTCTTTCGAAACGGGGCGCTGTGTTTGCGATTCCTGCGCTGCTGCAGCTCTATATTTACTCCTGTAACTTGGCCTGGTGGTCCGGCGGTTCATTCGGGAACCGGCGGATGATCGGCTGTACGCCGCTTTTCATTATTGGATTGGCTTTTCTTTTTGACGCGATTCCAAAGATATGGTTGAAATGTATCGCTGTTCTTGCCGCGTTGTGGACTGTCTCACTCTTAATCGCTGAAGTCGGCGGGACCATCCAACTGAACCATTACCAAACCTGGTCCGAAATCATCAAAGCGATTCACACCGGTTTTCTCCCTGGCGTGATCAATCATTTCACCTCGCCAGAATGGGGCGAGCATTGTCTTGAACGATTATTCGGCGCCGGCGCTGTAATGACGGTGTTGGGGCTGATCTATTGGATTGGGCGGCGTTGGAAACCGGCGCTGATCCCTTCTATCTCCGGCCTGGTATTGACAGTGGCGCTGTTACTCAATTTGATCTGCGCGGTTGCGGTTGTGCGAAGTCAGGAAGCCTTACGCCAATCCGATGTCTCTACGTACCGTTCGTACGATCGATTTACTTGGGTAGTATATTATGAAAAGGGATTTTATCTTCTAAAAAATCACGAGCCGGACAGAGCCTTGGACGCTCTGCTCGCCGCTGTGGTTATCGAAGGCAGACATCCCCAGCCCTGGAAGTATATTGCCGGTAAATACTATGAGTTTGAATGGAACCGTTTAGGGTATTACTATGCGTTTGAAGCGATGATTAACGGTCATCGCGCGCCTGAATTCATCGTATTGTTCGATCACCTGCTCACGGATATGATTTTGACCAACGATCCGTTTACGCATATTTATTTTAATGAAAGAGGCGTTCTTCGCGCGATCGGGGGCAATTGGGACGCGGCGGAAGATGATTTTAAAATGTCTGTGGCGGTGAATCCAGATTACAAACTTCCTTCCGCCAATCTTGAGATCCTTAAAGAGTGGAGATCCGGCGCCAAACGGCCCTTCAAATTTGAATAAATCGACTATGGAACAAAAAAAAATCAAACTGTTTATCTCCGTGGGGGAAGAATCAGCGGAATTACACGCTTCGCGGCTTTGTGAAGAATTAAAAAACCAATGTCCGGGGATTGAATTATTTGGATTTGGCGGGAACCGGATGAAAGACGCTGGTGTTGAGATTCTTTATCCACTGCCGGATCTGGCGTTAATCGGATTTGTGGAAGTGATTAAGAAACTGCCCCAGGTGGCTCGCGTTAAACACTTGGCTGAAGAAATTTGGAATGAACGCAAACCGGATGCGATCTTGTTCGTCGATTTTCCTGGGCTGCATCTGCGGTTGGCCAAACGGGCGCATGAATTAGGGATCCCTGTGTTGTACTATATCGCCCCGCAAGCCTGGGCATGGCGTGAAGGGCGCGTGGAATTGATGCGGAGGGTCATCAAAAAGTTAATGGTGATCTTTCCCTTTGAAGAGGCTTTTTTCTCGGAGCGGGGCGTTCATACAACCTATGTCGGCCATCCACTTGCGGAACGGTTTGGAGTGATGGAGGAGGAAATCCCACAGGACTCTTATTCCAACGCGGTTCCCGAATCCCCCCTGATTGGATTGTTGCCGGGAAGCCGGCGGAGTGAGTTGCGTTATATCCTCCCTTCACTGATACAGGCGGCGAAGCGGCTCCGGGAGAGGAATCCACGAGCGCGATTCCTTTTTCCCTTGGCGAGTTCCTTGCCAGAGGACGCGCTTAAGCGATTTGATCTTCCATCCTGGATCGAAATCCGCCGCGATCCGGATTATCGATTGCGGAAGGAAATCACGTTCGCTTGGACCGCGTCGGGAACCGCGACGTTGGAAAACGCCCTTCTTGGAATTCCTATGGCGGTCGTTTACCGAACCGGACCGGTTAATATCTTTCTCGGCCGCCGATTGGTCCGGGCGCCGTATATAGGTATGGTGAATTTGATCGCGCAGAAAGGAATTTGCGCGGAATTTATACAGGAACAATGTCACCCTGAGTCGCTGGCCCGTCATACGCAGACCATTCTCTCATCACCCAGCCGCTATCAAGAGATGAAAGACGATCTCAAAACGGTCCGGTTGCGGTTAGGCGAAAAGAGAGCGTCGGCGAACGCCGCGCGGGAAATACTCGATTGTTTCAATGCTGGGATAGACTAGGATTTTGATTCTTCATTCTTGACATCTTCAAAGATCGAAAATCCAACGAGGCCGTAAAGATCCCGGAGAAGGAAATATAAAAAAGAGAATAAAAAGGCCATGATACCGATAAACGCGACGATCAGAGACCGCCTGGGGTAGACTTTTTTTGGATCGGGGATCGCTTTTTCAAACAACCATAAATCCTGCCGCTCGGATGCGATTGTAGTTCCAACCCAGCCCATCTCTTTATCCACTCCACCGAAGATTTCCAGTTCCCGGTCGAAATTGGCTTTGGCGACCATTTCATTGACATCCATTGTCGAAAAGGCCTTTTGTTGTTCTGCGACTGTTTTTACTAATTGTTTGATTCGCTGGTCTTTATAGTCTGATAGTTTTTTCTGCGCTTCCAGATCGACTTTTAATTTCGTGTATTCCAACCGGAGAGTCGCGTAGCCTCCATCCAGGTCTTCACTGAGAAAAGTGAGGTCACTGATCTCTTCCAGGTTGATATTCGCTTTTTCCCGCACGGCTTCAAATACAAGAGGATCGTTCACAATGCTTTTGCGCGTAATCACAAACTTTGTAAAATCCGTGTCCGTTGCGGAAAATAATCGATCGTAATTCGCGATTTGATTTTCTATTTGGACAATCCCGCCATCGATCGTCTCTTTTTCCTGCCGCAGCGTGGCGAGAATGGTCATATTGGTATCCAATTCCTTCTGCAGCACCGGTTTTATGTTTGTGACCAGTGTATTGAGATAGACATCCTGAAAACCGTTTAATTGCGTATTCAAGGCTTCCACTTCCATCTCAATATGGCTGGCGCTGGTAATTTTTTCATACGCCGCCATCTGTGAACTTGCTTCGATCGCTTTTTGGGCAAGGAAGTTGGCGATATTCGCCGCTAAATTCATGTCTTCCATTTCGACGTAAATATCAAATAACGCGCTGTCGGTAAAAAGATATACGTTCACCCGCTCGGCTAAATCATCGATGTATTTCATCTTATATGGTTTTTTATCCAGTTCAAACTGAGTAATCGCTTCCTGCAGAACTCCGCGGCGTTTAATCATATGCGAAAACGTTCCCATTTGAACGGGTGGATTTTTCAATGTGTTTTCACCCAGTTTCGATTTAATCATTATCAATTGCGCGGTTGAGGCGTAGCGGTTTTTAATCAGCAGCGACGCCAGCGCTCCCAGGACCATACAGACCAGCGTAAAAATGAAAATCCGTTTCCCTCGTTCCCACATCACTTCAAAAACGGCCGATAAATTGATTTCTTTTTCCGTCGTCATTTCGCCTTTTCCTTTTAAGTTGAAAATACAAAAAAAATATGATAGCAGGATTACGGTAAATCCTTCCCAGGCGTAAAAAGGATTCAGAACGATGAATGACCAGATTTACCTGGAAAAGACTTACTGTCATTCTATAACCGATCGAGAAAATCAACGATACGCGCGGCGCTTCCTTGGAACGGAATTGCATCTATCCAGGAACGGCGCGGTATCATTCAATCATTTACAAGACGGTTCCCACATATCATGCTGTGACGGAGTCACAGCACAGAATACAAAAATAGATTGTTGAGTTGGGAATTACAAAACGCCACCGTATGAGCTATCCGAAGAAGGCGCACACGGTATAGTAAGTATATTCAATTCATTCAAAATCGTCAGAAAAGAATCGCTTTCCATGTTGCTTTCTTGTTTTTATGGACTCCGCGCAGGTTTATCGATTCATGGCGTAAATTCAACTGAATTATTTCATAACGGGGCGTGGTGATTTGGATGGTCTAGTAGATCGGACGGTTTTTGTAGAAGGATAGATGTTTTGCGCATATTTTTCCATGTTTGGAGGCAGGTCGAGATTCTCATAATATACATGCAGATTGAATTTATCTTTCAAAGATTCCCGCCACTCTTTCATGCGTTCTACGAGAATCATGTTGGGCAGCATCCGTTGGATCGCTTTGGATTCAAATGGATTGGCGCGGGAGGGAATCTGTTCCTTCGGGAAGAAGAAACCGTATCCCTTCTTCGTACGGACTAAAGAAGAGAGTTCTCCTACCTTTACCCGCAGTAATTCATCTAAGAATTCTTTGGTGTAACTTTCTTTGGCGGAATCATCATGATAAATGTAGATAAAACCGTAATTAATTTTTGCTTCCGCCGCGTCGGAATATTTTTCCGCGTATTCCTGCATGACCTTTCGTTTCTCGTCAAACGTATCTAAATGATTAATTTTCTCTTGCACTTCATTGTACAAACGTTTCGCCAGTTTTTCCGCTTCTTCCAAGGTTCGCGTTTCATTCTCACGGATGATAATCCGGTTGACGGCGGACCGATGGGGGGGGGTGAACATTTTTTTGTTCTCTTCGTAATAGGCCTTCATGTATTCTGTCGTGATTTCTTTTTTGACTTTTTTCTGTTCGTTCTGGACGCATTTTTGCCCAATACGGATGTTCGCCAGAACTTGAAATAGAGATTCTTCTGAGTCCCCGGATTGTTTGAGATAGGCCTCATATTCTTCTTGTGTATTGAACCGGGAATGAATTTCTTTACGGATTTGGTCCTGGTCGAGGGGGGATAATATAACATCTTGATCGCGCGCTTCCATGAGAAGAAGGTAATTATCAACCAGCGTCTCTACAATTTGAGGCCGTTCTTTCGCGATCATCTGATCGATTGTGTTCTCATCTTGCGTAACCTCACGCAGTTTTCTTTTCCGTGGTTCAAGGATCTTATTAATCTGTGATAGGTAGAGTTTCCCTCCATTCCATTCCGCGACTAATTTGTCATCGATGGAATCGGGCTTGGAATCCAACTGGAAATTCGCGCGGAATTGTTGAGGCGTTTCACTCTCTGCAAGCGTTGTTTCTGGGTTTGGAGAGGAATCACCGCATGCGCCGAAGATATACAAGGACAAAATAATACTGCTAAGAGGAAGGAATCGCTTCACTCTGCAAATACTCCTTTGAAATCATAGATGGTTTATTGCGAACCGCCGGAAGACTGAGCTGATGACTGCGTTCGAGCGCCGGGACCGAGTTGATTTTGACCGCCCAACACTTGATCAAAATCCGGCATGGGAAGTCCTGAATGAAATTTTTCCCAATATTTTTGGTACAGTTCTTTCTGTTGGGCGGGGTAATTGAACTGAACGGGGTACTGTTTTGTTTCTTTTCTAAATTGATCTCCATACCGTTCCATGTATTCCTTTAATCCCTGTTCCCGTGATTCTTTGGTCGAACGCGTAGGATTTTTCATGCCAGCCGGAGGGGTGTATCCTTTAGAATTGGCTTTGAACTTATCGCCAAACCGTCTCATATAGTATTCAAACGCTTCCTTTTGTTCTTCCGGCGTAATGGGGCGCGTCTTATCTTTGAGATCCGCGTAAAAAGACGGCTCAATAGCCAGGCGCATATCATACGTCGCTTCCCCGAGCTGCAGAGTTACTGCGTCATTGTTCAGAGCCGCCACAACGATGCCGTTATCAAACTTCGTTCCTTCAAAGATATCGAACATTTTTTTCTCACGCGTCCGGTGGATTTGACCTAATTTCGTTGAACCGACCTGCGTGTAATTCACATAAACCCAATCCTCAATGAGAGAGAGCAGACGGTTCCGATCCATCTCTTTAGAAAATTGAGAGGTTCCACTGGAGGAAGTTTGCGGCTGGGGGGATTGACTTTCCACGCTGGGAGAGTCCGCTTGTGGCGCAGGATCGGGGAGTTCAGGGAAAAAGTCAAGAATATGCCTGGCTCCAGGATCGCTTTGTAAAACCGGTTGAGGGGGACGTTCTAATTCGATCCGGCTCACAACGATTTGTTCTTCCGTTGGAGCGGGCGCAAAAAGAACCACGCCTACTACCACGGCTGCGACAATGAGACACGTAGCAAAGATCAAAACGGCGCGCATTCTGGATTTCCTTTCAAACAGAAACAGTTGAGTTGATATCATCCGGTTTTTATGTCATTTTATCACGGGGTTTGATTCCCGAACAGCCCAAAGATACTTTCCACTTGATTCAATCCTTTATCGGTGGCGGGCGCGTGTTAGAAACCGGAATCAATACAAAGCATGTAGATTCATACGAATTGCAATAAAAAAAGTAACGGCGCTTCCCAGAGGAAGCGCCGTCTCTCGTTTTACCCATATGTTAATGTTTAGAATCCAGACGGAAGAATGAATGAATCTTCAAACCGGAAATCGAAATAGATCATCGGTGGATCTAATTGTGTCGGATCGCTAGCGCCATTAAAAGTGGGAATCTGAATGAAACCATAATGTTTTCCATCCCGGGCGATGATGAAGTAAGCCCGTCCTCCACCGTCAGGAATCGACGCGGAAAATCCAGTTTGTCCACCTGCGGCTCCTCCTTGATTCGCGGGATCGTATGGATTGGTTCTCACAACGGCCCGTGAAATGGTATCGAAGAATGTAGAAGGATTGATCGAATTGATATCCGTCCCTTCGGGAAGCATCATAATCGCTCCCCGCGAAGACGTGACTTCCAAACCATCCGCCGCATAGACGAGATCCGCGTCACCTGTAAAAGCGGTTAGAACGGGTCCACGGTTAGTGAAACTAAATCCAAACGGATTTTCCACTTCCAATCCATCCAACGTGCTGAGTGGCGATTCCTGCTGCCCTCCCGTGTCTCCCAATCCAAAGTCTTGGTCGTTCTGAGAGATGAGCTGCCGGAAGTTCATGCTAACCAACTTGTATGAGCCATCATCCATGCGTTGGAGCTTAAAGGTTGATTGATCGAAACCGACGGCCGCCATGAAGGCTCCTGTATAAGTCGTAAATTCAAACGCGGGTGGCGCGTAATCACGCCGGTAAAACAGTTCTTCCATTACGGCGAGGATGTTATATGGCTGTAAAGGATCGTTTTCATTGACATCAATACTGACGTAGATTGGACTTTCGGCGGATTCGGATTTCGGTTGATAATATGAGATCAAATCCGCTTCTGATTGTGTCATCAGGAAGTGAAGATCATCGTATTCGGTCACCTCTTGTTGATCAATCAAATCCTGTGTCTGACGTCCAAAATTGCGCAATTCCCAGAGTTGTATTCTCCACGCGCGGCCATCCGACACTTCGCGGATCCGGATGGTTTGATCAAAGGGCACATAGGATCCCTGGAAGAGGAACTGCCCCATCGTTTCAAGAGCGATTGTCTGACCTGACGATTCAACGTCTGGAATGAGATATTCCATTCGTGGATAGAAGACGCTGATGTCAATCAATACTTGCGCGGTTGCAATATCACCTTGCGTTGTTATTGTGAAGGAGTCTGTATTCGAGCGGGATATACTATAACTTTCGACTTCATAGAAGGCGAAGAACGCTTCCAATGATTTCTGAAGGGCTTTTGCGTCCGCTCCTGTCTTATCTTTGTAATTGGGTGAGACGTACGCCATAATTTGGGCGACATTCTCGTTCTCAAAGCCTTTCAGGATATCATTTACAGCCTTGACGACGGATTGAATATTAATCGAAGTTGTTTCAACATCCACGATCTGATCGTCATCGAGTCCGGGTGAATCGGCGAAGACGAATCCATCCGATGGAATTTCTAATTCCATTGATTCTGGATGGAGAACGGTCACTTTACCGCTTCCCTGAACGAGCAGAAGAATTGACTTATTATCTGGAAATGTTTTGACTTGCCGGACAGTTCCCGCTTCGATGTCATCGGGGATCGTCAATTGGGAAAGCGCGGTTTTAACACTGTTGTTCGAACCAAGGATGGTTAGATTGCCGTCATCGTCCGTGATTACAATGTTGGTAACCGCAGCTCCATCCACGATTAAGCTCATATCGCGATATTTATCCTCAGCGATAAGATTACTCCACGCTCCAATTGGGGCGGGTCCCGCAGTAGAAAGAATCCCGTTTCCACTTAGGAAATACATATGATTACCATCTGGTGAGAGCTCCATGTCGCGGTAGAGGTCCATGCCAAGACCAGCGGGACGCAGGTTAGTATTGGCTTTCCCCAGGAAGAGCATATCTCCATCTCCGTCGAGTACGTAAATGGCGCCGGCTTCGAAATCAACTTCGACGTCACGCGCGCTTTCGATGGAGATCTGATCGGTTGGACCGGTGATTAAATCACCCGTCGTTGAATTGTAAAATACGGTTTCCGCATCGGAGAAGCTCAATTCACCGTTCGGCTGCATGTAGTTCAGGAAGATCCCTGTATCTCCATTGCCAACAACGTTGCCATTCGCAAGAAGAAGAATCTCACCCGAAACGGTTGGCGTCAGTTCCATATCCACGACTCTTGTCACGGATGACACTTGGGCGAAGGAAGGAGCGTTCCCCAGGCTGAATGTCCGGCCATCCTGGGTCATTTTCATGTAATCAAGAGGATTCGCGAGATCATCTACGACAACAATACTATCACCACCACCTTCATCTTCGCTGACAGACGCGGGGGTTTGGATTGCTCCACCGGCGTAAAAATACCCCGCGGGATTCACATTATCATCAATCCGCCCATAAACGTAATATTTTTTGAGAGGATCGAAGTTGGGAATGCTGGTCATGTCCAAGGTAAATTGAGTGTCAAATCCCTCCCGTAATAGGGCTCCTGGAATAAATGTGCCGTTAAATCCAAGGCTGTCGTCGTCGACGTACAGTTGAATCTGCGCCACATTGTCGGGATCAGACGCGGTGAAGGTAATCACGAATTCCAATTCATCCGACGCCAAGTTCAAACCGGGACCCGGCGAAGTGAACCGCAGGGAAGGCGCCACGTTTTGGCTGCGCACAACGATTTCTTCCGTCGTGATCTGCGCTTTGCTGACATTGCGGAATTCTTCCCGGTAGCTGGTCTCAATAAAGGACTGATAACCGATTCCACCTTCCGGCGCGTCGATTGTCGTTACTGTTCCGTCTTGATCGTCGATTGTTGTGATGAACGCGTTCCGCTCACCCGATCGGATGCGGACACGGAAACTTTCTCCTACGCGCGCTTCATCGGCGGCGCGAAGCACGACAAAGAAATCGTTTCCACGCAAGGGACCGAGATTCTCATCCGGCAGCTGAATCTGATATTGATAATTGGTGTCGTACAATCCGTTGTTTGTTTCAAGAAATGATTCAATTCCTAATGTGCTGGCCGGTCTTGTGACCGACACTTCCTGCGGTTCGGGCAGGTCTGGGAATTCAGGTTCTACTTCTTCATCGCCTGGCTCCAATTCTGCGTTCGCTTCATCCGCCGCCGCGATGGCTTCTTCGACGGCTGTTTCGAAATCTTCTTTCGTCGTATAGGCTGTTTCGTACGCGTTCGTTAAAGTATCCACGACCGTATTAACATACTCACCGATCTGCTGCGCTTCCGCGACGGAGATCATCAGACCGAATTGATTGATGCCCCCCTCAACAATATTGTCGCCCTGTGGATCTTGCGCATTCACGTTATCCCCTGTAACGCCCGTGACGAGGGGCACCATACCGATCCGGGCAAAACCGCGAGCCGGATTGGGGATGCGCAATCCCGCAGCTAAAGAAAGCGCCCAGGTGCGGGGAGGATCACCATCAGGATCGTCTCTTCGAGGAATATCCGTATCGGCGTTCGCTACAAAATCTAAGAGCCATATGATGTCGCCTGTCTCTGGATCTTCGACAAAAAGATCGTCTGGATAATACGGGAAGGTATCAAAACCACGGGCGCGGATCGCTGTGAGAAATTCTATCATACCGGTGAAGGTTTCAATATTATAAGGAATCCCTTGATTGTAGATGGGATCCGCATAAGGAGGGCCAGCCGTAGGATCGAAAGGAATGGAGCCACTGGAAAAGATCAAGCCCCGGCTCATGGTATAGTTGTCATAACTTAGCGCCCGGAAATCGAGTGACGCGAACCAGCTTCCTTCGGTGATATCGTAAGGGATGAGACCTTCATCCGTGATTGTCAATGGATCGTCTACTGGTTGAATTTCATCAATAAAATCTTGGAATTTTGTTTGATCGTTCGGTGGGAATACATAGCTCATGCTGAAATCCTGGGTTAAACCGCCATTATCCGTATAGCGTGGAAGGAAACGGTCTTCGGGATCATGAACGCCGTTGATTCCAGCCGGCGTATTATCGCCCAGGTCTTCATCGATCAAGCCATCACTGTCATCATCGATCAAGTTGTAGAGTTCTTCATCGATCAATCCATCTCCGTCCGTGTCGCGTCCATCGCCGGGAGGAGTGTCATCGTCCATGTAAATCGCGATGCTGTGGTCGGAGATAATGGAACTGAATGGAAGATCGACTCCCACTTGATAAGGTAAAACACCTAAAATCGCCGGATTCAGAACGAGAGAATTGGGGCCGGGAAGGAAATCAATGTGCATATCTCCCAACACGGTGTTTTCGGTCATGAATGTATCAAAGAGATAACCATCAATGGATTGATAATTAATCACTAAGTTCGCATTCTGTCCAAAGTCCGTCACATCAATACCGATCACCGCTTTGGGTGGGGAACTCATGGAGCCGTCATACAGAATGTTGTTATTGCTGGCGTCGATTCCTTCGCCGGGTTGTGTAAGATCCTGGAATTGGAAGCGGGGTTTTGGACGGCCAATAAGGGAATAGGTCGTTCCCGTGTTCGCTCGTCCAACGCCAATACTGGATACGGATTTCAACGAATTCACGTCTGTAGGATCGTTCTTAGTGAAGTTTGTAACATTGGTTCCAATTTTAATATCATTCGGCTGAATGAATGGGATGAAGGAGTCAAGCGCCCGTAATTTGTCACTGGTCTGAACGCTGATATAAATATCGGGACCAGCGGCATCCCCGGTACGAGCGGCGGGCACTTTCAAATCACTCAACGCATTTTCACGGGCGACGGGCATGACAAATGTGAATCCTTTAATCATTTCATCATTGAAAAGCTCATATGAGTTTGTGCGCCCGTTAGCTTCTGTATATTCAAACAGATACCGGATCTGTCCTTCCGTTAATCCGAGATAAGGCCTTAACACATTGATCATTAAATCAAAGAAGAGACAGTCTGGATCCATGTAACAATCCAACGATCCCATTGGGGGGCGGCCTTCAGGAACGGGATCAGGCAACGCTGTCACTCCCATCAATGATGTGGCCAAGTTATCGTCTCCAAAAAGGAATAGACCGATTTCCTTGGCGCCGGAACCACCGATAACACCCGGAACCAAACGCCGGAGAATAGGCCGCAACGGAGAGGTGGCGGATTGCACTTCATCCGGTGAGATTGTATACGGTTCAATCCGGAATTTTTTGGGATCCAATTTGATCAAATGGTCGACATTAGGATCGTATTTTCCCTTTGTTCCACCTAATTCCCGATAGGCGAACACACCGCCTGCTTTACTGGGATTAAAGTCTTTAAAAATATCCCAGGCGATCACTTTTGGATTTCTTGATTCGGCGAACGCCTCCCGTGCGGGGAAACCGTGAAAATTCATAATATTGGTGCTGACATTATCACTGCCGAGATAGAAGTTGTATCGGGGGAAACCATACCAATCGAGAGGCATGGTCATTGGAAATTGATATTCTTCTCCATCAGCCGTCAATCGCGTTTCAAGCAACCATTCACCGGTTTCAGCGTTGGTGGGGAAATTATAGAACCAAGGGCTATAAAAGAAGGTTGGGTACCAGTTTGATTGTTCTAGTGGGCTTGGTCCAGGAGCCGCGGCATCCATACCCGCAAGCTGACCACCGAGGTAATCCCCTTGTGAAAGATTCGCAATCAAGCGGGAAACGGCTCCGAGATTCAGGCCGATCCAATTGACCCGGATCTCTTCGACGAAATATTCGACATCTTCGCGGCCGACGAGATCAAGGCCCAAAACGCTTGTGGGTTCCGAACTGGCGACGATGCGGTTTGTGTTATCGACATCTTTATACACGCTGACGATCTGAACTATATCGCCTTCAAACACCGCCCGTTCAGCGAAAACTGGGTTGAGATCGTAAAATGCGCCGCCAGGAAACACGTCATCATAAAGTGTGTTATCCACTAACGGCTCGTACATATCTTCAATCTGTATACCATTAGCGGGAATGGAGACTTCAAACCGGTCGCCTTGAAGTATATCCAAACTTGTTTGGACAACGATGTAGAAGTCCGGCAGGTGATCGTTAAAATATTTCAACTGCGTGGTCTCGGTTCCCGTTTTCGCTTTCAATGTCACGAAGAAACTGCTGGAACCATCATCGGCGGCCCGGACTGTCGGTTTTTCCAACAAATCGATTGGCGTATCTTGATTGCTGTCACCGATCGCGTAATTAAATCCATCCGGCTGAGCTCCGCTTTCACCGAATAGGGCGATTCCACTGGAGAGAGCGGAAGCGGCCAGAGGAAGGAAATCTTCGGAGATATTGAGACTCTGCCCTTCTGGGGACTGATCTTCAAATTTAACAGTAACTTGGACCAATTCCTGCCGCCGGAAATGGGGGAGTGAATTCGGTTCATTAAATGGATAGACGGATAAAGGAAAGCTGAGCACCGCAACCCGGCTGGAGAGAGGCGAAATACCGGTGGGAATAACGTCCTGTCCCCATGCCCGCTGTGGGGTGTCAGCGAATAAAGTCATCGAGCATAAAATGCCAATTAATAATCCAAGCCAGCGTCTTCGTCTTGTGTGTATCATGCTATTCCTCACTGAGAATAATGGGATGCCCCGAGGGGAGTTTCGTAAACGATTTGATACAGAATAAAAGGGCGAACATTGTTCGCGCATTTTCTCTTTTAGCAAGCATTAAATTTAGTTCCGTACATCTCTAAACGGCCATTTTTTTATGCTAATAACATAAAAATATAGATACCCCATCACGAGGACCAAAGCCGTCATTCAGCCATAACATAAAAAAAATAAGGTTGTTACTGCGTTTATACCTTGGAACGGACTTTATACGTCCCAACGTAAATATATAATGCGCTTAGGGTTGCTGTCAAGTTGAACGGGATTCAAACCTTATTCTTGAGACACTTGAAAATCGGAAATTACGCCACGCATTATAACAATTTCCTCACTCGTTCTTACTCATGGATAGAAGACTTTCGATCTGATTTTCCATCTATTATAATTCAATAATCAAATTGTCCCCTTTTCTAGGGCCGAAATTAATTAAATCAATCCGTATCTGTTTGTTAAAAAAAACGTTATTACTTAATGTTAAGTAGAGCCTCTTTTTACATGGGCAGGCTAGGAACGTTTTATTCTTATATTTGGTTGGACGGTGAATGAACCAGAAATCTATCTGGATTGCGTCTTTCGGAATACTTATTCTTTCCCTATTCATTAAAGGCTGTGGGGAAGAAAACGCCGGGGCGGTTCAATCACCGCTTTCTCAACTGGAAATCCGTGTCACACAGGCTGAAGTGTTCAACGTTCATAAAAGACCAATCACTTGGCCTATCCAGATTCAGGGCGTCTGCGCCGCGCGGCGTGAAACCACTCTTAGCGCGAAGATTTCCGCCTCGATTGAACGGATCTATGTAAACGAAGGAGACTGGGTCAAAGAGGGAACTCTTCTCGCCCAATTCGACACAAGAGAATTGAAAGCGCAACGTGACAAGGCCCGCGCCAATCATAAATCCATTCTCGCCCAACTGGCGAAGTTAAAAGCGGGTTTCCGGGACGATGAAGTCAAACAAGCCGCGTCTCAATTGGAATCAGCGAACGCCGCTTATAAAAGGCTGCAATTGGATATCGAACGTCAAGAACGGCTTCGCAGCGCGGATATGATCCGGAAATCTGACTACCTAGATTTTCAAACACGCCTCCAAATCGCGAAAGCGGACCTTGATCGAGCGTCCGCCGCCTATCAACTCGCGCTGGAAGGATTCCGCGCCGAAGAGATCACCCAAATCGAAGCTCAAGTGGACGCGGCGCGCGCTGCTTTTGATTTGGCTGATATACAATATGATTACGCCTTCATCCGAGCTCCGCTAACGGGACGAATCGGGAAAAAATACATTGAACGGGGAGAATGGATTCCTATCGGGCGCCCTCTGTTTCAATTGCAGAGCCTTGATCCTATCTGGGTGGAAGCGTATGTGGCCGAAGCGGACGTCGCCGCTGTGACACAAGGTCTCAGAGCGGAGATCCGCGCTCTTTCGTATCCGGATGTTACATTCGAAGGATCGATTGAGGCGGTTGGTGTGGTTTTAGATCCAGTAACTCGTTCTCTGCCGGTTAAAATCAATGTTCCAAATCCAGAGGACCGGCTTCTGGTGGGGATGTTCGCCCAAGTGACTCTATTTCCTAAACCCATCCCCTCGCTTGCTATCCCAAAGGATGCTATTTATATTTATGGAGAAGATGAAATCGTTACGCTCGCCCAAGATGGAGCAATAAAACGAGTTCACATCCAGACGGGAAAACGGTATGGGGAACGGGTGGAAGTTCGATCCGGACTTATGGAAGGGGATTCAGTTATCCTTTCAGACGTCGGAGGACTCCCGGATGGCTCTCCCATACAGGCCATACCGGTCAATCGGGACGAGGCGTTTCTGAAAAATCAAGGTGAGGGTTTGTGATATGAATCTCCTTTTACTATTCAATAGCGGCAAGGTTCGCATAAGAAAAAAATCTGTATTATTTATCAGGAATGCGTTGTTCATTTCCCTTATCTTATCTATGTATTGTTGTTCTCATTCATCAAATCCTATTGTAATAATGCATGAAGATGTAGCGCAAATGAATGAACAGATCGAAATCGTTGACCGGGAACATCGCAGCGAGTGGGGCAAACGGCAAAAAATACTCTCCGAAATTTATAATACTGTAGAAATGGAAACGCCGATCAGCGAAGATCGAACACGAATCGTCAAACAATCGG
Source organism: bacterium (assembly GCA_963663405.2). Lineage (GTDB taxonomy): Bacteria > Hinthialibacterota > Hinthialibacteria > Hinthialibacterales > Hinthialibacteraceae. The sequence continues at coordinate 387 of CAXXSM010000012.1, read as the reverse complement.
CGGAACTCCATCCAGGCACACCGGGTGATATTGAATCCACACCTCTTGACTTCAGCGCTGTCCCCGCACAAGAAGTAGCTGAATCAACGCAGCCTGTGCGGGGAACCTCTGACGCGGATGAACTCTTTCGCAACGCCTACGCGAATTACAACAATGGGGAATATACTACGGCGGCTGAGGGATTTTTATTGGCGTACCGATACGCGGAAAAACCGGTGATCAAGTCCCGTTGTCTATATTGGGTGGGAGAATGTCATTTCCGAAACCGCGATTGGAACCTGGCGATCCAAACCTATACCCAACTCGAACGCGAATTTCCGAGTCACCCCATCCTCGCCAGCGCTCTGTTGAAAAAAGGATACGCCCATATAGAGAACCGGGAGGTCG
>CAXXSM010000011.1:0-11693 GCA_963663405.2 bacterium | reverse complement strand
GATCGTTTGATACCAATTAAATCGACGGCGAGAATAACGAGTGTCGTATCCTTTTGTGTAAGAACGAGAGCCTTAATTAAGAGTGGATCGAGAACGCCGTCCGCTTTCCTGCCATGAAAATAACCGGGCATGCCTATCCCCAGTTCGGGAGTGATATCCAATTCCGCATAGCCTACATCTAAACTATCATGAGAAGATGCGATAATTGGATCCGGGGAAATAGAAAATGATAAGAGGATTAGGACGATTGAAATTGGTAATCCTTTGGATAACATTTTTGGATACCCTTTCTTGTGTGGATTGTGTTGCTTTGATTACGAATATGCTTGTATCACTTTTGCCAACGCTTCGCCGATCTGATCGCATAGTTCCGGTGAAAACGTTGGATACGCGAAACATGTGAAAGTATGGCTTTGGTGCCAAACGGCATTGGTGACGTCCACTCGGCTGTAATCAACGCTGGCCGGATCGGTATATTCTTTGGACCGGAAGGGGAATCCACTTTTCCCAAACGAATTCTGATCTCGGAAGGCTCGTTCTGTATGACATTGGGGCCAGAATACTTTCCAACAGGGCGCGCCTTCCGCGCCTGCGGCTTTGACAAACTGTTCGATGCCACATTTCATATTGTCAATATCCAGTGAGAAGGCTAGAACATACCAACCGTTTTGACGTTCAACAGTGTCAATCGGTGTGTATATGACTTGTGGCAGGTTTTTAATTTTATCAATAATGATATGGGCATTTCGTTTACGGCTAGGCAGATTCCAATTGTCCATCCGCTCTAGTTCGACAAGGCCGATCGCCGATTGCATTTCCGTCATGCGGTAATTCCAACCGATTTGGTTGTGGATATAAGGCAGTTTCTGTTCAATTTCAAGGAGATTTAACCGCTCTTTGACATCATACCCATGATCGCGGAAACTGCGCGCGTTCCAGGCGAGTTCTTCATCGTCCGTTGTCACCATGCCTCCTTCTCCGCCGGTGGTAAACGTTTTGTTCTGGCAGAAACTGCACGCGGCGATATGGCCCAACGTTCCTGTTTTCTTGCCTTTGTACAGACCGCCAAACGCTTCTGCATTGTCTTCAATGACATATAAATTATGTTGACGGGCGAACGCGTTGATTTTGTCCATATCACATACATTGCCATACAGGTGAACGGGCATAATCGCTTTCGTGCGTTTCGTCACCAACCGTTCCGCGGATTCCACATTGATGCAATGATCCTCCCGGTTGACGTCGGCAAACCGGGGAATGGCTCCCGCTTGGACAATGGAAAAACTGCTGGCGATGAAGGTATAACTCGGGACGATAACTTCATCACCTGGACCGATTCCCAGCGCTGACAACGCTGTGTGCAGCGCCGCCGTGCCGGAGGAGACGCTGATGGCGTATTGGCTGCCCTGCCATTCCGCAAATTTTTTTTCGAATTCCATCCCTTTGGAGCCAGTCCAGTAATTGACTTTTCCCGATCGCAGCACATCTTGCACGGCCGTGACCGCTTGTTCATTGAATTGAGGCCATGCAGCCAGTTCCATTGTGACGGTTTTTGTTCCACCGTTTATCGCGAGTTGATTCATGTTCACTACTCCTGCTCTCGTCTTTAATCTTCCAACAAAATCGGTTTAACTATTCGATTTTGAAGGCTTAAACGATCGAGTTTGGGGATCGAAGATCATCTTCCGTTCATTCAGATAGGCGGAATCGGCCAACAGACAGGCGATCGCATGTTGGAGCCCGGCGTTGATGTCGGCGTTGGGTTGTTTCCGGTTTCGCAGGCATTGCAACCAGTTGAGCATATGGTGAGGTATATCCACATCGGGCACGCGTTGTTTTTTCTCGATCCGGCCTTCCGCCTTGGTTCCTTCACCGGTCATGAAAGGTTCGCGCCAGGTTGTCGCGTCGATCATGCCTTTGGTACCCCAGAATTTTGTGTAGTTCCCATTCCCATTACCGCAGGATGTCGAGTAACTCACCATGAAGCCTTCGGGATATTCCAACAGCGTATGAACTGAATCAGGACAGGTTCGCTGATCTTTCCAAGCGTAATTGCCGCATAGTGTCACCGCGCATGTAGGGAATCTCGCGCCGGTGATATAGTGAACCAGATCGATAAAGTGGCACATCAAATTGGAGATCGAGCCATCGGTAAAGTCCCGGTAGCCATACCAGACGGAATGCTGATCCGCGTCGAAGGGGCGGTATTTGACTTGGCCTAGGAATTGCTTCCAATGCGTGTCGGATTCTTTGATTTCCCGTTTGAAACCATACCAGTAAGGTTCATAGTAATTACGAGTCTGTGCAACTTTGATGATGGCGCCAAGCGTTCCATCCTGCACGGCCTTGCGGCAGCCGGTAAAGGAGGGCCAACTACGCAGCTGCGTGCCCAGTTGCACGATCCGGTCGGATTCCTTTACCGCGTCCACGACCCGATAGAGTTCTTCCAGATTCCGGGCGAGTGGTTTTTCACAATACGCGTCTTTCCCCGCTTGGATCGCGGTGTAAAGAATCGTCGCATGCAAATGATCGGGCGTGGCGATCGTTACGGCGTCGATATTGGGCAGATTTAGAAGTTCTTTGTAATCGACGAATTCCTGCGCTCGTTTTCCAAACCATTCTTCGGTCATCTGCGCGGCCGTTTCTCTATGCTGATTCCACACATCGCAGACCGCTGTAATGGCGATGTTCTCATCCTCGCTGAATGTGTGAATGTCGTTCATCAGAGCGTTCCGTCCCCGGCTGCCGCAGCCGATGATCCCAATTTCGATGCGGTCGTTCGCGCCTTTAGCGGAGTTGGGAATCGCTGTGAAAAGAGGCAGCGCGGCGGTAAGAGTGGATTGTTGAATAAATGTACGGCGGGATTGTGTTGGACGTGTCATTGGAATTCCCCTTTCTTCCAGTTTAGTCAGTATTGATTTTAACTTGACATTGGGCGGAGACGCCTTTATTATTAGAAGATTTCCAATAATAAATCTGACATGGAAAAAGTCAAGAGCATTTAAACTTTTATTTTAACCAATGACTGAATTGTAGATAATAGTAGAAATTTTCTATTTATATCAAATCGTATTTATGGAAAGTCAGGAGAATTTCTTTGCAATCCACAACCAACCGGCTCATTGGGAATCATGCATTGCTCAAGCAGCTAAACAGGTCCCATGTACTCAACCTGCTGCGGCGGCAAAATGGGCTTTCCCGCAAAGAACTGACGCGCCTAACCCAGCTGGATGGCAAAACCATCACAAATGTAACTAAAGATTTATTGCGTTTGGGAATGATTAAAGCTATTGGCAAATTGTCGAGAGGCGTAGGCCGCCCCAGCGAAATTCTTGAGCTGAATCCTCAGTATGGATTTGCGATTGGCGTTGATTTAGGCGCAAGCCATATCGCAGGGATTGCCGTTGATTTCACAGGAACTATCCTCTCTCGATCACAATCAGCGATCCACTACGGCATGGCGCCGTCTACTGTGATTAAACGGATGATTTCCATAGGAGAAATGATCCATAAGCAAGTGAAGGCTGATCGAAGGAAACTGTTAGGGGTTGGTGTTTGCGTTCCCGGCGCAGTGAATCGGGAAGAGGGAATCGGCGTATGGGCCGCCAATCTCTCAAAGTGGGAAAATGTGCCTCTCCGCTATCCCTTTGAAAAAGCCTTTGGTTCCCCCGTTTTTTTTGATGAATCCACACGCTGCGCCGCTTTGGGAGAGATGTTTGCCCGTGTCCATGATGAACTAAATGATTTTCTTTTACTTGATTTGTCCTTAGGAATTGGCGCCGCGATTGTTCAAAACGGCCGTTTGTATTACGGTCATATGGGAATCGCGGGCGAGATTGGACATACGACAGTCAATCCTGGAGGGATGGTATGCCGTTGTGGAAAACAAGGATGCCTTGAAGCGGAGGCGTCTGGTTTCGCCATCGCCAAGAAGTATTCAGATCTTCTTAGAAAAAGAAAAATCTCTTCTACAACAATGAAAAAGGGAAAACAATCCGGAGCCGTCAGCGCGCGGGATGTGCTGGATCGTATAGCGCAAGGTGATGAAGATTGCAAAACCCTCTTTTCGGATGCGGCGCGGATGCTGGGCGCCGCCGCGGCGAACGCTGTTATGATTCTGAATCCTGTTTCGCTGATTCTGATGGGGGGATTGACACGGGCCGGTGATTTGTTACTGCGCCCTTTTAGAGAAACTCTGCGGAAAGAACTCCGGCCAGAGATTCTCGAAAAACTGAATGTGGAAATCTCGTTTTTAGGTGATGATGGCGGGCCCCTGGGCGCGGCCAGTTTGGTGTTAAATCAAATCTATGAGGCGCCTGGGATATAAAGATTATGCAATATTGATTTATACATTTTCCAATCTGAAACTATAGATAATCTTACAATCCCTCTTTACATTTTCATTCAGAGCAGAACAATGGAATTGGCGACATTCGCTTGAAATCGTTTGTGAAGTATTCCTTACCATCGTCTATATTCCATCGCAAGCGATCTCTTTTATCTTTTGGTATAAACCGGAATTTGTGGGAAAATAATGATAGAAAATTCTAAAACAATGGACCGGCATTCTTCGTCTTCCCGGCGCCGGTTTTTACAAACTCTTGGCGCGTCGGCGCCGGCGTTGCTGCTTTCTCAAAGTTGCGGCCGGTCTAATCGTTCTCGTTCTCATCCTCCACTCATGGTTTTACTCGTTATCGACACATTGCGGACGGATAACCTTTCCGCATATGGCTATTCCCGTGATACGACGCCGGCGTTGCGGACGTTTGGTCAGACAGCGGATGTATATGACTGGTGTGTGGCGCCGAGTTCGTGGACGTTGCCCACTATGCTCTCTCTCTTTACTGGCGCGCCCGCCCGCGTGATCGTCAGGGAGGTTGAACAAGCCGAAACGGTTGATATGTCTAGACCGGATCGTTTAACATTAGCCGAAAATCTTCGTAAAAAAGGGATTACCAGCGCTGGATTTGTGACAAATCCAATCGTGTCGGGTCATCCCTTTTTACCGCTTGGATTCAAACTATTCGAAACGGAGTATGTCAGGGATGATGAAGGAGAATCTAAACTTAAACGGAAAGACGCTGTGAATGTATTCCGTGATGCGGCGCAGTATCTGCGAGCGGCCTCGTTTCCCTTGTTCCTCTACCTTCACTTGATGGATACGCACGAGCCTTTAAATCCGGATTACGTTTGGGATCCAGAAGGCAAGGCGGGGGATTTATATGAATTTCTGAAAAACCAATACGATGGATGTATACGTCACGTTGATAAACAAATTGGGATTTTTTTCGAAACGTTAAAAGGATTTGGATTTTGGGATGATATTATGATTGTCGCTACCGCTGATCATGGCGAACATTTGGGGAAGCGGCGCCGGATTCGTGGACATGGAAAATCCGTTTATGAAGAATTGATTCGTGTTCCTCTTTTTATTAAACATCCAGGACAAAACAAGGGGAAACGCATCCAACAGATGACGGATCTGCGCTTTGTCTATCACTTGTTGAACGATCCTGAACGCGCGTCGAACTCGTATCAATCCGAATCAGTGATTTTATCTGAAACGCTGCATAATCTGCCCGGTCATGAAAGGAATGACACCTATGAAAGCATTTCAGCGAGTCAGAAGGATGGTTTAAAACTGATCTCCTACTTTGATACGAGTCCGGATTACCGTCCCCTTGAATTGTTTCAATCTCCAGAGCCTGGCCGTAAGGCGGATGATATTTTAGGACGATGGAGACTTGCCGCCTACGAGAAAATTTCCAGCGATAAACAATCCTCCATCTATCGATGTAACATTATCGAGCGGGAGAAAAAAGACTCACAACTGCTATTGAAATCTTTGCGAGATTTTCAATTCACCGTACCAATTCACTCCGATCCAAGTTGGAATACAATGACCGAAGTGAATAACACTCCGGATATGAATGACAAGAACCGGTTGGTTTTCTTTGGTCCATTGGCGGATCATCTCTACCAAGAGACTCGTTCAAAAACCAAGTGGGAACATATTAAAATGGAGACAATTCATCTGCTTGATTTCGGAATCGATTGGCGGAACGAACGAACTGTCTATAAATACATAGTAGAGTATACATTCCTAGCGTCTACAATTCCTTTTCCAGAGGATACCGATCGTCTTGGGGAATTTTCGTTAAAACGAATAACAAATCGGATCATACTTCAATCATATGAACCTTTGTTTTATTTGTACAATATTGTAGGGGGAGGTTTTCATCCCGCGTCACATTTCTGCTACACCGCGGGAAAGGAGGATATGCGATACGCAGAATTTGTTGGAAATACACCGTTGGGTCAGGAATTTTTTGAGAGTCAAAATATCTCGATCCAAATCAAACAGATTTTTATTCGACAGGAAGAATATGCGGAAAGTGAAACGGATCAAATACGGTATGGTGTATATTGTTTAGCGGAACTTCATGAGGATAAGGAGACACCTACGAATCAGGAAGAGGCGTCCAGCAGTTTGAATTATATCGATACCGGTGTGTATGGAGAAATTCCTCTTTTAATTAAATCTTGTCGGTTTTTTATTCCCCGGTATTTAAAAGAATACTATCACAGCCTCGATATGAAATTATTAGAAGAATTGATACGGGATCAAGCTACGAACAATAAACAATCTGTTGGCGGTTTTTCCATTATGTCCGTTGAATGGGATCCAGTATCGCGGATTTGGAAATACATCGTTAATGTGCTGTTCGCAGATGGACCGGTTTTCCCGTTTTCATGGAAAAACTACCAATCCTCCGCTGCCAATATGCGTTTTTCTATGATGACAGTCCAATCAAAAATGCCCCTTATCGGGAATGTTGATGGACTCGACCACGGACAGAGCGATTGGATGAGGCCGGCCCAAAAAGAGATCAACCGGAAGAGAGTGGTAACCGCGTTAAACGGCGAACTTCAAAAGAGTTTGATCGCGACACTCGATCCAGAACGGAGCCGGGCCGTGAAAGAACTTGCGCAGCGGATTGACACGTATTTAGAAGAAACCGGTGAGGTGGGGAATCCGTTGGATCAGTTGGAAGGAGTTAGTGATGAGACACTGCGCGCATTAGGATATATCAATTAGTTTTATAAAAACTGTTTTAAGAAACGCTTTGGGATTTAGAGAAAATCCAAATCGTAAAAGAAGTCAACGAGAGGTTCAATGTCCTACATATCTAAAAAAGAAAATCCGGTTAATCCAACCCGGCGCCGTATACTCAAAGTTTTAGGAGGGGCCGCTCCTTTGCTGATGCTTCCGAGCGGATGTGGGCGGTCGAAGACCGCTCATCCCCCATTGATCGTATTGCTTGTGATTGATACGCTGCGGACTGACCGGCTTTCCGTATACGGCTGCGAACGGGAGACATCGCCTTCTCTCCGCGCATTTGGACAGACGGCGAGTGTGTTTGATTGGTGTGTCTCTCCCGCTTCATGGACTTTGCCAACGATGTTGTCGCTGTTTACCGACATGACGCCACGTGTGATTCTCCGGAAGTTGGATGAGGCTCAACAAGAAAGTCTGGTCCGTCCGGAATGTCCAACATTGGCGGAATCTCTGCAAGATGATGGAATCACATGCGCTGGATTTGTCTCCAATCCGATTGTCGCTAATCATTCCTATCTCCCGCTTGGTTTCAATCCTTTTGTTACTACTTACGTTGGTGAAGACGAAGGGGACGCTAGATTGCAGCGGAAAGATGCGGTGAATCTGGTACAAGATGCGGTGGAGTATCTACGCGCCGCGCCGTATCCTTTATTTTTGTATCTCCATTTTATGGATACCCATGAACCCCTGAATCCGGATTATGTGTGGGATCCTAAAGGAACGGCCCGTAACCTGAGTGAGTTTATGATGAACCAATATGACGGATGTATCCGTCATGTGGATGACCAGATCGGTGTTTTCTTTAATGCTCTTAAAACAAGTGGGCATTGGGATGATTCACTGATCGTGGTCACCGCTGATCACGGCGAACATCTAGGGAAACGGCATCATATCCGAGGGCATGGGAAATCCGTGTATGAAGAATTGATCCGCGTCCCGCTTCTCATCAAATATCCCCACATGAAAAAAGGGATTCGCATTAAAAAAATGACGGATCTGCGGTATGTGTATCATTTGCTGCGGAATCCGGAAACGGCGGATCTCGCATCTCCTACCAGTTCCACGCTCCTCTCCGAGACACTGCATAACCTACCGGGGCACGAGCGGAACGATACCTATGAAAGTATCGCCGCGTCCCGCGAGGATGGACTCAAGTTGATCTCCTATTTTGAGTGTAATCCAAATGGCCGGCCGTGGGAGCTGTTTAAATCCCCCGCGCCAGGGCAGAACGTTCACGATGTATTCGCGCGCTGGCGGTTGGCTTTTTATGAGAAATCGAATGGCCAAAATGAACCACCTGTGTATCAATGCAAAGTGATGGAACGCAGGCAGGAGCAAGAGACTGTCATCGTTGAATACCTTCCCAGTTTTTCTTTTCCTGTGGAATCGCTGATCGATCCCGAGTGGAATACGCTTGTTGATGTAAACCAACTTACCGGAACCAAAGGGAAGAACTGTCTTTTTATGTATGGAGCGCTAGCGGATCAGTTATATGAATATTTCCGGAAGAATGTAAAGGAAAAAACCATCAAACTTGAAACCATTGATTTGACGGCTCTCTCTGTCAATAAAGTGGATGGGGAATTCCTTTATCAGCATACTGTAGAGTATTCAGTTTTAGTATCGGATCAGCCTTTACCCACCAATCTTGAAGAAACAATGAATTTTAAAGCCTTTCGGCAAAAGGGAAATGTCTCTTTTACGTTTGAACGCCCGTTAATTTCCCCGTTTTTTTTAACCGGTTCGAGTATTGCTCTCACTCCCATGCTTTGCCTCTCTTGTGGGCGGTTTGACGGAATGGCGGCGCTGGATCTCTTTCAAGTTCCCAAATGGAAAAAACTATGGGGATTCCAAGATGGAGATTCTTTACTAAAGCAGATTTATATCCGAAAAGAAGATTATTCTGAAACCAAGGAATTGGAAAAAGCTCGTTATGGAGTATATGGTCTATGGGAGCTGGCTCAGAAGGATCTTGAATTTACTAATATCGTTCCTTCTTATGGCCGTCTCTATTATTTGGATTATGGTTTTACGGGCGACGCGCTTCGAATGTTTCAATCCGCTAGACTGAGAATTCCTCGATTTCTCGTCAATTATTATTATTCTCTTGATATGACGTTGTTACATTCAATGATTCAAAACTCGCTAAAAGATCATCAGCAATTGGTTGGTTTTGAGATTCAAGATGTTCTCTTTGACGAGTCATCGAATGAGTGGATATATCAACTCAATGTGGTCTGTGCGCAAAACAATGTGTATCCGTTTTCAAAATGGAAGTTAATCTGCTCCAAGCAGGGAATCAAGTTTCTACCTTTACAGTTGAATTCCTCTCATCATTTGATTGGTCATATCAATGGAAATTCTACAAAGACTTCTTCATGGTTTTTTCCTGCGGAAATAGAAATCCAGCGAAAGGAACTTGTTACCGCATTGAACCGGGCCATGATTGAGAAAATGATTCCTTCCTTAAATGAAACGGATCGTGTAGCTTTCGTTACTTTGTTGTCCCAGATCGACGCGTACATAGATGAAACCGGTGAAGTGGGGAATCCACTGGATCAGCTAGATGGAGTCAGCGATGAAACCCTGCGAGCGCTAGGATATATCAATTAGCTTGTTAAGAAGTGAATAATAAGGGGAATCCTTAAAGTATCGAGAGGTTCGATGTCTTATAAATCCAAAAAACAAGATCCTAAAAATCCATCCCGGCGCCGCTTGCTGAAAGCCCTTGGAGGAGCCGCTCCTTTGTTGCTGCTTCCTCATGGATGTGGCCAGCGGGAATTTTCCTATCCACCTTTGACGATATTACTATTGATTGACGCGTTACGGACCGACAGGCTTTCCGTATATAACTGCGAACGGGAGACATCGCCTTCTCTTAGCGCTTTTGGACAGACCGCGAGTGTGTTCGACCGGTGTATCGCTCCTGGATCGTGGACTTTACCAACGATGCTTTCACTGTTCACTGGTGTGGCTCCACGTTTGATTCTCCGTGAATTGGAAGAGGCGCGAAAAGATGGCTTAGTACGGCCGGAACGTCTTACGCTGGCGGAATCTCTGCGAGAGGATGGTGTCACTTGCGCTGGATTTATCGCCAATCCAATTGTCTCTTCCCATTCCTATCTCCCACTCGGATTTGATCCACTTGTGACGTCATACATCGGTGAAGACGAAGGGAAAACAAGATTGAAGCGGAAAGACGCCAAGAATCTGATTCGGGATGCGGCGGACTATCTGCGTTCGGCGGCGTCTCCTTCTTTTTTATATCTTCATTTCATGGACACGCATGAACCCCTGAATCCAGCCTATGTGTGGGATCCAAATGGTTCGGCACACAATCTGAGTGAGTTTATGATGAACCAATACGATGGATGTATTCAGCATGTGGATGAACAGATTGGGATCTTCTTTAATACGTTGAAGGGATTCGGATATTGGGATGATTCTCTCATCATAGTCACAGCCGACCACGGTGAGCACTTAGGAAAACGACATCATATACGAGGACATGGGAAATCCGTGTATGAAGAATTGATCCGTGTGCCGCTTCTCATCAAGTATCCCCAAATGAAAAAGGGGATACGGATTGAAAAAATGACGGATCTGCGATATGTGTATCATCTGCTGCGGAATCCGGAAACAGCGGATGTTGTGTTCCAAACCGGTTCCACGCTCCTATCTGAGACACTGCATAACCTGCCTGGACATGAGCGGAATGACACCTATGAAAGTATCACCGCATCCCGTGAGGATGGGCTTAAGTTGATCTCCTATTTTGATTGCAACCCAAATTACCGCCCGTGGGAATTATTTCAATTCCCAGCGCCGGGCCGTGAGATGGAAAACTATCTTTCGCTCCAGCGGTTAAATCTATATGAAAAAAGTGGAGAAAAGGATGGCGCTTCTGTTTATCGATACCAGGTGTTGGAAAGGAAACTTCAAGAAGACGTACTATTTTTAAACACACTATCTGAAGTGACAATCCCTGTAAGAGTTTCATCGGATCCGTACTGGAATGAATGGGTGGAGGCGAATGATCACCAGCATGAAAAAGAGAAGCGTCTAACCATTATGTTTGGCACGCTTATCGATTATCTCTATCAATCTACCCGTTCCGATACAGGGGAACAGAATATCAAAATTGAACGCGTTAATCTTAAAGAACTGTCTACGCAAGAAAATGATGGGCGGCTGTATTATAAAACCGTCGTTGAATATTCGTTTCTCTATGCAGAAGAGCCATTCCCAACCGATTTTACGAAGTTAAAAGATGTGACGATTCTTTGGAGGAAACGAGAATCCACAATTCTCTCTCCTATCCCTCTTGTCGTTCCATTTTTTGGAACGGAACCGGGGATCAATCCCGCATCGATTTTATGTCATGTGGAGGGGGATGAGGATATGCGGTATGCTGTGAGTGTTTCCAATACTCCGGAAGGGCGTAAATTGATTCCCAGCGGGAAGATCGTTTACTGGTGAAACGTTTATACATCCGGGGAGAAAACTATGACGATCCAACCACGTCCAACCGGTATGCGATCTACAGTTTGGTTGAGTTTCAAGAAGGCTCCAC
>CAXXSM010000010.1:0-34245 GCA_963663405.2 bacterium | reverse complement strand
CAGAACTGCGCTGGGGCGCCGAAACGAACAAATTGAACTCATTCCTCTTATAGAAAGGTCAAAATCATGAAGAAATGCGCAGTATCAATCCTCGCACTATTGATGGTGTTTTCATTCTCATGGTCAGCATTTGGGCAACGTGTCAACCGGGGGCCTGGTCTTGAGGCCCGTGAAGATCCCAGCCTGGACAGATCCCGCGGTGGCCGTGGTGGACAAAGAGGCTTTCGAGGTGGTCCTCCGGGCTTTCTAGATGTTGAATCAACAAATCAATCAATCAAAATGATCGAAGAGCAATTAACTGCTATTAAAAAGGCATTGGAAGGAATTGAACCACCAGCGAGCCCACCCCAACCAGACGTTGATTTCAGAGCCATGATGGAAAAGATGCGAGAAAGAACCGAAATTATTCAAAAGGCGGCGGCGGCAATTGATGAACAAGTCCTAGTACTCAAAGGCCGTCAAGCGGCAAGAGAATTTGAAGAATCTATCGACGAACTTGAGCCGGTTGTTGATTCGGCGAAAGAAGAAAAGGCGGAGAAAACCGCCCAGCTCATGCAAGGGATTATCGACGCTCGCAGAAAAGCGTTTCAAGAGACGGCTGAACGATTGGGGATCCCCATTCGTGGCAGACGCGGTGGTCCTAGAGGAGGTCCTGGTGGTATGATGGGCGGTCCTGGAGGTATGAGAATGGAGCGCGGGCAGTAAAATCGATGAGCCGGATCATCTATTAACGGCTCCATTTTAGGGTCATCGGATTAGAAGTGATACGTTTTCTACTCTCAAACCGATACGTTTGATTCCCATCAACAAATTGGCTCTCCTCGATTCCTTTCATCCCAAATATACGATGATAATACCATGTACCATATACCATTCATGATCCAAATTGGAATAGCCTGAAAGACACCTCACGCATCATCTCCTTTTACCAGCCATTTTGAATTTACAGGTCTACTGGCTCCTCTTGTAAATTCATGGAATTCTGTTTTCAATTGATTTGGTGAGAAGGAGAGATTCACATATTGTCAAATTCTCTATTTATGCGGGATTTTTCTTTTGGGAGCAGAAGTCACGATGAAACCATTTCGATTTGGATTACCTCTTTTTCTTTTCATTGTACCACTATCTTGGGCATTCGATGCGCAAAACGATGCAACAGAAAAGCCCTTAATCGATTTTCATAATGCGCAACAGGTTCGCAGCCGCGCGCCAATTCTAATCGCGCATCGCGGGGGTGTGATTGGAATGGATTCACCGGAGTGTTCTCTATCCGCAATCCGCCTTGCGGCGCAGCATGGGTACGACATGGTGGAATTGGATATTCGGTGTACCCAAGATGGATTCCCCGTCGTTTTTCATGACAACTCTTTGCGGAACGCATGCGGCGCCGATCAAACCATCGGAAATCTAACGTTGGACGAAGCGCTCCAGATTCGATACCGCGGAACAGAAAAGACCATCTGTTCTCTGGATCAAGCGCTGGCTTTTTGCCGATCGCTGCATCTTGGTGTCATGCTGGATATCAAAACCTATGGCGATATTACCTATTACCGCATGATAGCCAATCAAATCGTAAAACATGGCCTCCGTTACGCTTGTATTACGATCACGGGCAATCCATCGGCGCGAAAAGGCCTACAAGAAGTAGCCTTATTGACTGTTACAAGAGAGGAGATCGAAGCGCTTCAAGGAAACAAGAAAATCGATTTGCGGCAACGGTTCTGGTTCGGACTTCCCGCTCAATTGCCGAATGATTTAATTGAGCGTTTGCGCAATAATGGAGCGTATGTGATTCCCGCAATCAATACGTTTCGCTATCCCTCGGACCAACATCTCGAATTGGCTGAAGTGGATATTCAACGCTTACGCCGCGCGGGCGTAGACGGTTTTCAAATTGATTCTGTGTATGAAAAATTCTTTTTAGTCAATAATACAACCAATGAATGATTGATCCAAAAGAGTCATTTATAAAATCATATGGGAGTTACAGCATGGATCGGCGCAGTTTTTTTACAAACCTCATTATCAGCCTCTATCATCTGTTCACTCGGCACAACCGCTCGAATCGCTAAAGCGGCTTTGAACTCTAAATCGAAAGTCCGGCCCAATGTTGTTATCATCTATGGTGATGACGTCGGATTCGGTGATATTGGCGTCAACGGTTCGAAAAAAAATTCCGACTCCAAACATTGACCGTCTCGCCGCCGAGGGGATCAATTTTACCGACAGCCATTGCCCGGCGGCGACTTGTTCCCCCTCGCGTTTTGCCCTTCTGACTGGTCATCTAGCGATGCGCCGCCAAGTGGAGATTCTTGGCCCAAACTCACGAATGCCAATCAAAGAAAGTGACTATACATTGCCGAAGCTATTTAAAGAAGCCGGGTACGCGACGGCGGTCATCGGCAAGTGGCACCTCGGACTTGGTGAAGAGGGGCAGGATGTGGACTGGAATCAGGACGTCAAACCCGGTCCTCTTGAAATCGGTTTCGATTACTCGTTTTTACTGCCGAATACAAACGATCGCGTCCCCTGTGTGTACCTTGAAAACCACCGGGTGGTCAACCTCGATCCACAAGATCCCATTTCTTTGAATACGAAGATAGACCCCCGCAGCACGGTGTATCCCGATGGCCACAAGACACCCGAAGCCATGACCTACTATAAAAGCACACATGGCCACAATCAGACGGTGATCAATGGCATTGGCCGGATTGGCGTGATGTATGGGGGCAAAAGCGCGCTCTGGAACGACGAGACTATGGGCGATGAGTTTCTAAAGCGTACGGACGCCTGGCTTGAAGCGCACACATCGGTGAATCCGAAGCAACCGTTTTTCCTCTATCTTCCCTCGCAATTGATTCATGTGCCCAGAACGCCAAACCCGCGTTTTCATGGGAAGTCCGAACTCAGTTATCGCGGTGACGCTATGGTGGAACTTGACGCGGCGGTGGGGGAAGTCCGAAAAATGCTTACAAAATACGGCGTAGAGGAAAACACACTCATCATTTTCTCCAGCGATAACGGACCGGTCTATGATGACGGCTACGATGATGGGACCACAGTGCTTACTTCGACAAAAGAATCGGATCGCGGGCATGACGCTTCCGGCCCGTACCGCGGTGGGAAATACCAAGTATACGAAGGGGGAACGCGCGTACCCCTCATCGTACATTGGCCGTCCACAATCCAGCACGGTGAATCTTCGGCTCTAGTCTCTCACGTGGATTTTCTTGCCTCTTTTGCGGATCTATTGGGCGTTGAACTCCCTGAAGGCGCGGCGCCGGACAGCCAAAATGTTATGGACGCTTTACTTGGTAAAGACGCAAAGGGGAATACCTGTATCATTGAAGAATCACCGGGAAAAATCGCCTTGCGAAAGGGAGATTGGAAACTGGCAAAAAATAAACACAGCCGCAACAATAAAAAAGAAGCGGATCCGGCGTTTGAACTTTACAATATTGCGATGGATATCGGTGAACAAAACAACATTATTGATAAGCATCCAAAAATCATGGAAGAGATGAAAGCGTTATTACTGAAAATTGAAAACGGCGCGAAAGCGCGCGGGACATTCTCGCGTTTGTAAAAATCCGGACCGATCCGGCAAGTTAACGAACATAATAATATGAAAGTTTTACTGAAGGTGTGTCATAAACTTTCTATCCAATTGGAGCTGAATAATGGACAAAATAAATCGTAGAAATTGCTTAAAACGGCTATCCACCGGAGCCGGATGTCTATTCCTATCAGATAGGATAAACACTCGGAATTCCTGGAGTATGGAACCTTCAAACCAAACGCCAAATATCGTGATGATCATCTCGGACGATCAAGGTTGGACGGATTATGGATTTATGGGGCATCCATCCATCGAAACGCCGAATCTCGACCGGCTCGCCTCTCAAAGCGTCGTCTTCACGCGGGGATATACCGCCGCGCCGTTGTGCTGCCCTTCTTTGGCTTCTATTTTAACAGGACTTCATCCACATCAACATAAAGTCACCAGTAACGATCCTCCATTCAAAGGTCCCGGCAATCAATACAATCCAAAAACTTGGGCGCCGGAACGCCGCCAGCAAAGGGAGCAGATTATCTCGAATTTTGAAAAAGCCCCGAATGTAGTGAAAGCGTTAACCCAACTCGGCTATCGCAGCCTGCAAACAGGCAAATGGTGGATGGGCAACTACAAACGCGGTGGATTCACTCATGGCATGACTCATGGAGATTTAGATCGTGGAGGACGGCACGGTGATGATGGCTTGAAGATTGGCCGCGAGGGGATGCAGCCTATCTACGATTTTATTGAACAAGACGAATCGAAACCGTTCTTTCTCTGGTATGCTCCGTTCTTACCGCATCAGCCCCATAATCCTCCTGCGCGCTTACTCGAAAAATATCAGGCAAAAACCGAATCCCTTTACATTGCGAAATACTGGGCGATGTGTGAATGGTTCGATGAAACCTGCGGAGAGCTTCTCCAGTACCTCGATAAAAAAGGGCTCAGTGAGAATACTATGGTACTCTACGTTTGCGACAATGGTTGGATTCAACGTCCCGATGAAAGTGGTTATGCCGAACGTTCGAAACGTACACCATATGAAGGAGGCGTCCGCACGCCTATTATGGTAAAATGGCCGGGTCATGCGGAGCCGCGTTTTGATAACGAAACCTTGGTCAGCGCGATCGATTTGGCTCCCACAGCGTTGCGCGCATGTGGCCTAGAACCGGCGGCGGATATGCAAGGCGTCAATTTGCTTGACAAAGACGCGCTGGCAAAACGAAAGGCAATCTTTGGAGCGGCCTATACTCATGACGCTGTCGATATAAATAAACCCGAATCAAGTTTACAATACACATACGCTCTTGAAGGCGATTGGAAACTGATATTGCCTTCAGGACGAAATCGTATTGTTGGAAATGCGGAATTATACAATGTGAAAAAACGATCCAAGCGAGAAAAACGACTTAGCCAACGATCATCCAGAAATAGTGAAACGCCTTACATCATTAGTAAAGAATTGGTGGAAAGAGTCTGTTCCAAAGGAATCAAGCGCCGTTCTTAAAAAAGAATAAATTCCCTTACTTGCGTAGTCTCACTCGTTAAAACCCATACACCTCAACCAACTTCGGACAAATCCGCTTAAAGTCCTCCTCCGATTCTTCATCCCATTCCTCACCTTCAGGTTCGTATTCATGGATCGAATCCATTTCAGGCAGTTCCAAGCCTGTTTTCTCTTCGTAAACCTGGAAAGGCAGGTATTGATACCCTTCATAGAACAATTCTTCCCTCCACATCACCAAATTCGACGTCCGCCAAGGAATCCGGACGAAGCACAGCGTTCTCATAGATTTGCTTACCCATGCATATCAATGACGCTCTAAAATCCATAAAGGAATCATCTCCGCACCCACCATAAATGACGTATGCGGCGGCCCAAAGATCCCACCGGTACGCTTTGATTTCTTTTTCTTGGAAGAGTTTCGCATATTCCACAATCTCATCGGGCGTCAATTGTTCAATTTCTTGTTTCAACGCTTCCAATTTCTGATCCGCATCGCCCTTTGAGACTTCGTTCGCGCGTTCAATCAGCTCCCAAAACTTGTTTTCATTCATGATTTCCCCCTTTTTTTTTTTCATTTACAGATTCAGTTCTATTGCGCAATCCAATTTGATCAATTGGAATCGGTTTGAATCCGATTTCGAAAGCCGGAGAGTCCTCTTTCAACCGAAAATCCAGTTTTTCCACATTAATGAAATGTAGATCAACATCAATCAGATTATCTGTGAGAGTTAAAAACGGCCTAGCGGCGCCATCAATTCCATCCCATTTCCCGCCCCAACAGATATTGCGCGCAATGACATTTCCTATCGGGGCTTTCGGATTTTCATCGAGAATATTCACTAACTTTGGGTAACGTTCGCTATACGGCGGTTTATTGTACGCGATCCCCAGCAAAGTGCCTTTCTCTTTCGCTTCCTTGATCCAATCATCCGCGTGATATCCCGCCCAGTTCAACGCGCGCGCGTCCACATGCAGCGCAGGATCACAATCCACGAATATGTTATTCTCAACCGTGCAATCCCGCCCACCGCCGATGAATGCCGCGCGGGTAACCTTGTAGAACACATTACCAAAAATAGAGGCGGAGGAGAACATATCATCCAGATACACACCGACACAGCCGCGTTTTTTCAAAACCATTGATGTGATGGAGATAGTTATAGCGGATCACATTGCCGCGCATCGTCCAATTCCGGCCCGTATAAATCGCTCCAGCGTCGTTTGATTCCATGCAGACGTGGTGAATTTCATTAAACTCAATACAATTTTCGTTTCCTCCAAATGAGATCGCGATATGAGGCGCGTTATGGATCAAGTTATGAGCCACATGGACGCCGACTCCGTGGAGAGAAATGCCAGGGGTGTACATACGTTTAACACGGCCGAAATGATGGATATGATTATTGTCAGCAAGCAAGCCACTTGGCGTCAGTGTCTTGCGATCCCCACCGTTTAGAGCAATTCCACCGCTGCCGGTATTATAGATTTCACATCCTACTACACTGTGCCTTGCGCCGGATAGATCCGCCCCGTTTGAACCGGTGTTCCGGATCACACAATCGGCCAATTGGACGCGCTCCCCGTCCGTGACGCGTATCGCCGTTTCCCGGCACGCTTCGAATGTAAAATTCTTGAAAGAAACGAACGACACATCCTTCATCACAATAAGGTTTGGTAAGACAGAAACAATGGTTTCCGCTGTCTCAACCGGTTTCGGCGGCCAGAAATAAAGAATCCCCTTTTCACGATCGATATACCATTCTCCCGGCGAATCCAGTTCTCCCAGCATATTAAACGCAAAGTACCACTGCCCTTTTCGGTAGCCGTAATGATGGTAAGGCGTCGCGAGTGAAATGACAGCGCTTCCCGTATTGATCGAAGTGATCCTTTGACTCTGATCGGACCAATCCCAGAACCAATACCCCTGCAGCCAAGGATCTTTCTCGTTCACCCACCGTTCAGGACGATCGCCTTCATAGTTAAATTTTCCAACCTGGCTCCCTTCTCTGCCATGAATCTGATGCCCATCTTTAACAACGATATCGGCGATTTTCACGAATCCTTCATTCGGCCAGCGTGATATCCGCATAGGGTTATCATTAAAAAACACTTCAGCGCCGCCACTGTCCGGCGACCCATAATCCGTCACACCGAGTGATTTCAAATCGGCTTGCACGATATTCTTTTCCGCCTCTTCATCCAACAAATCTATGGCTTCAGGTTCCGAAACAGGTTTAAATCCTGTAATAGATTTTCCACCGGACAGGCGAACCGTATCCCCTGGATACGCCATATAAATGATTGATGCGGTTTCTGTTCCGGAATCCTCCTCCCCTAACGAAAACGACTGCTCTAAAGAATAAACGCCTTCCCGAACGAGAACCTCAACACCCCGGCTGGGCAATGAGCCATCTTTTTTCCACGATCGAATTGTATCTCTCGCCCGTCCCAATGTCGCAAACGGCCCATCCGTCTTCGCTTGATTCGGTTCCGGCAGACGGCCGCTCCACGCGTCGTTTCCTTGAATAGAAACATAGAGACGTACCGGATCGGAATTTTCATCGCCAAACAAATCCGGCAGGACTAACAAGAGTACAGCGAACAATAAAACAGAGCGAATACCTTTTAGTAACATTCTTCTTTTTTCCTTTTGGATTCTTGGATCATTGAACATCTGAGGATTTATTTAACCTTGATTTCTCTCACAATTTTAGGGACAAGATGATATTCTATTGCAAAGTCTGTTTCCGAATTCGGACGCTAATCTCGATTGGAGTCGAACAACCATGCGGATTTCAGAACGATTCATTCAACAACACTATGCGGTGACACGCCGCTTTTTCCTCCAACTTTCCGCAGCCGGTTTAACGGGCGCGAGTCTTTCCTCTACAGCGTTTTCAGAATCGGCGTTAATTCCAACTCTAGACGAGCTAAAATCAAAACTTGAATATTTAACCAAAGATGAAGATTTCATTAATTACGGAAGGGGCAATCCCCCCCCCTACAAAGCGCCTTTGGAAAAACGCCGCGCTGTTGGTTTGATACCTGAGACATGGCGGTTGGAAGTATTCACCGATCCAGAGAGTGACGCCCAAATAGAAAATCCACTTCTAATCGAAAAGGGCACAGCGTTAGATTGGCAAGGCTTAATGACTCTCGCGGAAAAACACACCGTACGTTATCTGCATGTAATGTCCTGCACAAACGGCCACGCTCCCTGCGGGATGGGATTGTGGGAAGGCGTTCCCCTCCGGGAAATCATTTGGATGACTCGTCCCACGAAAAATATCCGCCGCGTGTTCTATTATGGCTATCACAACGACGATCCCAAACAACGCTTCCAAAGTTCCTTATCTCTCGGACGAGTGCTGGAGGATCCTCCAGGCGAACTTCCCGTGATCCTCTGCTACAAACTGAACGGCCGTTGGCTCTCCCCTATTCGCGGCGGTCCAGTACGGATGCTGGTTCCAGGTTTGTATGGGAATAAGTCTGTCAAATGGCTGCAGCGAATCGTCTTGACGAACAATTATAAAATCAACGATACCTACGCGCTGTGGAATAATGACACCGAAAGCCATCTCAAAACATGGGCGCGTTTTATCTACACACCGGAGACAATCAAGGCGGGGCAAGTCATACCAATAACCGGATTGGCGCAAGTAGGAATGTCCGGCCTAAAGAAAGCGCAGTATTGGCTTCATCCACATGACCAACCTTTACCGGATAATGATCCCTATTTCACAACTGCGGATTGGAAAGACGCCGAAATCCTGCCCCCGCCGGACCACTGGGGAGGAGACCTGCCCGAAGATCGCCTGCCCTCGATACCACATCAATTCGATTCCGAAACGGGCGCCCCGCATCAATGGCCTCTACGAGACACAACCGCCCACTGGGCCGCCGCTCTGACTAACATAAAGCCAGGACGGTACACTCTCCGCTGCCGTACAATCGACGCCAATGGAGTTGCACAGCCCATGCCGCGCCCATACAACAAATCAGGCTACAACGCCATCCAAAAAACTGAGTTGACTGTAGAGGCTTAACACAGCTGCGCAACCATGATACGATCAACCAATCGCAGAATAGGACCATGCTGAAACACGGTTCGGTTATAAACCGAATCCACTTAGGAGGCGCAAAGACAATGGGAACCAATCAAATCAACCGCAGACGGTTTCTCAGTAAAGCAGGCCAATCAGGAGCCGCGCTCGCGGCGGTATCGACAATAAATAGGAATGTTTTAGGAGCCAATGACAAAATCCATTTCGGATTGATCGGTTCCGGTGGGCGGGGATGCCGGCTTATGGTGCTGACACAGCAGATCGATCCAAACACTCAATTTGACGCGGTCTGTGACGCGTATGAACCGAAACGGAAACGAGGGATGGATATCGCGGGTTCGAACGCGAAGGAATTCATCGATCACCGCCGCCTGCTGGAAATGAAAGAACTCGACGCTGTCTACATCGCGACCCCCGAACACCTGCACGGCACACAAGTCATCGACGCGGTCGCGGCGGGAAAAGACGTCTATGTCGAAAAACCCATGACCTACTCCGTAGAAGAAGGCGTCCGTGTGATCAAAGCCGTACGCTCCAGTGACCGCGTCGTGCAAACCGGCATGCAACGGCGCAGCGCGCCCATGTGCATCGAAGCGAAGAAGTTGATTGATGATGGTGTTTTAGGAGATGTGACACTGGTGCGCGCGCAGTGGTATTGGCATGTGAATCCCTTAAATCCAGACGTTAAAATGCAAGGGGATTTCAATTGGGAATTATTCCTCGGCCCCGCGCCCAAACGCCCGTTCGATCCACGCCGGGCGCTGCAATGGAACTGGTATTGGGACTACTCCGGCGGCATGATCACCGGACAGGGCGTTCATCTGCTGGATCTCATCCAATGGTTCATGGGCAAAGGCACGCCGCGATCCGCCGTCATGCAGGGTGGCTCTTACATACTGGGCGGCGAATGCCCGGATGTATTCAGCGCGAGTTACGAATATGACGGATTTACCGCGTCCTGGATCTTGTCTTATAACAACAGTTTCGACAACGGCTGGAAAGTCACCTTCCAGGGCACAAAAGGCACACTCGTCATCGGTGAACCAATATTTGCGGAAGGCGAGAGAGGCTACCGGATCTATAAAGAACCGTGGCGAGACCTGGAAAATCGCACGCCTATTTATAAAAGTGAAGACGGTCTCCCCACTGAACCGCATATCATCAATTGGCTCGAATGCCTTAAAAGCCGGAAGGATCCCAACGCGCCCGTCGAAGTCGGCCACACAGCCGCCGCGCACTGCCATTTAGCGATACAAGCCTTCCGAAACAAAACCGTCGCCAAACTCGATAAAGAATGCACAAAAATAACGCTCTAAACAAAACCATTTATTTCCCCTGATCCCACCGCTCAATCCGAATTCATGGCGCCAACAAAACCCGCGCCGCTGGGTGGATTAAGATCACCCACATACGCCGGCTAGCCATCCCATCCACCGAGTCTCCATTCAGTTCCACCGGAATAAGACGTATGGCGCCAGACGGACTGATCACAATTCGCAACACCCTGACACATGTACAGGGGAAAAGTAAAAAGGCAGGGATTCAGATAAGGGGAGAATAATGATACATTGGACAGCGATTGAATCGTGATTATCAACAAGGGAGATCCGTTATGAAACGCCGTCAATTCGTTCAACTTTCCACTTTGAGTGGCGCGGTATTAACCGCCACTCATCACGCTCCCGTAAATGCCCAATCCGCGCAGAACTCGATCACCGAACCGGCGAGAGACATTCCTATCATCGGCCAAACTGACATCTGCGTATTGGGGGGTAGCTGCACCGGCGTTTTCGCCGCCATTCGCGCCGCCCGGTTGGGCGCAAAAGTATGTCTCGTGGAAAAACAGAACTGCTTCGGTGGCGTGGCCACCTGCTCGATGGTCAATGTCTGGCATAGTCTGTACAACACAGAATTCAACAAACAGATTATCGCCGGTCTGACACTGGAAACAATCGAACGCCTTAAAAAACGAAACGCAGTGATCATGGCGGACAATAACGCCAGCCGGGGATGTTCATTTAATTCGGAAGAACTGAAAATCGAATTGGATGAGATGATTACCGAAGCCGGCGTCAAACCATACCTGCACACCTTCTTTTCCGCTCCCGTCATACAGGATGGAGTTTTAACCGCGATTATTGTCGAGAATAAATCCGGCCGTGGCGCGATCCTCGCAAAACAATTCATTGACGCGACAGGGGATGGTGATCTATGCCATCATCTCGGACTGCGAACCTATACACGGGAAAACCTGCAGCCCCCCACAACCTGCGCGCGCATCGGCGCATGGAACACCTTGTCGAATAGCAACGTAAACAAACTGCTTGTTGAACAAGGGAAGGAATACAATCTTCCCGAAGGATTCATCTGGGGAAGCTACGTGCCTCAATCCAATGTATACATGCTCGCCGGCACGCGCGTTTATGACGTCAACTGCGCCAATTCAGAAGATCTTACCAATGCGGAAATCGAAGGCCGAAGGCAGGTGCGGGCGATTATGGATATTCTCCGCCAACATGGGGACGCGGACGAGATCACATTACAAGCGCTCCCTTCACAAATCGGCATCCGGGAAACCCGGCATATCCACAGCCAGTATCAAATCAACGGTGATGATATCCTCTACGGGAAACGGTTCGAAGACGCGATCGCCAATGGCAGTTACCGCGTGGATATTCACCATCAGAATAAGCCGGGAATCACCTTCCGATATTTGGATGGAACCGAAGTGTACTCTCGTCCGGGACACTCTACACAGAAAGGACAATGGCGTGAGCAAACCGATGAAAACCCGACGTTTTATCAAATCCCATTCCGCTCACTCATTCCACAAGGGCCTTATACAAACCTGATCACCGCCGGGCGAATGATTGACGCCGATACCGCCGCTTTCTCCGCCATCCGTGTTATGGTAACAATGAATCAGACCGGCGAAGCGGCCGGAACCGCCGCATGGTTGGCGCTGGATGAAAACAAATCCATCCAAAAACTCAATCCCCAAATCATCAGGAATCTAATGACGAAAGAAGGTTCGCTAATTATCTAAGTAGCCTATACGCGGTTAAACAGAATTAATGGACACCCGTTCGTTCCAGAACCAACAATGTAACATCATCACAGAACTGTCTATTGTCCGCCCACTCGGATGCGCGTTTATAGAGGATTCGAAGGGATTCCTCTAATGGAAGGGAAGCGGTCTGGCAAATGATATCCACCAGACGTTCGTAACCGAATTCTTGAAAATCTCTCATCGCTTCAGTGATTCCATCCGAAAACAAAATAAACCGGTCCCCGGATTCGAGATGGATCTTTTTTATACTACGATCCCGTTCGTCAAGAGGCATATTGCTAATACAAACGCCTCCAGGATCGTGAAAAAATTTCGGCGCAAGACCATTCCCTTTCACCAACAAGGGAGGCTCATGCCCGGCCCGCGCCCAAGTCACACTGCCGTCTCGCGTATCAAGCACAGCGAACACGAGCGTACAAAACATTGTCTTGTCACCTGGAAACCGCCGGTTGAGCATGTGAATCAATTGATTGAGATCGATGAACTCGGAAGAATTCGAATGAGGATGATCTGAATCTCCAGCGACGCTGCTATCGAGAGAAATCTGATCAATCATACGGGAGATAGAAACAGACAACAGAGCAGCGGGAACCCCGTGACCGGAGACATCCAGTATATAAAACGCCCAACGATGCTCATCCAGACGGATAATATTAAGAAGATCCCCACCAACATATTCGGAAGGCTCAAACAACCAGGCGAAACGGTACCCAGGGATGAAAGGAGGATTCTCTGGAATAAATCCCCGCTGTACTTTTGACGCGGCGATCAGATCCCTCCGCATATGTTCGTTCGCGTTTTTCAGTTCTTCCTCGGCTTTTTTCCGTTCCGTAATATCCCAAAAGATCCCTTGCATTCCTATGATTTTACCTTCGGCGTCGTGAATCGGGGTCTTCATCACATGCACATACCGCGTCTCCCTGTGCGATACTTTATTTTCTTCAATGTCTTCCAAAACCTGATCGTGTTCGATAACTTTATGGTCGTCTTCACGGTATTTCCGGGCTAATTCCGGAGGAAAAAAATCAAAATCATTTTTCCCGATAATCTCATCCAAAGGCTTCTCCAACAAATCACAAAACCGCTGGTTCACAAAAGTGAAATTTCCATTCAGATCTTTACAAAAAATATATTGCGGAATGTTTTCAACGAGAGAATAATAAAACGCCTCCGTATTTTCCAACTTTAATTCTTTAATCAGTGTTTGAATATAGTTTCTATCCAATCCACGAATTTCTCTCTTTTTCTTTTTCCACATAATCATCCTCAATTAAACCAGATGATGAAGATCCGTTAACTTGATGAGGAGTCAAATCTATCTTATCGTGTAGCAAGCTATTCACTGCGAGGATCAAGACGAAACGGCTAGAAGTCGAAAACAAAATTTTTACCCATCGATACGAGTTGAGATACTCCCCATCAACAAGATAGGTATGAATTTCATCTTGTAAGACTTTTTTTCGCCACTATGTCAAATAGAGGATACAGGATTTATCTGAATTTTACAATCCAATTTTTAATCCCTTTAAAAAATGGAGAATGGAAGACTAAAGTTGAGAAGCCATGAATTGAAAAGAACGCTAAAAATGTGATCCATCATCAAAGTTGATCGAAAGACGATTTCAGCAACATCTTAAAAAATATATTATGCTTCCTCGACAACATTGAATCCCATCAAAATCCCCAGATTTTTGATATCCTGCATGTGATTGCCATAGAAAACAGCTCTGTGTAGCAATGTCATTGTCCCGCCTTTAAGTACCCCGGCGCCCCAATTGTGGAACATACTGCGAGCGTCGGCCACTTCGGTCCAGAACTGAGTGCGGCAACCGAGTTCGTCATGTGTAATATCAAAAATCTTACCGGTAGAAATCAGCATCGTGTCGAGATTAATAAACTTGGCGCAGGTCACTTCCTGCCCAATACGGTTTTCCACATCGAGAGCCACCCCCCGCTCACTGTCACTCTGCGTACGGATTGTGAAGGGCAGCCGCTCACTGGAAGGGCCATCCATCTTCGTTGACGATGTACAATGGAAATGGATCAACGCGTTGCGGGCCGTGTCAAACACTGGATCGGAAATAAATCCGGGAATTCCGAACGCATAGTTGAACATCAACATCGTCAACGTCGAGTCCATATCCCCTTCACACGCCCCAACCAATCCGAGATCGTTTAGTTTGCTGAATGCCAGACAGCCTTTCGCCGGCGCCCCCATGCAATTCGAACTAGTCACCGCCTGGGCCTTTTCACGAATCATTAAGTTTTTGACAGCCAGATAGAACCGCGCCGAATTGATGATCTCATCCCGACTGGGTTCAACAATCTTCTGAGCCTTGCTGATCCAATACTTTTCCGCTTCTTCCTCCGCCTCTTTAATGTCTACGGCATTGTGCGCTTCCAGCGTTTCGTCAACAGAAATCGGTACGATTTCAGCGCCTAATCTCTCCTTCACTTGTTCCGCCGAACAGGCGGCGTCCGTTCCGAGCGGACCCCGGATCACCAATATACGAGTTTTCCGGAGCATCGGAGCCACACGGAAAAGTCCAACCACTTTGTCGATTTCACTCCAGTCACTTGTAGGTAAGAGAACAACTTTCTTACCTTCTTTCTGCCACTGGGGGAAATACATCCACCCATGCCCGCTGAACGGCTGTGAAAAGACCGCCGTCGGTAATCCCACGTCGAGAATCTGAGACATCGCCTGCGCAGGCGCGCCGCCCCCATGCCCCGAAAGGTGGAATAACAACACTCCATCGGCGGATTTGAGTTTGGGCAGGATATTTGAGACTTCCTCCGGGGGTACTAATTCTCCCCCGGTAAACTGAACGTTCCCATATTTCCGCTCCACGTTGGCCAAATGCTTCTCGAATTTCTCGATTTCATCCGTTGGACGCGACAGATAAATTCCACCGGTTCGGCCGATATAGACTTGATGAATTTTCACCGGCGGCATAGAAAGAGGCCATTCTTCTGTTCCAGCGGCCTGTCCCATTTTCGCGCTCATCAGAACCGCCCCGGCCCCAATCGCGCTATTGCCCAAGAATTCTCTCCGATTGAATTTCGATTCCATAATGATTCCCTTTCTCTCCTATAACCATCGATCGATCACATACTCATACGCCACAAGTAATCCTATTTTCCTTCGCTCAAACAAGGGGAATAAACAAATCGAACAAACGAACTAAAAAGATTGGCGCTACTTTTCACGATCCCCCCAAACGAGACTCATTTTGAAAGCCGTTTGTTCATCCACAATTCAATGGGCTGATAATCGGAACTCCAATTGGCGCCCATCAGATCGACGGCGCCATCGCCGTTCACATCAGCGGCTTGGATATAATGAGAACCCTTCATTGAGATCACCTGCTTGCGCCACGCGTCTCCTTTCGCGTGATTGAATAGAACCACAACCTCATCAGGATCTTCTCCCTGGTGCATCTCCGAATAGATGACATCCATCGAACCGTCTCCATCCACATCGGCGAGCTGCAATCCATGAATCACACATTCAATCGGTTCCACAATCGTGTGTTCAATCCAAGGTTCATCTTTCACATTTTCGGGTAACTCAAACCATGAGAGACGGTAATATTGCTGCTTAAGTTCCGAAGGGGAAAGAACAACATCAAGCCGGCCGTCCCCATTAATATCCGCGCATTCCACAGTCGAATTTGGATGCCAGTCCGAATAAAAATGCGAGATCCATGCGTCAGCGTTCTTTCGACCTGGATTTTCAAACCAGATCCCATTGATAACGACATCTACATCGCCATCCCGGTCGATATCCGCCAGATCGATTCCCTCCCCATCGGGACAGTTGAGTACTAATTCATTCCACTGGTCAGGACTTTCTTGATACCACAAGTGAACAGTTCGCCCTTTTGGCGCGCCAAACGCCGACTGGTCCCGCGTAACAATATCGAGATCACCATCGTTGTCCAAGTCCCCTAGTTCCACATCATGTGTGGGATGCGCCGCGATTTTATGAATTTCCCATTCTAAATCGCTTTTGGCCTTTTTGCCAGGATTCTCGTACCAGAATAATCCGCCCATCACAAAATCAAGATCCCCGTCTCCATCGATATCTCCCGCGTCTCCATCGACTGTGTTATACCCCCCTTTAACGATTAAATTTTCTTGCCAATCCGGGTAACGGTACCACACCAACGGGCCTTTTCGGCCACCGATAATCACATCCTGCTTCCCATCTCCATCCAAATCCGCCATTTTTTTAGCCCAGGGATCTTGCGGCCCCTGTTCATCAACGACGATCCGTTCAAAGGGAACGATAACCGTAGAAGATTCACTGGCGTCCAGCGCCAGACCAGAAATCATGAATAAAAACATACCAAAAAACACAATCGTCTTTAAGTAATAGATGCCTCTCCCATTCATCAAACTAGGCATAAGAATTCGTCTCCTTAAATAGAAATGTTTCTCTTAATAAAGAAGAGAAAGAGTAACAAGGGCAAGGTTTTCATCTACCCTGGTTTAATCGATCAAATCTCCCAATGATCCAACGAGTACCCAGGGCAAGGCTTTTCATCTGCCCTGGCTTACATCCCGCTCACACTCGAACAACGCGTTGAATTGAGTTCACCAGAATTTATTCGCTAACGGCGATTAGTGATTTCAACCCCGTATCAATAATATGTTGAATCACCGAAATTCCCCATGAAATTATCACCAAGGATCCCTTTATCGGTAACTATAATATCACCGATACTCAGCAGGCCATTGGAGGCGTTAAACGCCATCCAATTCATCAAACGCATGGGATGATTGATATACCAGTGGTCCGGTCCCGCGCTGCGGACGTAATAACGCGCGGTTCGGTCGGCTAGCGTTCCCATCCCTCCCCGGTCGGTCTCCCGCCACAATTTGATATTATGGTATTGATAGGTTCCAACCTCGACCGCCTCGTTTGCGGCGCCCGATGATACAGGATTCGTGATCGGCACAAATGGATCCATGAAAGCGCTGGACGAAATATAGGAAACTGGTGTCGTGAGTTGCGACCAGACATGATTCGCGTTTCCAAAATAATTAGGAATTTCATAGGTATCCCGGATTTCACGGCCATGATCGGCGCTATACATTTCAATTGCGGTCTGGATACTCCTTAAATCGCTTTTCACCCGGCCGATTTTAGCGCGGAGCTGCGCGTTCAAGAAATTAGGAACGGCGATCGCCGCCAGTATACCGATGATCGCGACAACAATAAGCAGTTCGATTAAGGTAAAGGCGTGGGATTTTACAATTGTTCTCATGAGCCATATCCCTATTTATTAAAGAGATTTCTGAGAACTCATCTCTCTCATGAATCATCTCACATACACACTTATTATGTCAAGTATTTACATATCTCTTGTTTGGATCAAGCCGAATCCAATCGATATGAAAAATCCAATTTGACAGAAATATGGAAGAGGATATACTTCAATTATAATCCCCGGGGGCGAAACGGCTTCGACGGGGACGGAATTGCTGGTCAGAGCATGCCGAGGTTCCGTCGGCCTCGTTAAACAGGCGGACAAACAATAATTGCAAACTACGAATTACCTCTCGCTGCTTAATTAAGTGGCGCGCCGCGTCCGGCTTCTCCCTTTCGGTTGGGCGGACGGCGTCAGAAAGAAGGGGATAGCGGAACGGTTCGCCTTCGGCTGAACCGCGAAACCTTTAGAAGGCTGGCCATTTCAAGAGTTGTCTCTGCGATCGAAATGGTGAGATCTACGTAGAGACTAAGCATGTAGCGCTTGCCAGTGGTACGTTTTCGGACGCGGGTTCAACTCCCGCCGCCTCCACCATTTTGGATTCCAGCGCTATTGCTGACTGTCCCCCCTCCATTCCAAAACCGCCAAGATAGGCAAGATGCTCCGACGCGATCCGTTCATCAATCGCTTGGATCTCCACGACACGCCACGGATCGTTTGGACGCAGTAAAATATAGTCGATTCGTGAAACCGGTTTCGTCACGTCCACCCAGCGTTCCTTCAGAAATTCATTCATCGTGGGACTTCCCGCTCTTGCGTTCATATCCCCGGCGAGAATGACCGGCGTTCCGTCTTTCGCAGGAAGAATTTCATTGATTCGTCTCGCCTGATCGGTTCGCAGTTCTTCACTTTGGTGACATAAAATGCGTCCCTGCGAAGATCAATTCCGGCAATCCATTATCCGGTTGAATGCGGGCCACAAGAACCGCGCGAGGTTCGCGGCCCGTTGTAAACGGCAGATGACGCCCTTTCGCTTCAAAAATCGGAAACCGGGAGAGAATCCCTTCACCGTATTCCCCGCCGGAATAATACATCGCCCGTCCAAACGCCGAATTCATCCCAGTCAATTCCCCCAAGTGAACCGCCTGATCGATCCCGCCGGCTCGTTGGGTTTTCCGGTCCACTTCTTGCAACGCTACAATATCGGGCGTGACACTGACAATCACATTCGCCAAACGTTCATAATCAAATCGGCCATCCATACCCTTCCCCATGATGAATATTATAGGTCAACACTCGCAATTGTGGGAAAGACTGAGCCTTAGCCAATGGAATAAACAAAACAGAAAGAACGGCGGTCAGTGTAAAAAGAAAAAGTCGTCTCATCATTATCTCCAAAGGATCGAAAAAAATTCACAAATCTACTTGCATATTCTAATCATCCAAGCCACAGAAAAACAACCGGTCAATCCATTTCCTTTTCACAAAGGCTTTTATGGAAAGAGTTGACAGGCTATAGTGGTTTGAAGGACAATTAGAGTCAACGGGAAGCGATTGGAGTGTTACGATTGTTTATGTAAAAAGTATATCGTGTGGAGACAATGACGATGCCGGAAAAAAATGTAGACCGTAGAAGATTCATAAAGCAGTCCGCGATCGCTTCCGCCGGAGCGGCGTTAAGTTTAAGCCTGGAAGAGAAAGCCTTATTGGCGAAAGAGCAGGAAAAAACCAACGCAGCAAACAAGCGAACTCATCACCCAGCGGATTTCCAATGGGCAAACTGGGTGATTTGAATATCAGCCGAGTGATCTGCGGCGGTAATCTAATCAGCATGGATTCGCCCATAGCCGGGATTTAATCTATGTCTCGCCATTATTAAAGCAATATTTCACGGATGATAAAGTCTGTGAAACATTAGAGATGTGCGAAGAAAGCGGAATCAACACCACCATTCTCCGCATCGACAATGACACTCATCGAATCATTAAACGCTACTGGAACGAATGGGGCGGGCAGATTCAATGGATCGCCCAAGCCAAAGCCGAAGTAGACGATCTCACTTCTGATATTTCGAAAGCGATTGACCGGGGAGCCAAAGCCATCTTCATTCACGGCGGCGTGGGAGACGAATTCGTCAAAGAAGGACACGTCGATCTGTTGGCGAAATGCGTTGAATTCATTAAACAAAACGGTCTGCCGGGAGGATTGGCGGCGCATGACATCAATACAGTCAAAGCGTGCGAGAAAGCCGGAATCGAAAACGACTTTTATATGAAAACAATCAATAGTAAGAGTTATTGGTCCGCCGGCCCTATGCCCAGAAAACGACAGCGTTTGGGCGGAAACACCAGAAGAAACCATTGAATTTATGAAAACAGTCAAAAAACCCTGGATCGGGTACAAGATCCTAGGCGCGGGCGCGATCCACCCTAAGGAAGGCTTCCGCTATGCTTTCGAGAATGGAACGGACTTCGTCTGCGTGGGTATGTTTGACTTTCAAATTATGGAAAACACAATCATTACGAAGCGGCTCTTTTCCGGAATCATTAAATAGAGAGCGCCCCTGGCTGGCGTAATCAAATCATCATTGTAACAAGAAAAAAAAACACACCACTCAATATACTATTGAATCGAAAATGGAAAGGAAACTATGTCACAATCCAATTTAGACCGCCGCCGTTTTATCCATTCAACCGCCGCCCTCAGCGCTGGACTCACCTTCGGCGCCCTCCGCGATCGGAAACGCCGCTTCCAATACGGCGGAGACAATCCACGCCGCCTTAATCGGCGCAGGAACACAAGGACAGGTTTTACTCCATACCTGTATGAAAATCCCAGGGATTCACATCCAAGCGGTTTCGGATATCTGGGAAACATACAATCTCAAACAAGCGTCGGAACGTATTCTTAAACAATATAAACAGGATCATAAAGCCTACACCGATTACAAAGAGATGCTCAGCCAGGAAAAAGGCCTTGACGCCGTCTTGATCGCGACACCCGACTTCTGCCACGCGGAACAGACGGAAGCCTGTTTAAAGGCAGGTTTGCATGTCTATTGCGAAAGCCCGATGTCCAACTCTCTTGATGGAGCGCGAACCATGGCGCGGACCGCGAAGGAAACCGGTAAACTTCTTCAAATCGGCCACCAGCGCAGAAGCAATCCCCGCTATAATTATTGTTTCGATCACATCATCAACGAAACTAAATTGCTGGGCCAGTTAACCGCCATCAATGGACAGTGGAACCGCTCCGTAATGCCGGATCGTGGATGGCCCCGCAGAACCCCAGTTGATGCGGATACTTTAGCCAAAAATGGTTTCGAATCGATGACGCAGTTCCGCAATTGGCGCTGGTACAAAAACCTGGGCGGTGGTCCTCTCGCCGATTTGGGAGCGCATCAGATTGATGTCTTCAATTGGTACATGAACGGCGTCCCCCAGTCCGTTCTCGCGAGCGGCGGTGTGGACTATTACAAACCCGATACGCACGAATGCCCCGATACTGTCATGGCCGTCTTGGAATACGAAAACAAGGGGAAAATCATCCGGGCGCTCTACCAGACAATCAATACAAACAGCAATTTTGGTTATTACGAAAGTTTCCTCGGCGATGAAGGAACCCTGCACGTCTCGGAAGCGGCTGGACGCGCCGCTGTCTATCGTGAACCTTCGGCGGCCGGATTGGGAAAAATGGGGTTAAAATTGGCATCTTGAAATCCCCCTGAGGAAGAAGAAAAACCCGAAGAAAGCGATTCGGACGCCATCATTGAACCCGATGAATCCGTCGGACCGCCCAGTTACAACTTACCTGTCACATTCAGTGATCCCATTCATCAACCGCACCTCGAAAACTTCTTCAACGCCGTGCGGGGCCAAGGACAGCTTCACTGCCCACCGGAAAATGGGCTTGACGTCAATGGCGATCATTTCAAAAATCAATGAATCCATCGCTACGAATCAAAAAATCACAATCGATCCCGCGGATTATACAATATGACGCGGCGCCGGAACAATTTGTACAAAACGACATAAAATTACGCCCAGCCTTGAAAGAGGCTGGGCTATTGGCTAATACCCCTTTGGGATAATATATATTTGCTTTATATTTCGATTCTAAGCAATGGGGAGATACAGGAATATCATAAATCCTGTATTACTTATTACGTTTCATCCGGTAAGTGATTACATTCCAATGTATGATCTCACTTTCTATTCATCTAAATCAGTCTGGGTGGCAAGGGCAAGGTTTTTTTCTGCCCTTGCATAATTCCATACTACGTTTATATGATTCAATTTTTGGCGGTATTTTGTTTTCTATTACGAATTTAACGTACTCACTTCTCGGATGAGCCCATTTTAATTATCAAAAACTTACACTGGTACACAAACAACATGGGAATAAAGAAGTGGATCTACATCGCAGTATTCTGTCAAATCGTATTGACAGGCGCCGCCACTGAGACGGAAACGATACTATTGGGGGATGAGAGCGACGGCAGCCGCGCCATCCCCATTCATCGCATTCCACTGCTTGATGAGGAAGGCATGGATATCACGCCCAGCGATGATCCTCTCCTTCCCTTCTCCACCCGCCAGACCTGCAGCGCCAATTGCCATAGTTACGAAAAAATTGCGTCGGGTTGGCATTTTAATTCCACCAATCCCAACGCGAAGTCAGGTCGGCCGGGAAGTCCTTGGATCTATTTAGATATCCAAACCGGCGTCCAGATCCCCCTCTCCTACCGGTCATGGCCCGGCGCATTCCAACCCACTCAAATTGGGCTTACTCCCAGAAACTTCATCCAGCATTTCGGCCGTCATCTTCCCGGTGGGGGGCGCGGGAGAATTGGAAAGCGAAGATCCTGATGAAGCGATGCGGGAATATGTATCCGGCAAATTGGAGATCAATTGTCTGAGCTGCCATGACGCCGAATCCGGACACGATCAAGGCGAATACGCCCTCCAGATCGCGCGACAAAATTTCCGGTGGGCCGCCGCGTCGACCAGCGGATTCGCTTTTGTCAATGGTTCCGCCAGCAAGATGCCTGACACTTACGATTACATGATGCCGGAGGCGCCGAAGGATACCAAGCTGATTCCTCCTTCAATTCAATATAATGAGAGCCGTTTTGATCCTAAAAACAGAGTTCTATTCGACATTGTAAGAAAAATCCCTAATGAACGGTGTTATTTCTGCCATTCCATATCCGTAATCGATCCCAACAAACCCGGCAAGTGGGCGTCTGAGGAAGACGCGCATCTGGCGGCGGGGCTATCCTGCGTCGACTGTCACCGGAATGGAGTTGACCATGACATCATTCGCGGATACGAAGATGAAGCGGGCGATTCTCAAAATCCTTTGGCTTCCGCTTCGACTTGTGAAGGCTGTCATCTAGGCGATTCACCTACGTCCCACCCAACCGCCGCGCCGCCTTACCGCCCCCGTTCCAAAACATGCGGGCATTCCAGCCTTACACTTCGATCGATTATCCTGCACGGCCTGCCACTCCGGCCCCTGGCCGATGGATGAAACACGCCGTGTAAAAACATCCCAAGCGCATGGATTGGGCATACGAAACGTCAACAAATCAGATGACGCTCCACCGTACATCATCTCCCCCGTATTTATTAAAGAAACCGGAGGTAAAATCACTCCCAATCACTTACTCTGGCCATGCTACTGGGGATCGTTGAAAGAGAATACGGTCACACCAATTCCGATTCAACAAATTCAACAAATCGCCGCTGGGATCAAAGAAGCGGAAGAATCAACGAAATCTACAAATAGACAGATATTCTCAAAAGACTATATCAAACAGATCCTATCAAAACTGGGGCAACAAGAATCAATGGATGGCAAACCGGTCTATATCAATGGCGGAAAACTCTACGCCCTCGATGAAACTGGAAACCTTACCGGAGCCCATCACGATGCGGCAGAACCATATACTTGGCCCTTCGCGCATAATGTCAGACCGGCGGCGCAATCCTTGGGAGCGCGCGGTTGTGAGGATTGCCATTCCACGAAGGCGCCATTCATTTTTGGCAAAGTAGCCGTCGATTCCCCCTTCACGATCGAACAAAATCCAATGCGGCCGATGTATGTTTTTCAGAAGGTAAGCCCAGCGTATATGACCGCATTAGCGCAAGGTTTTACATTCCGCCCAGGCTTAAAAATCATCATACTCATCGCCTGTGGAATTCTAACCGCCGTTCTGTTGCTATACACGTTACGAGCGCTAGAATACCTGATCAACACACTATCCAATAACCGGGACCAATCGAAAACGGCCGGCCAATAGGACAATCATGTTTCAAATCATTTCGATACTCGCTTATCTCATCCTATTCATAGGGATCGCGATCCATTACTCACTCCACCGCCGGTCCAGCGCTGAATGCAAACCGTCTTTTCTTAAT
This sequence comes from bacterium, assembly GCA_963663405.2. Taxonomy (GTDB): domain Bacteria; phylum Hinthialibacterota; class Hinthialibacteria; order Hinthialibacterales; family Hinthialibacteraceae. The sequence goes on along the minus strand of CAXXSM010000010.1, from coordinate 10,410 downwards.
CAAGATAGCGAACCAACCTCTCCAGTACTTCTTTCGAAAATCAAAACTGGAACGTACTTCGTAGGATTGATATCATTTTTCCTCTTAGCGCTGACAGGCTTTGGAGCGGCTGCTCTGTGGGGACAATCATTAACGGGATTCGCTTTGATCATCCACACCGCCGCCGCGCCTTTTTTTGCCGTCTGTATCGTAAAACTTGTGATTCTATGGGCAAATAAATTCTGTTTCACGGCGTCCGATTGGCGCCAGAAACAATACCTTTTTACCCGTAACACCAATTCGACAAACAATCAACATCCACCAATCGGCCCTGGACAAAAAATACTTTTTTGGCTCATCGCGTTTTTATCTTTACCCACCTTCCTATCCATCGTTCTATGTATGTTCCCCATTTTCGGTACAGAAGGACAAACAGCGCTTGTACAATGCCACCATAACAGCGCGCTGCTGCTATCATTGGCAATTATTACGCATATTTATCTTTCAATTCTTAAGAAGAGGCAAACTGATAGTAACGAATGAACTTCTTCTGTTCTATAAAATAACAATGAATAAGGTCGAAAAATCAACCGAACAGGCCAGCGGTCAACAACAAAATAACGAACACCACCGCTTCGCCCACAACGCGATGGCGGCGGTGTTTGAAATTTTCATCGCCTACAAGGACTATGAATACGCCCAACAAGCCGCCTACTCAGCCTTTGAAGAGATCGACCGGCTGGAAGGAGAACTAAGCCGGTATATTGAAAACAGCGACATTTCCAGAATCAACAACCTTCCTGCTAATGTCCCCTTACAAATTGGATTGGACACGTATGAATGCCTGCGCCACTGTTCAATCCTTTATCGTGAGACAAACCAAGCCTTCGACATCACCATCGGCCCCCTTCTGGATCGTTGGCGCGAAAGCGAAAAAACCGGCGGCCCCCCTTCCCCGGAAGAATTACGAACGATCCAACAACGCATTGGTTTCTCCATCCTCGAATTGAAAAAATCCCCTCCAACAGTACGTCTAAAAACCAGTCCCGTCCGGATCGATCTGGGAGGATTCGGAAAAGGATACGCTCTCGATCAAGCCGCCGCGCTGCTGCGGGAGTGGAATATACATTCTGCGGTACTCCATGGAGGACGCAGCACAATCCTCGCCCTTAACTCCCCCCCCGGCAAAAAAGGATGGCCCATTTCTATCCGCAATCCATTTTCAAACAACCTTATGGCCCGCTTGGTTCTCACCAATCGATCGCTCAGTATGTCAGGTCTCCGAAAAGGCCGCCACATCATCGATCCCCGCACCGCCCGGCCCGTTGAAGGCCATCGCTCCGCTTGGTCGACGGCCCCTGCCGCCGCCCAAGCCGACGCCCTATCCACCGCATTCATGATCATGACGCCGGATGAAATAAAAAATTTCTGCGACCGGCATCCAGAAACCGGAGCGTGTGTCTTATACGAGGAAATGAAAAAAGAGAAGATTCTTCGTTGTGGCCGGTGGGATCGTGATATTCAAGCCAACATAGGAGAGTAATGAGATTATCGCGCCGAGTAAGGATACTCGCGTTTAAATCCCCCGGTAATTGGTTTTAATATATCACCGCTGCTCGATACCCCATTGCTGGTATTGTATAATCCCGCCACACAAGTTTCGCAGCCATCCGGTTGATCGTAATCATAATCGGGTCCAATGGAGATTATGAAAAAGGCGGTATTTTTCTGCTGCGACCAAAAATGAGGCTCATTCGCCGCTAGACCGGGCCATTGACCGTCATGCCAGAAATACGCGGGTTCCGTATGGTATTGCCCTTTAAAATATTGCCACTGAGTTAACGTCCGGCCTGTATGCGTATCCAAAAATGGACAGAAAATGGATGTCGTCAGATACGCGATAGGCGTCGTGACATACCGGTGCTGCGCGTCGTCTCCATCCATGTGTGGAGGCCAGGCGTTTTGATCCATATAATATTGGGTATACGCGTTTTTAATCGAGTTCTCTTCCGACACAACCTTCGCCACTTTCGCCCGAATCTGCGCATTGATGAAATTCGGCACGGCGATCGCCGCCAGGATTCCAATGATCGCCACAACAATAAGGAGTTCAATCAGAGTAAAACTTTCCTTATACATAATCTCTTCCTCGGCAAGTTCAGATTGAGATTCTTTTTCGGTTCCGGAAATCCAATGATTTGGATTTCCGAAACCGATTAAAACAACGTGACACTACATTTACTCTAATAGAGAGTCCAATCCAAAACCGGTGATCCTTCCTGCCAAAGTATAGGATTGTCTTGTTCCGTCGTCACATCCCACCAGCCCATGTGATCCCATCCAGTCGATCCATGCGTGATATAGGTGACATTGCCGTTGAAATCTCCATCCGGCCAAACCACGAGAGGCGCGCCCGCTCCTTGGATGCTCACAATCGTGCGCAGCCAAGTGATCCCCGTCTCTGGATCGGGATCATCCAACACGATATAGGCGACATCATCCAGATCAAAAGCGAATTCCACCGCGTAACCATTTTCGATTTCCGGGAATCCAACTTCCAAGTTGGTTAAATTAAATTCCGCGGGAGTAAGGCTGGGATTCCGCTGGAAATCAGACCAATGTCCATCGTACCCTAACGCGATTTTATTCCGGGGATCTTCTTGATAATTTTGAAGCAGTAAAAACTCATACAACGCGCTGCCCCACCAACTCGCTTCATCATTCTCCGTTGGAGGAGGATCCGCCACGCCTGGTGTAAAACCGGTTCCAATAATTCCCACATACAACCGGGGAGGATCGCCGTTCACAATGCCCGCATAAAAATGAAAAGCGTCTGTGCGCGGTCCATTGACAGGATCTTGATCATTCTCCGGATCGGTAAATTCGAGCCAGTTGGTCCCATCGTTCAGCGTAGCGGCCCAGCCGTAATCAAAATCACCTCCGATTTCCGGCAGTGGACCGTTTGGATCCAAAAACTTGACGACATAGGAATTCCTTGCTTCCGGCCCAAATTCCTGCGCGGACGTACTAACAGCCATAAGACCAAACACGACGATGCTCATTACGATAATCTTTGGATGCTCCATCTTTAAAACTCCTTTATTATCCAATAGATAACGTTAATCAGATTTAAACGTTATCAAAAATAATCATTGCACACTCACCGGCGGTAGTAAAGTCATTAATAAATCAATCTCGCGGCAACTTCCCAATGAAGCCTTAACGCAGCAAACAGAATCCTTTCAATAACGAGCGGCCAATGACGATTCCAAATAATCTTCTCACTCCATTACATATAATATTTCAAAAAAAACGCAATAAATAAAAAATCATACATTTTTTTAAAAAAATACGCTTTACATATGTTTGTATTACATGTTAATCTTATTTAGATCGTATGAACCATAAGGTTTTACCGCCTTCATAGGCGTTGAACGTGGAATGATTATTATCAATTCGGGGAGGTAACAACCGTGGCAAAGAAAAAACAAATCACCATTACACTTCCAAACAAAGTTGGAGAACTCGAGAAACTGGCCAAAAACCTGGCCAGCCAAAAGGTGAATATCGAAGCTCTGTCTGTATCCAATCTATTGGATGTGGGAGTCGTGCGTTTTGTATGCAGCAACTATCCCAAAGCAAAACAGGCAATCAACAAAATGGGGGCGACGATCGTTGTGGATGATGTCGCCGCTGTCTCTCTGCCCAATGAAGTAGGAGTGCTGGCAAAGCTCGCCGCCGATTTAAAAAAGAAGAAAATCAATATCGATTACATCTACGGAAGCGTAGCGCCCGGCGCCAGCGAAGCGATCTGCGTAATCAAAGCCCCTGATCTAGACGCGGTAGAAGCGCTTTTTAAATCCTAGGCGAGTCTAATCGATCCAAACGGACTTCAACCTTCAACCAACTGGCGCGTTTCCAGTTTGGAAGATTTTTCTGTGTTTAAAAGCAGCGCTTAGGATTCTTAATCACGATCCTGAATCCCTGGTTGTAATTGTACCTCCCCGATGGGATATGAACGTAGGACGCCGCCCATTGGGGAGGATTGATGAATGACCCACCACTCTGCACTGGGATGAAACGATCGCTTTCCATCCATGCAGATCCATCCACAGGCGCGTTGAAAAATCCATTCTCCCACATATCCAAATTCCATTCCCACACATTCCCATGCATATCATAGATCCCCCATTGATTTGGCGCTTTCATTCCAATTTTATGTGTCGTATTTCCAGAATTGAATTTAAGCCATCCAAGATCATACACTGGGCCTGCAAAATCTTCCTGCGTTCCCGCCCGGCAGGCGTATTCCCATTCCGAAACAGTGGGCAATGTAACGAAATACCCCGTCTTACTGGACAACCATAAACAAAACTCCATGGCGTCATGCCAGCTCACACACGAAACAGGGTGATCATGTCTTTGATAGAAGGACAGCATTTTCCATTGAACATGCGGAGCCGGTGTCCACTCTCTTCCCTCTGGCATAACATACGCCCATCCTTGTTTTTCCGCATCCGTCACATATCCAAAATCGCTAACAAACATTTCAAACTGTTCGACAGTAATCTCATATTTTCCAATATAAAACACATAATCGATCCTCACATCCCGTTTTCGAATTGGCTGAAACCATTCGGGCGCCGGAGAGGTAGGAAAGCCCATACAATACGATCCGGGAGGAACCTTAATCATCTCAATATCCAATCCATTACCGTCAATCGAGTCTGACTCAAACGGATTGTATTCCTCTGTGTGTTCCATCGAACGTTCATATTTCTTTCCTTTGACTACCCGGAATCCGAAATCCTCTCTTCGGACATCAGGAAACGCCCGATATCGATAGGAGGGATACCCAGCCATTTTATCACTACCGAAAGATCCCCCTTTCAACACATAGCGCCGGGCGATTTTTGGCAAGGAATCCCTCATGTTCGGAGCCCCATCAGAAAATTGCCTGTGTTTGGGGTGATAAACATCCAACATCCATTCATACACGTTACCCGGCATGTCATGGATTCCCCATGCATTAGGTAACTTGGAGCCCACGGGATGAACATCCCGTTGTGAATTCTCTTTGTTCCAGCTTTGCGCGTCGAGAGCGTTAACCGCCACAAGCCGGTCATATCGAGTTTGGGGATGAGACGCGTCCGCCAATGCGGCGTACTCCCATTCCGCCTCAGTAGGAAGCCTGAAATACTCACCCGTCTTTTCTGACAACCATACACAAAAAGCATTGGCGTCATGCCACGATATACAAGTCACCGGCTTATTGGATACATGACCAGCGCGCTCTCTCTTCCAATCCATATCCCCTTTACTTTCCGCAGTCGTGCGGTAATTCGTTTCGTTGACGAAACAGGTGAATTGTTTGACCGTGATTTCAAATCGTCCGATCTCGAAACTATCGAGAGTGACAGGATGTACAGGCGTCTCATCAGGATCCCCATGCGCGTTTCCCATTATGAACGTTCCGGATGGAACAGATACCATCTCCAAAATCATCCCATCTACATCGTATGTTTTTGCAAGAGACATAGATGGAGAAACACTCATTACAATACTCAAAAAAACAATAAGATAGTTGGAATACTTCGCTTCCGCCGTCATGATAGAGTCTCCCTTTCGCTCAAAATCAAAACACCCACATCCATAAAATATCTTCATTTATAACATCGGGACATTGTGAATATTACTAATTTTTAATTACGGAGAATACGTATTGAGGTATTGCGATACAATCATGTATCATGAAGATATGAGGATACTTTACATAAAAAACTTCTAAAACTTGCCTTCAACCATGCCTACTAGAACAGGCGTTTCTTGATAGGCGGAATTAATCATCGCCGTGGCGCTGTCGAATGACGCGCCGTCATGCAGTCCGAAAGTGAACCGCGCAGGCGCATCATTCATAAATTTATCAATTCCCTTGCGGCCAAATCCAAAGACGGTCATCTCGTGATTCATCGGCCAATACGAATCCACCGCGTCATCGTCTTCATGGTGTATGAAATAGAGGATCCTATCTCCATCCCCAAAATAGATCCACTCACCAGGCCTATCCTGCTTTGCGATATCACCATCCCATTTCTCACTGGCGAGTGTTTTGACCAGTTGCCCCCCAACTGACCGCACACAGAAATCAGATTCCTCATCCAACCGTCCCCCTGGTGTTCCTTCGTAGAGAAACCAATAGGGCGTCCGCATCTTCAAAACAGTCTGCCGGACATACTGTGGAAAAATATCCCAAAGACATTGCATCTTTCCATCGTCGGATTGCGATAGAATACTCACTTTCAACGGCCCTTTTTCCACCAGCCAACTATTCGAGACGGTATTGCCAGGATGACAGTATCCCTCCGGATGTCCCATATTGGGTGTTCCTCGATATTTGCCACCCGATCCGCTGCCACTCTCTTTTCCAACGCCTGGATTGTAACTTAACCAATCGTTCCCATCCCGGTCCTCCAGGCTGGCGAATCCCGCGCCGCGGCGGTGATAGTAATAGACCGCGTCCGGCGTTTCAATCTTATAACTCTCCTGCCCTTCATGTTCCACAATTCCGGCGAATCGAACCAATGGCGAAACTGATGGAGAAGGATACACGCCCCCCAATTCTCCAAAATAAATATGAAAATAACGCGGCTTCTGATTCTCCGCCGTTGTTCCCTTCAAAAGAAGAATCACCTCCCCAGCCGCATTCGTCATGGGATGAAAGTCCTCGGCTCGATCGAATTGACAGGGAACTGCGGCGTCAAGCGCATTTCCATTTTCATCCGTTTCAACAACGCGGATCGACGATTCATCTAAAACCGCCTTGACTCCCGCCTGTTGAAATAAAGCAGTAAAATTCACATCCAATTCCACCGGTTTCTCAAACCGCGCGTAACCTCCGGAATAGACCTTGATAGGAACACGGTATGAATAGGCTTCATTCCACCAATCCGCCAAACCATCACGCGTGAAAGCCGCGAGGAATAAACCACATATAAATTGGGTCAATAAGAACGAACGCATCCGCTTTTGCACTAGATCCATCCTTTCTGTTTCATCAGACTGTATCTCACCAAACAGAAAAACGCCATATTCCTGCATCAATTTCACATTATGATATAAAGTAGTGATTGTATAAGCCAAGGGAGGTGGATGATGATTGAATCAACCAAGTTTGGACAAATCACAATCGATGGATCAACATACGATCATGATATCGTAACGCTCCCTTCAGGAGACGTGATCAAACGAAAGAAAAAACTCTCGAAAAAAGAGCATGGCACATCCCATATCGTTTCAGTAAATGAAATCAAAGCCTATTTCGAAAAAGGAACCGAAACGTTCATCGCTGGAACCGGTCAATATGGGATTCTGGAATTATCCCATGAGGCGAAGGCATACTTGGAAAAAAAGGGGGTGCGGATTCAAACGGCGCCCACACCGGAGGCGATTAAAATCTTCAATAAAACCAAAGGCGTCAAGATCGCCCTGTTCCACGTAACCTGCTAACACTCCCACTGGCAATATTGAACGATGAAACGCTCCTTCTCACTGCTGGATACTTACTCCCACCCGGTTTCCATATTCATCTTTATTAAAATTGCTGACGGTTCCCTCGTATAAGGGAAAACGGACATGTTCCCGATCCCACTGCTCCATCATTTCAAGATCCATGAAAAAAACGAGACGAATGTTCGCGCCGGCTTCAATGTTCTCCATATGAGTATAAAAAGCGATCCCCCCTCCCGGCACGGGGCCGATATCAATCGTATCAGCCTCATACCATTCACAATCCTCTAATGCTCCATCACTAAAAGAGTAAACCAGCGGAAATTGAATAATCTTCCGTTTAAAAGCGCGGCGCTGTTGATTCGATTGTTCCATGAATAAACATTCCTTCCTATTCCCCAACGCGTTTCCATTCGATTCTTGCAAGACAAATCTTCGAATAGGTCTCTCAGAGCCCCTTATGGTTCATCCGGTAAGAGTACGCTACAAAATTTTAGAGAGGGTAGCAAAGGCAAGGTTTTTCATCTGCCTTTGCCTTATTCCAAACCACATATAATAGAGCAATAATTGGTATCCCTCTGATTCTCAGTGTTCACCATCAGTAGAGATCGTTGACAAAAAGTACTCACTTACCGGATAAATCCCTTTCATTCCTTAAAAGACTTTGTAATCTTAAATAATTTCACCATTCTAATTTGCTGGGATGGATTTGTCTATTACAACGGTAAAAAGAATCCTGCAAAACAACGCGCGCCACAACGATAGGAATCACTTCTAGCCCAAGAGCGATCCGTGCTATAATCAAACCCCACAAAATATCATAAAAAAAGGATAGAGAAAACCATGAACATTCAATTTGGTAAAATACTTTTCTGTGGATTCATTTTCGCGGCGTCGGTTGGTTTGGCCCACAGCGCAGAAACAACCAGCGATCTTTGGGTGGTTTATGAAGGAAAAGAAGGGCCGGGTCAGGGGAAACATATTGTCTTCGTCACGGGTGATGAAGAATACCGCTCAGAAGAATCCATGCCACAACTGGCGAAAATCCTCGCCGTCCATCATGGATTCAAATGCACGGTTCTCTTTGCGATCGATCCGAAAGACGGAACCATCAATCCCAACCAATCGGATAATATTCCTGGACTCGAAGCCCTCCAAACAGCGGATCTAATGGTCCTCTTCACCCGGTTCCGCGATCTGCCTGATGAGCAGATGAAACAGATCATCGATTACACCAATTCCGGAAAACCGATCGTAGCCCTTCGCACGGCGACACACGCGTTCCTGTTCAACAAACACAAAAACGGCCCCTACGCGAAGTATAGTTATAACAGCAAAGAATTAGACGGAGGCTATGGCCGCCAAGTCCTGGGTGAAACTTGGATCAACCATTACGGAAAACACCAAGTTGAGAGCACAAGAGGACTCATCGCGAAAGGCATGGAAGATCATCCCATCGTGAGAGGCTGCGAAGACATCTGGGGACCGTCCGACGTCTACGGGATCACGACCCTGACCGGTGACAGCAAACCCGTAATCATGGGCCAAGTGCTAAAAGGCATGAATCCCGATGACACACCCAATCCGGACAAAAAACTAGTCCCAGTCGCTTGGCTCAAAACCTATACGGGTTGTGAAGGTAAAACGTCAAAAATATTCACAACGACAATGGGGCATGGGGGCGATTTGAAGAGTGAAGGATTCCGCCGTCTACTGATCAACGCCTGTTATTGGAATCTCGGCATGGGCGATCAAATCCCCGCCAAAGCCAAAGTGGATTTCGTCGGCGCCTACGATCCAAATCCCATCGGATTCGGCAAATTCAAAACCGGCGTAAAACCCTCCGATCACAAACTATAATTTGATATTCTATAAACCAGACGTTGCCGCTTCGCTCTCCTCGCGAAGCGGCAACGCAAATGGATTGTGGAATAAGATTGATGCGCTTGTTAAATCCCTGCAATTAATACAAACAAAAATCACCAACAGCCGTGGTCTGATCAATACTCACATTGCTGAAGTGGGCAATCTCTAATGTGCTGGTATCGTGAGAGGTGACACAAAGCCCAACTAAAATCGTGTCCGAAAACTCAGGGAAAGAAAATGAACTGATTTCCGCGAATCCACCATCCACCAAACCTCTGGACATATAAAACGTTGTGCCCTCCCGCTTCAGTTGGAGTTCAAAGGTGTAAATGGTGAGATCTTCTTCTCCATCATAATATATGTCATCTTCCGATTCTTCTACAGAAGTACGGGTGAAAAAATTATTTAAATTCTCTTTAATAATCGCAGCGCAGGCGTATTGACAACCTTCATCGAAAGGATCCGATGTATCGCGCGCGATTATCCCCGCCTTCTTCCAAGTATCCCCCTCGAACGGATCCGTCTCCCACTCGACCGTGGCTGTAGTGGTGAAATCCCCAGTGATTTCCACATACACCCAATAAAATCCATCGGGGGGACCCCAAATATCATTACCGCTGCCCCAAATTTCGTACACGCCAGTGCCACTGTCATATGACGCTTCACCCGCCAACGCGTCATCACCGACACTCGCCTGCCCATCGAAGATCCCGATCTCCTCCTGGGCCACACAGACCATTCCGCACAACATAACTAACGCGATTGTCCCAAGAATTCTCTTCATGTTGTTCCTCCTGTTTTTTATAAATGTTTAATAAGATTTGAAACTCAGCTGAGTGATACTATACATCAGCCGATTATGTATGTCCGTAACATTGAAGTAATTCGCTATTCCCTAACGCCTACATCATTATCCCACATTTTTCCATCGATCACCATTTGAATTCTCTCTTTCAAATCAGTGTCTGGTTCTATCGAAAGAGCTTGTTTGAGAGAGGATACGATCTCTTCATCACGGCTTTCTAGATTCCAAGATTCTAATGCGTTAAGAGCCATATT
>CAXXSM010000009.1:0-29396 GCA_963663405.2 bacterium | reverse complement strand
AGGTCATTGAGAAATGGGATGCGGTCCAAGGCTCTACAATTGGTGATGTAACAGAACGGAAAGAGTTTAAAGTCGAATACGATACCTGGTATGATGTACGGCTTGTCATCAAGGATTCAAATACAGTTGAAGGATACATCGATGATAAACAGATTATGACCTACAAAGCCGATCGGCCGCTTCAAGGCCGATTCGGACTGGGCACATGGTATACCGATGCGGAATTCAAATCGATTACGATTACCGGTAAATAATGCATGAACCATTGATCCACAAACAAATCAGAAAGTGATTTAAGCGCAATTCATATCATTGATTTATATAGGTTGTTCCTTATGATTGGAATTTCCCTATCTCACAACCGGAATATTTTGAGCAAATCCTGATAATTTTCACCTCTGATTCAATTTTTTAATTATTTCCGAAACGGACGCCGTAATACCTAAATTTATCTCATCGAATTTCCACGCTATACTCTATTCAGTTAATTTTCTAAACCAAACAAAAATCGGTCAAGTGTTTACAATTATACAATCATGCTAAAAATCAATACTACCCCTCCAGAAATCGGCCAAGCTGTACGTATCTGAAACCGTTTAGCGGTCGTTCGCACTGTTGCGCCATACGACAGTGAGAGTGTCCAAGGGCGGTTGCATCTGGTCGAAGTCGAGTACCTTGATGACAACCAGTATTCAGAATTTGACCAAGTTCTTTGGGAAATTGAAACCAGCGCGCAAGTTCTCGGTTCGACTTCCTTACCGAGGATTGATGAAAAACGTCCTGACGCGCCGGACGCTTTGCAGGCGTTTGTGGATGCCCATCGCTGGATTCGATTGAATCGTCTCCGGCCAGACAGGAGCATCGAAGAAGAGCCTCTTTTAGCGATCTGGAATTCTGCGATACAAGTCAACGCGTACCAGCTGGAGGCAACGGCTCCGCGCGTGTTCCCTGGGATTTGTTGATTGTAGACGAGTGCCACAATTTTGCTCCGCAGGGCAGTAAACGATCCAGTTTGCGCACACAGATGTTACGGGAGATTCGTTTTCTGTTAGAACATCGTGTATTTTTATCGGCAACTCCGCACAATGGCTATACAGTCAGTTTCACTGGTTTACTGGAACTGCTTGATCCCTTGCGCTTCCAAATGAAAGCGGAATTGGAAGACTCGGACCGGAATCATTGGGAACAAGTGAGAATACGGCGGCTGAAAGATGATATTAACCGCTGTTCTCTGCGTCCTCCATTCGCGGAACAGAAGCCGCCGGAGCAGATCAATATCCAACTCACTCAGCAAGAGCAAGACTTGTTCGCCGCGCTTCGCGAGTACCGGCGGCACGGTCACACGGTTTTAGAATCCGGCGCGACTCAATCCGTGCGTAATATGAGTTAATACATTTTCCAACAAGGTACATAGACAGTGGATTTATATTCTGGAGGGGATTCATACGCGCCGATATCCACGAAACCATCGCTCCCTGGCCGGCTGTGGCCTTTCATATCTTCATCTGGCGCTGCGGTTACGAGTCCTGTGTCGATACATGGGGAACCATCTTGCAAATGGTAATCGCCATTATCTGGATCGGTAAATCGAGGATTGGCGTCTATGTTTCCTTCGCCTGGCCAGCCTCCTTCAACACAGCTATATGTGACTTCCGCTGAACCTGTGATCTCTTTTCCTGAATTCCACAAAATGCAGTTTGTTAATTTAGAACCAGTTGTCAGATCGCATCCATCGCCTGAGTTCCCTGCGATAGTGCAATTGGCAAGAAGAAATGGATAGTCGTAAGAAGTAATGACGGAGGCGTTTGTTGTGTTTTCTCGAATAATACAATTAATCATGTAACAGGTCATGCCTTCACCAGCTTCCGCATTATATCCAGTATTCTCAACAACCGTTTCACCTCCAAAATTCTCTGCGATCACGCAATTCTTTAACGTATATCTCTCGCCGTTTACCCCACTACAACCAAAACTATCTGCTACTACCGAGTTTCTTAGGATCGTACAATTGATCATTTCAAATCTATGGCCATTAACTCCCGCACCCCTGAATCCTCCTATGTTATCTGTTATCGTGCAGTTTTTAATTATTGCATCAGCGCCTTCAAATCCAGCTTCGTAAATATGCAATCCCCCGTTTCCACCTTGGTTATTGCTAATTGTGCAGTTCTCCATTTGACCTCCAACTGAAATCACACATCCTCCGGTTTCAGCGCTTTCTACTGCAACATTCCCCGTGATCAAGCTGTTTGAAATTGATGATTCGGCATAAGCGGTGAGACCCGCAGCCGTATTGGCAAAACAACCACCAACCGTTTGTGTATTATCCGTAACAAGGCAATCGGTCATATTAATATTCCAACCAAAAATACCTCCATTGCACCCCGCGTAGTTTTTGGAAATCGTGCAGTGAAAGAAATTCGCAAAGGTCACCCCTGTGCAAACCACGCCCCCCCCCCAGCCGGCACTATTTTCATGAATTACGCAGGATTCAAACATAATGTCCGAATCCCAATCGCAGAATACACCACCTCCTTGGCTTCCTTGCCAATCCATGTTTTCACCAATATTCTCTACAATGTCTGAGTGTGATAATTCCACTGAAGACCACATCGAACAATACAGTCCTCCTCCATCACTTTTCGCCGTATTTTTGCGAATGGCGCAATTAGAAAATTTCACACTAGAGCCTTCCGCACAGTATACTCCACCACCGGATTCTGCCGCATTCTCGTTAATCATACAGTTATTGAGCAAAACAGAGGCTTCTTTCGGACAATACACACCACCACCATACGCATTCGAATTACCACCGGTAATGGTCAATCCGTCTAACACTGCACGATTGGCGGCTATGACGGATGTGGCGTTCAATCCCGCCGCGTCGATTATCGTTTCATTTGCAATCCAATCGCGCGCTTCACGAATCGTTTCGTTCCCTGAAAAACCACCATACATCAGAGTCATTTCTTTCATCGTGACGGCTTCCCGATATCGTCCCGAAGCCACCCAGATTTCATCGGCGCTGATTTCGTTGTTCCAGGAGTGAGTTGACGAGATTGCAATGCCTGCGGCGATGCTTGTACATGCGTTTTCCCAACTTGATCCGCTGCCATCACCTGCCGCATTGAGAGAGACATAGATCACTTTGCCGAAAGCAGCAGGCGTGATACATAGAACACACATGGCAAAGCACAAGCGCACATACAGATTGTACTGGTTCTTCATCTCCGCTTCCTCCTGTTTTTGTATATTCATTTTACGGATCGTGAACATTACTACGCCGCTTGATGGCGCCGCGCTCTGTTCACTTATAGATCTCCCAATTCCCAGTCGATGAATCAGATAATTCCGTTAGTTGTACCTCAATAAAGTGTTCTATGGTGTTTGAAGAATCATCACTGTGCCACTCGCCAATTACCGCATAGACAGGATTGGTGAAATATAACATTTGCTCGCTGAAGAGTATCCAATTGCCAGTGGTGGGATCGGAATAATAGATTTCTCCCTTATCCCCTCGACGGACGATCTTGGCCTTTTCGTACGGAACAGTAGAGGGAAGTTCCATGCCCGTGGTATAAAAAACGCCTAGAGTATTCACCCAAAGTTCATTAAGAAGGGTATCTTTAGCATTTCTATAAAAAATGTAATAGGGAGTATGAGTCTCTATGTAATCCATAATCCCGATATAGGCTCCACCGTTGATTGGATTTTCAGTTTGCATTTTGGCTTCGAGACTAAAATCGCCGTTCATTTCCGAGTAGATAACATGACCACCTGCTCCACCTGTACCTCCTTGGTTCCAATATCCTTGAATGAAGTATTCCTGCGATGCGGAGTCGTAGCGAGCATTGCCTGGTGTAATTGGATTCCCAAGATCCGTGTGATGCTGAAATATACCCAGTGGTTCTAATGTTCCTTGAACTAACGTTGTTTCGCCTCCAATCACCTGTCCGTTTACTGTTCCTTCAAACAACGCGTCTCCTTGACTGCCTGAATGAGACATGACATAGTACACATGATTTTTCACACCCGTGGACGTAATGCTTGACTCAAAAGAAATCTGGTTTCCACTGACTACCCCACTGTGTTTTCCATGGATCTCCAAGCCATCGGGGATCGTATCCACTACTGTCAATGGCTGGTCCGACTCGCCCGTAATGTGAATTGTCACTTGAATGGGGATTCCGGGGAAATACTCGGATTGTGAAAACGTTCGTTCCGCTGTCAATTGAGCCGAAGCGCTGTGTACAAATCCTACTCCTGCGAAGATCAAAACGGCGATCAAAACATACCCTCTGTTCATTTTTCTTTACCTCATCCTTTCTTCGTTCTGAATTTTGTATATAGGCTTTGATGTGAGAAAATCCTTGAGAGAACGTATCCCACAACGTTACTTTGACCAATACTAGGATCATTGTTACTCTGAATAAATCGGGGAGATTCCCATTTTTTGTGGGAATAATTCCTATTTTTTTGTGGGAACATTTCCCACCTTAACTACAGGATCAAGAGGAAAAATGAGTAATGATGGAGGAAAACCTAGAGCAAACCAACTTTGAGGCAGTGTTTGACGGAACGGTGGATGAGCTGGAAGGTGGAATCCAGATGCAAGGTCTCTTTGATCCGCTCAACGTGAGTATCGACGGTTTTGACGCTGATGGAGAGTTGGTCTGCAATCTCGGTGCGGGCTGATCCTTGTCCAAAGAGACAAAAGATCTCGTATTCCCTCGCGGTCAGCATTTCTTGCGGCGCAGGTTCCTGATCATTGTTTGGGTGGATTAACCGCTCAAGCATTGAGGAAGTGATCTGCGAACTGGTGAAAACTTCACCCCGGAGCGCTTGGCGGATAACCGTTGTCAATTTTTCCGCCGATTCCCGCTTCAATAAATAACCGCACGCGCCAGCTCTAAACGCCTTTTCCACATAAGCCAGATCTTCATGCATCGAGATAACCAGACAAGGAATGGGAGGATCCATATGGGTCAACGAGCGTACTAAATCCACGCCATTGCTGTTTTCAAGAGAAAGATCAACACAAGCCAGATCCGGCCGGCTTCGTTCAACAATTTTTAAGGCTTCCGATACGCTAGACGCCTCGCCACATACGGTTAGTTCCTCATCTTTCTCGATGACGCGGGCAATCCCCTGGCGCATTAGCGGATGATCATCAACAAGAAGAATACGTAACTTTTTCGCATCGCCCATCATGAACCGCCCCTAGGAGATGTATGGCTGATGGTCCAGTCCACCTTGAGATTTCGATAGTCATAGCCGTAACCGCATTGTATTCATCCACATGGAAATTGACAATCGGGAATTGTCCTGATTTCTTGTGGGAAATGTTCCCACAGGGGATCATGATGCGCTGGTTTCTTCGGTATCACAGCAGTTAAAAAACCGCTGTTTCGACTCATATCGGAGCCCGGAGCGCTATTTTCGTCCCTGTTCCTGGGCGGCTCTGGATCGTGAGGCGCCCTCCGATCAATTCCGCCCGGTATCGCATGATGTGGAGTCCCATACCGTCTTCCACCGTCATATCAGCATCAAATCCCACACCATCATCTTCAATATCGATTTCGATTTGGAAATCCCTTTCTGATAGACGAATGATCATCTTCGTCGCTTGGGCATGTTTGACCACATTATTCATTGCTTCTTGTACAATACGATAGAGATTGAGCTGTACATTTTGGTCTCCAGCATTTAGAGAGGAAGCGATCTCAACCCGGCAGTGTATCGTATTCTGTTTCTGAATCACTTCCGCTAGTTGCCGCAGACAGGCGGCAAGACCCAGTTTATCGAGATTGACCGGCGCCAATCCACTCGCCAATCGCCGTGTTTTTTCCGAAGCTTCGTCGATCAGCTTTATAAATCCCTTAAGTTCATTCGCCGCCGCTGGGGATTGTTCCGCAATTTCATTGGCCAAAATCTCTTCGCTCATGGCGATGGCCGTTAAATCCTGGACGATGTCGTCGTGCAGATCGTGCCCGATGCGCTGCTGTTCTCGTTCACTAATCTCCAGCAAACGCCACTCGGTATGGCGCAGTTGCGCGGTACGCTGTAATACTAAATTCTCAATGGCAAAGTGGTGATAGATGTGTAAACCAGGCAAAATAAGGATCAGTATTATTCCAGCTATCAGGATCAAGAGAAACATTGAATCTTTATACCAGTAAGGATGAGTTCTGAAAAGATAAGATGATGGATTTAGTTCAATATTCCAATTCCGGTCAATCGCGCGTACTTCAAACAAGTGTTCTCCTGCAGTTAAACCCGAAAATGTGGCGATTGTCTCTGACGAAAACGAACTCCAGGGACCATTATCAATTCGGTGCGAATAGAGCAAGCGTTCCGGCTTTGTATAGTTCCACCGATCCATACCTGAATAAATGATATGCGCTTCCCCACCCGGCGCCGTTTCTTTCAGATTGTTGTCCTCTCTGATGATGGTCTTGGGTGGATCTTGACCGATCGTGGGATCATAAAGCGCTAATCCCCTTGCTGTTCCGGCCCAAAGACGGTTCTGCTGATCCTCATATACCATGTAACAATGCGAATTTGGAAGACCATCTTCTATTGTATTGACAATCCATGAATTCTCTACATATTGCAGGATGCCTTGATGTGTTGCGGCCAATAGACTGCCATCCCGCCGTCTTACTATCTGATGCACATTCCCAAAACCAACTTGTAAGGTTCTCCATGAATTCCCCTTGAACTCAACAATCTTATTATGTCCTCCCGCCCAGATAACGCCATCTTCGATCTCTGTAAAATAGTTTAAGTTCCCAAACGGATGTTCGGTTTTCGGTCCAATAAGATGAAACTCACCACTCTTATATCTCCCTACACGGCCATTCCAGGGACACCAAAGTTCCCCGTCTTTTGTTTCAAGAATAAAAGGATGGAATAACAGATCCACTGTCCGCGTCTCTTCGGTTTCGCCGAGAACGATTTCGAAACATTCTCCTTCAAGCGTCTCAATGTAAGCCTGGGATAGGGATTCATCCAAGGTCGCAATCCAAAATCCTCCCTCTGCCCTTGGAGTGATGGTTTTAATTTTCCTCCCCGCCGGATGAGTTAGCGATTGAAATTTTCCATCCTGTGGATCGAGTATGAGCAATGAGCCACTGGAAACCAGGACCACGATGCGGTCATCCGAGTAGGGACACAGTTTTTGAATTGTAGAAATAATCACAGATTGACCATCGGGCAATATGTACGTTTTCCATTTTCCGTCTTCCAGGCAGAGCAGCCGGTCTAGCGCAACGAACCAGAGACGTCCCCGATCATCTTCAGACGCCATATAGACTTGCATATCAATTTCAGGGCAACCGGGAGGAATTCTCCACGCTGGAACCGCGCATCGAGCGGCGCTGGCGCCTTGCGCGATCCAAAAAACGCCACTTGGCTCCACAGTGGCAGAGCGAAAATAACCACCAAGATCCTTCGGCCACTCAATGAGTTCCTCATATCCGTCATGAATTCGTATCAATGTAGGAGAGATCCAATTGGGCACATTACGTTTGACAAAGCCATAGGGAACAAATGGATCCACGATCGTCTGGCTTCGTAGCGCCCAGATATAGCCATCCCCACCACGCCAGCCCATAATCACTTGCTGTTCTCCGGAGATGGGAACGATTCGCCAATTCTCACCGTCGAACCGGACCAGAATACGTCTTGAATTCCCAGTATGCGAGGCCGTGAAGAAAACTTCTCCAGGATGGACTTCAATCGGTATGGCGGAATCTTGAAGTTTAAGTTCAGGGGGAAAAACAAATTCCTGCCAATGTACAGAGTCAACCGTAGGCAATCCTCCAGCATGACTGCCTGTTACTTTAGCCAAACCGTTTTCCGAAGTGATCCATAAACCGCCATCCTTTGATTCAGCCATATGAATGAAACGGCCAAGATTCGTTTCTTCAATCGTCTTTAGAAAACGGGTTTGTTTTGTGTTGGCGTTATACTCAATCAATCCCTTGGAAGAAAGAAGCAACACACACTCTTTATCGCCGGGAGCAAAGCGCATGATGGCGGAATATGGCTCTTCAGGCGATATAAAGGATTTGATCTCTTCTGCTGGATAGTGAATCCAATTCCCTTCGTTGATAGCCTGTTTGCTTACATAGCGGCTAAAACCAATAATCTGATATGACATCATATCAATATCTAAAGTCCATATCTGGCCGGAGCGATTCTCAAGCGGAAAAGACACGCTGAAATCGGATTTAATGAGAGGAAGCGCGCCTACGGTATATCCATCAAACCAACCATTCCTATATCCTGACGTGGTTTCGAAGATGGTCCATATTTTTCCGGATGGGCTGGCCTTGATATATCTCGAATGAAAAACATCCACATCATTCCAAACACGCCAGTGAACAGATTCTTGAGCCACACACCTCACTGAAAACAAGAACACAAGAAGAACTATGAGAAGAAGAGTAGAGATGATTTTCAAAAATGAGTTTGATCTAATAAGATCTTCTCTGTTTATAGTGGCCGGATCGTTTTGAGAATTTGCCATTCTTTTCATTATTAATTGGATTCAAATCGACAAGTTTTGCATAGAGACGTATTCAATTATATAACACTTTCATGTTTCAAATAAACCCAACTATCGTTTTTCCTCATATTTGAAAGTTTTAATAATGTCTTAATTCCACTTTCAACTAACCATTAGAATGCTCTATTTCCACCACATGGGTGTTTCCAACCAATTAGAATAAGTGTTGAACGAACAAAACAATCAAGTGGTAAGAAGAATGGATCAAACAAATTCCAACGCCATGATATTCGCTATCACCATACAATGAACAATGGAATGAACAAAGGAATCCGGCTATGGATAAACAAATCAATAAGATTTATAATTGGACAAAAGCAGGATGGGATTTATTATCTAGATGGAGATCACTTGACATTATATTTAAACGACTTTGGCGTAAATAGATTTCCCACCAATTTTATTCCTAATTTATTCAAACCATCACTTATTAATAAACGAATAAAATTTCCAACGGTGAGCACGTCATTTTCTAAATCGCAGACTGTTTTGAATGGGGATCAATCGAAACACCCCCGGTCATCATATCGGAGATCAACAAGTTCTTTTCTTTCGCATGAGGTATAGAGACTTCTGCCTTGATCAATAAACCATCCAAAAATCAACATCCACAGTAGCGGATTCATCAATAACCGGCAATGGGCCATCAGGCGCTGTCGCCGGTAAACGGTAACCGATCGGACCGCCATCACTAGCCATTGTCAATTCCACTGAACCGGGTTTAAAGGTAGTTAACTTCCGGCCATCAAGGCGGATTAATTCTGAAACATCGCTGATATCTAAGCCGCCAGGTGTTTCCATATCGACATCAAAAATCAGCCAATTGGGATCCATTCCCATTACATTGGCGTCGTTTCCGCCGTAATTCCAAAACTTGATGTTGAACATATTGCCCGCAAAGTCAACACCATCGGTACCAAATCGGATTTGGGTATTGGGACTCGTATCGAGATTGAGTATCATACAATCTTCAAGCAGAGCATAGACACCCGCCCCATTCCCGGATATGTGACTCCAAGTAAGATTTGTATGCTGGACGATGTGTTTAACTAAAGTACAATTTTTCATGTACACATTTTGAAAATCAGGATCGTATCGAGTTTGAATAAGTGTAATATTATAAGACCAGGTCGCGTCATTTCGCAAAACAACCCCTTGAATTTGGGGATACTGCTCTTCTGTAATATCCACGCCGAGAGATTGCAAGCCATCCGCGAACGAACTGCCTTGCAATCCATCGGGCATAACAAAAGTGTTCCACTCCTCTGTGAAATATCCATCGGCCATCGCGTCGTCGATATGTATCCAGGGCTGGTAGGATTGATGAAAAATACAATTGAAGAAGTACCCGTCTGCAGTGTCATTAAAAAAGATACCATCATATACATTATAAATCCAAACATCAGTCATAAAGGTTCGGCCGCCATTCTGAGTTCGGATAATTCCTGTGTTGTTATTGCCATGATCGCCGATCGATACATTTTCAAAAACTCCAATTGTGCCATTGATGTCGAAGTAGTTCTGGCCAGTGTAAAATTGATAGCCAATTTCACCAGCGGCGCGTTCGACATCCAGATTTCCGTCTGGCAGTAAAGGCGCGTCAGGAAACACATTAATTACACCGAAACTGATGGCTGTTTCTCCTGGATAACTGCCTAAGCCACGAAAAAGTACACCATCAGCCCCTGTATCGGTTGTGAGCGCGCTCAAGTTTAATCCTCCGACTTCACTGTTCAGCGCAGCTGGATTGGTTTTTGCGGTTGGATCATTGACGAAACGGTAAAAACCCGGCGTCAATTCATATACTTCAAGATTAAATGTTTCCTGTGTTGGGATTTGGAACGTATCAGAATCCATATCATCCGTGCCGACAGAGTTCACGGTAACAGGTTCCGGATCGGCAGTCAGGTCTTCCAATGCGTATATCCCCGGTGTAAGGGTTGTGGCGGCGAATCCAGGTGTGATTCCAAGGAACGGAATACAAAATAAAGCGAACAGGCGCAGCATGATAATTCGTTTTTTATACATGGTATTTTACTCTCCTATTATTATAGAATGATCTAATTTAGATCCTCCAGAATCAAATAAAAAACAGTTTATTTTTGAAATTCATTAATCTTATCATTCAATTATTTTAAAGTCTATAAGTTTATTTGATTTTGAGAATTGGAATCAACAAATCATTCTTTTTCGATTCCGTAGGATCAAAAAAGTCGATCAAACTGTAACCACCCTTCATTAAAAGACTAGGAAAATACTCATCCATGATTCCGGCCCATTGAGATCCCTCCCCCGATCCTATGGCATTCACTTTGAATCTGGATATACGATGAATTTCATTTTCCAACCATGGCGCTTTTAATTATTCAATAATAGTAGGTTGAGTAAATCGATAGTAGCAACAGGAAATCGAGTTACTGCATACAGTGATCAAGATGCTCCTCGAAGTCCAAGGCAAAAAGCGCATACTACGTAACGATAATCAACGGGCCCGGTTCGTGTTCAAAGGGAAGACTTCTGGGCGGAATGTGTAGAAGGAAACCTAGACTATTTTCACTGCCGGATACGATTCTTTGTTGGCATCGGGAACAACTGGCGCCTCTAAAACGGATGGGACATTTGAGTCGGTTAGTATGGAACTAGAGGAATTGAACGTAAACAGTTTACTCAATCCAGGCGCCATTCCTGGAGTCGCCTCTTTATCCGCCGGTTTCTCAGGGAAAGGGATTTGGTTGGAAATCTTGCCAGAAATGTTGACGAGTCATATTGCAATCATTAGTGATACGTGGATTCCAACGGAGTACTATTCCCAGGAAGACGCTTGGGGAGTGAATCAGAGTTGGGACGGCGTCGTTCGCACGGCTTTATGCGTCGAACCGCGAGAGGGACGGCTGTATGTTTTTATGCCTCCCCTGCGCTACCTCGAGCAGTATCTAGAATTGGTCGTTTGTATAGAAGAGACCGCCAATGAACTCAAAATGCCCGTCCGTATTGAGGGCTACCATCCTCCAAGCGATTCACGATTAAATCAATATAAAGTAACTCCCGATCCAGGAGTAATCGAAGTGAACGTTCATCCCTCATTTTCCTGGGGTGAATTGGTAAACGTTACACAAGGCGTCTATGAAGAAGCAAGGCTTTCCCGATTGGGAACAGAAAAGTTTATGCTGGATGGAAGGCACACGGGAACCAATGGAGGCAACCATCTAGTATTAGGCGGACCGGCGACGAAAGACAGTCCCTTTTTGCGCCGCCCTGATTTGTTAAAGAGCATCATCGCCTATTGGTTGAACCATCCATCGCTCTCTTATTTATTCTCCGGTTGGTTTGTTGGACCAACAAGTCAGGCGCCGCGCGTTGATGAAGCGCGGCACGAAGCCGTTCACGAAATGGAAATTGCGTTCGATCAAATTTCTAAAGAAGGATCGCATCCGCATTGGTTGGTCGATCGAGTATTTCGTCATCTGTTGGTCGATCTTACGGGGAATACGCATCGGGCGGAAATTTGCATCGACAAACTTTACGCGCCGAATTCACCAAGGGGCCGGCTTGGTTTGGTGGAATTCCGCAGTTTTGAAATGCCTCCACACTATCAAATGAGTTTGGCTCAGCAATTGCTGTTGCGCGCATTGTGCGCGTGGATGTGGGAAGTTCCCTATCAAGAAAAACTTGTTCGTTGGGGGACACAACTTCACGATCGGTTTATGCTGCCTCATTTTATTTGGCAGGATTTCTGTGACGTCATACACAATATAACATCGTTTGGATTTCCCTTAAAAGAGTCGTGGTTTGAAGCCCATTTTGAATTTCGGTTTCCCCGGATTGGCGTTGTCGCATACGATGATGTTGAGATTGAACTTCGGCAAGCCATCGAACCCTGGCACGTACTGGGTGAAGAACAGACCTCGCAAGGAACCTCTCGTTATGTGGATTCGTCGCTTGAAAGAATTCAAATCAAGATTTCCGGCGCCGTCGATCCCCGACATCAAATCACTTGCAACGGAATCCCCGTCCCCCCTTCATCCTACCGGACGCAAGGGAGAATTCTGCGCTGGAATCCGGTATCGAGCGTGGCAGCCGCCTTCCTGCCTTCATCCAACAATCCCTGTACATACGCCATTGGTAATCGATCTGGTTGATACCTGGAACCAACGTTCGCTTGGAGGGTGTACATACCATGTTATGCATCCCGGTGGGCGGAATTACGACACGTTTCCTATCAATGCATTGGAAGCCGAGTCGCGCCGTGCGTCTCGATTTGAATCGTTCGGTCATACGCCGGGACAAATGCGCGCAATATCTGTTACGAAAAATAAAGACTATCCATTAACGTTGGATTTGCGCATGCGTCAACCAACGAGCAACGGATAATACGATCGATGAAAGGAATAGTTCAATGATTTTTTGATGATTACAAAACCGAAGGTTTTTATGATGAGCTATTCAACAATGAGAATAAACCGCGTTCATTCGCTACATCGTTGATTAACCGTATTAATTCAATGCCGAAAGAAGATATCTTTCGCAGACAAAAAGAAGCGGAAGCGGCTTTTCATGAATCTGGGAATAACATTCACCGTCTATGGAGAAAAAGAAGGACGAGAAAAAATCTTCCCATTCGATATTATTCCTCGCCTTGTAGACAATCAGGAATGGAGCGTGTTGGAGCGAGGGCTCAAACAGCGTATTTCTGCGCTGAACCTCTTTATCGATGACATTTACAACGATCAGCAGATTCTAAAAGATCAAATTATTCCGGAAGATTTAATCCTGAATGCGGCGAGTTTTCGCAAACAGTGCATCGGCTTAAAACCTCCCAAGGGGATCTGGCGCCACATCACAGGAACGGATTTAATACGCGATAGAGACGGCCGCTTCTACGTGCTCGAAGATAATTTACGCTGTCCATCGGGCGTTTCATACGTTCTTGAAAACCGCCATATTTTAAAACGAACCTTCCCTTATGTATTTCAAACATCCCAAATCCGCGCAGTCGACGATTACCCCAACCGGCTTCGCGAAATGCTGGAGTATCTGGTTCCAGAAACGTTATCGAATCCAACCAGCGCGGTGCTTACTCCCGGCATTTATAATTCCGCCTATTTCGAACACTCATTCCTGGCGCGGCAAATGGGAATCGAATTGGTTGAAGGGCGGGACTTGGTCGTGCGCAACGGATTAGTTTACATGCGCACAACGAAAGGCTTTCAACGGTTGGATGTTATTTATCGGCGAATCGACGACGATTTTCTGGATCCGGAAGTCTTTAATCCAGAATCCCTGCTTGGTGTTCCAGGGATATTCGATTCGTACCGCCAAGGCAAAATTGCTCTCGTGAACGCGCCCGGAACGGGGATCGCCGACGATAAAGTCATTTATTCGTACGTACCGAAAATCATCAAATACTATTTGGATGAAAAACCGATCGTTCCTAACGTGCCCACTCATGTTTGCTGGGATGAAAACGACATGAAATACGTATTGGAAAACCTCGATACGTTAGTCGTCAAAGCGGCGAACGAATCGGGTGGTTATGGAATGCTGGTCGGCGTTAATTCAACGAAACAAGAACGCAAGGATTTTGCGAAACGCATTAAAGCCAATCCCCGAAACTACATCGCGCAACCGACGATCTCTCTGTCCCGCACTCCGGTTGTCGTCGACGACCATTTCGAAGGCCGCCATGTCGATCTGCGTCCCTATATTTTATACGGGGAAGATATATACGTTCTTCCCGGTGGATTGACACGAGTGGCCTTAAAGAAAGGTTCGCTTGTCGTCAATTCATCACAAGGAGGTGGAAGTAAGATACGTGGGTGGTCGCAAATCAATGAGCGGTCAGTTTCAATCGAACATGAATTTGGATCAAGAACAAATGACAGCTTGATGTTGACACGAGAAGGAAGCGATTATGCTAAGTCGCGTAGCGGATTCAATCTATTGGATGAGTCGATATATCGAGCAGGGCGGAAAACGTCGCACGGTTCGTCGACGTGAATCTAAAACTTATGTTGGATATGCCCAGCGGAGATCACAATCAATGGGAGCCGCTGGTGAACGTTACGGGCGAGCGAGATTGGTTTTTAGAACGGTACGATAAATTTACGGGAAACCAATGTCATTCAGTTTTTAACGTTTGATGCAGAATATCCTAATTCCATTTATTCGTGTCTCGCCAACGCTCGCGAAAAACGCCCGGTCGATACGGGAAATCACTTTCTGCGGAAATGTGGGAACAAATTAATACATTCTACTTATCCATAACGCGGGCTCAGAAATTTTCTCCCAAATTAGATCAACTGCATGACTTCTTCTCGCAGATTCGAAATGGGAGTAATCAGTTCATTGGAGTAACCGATACGACGATGTCTCGCGATGAAGGCTGGCATTTCGCTCGAATGGGGCGAATGCTTGAACGCGCCGACAAAACATCCCGGATCGTCGATATGAAATACTTTATATTGCTTCCAAAATCTTACGATATCGGCACGCCCATAGACAACATTCAATGCTCCGCGCTCTTGAGTTCAGCGAGCGGTTTTCATATGTACAAACAGAAATACGGAACGATCGATCCGATATACGTTGCGAAGTTCTTGATTCTGGATAACCATTTCCCCCGTGCTGTGCATTACTGTCTGCTTAAGGCGGAAGAATCGCTACACAAAATATCGGGATCTCCTGTCGGTACATTCATGAGTGAGGCGGAACAATATTTAGGACGATTGCGGTCGGAACTGGATTTCACTTCGATCAAAGAAATCATCTCTCAAGGATTGCACGAATATTTAGATCGATTTCAAACCAAATTGAACATAGTCGGTGGCAAGATATTCGAAACGTTCTTCGATTTAAGTCAGGGTCCCACAAATATGGATAAAACGCCCGAACTTCACTTTGATAATTGAGCGCGATACTCATAAAAAACCATTCAAGCGCGAATGCAAGAGACTATCACTATATCCAAGGGAATAATAAATCCACATTCTCGTATTTACATCCTGATCATAAGACTATCGGCCTATCGCTCCCCCTTTGCTTGGTTTATTACAAGAGAGATTGATATCGAGCGCCCCTATCTGACCATTGTCACCTTCTCTATCGTCAAAGGTCTAGTATGAACGAATAGATTCAGCTCGATGCACGTCAAAACATGCTGCAATGATTACCCTCTTATTGGCTTGTCCAAGCCATAACCTTCCATTCGTTCCAGGATAAATCCAACCCGTGTTCCCTTCAAGGAGTGTCTCCGGATCTTACCATGTCCGCCATTTCAGAAGTTCCTAAGCGTCTCCTGTTGAGAAAAACATATATATCTAGATTAAGCGGAAGACAACCCGAGAGACAGGAACTGAAACGTCTTACACAACACCCGGATAAAGTCATGCAATAGCGTTTGGAAATCTGGCCTCCCTGTCTGCCTTAAATTCTCAAATCTCTATGATATATACATATTTGTTCTTTTTGAATTGCATGTCAACAAGAAATTATATTGGCTCATCCGATAAATGGGTACTATTAGTAAATGCTATTCATAACGAGATTGTATATTCCTCTATCCCCAGGATTAAAAATCCTGGCCTATTTTCTTTTGTCCCTGTGGGAAATTTTACAATAGCCCTGCCTTTTCAAGGCTGGGTAAACATGGTTACGCAATCTTACATGAAAAGAGAATAATTTTCTTACTTTACGTACTCACTTATTGGATAAGCTAAAATAAGCGGTCCTTCAGTCTAATCCCCTTAAATACTTCTCAAAAAATCAAACAAACTATCTAAGTGAAATTCATGACCACCTGAATGCTCCAAAACTGATAGTTTTCCGAAACACCAAGTTTTTGATAATGAAGCGCTGCTCTCTGGTTCTCCACCCGCGCCCCTTCAATTGGAATAACAGGATCTTTTACTCCCATCTGAATCAACAATGGACGAGGGCAGATCATGCCAACGAATTCGCATGGCCAAACTTTCCAAGACATTAGTATCCACCGGTGTTTCAGGATCGCTCCGATCCTCTTTTCAGATAGGATTCATGATCGCTGAACATGCCTGAAACAACAGCGCATTTGATATAGGGTAAAGACGCCGTAGTGAGAAGAGTATATCGCCCCCCGCGTGACAAGCCGGTCATTCCGATCCGGTTTGCGTCGATTTCAGGACGGTTTTTAATCAACGCGTCCACACTGCATTTGATCTTGTGCAGCAAAATCGCAACGAGACTGGTTCCCGCAAGTTTGGCTTTCGATCCACCTGATGCTGATACGCTTCTTTCACTTTCGGATCGCCGCCGTAGCTAACCCGATCGATCAGTTCCGGGGCCCATACAATATACCCCCTCTTTACCGCCTCAAATCCATGTTGTGATAGACTTCACGCGTATCGATCCCCACGATCGCTTCCGGACAACCACTGCCCCCGTGGACGCGATTATTAGAGGCGCTTGCCCATCCAATTCTCTTGGAACCAGGTAAATCCATATGTTTTCACCCCTTCCAACACCTCTACCATACCCGGTAGACCTTGCAATACCGGTCCTCGCCCACGAGTTTCATTTCGAGCGATCCGACTTTTTCGTAAGGAGGTGGATAGCCGATCGTTTTAAAATATTCTTTCCGATACTTGGAAATCGAATTCAAATAACAATCAACAGAGGAATAATCGGGTTTAAAAAATGTAAGTGTTTTCTGAATTCTTTCCGCAATTAACCGGTCTACATAATTCCCCAAGTCCAAATGCTGCTGCTTACGGATAGGAAAGGAATCCGAAAATTTCTCTCGATACTGCTCTGGCAGCTCCTGCGCGTAAAGAATTGTAGGTAAATTGAATAAACTGGATAGAACTAAAATAAACACTATTTTTAATTTCATGGCGTTTGCCTCCACTCCTTTTATCGCCGATTCCTTCCGCTGATCGAGCCGTTCTCCCAATGGACGCCCTTACTGGTATTGTCAATCCATCCCGATCGTCGAGTTCATCAAAGAGTTGTTTTTTTCATCGCCTCAATTTGCTGGTTATACGCAGGGACGTTGATCAAGTTATGCCGTTCATGTGGATCGGTCTGCAGATCATAAAAACCGTCACGATCCCAAACGCCTTGGTAGAAAATATACTTATACCGCTCATCCCGGATCGCGAACACTGTCGGTGTCGCGGGAAAATTCCACTCCCAATAATACTCATACAAAATATGATCGCGCCAAGGAACTGATTGACCAAGAAGCAATGGCATAAACGACCGGCCGTCCATCGCGGCTTTCTCTGGCGCTTGCGCGCCCCGCCGCTTCCAACAGAGTCGGCGCGATATCGATATTTTGAACCATCTGTGAGATCCGCGAGCCCGGTTCAATCAATCCAGGCGCGTACGCGAGCATCGGGACGCGGATCGATTCTTCGAAGGCGTCGCGTTTGTCATAGAAACCATGCTCGCCCAGCGCAAATCCATTATCCCCCATGTACACCACCAAAGTTGATTGACTCAAGCCGGATTCATCCAGATAGTCCCAACACCCGCCCCAGATTCTCATCCAATCCATGAACGGTTTCACAATATTGTTTATAGAGAGCGTCGAACGAAGGCACGGGATCGTTGTCATACGGCCCCGTCTCCATGTGATCGATCCCGTGGATGCTATAACGCCGCTCACGCACCCAGTGCGGTTGAGATTGGTAGTTACGCTCCGTGTTGGCCATCGTTTCCGGACGCGCGACTGTCTCTTTCGCATACCGGCCTTGATAACGCGGCGCCGGTTGGAAAGGATAATGAACCGCTTTGTATGAGATACAAGAAAAACGGCGAATCCTCACTGTCCCGTTCCCGCAGCCACGCGAGCGCGCGATCCGTCAATACATCGGTTGTATAGCCTTCGAATTTCCGGCGTGTTCCGTTGACATTTCAATTCGGGATCAAAGTAAGTTCCCTGCCCTTTGAAAACTCTCCCAATGATCGAAGCCTGGTCTTGGATCGTCCCGCCCGTGCCCCATATGCCATTTGCCGATAAAAGCGGTTTTGATACCCGCTTCCTGCAAATACTTTGGGAAAAAGACCGTACCTTCCGGCGCGGGTCGCTGGTTATCCACAATCCCGTGATGCCGCATATACTGCCCTGTTAGGATCGACGCCCGGCTGGGAGAACAGAGAGACGTGCTGACAAACGCGTTCGCCAGATGCGCCCCTTCACGCGCCATGCGATCCATATTCGGCGTCTCTAAAAAAGCGGGAGCGCCTTTCATGAATCCCATAAAATCATAACGATGATCGTCACTGAGCACAAAGACGACATTCCTCCGTTTTCGCACGGAGCCGAAGGACTGTCCCGCCGTGAGCGCGGCAAGTCCACAAGAAGCGGACTGAATGAAACTACGCCGGTTAAAAAGTGATTTTTTAGAATTGTTCATAGCCCCCGCTTTCTTTTTTAGTTATACGATCGTCATTCAATAGAAGCGTTTACAATTAATAATATCGTAATAAATTCAACATCAGTCCAAATCTCCACAATCAGCTTACACCGATACAATCTCCGCCGTCAACGCAGAACCATCCAGGCGTACATCTTTTATCCAATCCCCGGAACACAACACAAGCCGCCGGTTGGGCAGCAGCCGCCCAACGTTTCGTTCATACAAAACACGCCCATCCTGCTCGATCCTGAAAATTCCCTTTTCTATACATTTATCCACCCGCCAAGTCATCAACCAAACTGGAGGAGCGCTATCGTTGACCGCAATACGGTTGGGTGAAACGCAGGTCAAAGGAGACTTGCAATACAGAGCAATCCGGTCACGCGGCCACGTTGGTTTATGAAGATAGGCGTGTATCATGTCCGCGGCGTAACGGCCCTCCCGCGCCGCCACACCCGCCCGTTCCGCGCCCCGGAGAATATTACCGGCGGCGAAAATACCTTCCTTCTCTGTACGCAAACGCTGGTCAACCGCCGGACCGCGCGTCCCTTCATCCACCGCAACACCCGCCGCGTAAGCTTGTTCGTATTCGGGAATGAACCGCCCGGAAAACACAACGGTGTCCACTTCATAGCAATTAGTCTTACCCGAAACAGTATTGGTTACCTCTTACGGCTTCCACCCGGTCTCCGCCAAGAATATTACTGGGGATGGCGTTCGTCATGATGGGAATGCGACGCAGATCCGAGAGAAACCATTTCACCGGAGGATACGTTTGATGCTGTGTATGAGTCGTAATCATCGCGACTGTTTTGCAGCCATAACGCCGCAGCGTATGGACCGCGCTGAACGATACATGTTCAGCGCCCACGACCAGCGCCCTTTCTCCGATTGTACGTTTGTAGGCGAATGTGAAATGCTGCAGCGAAGATGTGGTCAACACACCGGATGGACGGTGTCCCGGAACGAGAAGCGCGCTGCGTGTGCTTTTCCCGGCAGCCAGTGGCCAGCAGAACGGCTTTCGCGGTTATGGCGCCCCGACCTTTTGGACTCGTCACGCATACCGTTCGATCCCCTTCCCACGCATGGACAGTCGCTTCCGTCCATAATTCAACATTCTGTTTTAAGCGCATCGCGGATCAGTTTGACGGCATAGAACGGCCCCGTCGTCAGAGTAGGGCCAAATCCGAAATGGTTGGAATATAAGGGCGTCCCGCCTAAAACCGATTTCCTTTCACAGACCAACACGGATTCCACGCCCAAGTTCTTGAGACGCCGGGCGGCGCTGAGTCCAGCGGGACCACCGCCGATGATGAGTACATCTACTAAACGCCGTTCAATCATCTTGCCCCCCTTTTTTTACTCTGTCTTCCGCATAGCTGGGATTCGCTTCCCTTAGCACGGCGTCCAGGGCCGCCTGGCAGTGGAATCCTTGACAGCGGCCCATCGACGCTCGCGTCCGGCGGCGCAGTCCATCGATATCTCTGGCGGGTACATCGCTATTGAGCGCATCTTCAATCTCCGCGCGCGATACCCGTTCACAGTGGCAGACGATCCGGCCGTAATCCGGATTCTCCCGGATATATTCTTGACTTTGATAGGGCCGTTCGAACGCTTCACCCAGATTATGCGGTTTGATTTTTGGATAGTCCCGGACACGTTCCGCTTTCCAACCCATATCCCGCAATCCTGCCAGCACATAAGGCGCAATGCCCAATGAGCCGGAAAGGCCGGTGGATCGAATCCCTCCCACCGTAATATAATTCTGATCAGGATAAAAGTGAATTTGATAATCCCGGTGTTCAGTGGCGGCCCGCAGACCCGCGTAGGTAGCGGTAACCGGGATACGCGCCAATGCGGGGAATAACCGTTCCGCGTTCCGGCGGATTCTCTCCAATCCCCCGGCGCTTGTGCTGGTATCCGTTTTATCCTTTTGGTCGTCTGCGGTGGGACCCGCCAATAGATTGCCAAATACTGTAGGTGAAACGAGCATGCCTTTCGTTTTTTTCCGTAGGCACAGGAAGAATGATACTACTTGCCAAGGACCGGGCGATCTTATCATAAATGATGAATTCACCCTTGCGCGGCGTGACGGTAAACACTTCATGACCAAACAACCGGTCCACTTCATCGCTGTACAATCCCGCCGCGTTAATCACGCAGTTCGCCTCAATCGATCCGCCTGTTGTTTGGAGAAAATGCGTTCCTCCCTCCGTCCGGACTCCCAGCAGAGTGTGACTGCAGAGAATCTCGACTCCATTGCGGGCCGCCTGTGTAGCGAACGTGATTACCGGGGTAAACGGATCGATAATCGATTCCCTTGGCACTTCCAAGGCAGCCAGCGCGCCGGGCGCTAAGTCAGGTTCGCGTGTATACAATTCTTCCAACGAGAGTTCCGCTACATCCATCACGCCATTCTCGCGCGCTTTTTTTACAATAGCGGGCAGGGATTGGACTTCCTCCTCCGTCCAAGCAACCAAGAGCGCGCCCGTCTTTTCAAGCGCGATCCCCATCGCCGGCGCAATGCGGCAAAACTCGTTGTAACTGTCTCTCACTAAACGCGCTTCCAACGATCCTGGTGGAGCGTCAAATCCCGTATGCAGAATCGCGCTGTTCGCTTTGCTCGTCTCCGCCCCCACATCATTGTGTTTTTCCAGCAGAACGCAGGAGAGATCGCAGCAGGATAGTTCGCGCGCGATCGCGGTTCCTACGATCCCAGCGCCGATGATCGCAATATCCTTTTTCATAATCTTACCTATCCTTCATTCAAAATCCCAATATTGGATCTCCCAATTACGGGACTGAGCTATTTCAAGCAAGTTCGGTTTCGGATTCACCGTCACAGGGCGTCCAGCTCGTTCCAGCATGGGCAGATCGTTGATACTATCGGCGAAGAAGGCGCACCGGACTGGTTCTGTATTCATTTTCCGGCAGAAATCCAGCGCTTTTTCCACTTTCCCTTCCTTGCTCAGATAAGGACCTTCGATTCCGCCCGTGAAGCGCCCATCCACAACCGCCAATTCTGTCGCCAGGATATCGCGGATCCCCAATTTCTCCGCTATGGGAGTGGAAATAATATTGTTCGTGCCCGTTAAGAGCGCGGTGGGAATCTCCCTTTGTGTAAATCCGGCGATCGTATCGATCGCTTGCGGAAAGACATGACCGCTGACCCGTTCTTCGAAGTGCCGTTGGGCCAAGCGCTCCATCTCCATGAGAGTCCTGCCAATAAATTCACGCAGCTGGAATTGAAGAAATTCCTCTACAGGGCTGATCCCCTGGTGGTACAATTCAAGATAACGGCGCGCTTCTTCTTTATCAGCGGGGGGAGCCAATCCCTCATCCACAAGAAATTCTTTCCACGACAGATCACAATCCATATCCAAAAGTGTGTGATCCATGTCAAAAAATACTAAATCCACTTCAGTCATATAAATAATCTCCCTCATGCCTGACGCCTTCGTCTCCCCTATCGCTCATTTAGAATAGGGGAATAATAGCAAGAAAAAAAGTACGGACTCATGAATTGTTTATGTTAAATGTTAATAGCGGAATAGTGAAGAAGGCGGCGAATCAATGCATCCGCTCTTCGAAGAAAGGACGAATAATGAAAATAAAGAATAGAATAACCATGAATTTCCTGATTCGATTGATTGCCTTTACATCAGTGATAATTCTTATTACGGTCTGGAATTTCAATTCCCTGGCCGGTTCATCAAACCAAGATATTTCAAGCGTTGTCCTCTCCGCCCCGGCGGGTACTCTCTACTGCCAGATCCACCACGAGGGCGTCTCCGTAATCCCAAACGGCCGTCTCCTCACACCGCGAGGCAGACAGCTCGTCATCGAACCGCACCCCTATGGTTTGACGCTCTCCAAAGACGGCCGTGTGCTTGTCACAGTCAACAGCGGTGTCGATCCTTTTTCTCTCTCCATAATCCGCGATCCCCTCTCTGAGAACCCAACAATCGATCAAATCCCCGAAGGCGTTCACACGGATGAAGGCGTTCTCAACGCCTGTTTTATGGGCGTTGCGATCCCTACTACTCCAGATAATCATCTTCTCTACGCGTCGGGCGGGGATGATGGAACCGTGATGGTCTGGGATATCATTAAACGAGAGCGCCTGTATACCATTAACCTGAACGTCCCATTCCGGGGGCGTACCTGGGAAGATAGTTATACGGGTGATATGGTTTTATCCCCGGACGCGTCCCGGCTCTATGTTGTCGATCAGATGAATTTCCGTGTTGTAACGATCGATATGGAATCCCGCAGTATCGTTGATGTAATCCCCGTCGGCCGGTATCCATTCGGAATATGCCAATCCCCTGACGGTTCGCGATTGTATGTCGCTAATATTGGTCTTTTTGAATATAGCCTCGTAGAAGGATTCGATCCAAAAAAATTTGAGGAAACCTCATTAACATTCGCCGCATTCCCCTATCTTTCAAACGAAATGATTCACGGCGCGACAATTGGGGATATTAATGTCCCCGGTCTAGGCGATCCCAATGTCCCGGAATCCGTCTCGGTCTACACCATCGATTTAGAACAACCCGATCGAGGCAAAATCATCGCCAAAATTAAAACCGGCGTTCTTGTAGGCGAACGAATTGAAGGCATTCCCGCCCTTGGCGGCGCCTCCCCCAATTCCATCGTTTGCAATGGCCGTTTCGTCTATGTCTCTAATGGGACAAACGATTCGATTTCCATCATTGATGTGGAAACGAACACCATTAAAGAAGACATCAAACTAACCATGCCCGCTCCACTCAACCGTTTGCGTGGCGTGATCCCCTTTGGCCTGGCTCTTTCGCCGGATCAAAATTATCTCTTCGCCGCCGAAGCCGGAATCAACGCAGTGGGCGTCATCGACACACATACAAATGAAATCCTCGGTCACATCCCCACTGGGTGGTTCCCCAGCAAACTTGCGGTCTCTCCGGACGGGACTCATCTACTCGTGTCGAACGCGAAAGGATTTGGCGCCGGACCGAACGGCGGGCCGGGCGTTGATTTAAAAGGCCGGACGGGAATCGGAAATCTCATGCGCGGCACAGTCTCCATCTTCAAAATCCCGACCCGGAACGAACTTGCTGGAGAAACTGCGCAGGTCCTTACCAATAACGCCCAGATTAGCCATTTCCGCCCCTGGGAGAGAGACGAACAAAATCCCGTTCCCCCTTATCCCGGCGCGTACGAATCCCCCATAAAATACGTCGTTTTCATCGCCAAGGAAAATCGAACCTATGATCAAGTCTTCGGTGAACTTGAAGGAGGACGGGGAGAACCTTCTTTGGCCGATTTCGGCTTGCAAGCCACGGTCCGGTCGCAGACACGTCCCGATGACGTTGTCGAAAATGTGAATGTCATGCCGAACCATCAAATCATGGCTCGACGCTTCGCCACCTGTGATAACTTCTATTGCGATTCGGACCATTCCGCCGACGGGCATCGATGGCTGCAGGGCGTCTATCCCGGCGTCTGGTGTGAAACGAGCACCTCCGCGTCCTATGGCGGACGGCGCCGTTTCATCGCGGAATCCACCGCTCCCGGCCGCCGGGGTGTAACCGGCGCGTACGCCGCCCTCTTGCCGGAAGATTATATCGAAGTGGGATCGTTATGGGATCACTTCGCCCGATATGATGTGGATTTCTTCAACTTCGGTCTGGGTGTTGAATTCCCTTCAGGAAAAGAAGAAAGCGGACACGATTACAAATTTACGGGAATTCGATTCCCCATGAACTATCCTGTTCCCGCTCCATTATTCGAACGCACTTCCCGCATCTTCGCCACATACAACACCAACATCCCCGATCAGTTCCGTGTTGACATGTTTGAAAAGGAATTGGAAGACCGGTGGCTGTCCGGTAAGGAACCATTCCCACATGTGATTACCATGTCCCTGCCTCAAGACCACGGCGCCGGTGAACGCCCCAAAGACGGCTACCCCTATCGCGAGTCTTACATGGCTGACAATGACCTAGCTCTCGGGCGTGTTGTGGAACGGTTGAGCCATACAAAATATTGGAAAGAAATGGCGATTATCGTCACCGAAGACGACGCCCAAAATGGACGCGATCACATCGACCATCATCGAAGCCTTTGTATCGTCATCAGCCCCTACGCCCGTTTCGGTCATGTCTCTCATATTCATACCTCACTGCCTTCAATTATCAAGACGATGAATTTGATTTTAGGAATTCCATACATCAATCACTACGACGCTATGACCAGCGACCTTTCCGACATGTTCCAAGCCACACCGGACTTCTCCCCATACGAAGCGGTTCCAGTCCATCCCGCTGTCTTTGATCCCCAAAAGGCGCTTGATCCATACGACGCGGAATTTAACTGGAAATCCCTTCACGATTATCCCCGCATGGATCACCCAGATATTATGCGCAAATGGATGGATGAAGACGCGGAGCGCCGATTGAAAGAATAAAATCAATAAGATGGAGAAAAAGATAATGGATTTTTCTCACGCACAGGATATCCAGATCTTAAAATACTCGTTTCAAAAGGATACTCCCATGAGAACATCACGACATTTCACCCTAGCGATCGCGGCTCTCCTCCTTTTCTCTGGATGGGCCTACTCTCAGGAAGAACCAATCCTATACGATTTTTCAGGCGGCACGGTGGAGGAGAATGGAATTCTTGTGCAAGGCGCCGGCTTCGATTCGATGCCAAAAGCGGATGTTACATTCGGAAGCATTCCAACGGATCAAGCGTTCGACGGCTCCACGGATGGTCAAGGTATAATCATCCAGGCGGAACCAGGCGAAGGCGCGATGATTTTCGCCGCGGCGATCGCATCGAACCAGTCCGCATTGATCCGTTGTTCTGTACGAACCGATTCCTCTTTCGCGTCCATTTACCTCGCTTCGATCGATCAAGGCGGTAATGTATTCGTATCCACGATCACACCTATGAACGGCGCCTATTTTGAAAATCATTACCGCAGACTCTCTGATTTCTTCATCCCCCCCTCGGAAGCGGGATTTCAACCCCTGCTCCAAATCGTCAACACAAGCGAAACAGAAACGCTGACGGCTTATGTGGACAATTTAGAAATCTTTCTTTTACAAAAAGGCCAATTCTATAATGAAGAATTCATGAGTGGGAACGAAACCGATCCGGATGTGATCATGATGGCGCCGTCCGATCAACCAACCGAAACGCCGATTCCAACCGCAACCGCGACGCAGGCGCCAATACAAGCGCATTCTACTCCTACGCCAACCGTAGAGGCGCCTACATTGGGAAAAACTCATACAGTCATTCTCGATCTAACCGAAGAAGCCATACCGTTAACCTTAATCCGTCTCCCCGCCGGAACATTCACAATGGGCAGCCCACTTGATGAAATCAACAGGGATGAAAAGGAATGGCCGCCGCATCAAGTCACCATCACATACGATTTTTACATGGGAACGCACGAGGTGACACAAGGCCAATGGGAATCGATCATGAAATTCAATCCCGTCTACGAACAATATGGAGTGGGAACGAATTATCCAATCAATAATGTCGATTTTGATGATTGCGTATCGTTTTGTAACCAGCTCAGCGAACTTGAAGGTTTGAGCCCATGCTACAGTTCATCCGGCGATCCATTCAATCCGTGGAGTATCCATTGGGACGCAAACGGGTATCGTATACCAACGGAAGCGGAGTGGGAATACGCCTGCCGCGCGGGCACAACCACCCGCTATTCGCATGGAGATGGAACGGCGGACAACGATCAATGCATGGAGACGGAATTTCACGATCCATATATGTGGTACTGCGGCAACAATAGCCGGGACGACAATCCCTATGGAAATAAGATCGTAGGATTAAAATTGCCGAATCCCTGGGGATTGTATGACATGCATGGCAATGTGGCTGAATATTGCACCGACCATTGGGAAGATCCCTATGACCGCGGTCCCCAAGTCGATCCCCGTGGACCCGAAGAGGATTTCTATCGAGTCGCGCGCAACGGGGATTGGGGTGAATTCGCTCAATATAGCCGTTCGGCTTACCGGGATAAATATCGACTTAGGCATACCAACCTCGGTTTTCGTATCATGAGAAGTGTGGCGGATGGCAGTACAGATCCAATACCAACCAACACCACAGGACCAACGACGGCGCCGGATTCAACGTCAATTATTTACCCAACGTTTACTCCAACATTGATTCCGGAGGAACTTCCTCCAACTCCCACTGTTGTCAACCAAACCGGAGCGGATACGATCACAATAGCGCTTGAACTTCCCGACAACGCCAAGTCACTCACACTCAACCATCTCCACGCGGGAAGTTTCACCATGGGTAGCGCCGAAGATGAACAAGGCCGCTGGCCCGATGAATGGCCTCCCCATGAAGTCACGATCACACAGGATTTCTATATCGGAATCTATGAAGTAACCCAAGCGCAGTATGAAGCGGTGATGGGCAATAATCCCGCAGATGAGATGTTTAACAAAGGGGATAATTACGCCGTGTACTATGTCTCCTGGTATCACGCCGCCAGCTTTTGCAACCGTTTGAGTGAACTGGAAAATCGAACACCTGTCTTTGATGAATCCACATGGGTTGTGAACTGGGACGCGAATGGGTACCGCCTCCCCACCGAAGCGGAATGGGAGTACGCTTGCCGGGCGGGAACATCAACACGGTTTTCACATGGAGACGCGCTCAGTTCCAGTGATTTTTGTGGCTATTCCGAATTCCACGACCAATATATGTGGTACTGCGCGAATAATGGGGAACATGACTATCCCGAATATGTAAAAGAAGTGGGATTAAAATTACCGAATCCCTGGGGACTCTACGATATGCACGGAAATCTATGGGAATGGTGCATGGATTATTGGGAAGATCCTTACCAACGAGGCCCCCAAACCGATCCACACGGACCGGAAGAAGGATCCAGCAACGCCGGCCGTGGAGGAGATTGGAAGCTAACCGCTCAATTCAGCCGTTCCGCGTCACGTTCGATCTACTCGACCGGCAATGCGCTTACTGTTCTTGGATTCCGTATCGCAAGATCCTATCCTTGATACGTAAGAATCAAGAATAAGGATTCAAACAAATCATCTAATAATCCAACATCGGAAAATATACTCTCAAGAGGAGACTATGAATGACTGATCGAATCAAAAAAATCCACTATATTTCATTCCACTCTCTAATCACCAATCCAACTCACATTTTGGGAATCGGATTTTTTATGGTATTGACGCTTCTTCTAAATTCCACCACGTCCGCTTCGGATCTATCTCCATTGCGGATCGCGGAGAATCACCGGTATCTGGAAACCACAAGTGGAGAGCCATTCTTTTACCTTGGCGCCACCGCCTGGGAACTCTTCCATCGGCTCAATCGGGAGGAAGCGGACCTCTATCTCTCCAATCGAGCCGAAAAAGGTTTTACGGTCATCCAGGCCGTCATCCTGGCGCAACTGAATGGTTTGACCGATCCGAATCCCTATGGCGATTTGCCACTTATTGATAAAGATCCCACCCAAACAAACGAAGCCTATTTCACGCATGTAGATTACATCGTCAAGAAAGCAAATGAATTGGGCTTATACATCGGAATGCTGCCATCCTGGGGAAAATACTGGAAGCAAGTCCAAAATGAATCCTCTATCTTCAATGCGGAAAACGCGCGGATTTATGGCCGCTTTCTTGGAGAACGCTATAAGGATCAACATGTCATCTGGATTTTAGGAGGCGATCGGAATATAGAAAACGAAGAAGAACGGGAAATCATCAACGCTATGGCCGAAGGTTTGGAAGAAGGAGACGGTGGTTCGCATTTAAAGACATATCATCCACGGGGGCCGGGTCTCTCCTCCGATTATTTTCATAACGCCGATTGGTTGGATTTCAATATGTTCCAATCCTCCCACGGCGCGCGCGGCCACGATAATGGACTCTTTGCCGCGCATGATTATGCGCTGCAGCCGATAAAACCAACTCTCGATGGAGAACCCCGCTATGAATCGATCCCGATTGGTTTCTATTTCAAAGGAACTAACGAACAAGTCCGTTTCGAAGATGGGGACGCGCGGCAAGCGGCGTATTGGTCTCTCTTAGCCGGAGCGTGCGGTCACACATATGGAAACAACAATATTTGGCAGATGTGGCGCCCAGGACGCAGCCCAATCATCAGCGCCCATATTCCCTGGTCCGAAGCCATCAACCATCCCGGCGCGTTTCAAATGGGCTATGTTCGAAGATTGTATGAATCCCGCCCCTGGTGGAAACTGGAACCGGATCAATCCCTTATCGTTGATGGACCTAAGATGGGGGCAGCCAAAATCCGCGCCGCGTGCGCAAATGACGGTTCCTTCGCATTCATTTATACACCACAGGGAGAACAATTCACGATCGACAGAAGCCAGATCAAAGCGAAGCGGGTGAAGG
>CAXXSM010000008.1:0-46491 GCA_963663405.2 bacterium | reverse complement strand
AGCGACAAGGTTGGATTCGGTCTTCTGGGCGGTTTCGTTGGTGGTTTTGAGCGCGTCGAGGATCGTTTGCGCATTGGCGCCGTTTTCTTTCTCTATCGAGGAAAGAATCTGGGTTTGTTTTTCTTGTGTATCGGTTATGGCGGTGATTGCTTTGTTGAATTCTTTGGATTGTGTTTCTTGATTGCTGGAGATTAATGAAGCGATTTCTTGGTGTTTCTTTTCTAATGTATCCCCATTCGAGTTAATGGCTTGAATTGTCTGCGTATGACGGTTTTCTTCTTTTTTAGTCAAATCTAAAATACCGGACGCCAACACGGAAGAGGTGTCATCGACCTTAGAGACGATTGTAGAGGATAGGTTGCTTAAGTTTGCTGTCCAATGCGCTCTGGTTGTTGACGAGTGTCGAAGCGATTTGCTTCGTTTCATTCGACAATTTTTTCTCGATGTTCTGAATCCGGTAATCCATGTAGGCCGCCATGCCGACCCAGGAGCCGACAATGGTCACCAAGCCCGTCACTACAATTCCTGTCGTATTACGATTTCCTTTTTCTTCGGGTGAGGGATTGCCTGTCTTCATCATTCTTCTCCTTGTATCTATAAACCTTTAAAAAGGATAAAGTTGGGTCTCCTTGTATGAGACGCGCTCCTGCGCGCTCTGAGACCCATTCAAGTAGCGCCCCGCAATAGATACGGGCTTTCGGCTTTCTTTTTCCGGATCGGAAAAAGTTGGAATTGGCCGGTTCACAAAGGGTTGCGCTTCCAATACAGGCGGGCGCCTTTTCAAGGCAGTACGTAACACGCCATGACATAAGATGAGAGTGTTTCACAAACGACTCGCATACTCATGCACATGGAAGCGCATCATAATTCACAATCAAAACGCGAACATGAAAATGAGTTGTGGAAGAAATCACGAATGGGTAAATCCCGTTAATTCATTTTCATATCACGCCGCTGAAAAGCGCCGTCAATGTGAATTCGGCTTCGGATGTAATACTGAGAATGGGAAAGGAAGATTCCCGCAATGCAGACCGGTTTAGGAAAGGAGTATTTTGGAAATTGCTGACAAGCCCGCGATTGAACGATCCATATCAGGGATTGTTCAACCGGCGTCTTGGTTCGCTCGATCCTTCATACCACCTAACTGGCAACCATAGGCCGATTCTTACCCTCAACCCTGATACTATAATTATAATGCCACATTTTCGTATTCTGTCAATCAAAATTTTTCTGAATGTACAAAAAATCAATCCTGCATGAGATTGTGTAAAATATTTCATAGACACCAACATGATTGAGATCACAATCATGATAGTTTGTATATTGATTGCGATTCAGAGGGATATTATCTTTGTCTGAATCGAGTACAATTTTAAGGTTAATCCTTATCGAAGATTACGAAATTGAACAACGGTTTTGGAGATTGCATTATGGGTCAAGCCCTAAATTCGTTAAAAGATACAGTGCGGGCCAAAGGGAGTGTTCCCGTTTCATTAGAGTTACAGTATTCCATCATTTTCAGCTCATTAATGGGCAATATTCCGATTAACACGAAATTGATTGGAGAGATTGAAGGAATCCCTGTCGATTTAAGGTTAAGTCATTCCATCATTCCCAACTGCGGTGGCGCGTTTCCTGTCAATACACGGTTAAAAGGCACTATCGGGGATGAGATCATTCAAGCGCAGATGCCATATAAAATTGTATTTTCCACGATCGCCGGCAATATACCCGTGAATACCGGTGTGAAATGGGAAAATGGAGGGGTGAAATATGGTTTAAATATGTCGTATGGGATGATTCCAGCGTACGCGCGAGGCGGGGGAGGCGCGGCGGCATTGGAAAGTAAAACCAGCGGAATGAAGGCAAAACGGGTTTTTGACGCAAAATTCAAAGGGGGAAAGATGGTAGTAGCAGATGAAACAGCCGTTGAAGAACGGATCGCTTCGGAAGCTGGCCGACCCGTTTGCAATCGATTGTTTGGAGAAATCGATGGAATTGAGATTGATCTGCAGTTCAGGCATTTATATTACTGCAATACATCCAGCGGCAGGAATCCCATCAACGTAAGAGCGGAAGGTTTTTTGCGGGATACCGCTCTTAATAATCCTTCTTAACTAAAATATTCTAAATACAATATATACAATGTATTATACGAAAATTATTTTCCAATTAAGTTTGATCTGTCGTTTTGCGGGATGATCTGGCCTCGATGGCATGTGAAGCAGGAGAGGCGGTTGTCTTTTTGGTGTTGTTCGAGTGTTTCCGAGTCTTCTTTGATGAATGTATCCCGGAAGCGGTCGATGCGTTTGTCAAACTCTTTTTGAATGAGAATCATATCACGCGCCATTTGTTTATGTTCCGTATCTCTCCAGATTTCTCTGAGATCATGGCAATATTTACATGTGACACCGAGTGATTTCGTCATTTCGTCCATATA
The DNA here is from genome assembly GCA_963663405.2 of bacterium. Taxonomy (GTDB): domain Bacteria; phylum Hinthialibacterota; class Hinthialibacteria; order Hinthialibacterales; family Hinthialibacteraceae. The sequence continues at coordinate 44,051 of CAXXSM010000008.1, read as the reverse complement.
TTCTTTCAACTCATTCATGTTTGCAAAGCTAAGGACTTTCATATTCTTGCCGGGGCCAGGTTTAGTTACACTTGGTGTAACACTATCAATCGCGGATTGTGGAATGGACTGTTTTAAGTCTAACGATTCCTGACTCCATAGGGTGTGTTCTGTAGTTAGAACAACGCTAATCACTAGTACAAATGAAACCGCTGATGCGATAATGATCGTTTTACGCATGGTTTAACCTCGGATTTTTTATTCAGGATCCTCGTTTTCTTCATTTTCTTGACCGAAGAGGGCTTTTGTAAAGGCGTCCGGATTGAAAGGTTCCAGGTCATCGATGGCTTCTCCGACACCGATGAATTTCACGGGAACGCCCATCTGTTTATGGACGGAGAGAACGATTCCACCTTTCGCGGTACCATCTAATTTGGTGAGAATCAATCCGGTTAGGCCGCAGGATTCTTGAAATGTTTTCGCCTGCGCCAAGGCGTTTTGACCGGTTGAGGCGTCAAGAACAAGAATTGTTTCCTGCGGCGCTTCCTCGAATTCGCGTGAGATCACACGTGACATTTTCGCCAATTCCTGCAAGAGATTGACTTTTGTATGTAAACGCCCGGCAGTGTCAATGATCACAACATCCGGATTCTGCGTTCGCGCGGCCGACATGGCGTTAAAGACGACCGACGAGGGATCGGCGCCTTCGGTTCCCAGGACGATAGGGACATCCGCGCGTTTCGCCCAGATTTCAAGCTGTTCAATCGCAGCGGCGCGGAAGGTATCGGCGGCGACTAAAAGCACTTGTTTACCTTCATTTTTTAAACGATGAGCCAATTTACCAATGGCTGTGGTTTTTCCGACTCCGTTTACACCGACGATCAGATAGATACTAGGGCCTTCACTGGCTTCTTTGAGTTCACGGGAACCTTGCTCGAGTGTTTCCCGCATTAATTCTTGCAGAACGCTGGTGAGCCAGTTGACATCTGTTGAATTACTTTTTTTTTCCCGTTTAATGCGCTCACGCAGTTCCTCAATCAACGCCATTGTCGTATCCACTCCGACGTCGGCGGAGATCAAGATTTCTTCCAGATCGTCCAGCAGATCATTATCGATCTTTCCGCGCATCTGGAACAGATTCAGCGCTTTTTGGGTGATGGATTCCCGTGTCGCTCGCAGGCGTTCCCGCAGTTTTGAAAATAATCCTTTTTTCTTTGGTTCCGCCGCGCCAGCGTCCTGTACGGCGCTGGCGCTATTAACTGTGTCTGTCTTTTTTTTCCAGAACATTCTTGTATTTCCTATAGATGGTATGAAATGAATAAAACTTAATTGATATGTGAATTCATTCAATCGATTCCAAAGTATGTATCATAGCAACGAACTGGTATTACTTAAGTTCCCGGCAGGTCAATAAAGCGTGACTCATCTTATCTTACTGTAAATCACTTTTTTCTACGGATTATAATGATTTATCCAATGGTATTATTCCTGCTATTCGGATTTCATGATGAATTGGCTTTAATATATACTCACTTGCCGGATGAATTATATAAATGCTCAATCCCCCTGGGAATAGGAGACAACTTATGAGTGAATCGATCTTTAACAGACGTAATTTCATCAAGACAGCCGGTTTGGGCGTGTTGGGGGCGTCCTGCTGGATGGATGTGGTGTCTCATGCGGCTGTTTCACATGAAAAACCGAATTTCGTCTTTATTCTCATCGACGATATGGGATGGCCTGATTTAGGGTGTTACGGCCATCCATTTCACGAAACACCGAATATTGACCGCCTTGCGGCTCAAGGGATGCGATTCACGGACGCGTACGCGGCCTGCCCAGTCTGTTCACCGACACGCGCGAGTATTATCGCGGGTCAGTATCCGGCGCGGGTGGGGATTACCGATTTCATTACTGGACACTGGCGCCCCTATGAAAAACTGCGGGTTCCAATAAACCGGCAACAGTATCTCCCTCTCGAAGCAGTCACGATCGCCGAAGCGCTCAAACCCGCTGGTTATACATCCGGACTCTTTGGCAAGTGGCATCTAGGCGGCCGCGATTATTATCCTGACAAACAGGGCTTTGATTCGATGTTAGTATCAAGTGGCTCCCATGTAAAATTCCAGACTACGCCTCCAATCGATGTGGAAGACGATCCCTATTTGGCGGAAACGCTTACAACGGAATGTGAGAAATTCATCAAAGCGAACCGGGACCGGCCTTTCTGCGCGTTTCTCACTCATTACGCCGTGCATATCCCGCTTCAAGCCCGTCAAGAGTTGATCGAGAAATATGAGAAGAAACCGAAACCAGCGACCGGTGTCAACAATCCGATCTACGCGGCGATGGTCGAGCATGTCGACCAGAGCGTAGGACGCATACTAAAGACAATCGATGATCTCGACCTTGCGAAACGAACGGTGGTTGTCTTTTTCTCGGACAATGGCGGGCTGCGCCAGATTTATACAGGGAACGGTCCGATTGTTTCCACTAACGCGCCGTTGCGGGATGAGAAAGGAACCTTGTACGAAGGTGGAGTGCGAGAACCACTGATCGTACGATGGCCCGGTGTTATCGAACCTGGCAGTGTTTGTGACACGCCTGTGACCAGCGTTGATTTTTATCCCACCTTTTTAGAGATTGCGGAAGCCAAACCGGCGCCGGAGCATACGCTCGATGGACAGAGCCTCCTTCCACTCTTGACACAAAGCGGAGAATTCAAGGATCGGGCGATCTATTGGCATTATCCGCACTATCACCATTCCACCCCCGCTGGCTCGATCCGTGAGGGAGAATGGAAGTTAATCGAATTTTACGAGGATCACCGGTTTGAACTTTACAACCTAAAAGATGATATCGGTGAGAAAAATAATTTAGCCCATACGCTTCCCGAGATTACACGGTCATTACACCAAAACCTAATCGCCTGGCGAAAATCTGTCGGAGCGGAAATGCCATCGGTCAATTCCGATTTCGATCCTATCCGCGCGCGGGAATGGGGGAAACATCCGGATCGAAGATAGGTTGATTAGGTTGAAGACTGAAGGCTGAAGGAGAGTTCTTTGGCCTTCGGCCTGCAGATTATTAAGGAATGAAAATGTTTGCCACTTCTATTTATGTTGAACGCCGGAGACGATTGAAGGAACGAGTCCAGTCTGGATTGATCTTGTTATTGGGGAATGAGGAAAGCCCTATGAATTATGCGGATAATTGCTATCCGTTCCGGCAAGACAGCACGTTTCTCTATTACTTTGGTTTGGATCATCCGGGATTGGCGGCTGTGATCGATGTGGAGCGTGAAAAAGAAATTATCTTCGGCGATGATTTGACGATGGATGATATTGTCTGGACGGGGCCTCAACCGGCGTTGAGTGAACGATGTGAAAAAGCCGGTGTGTATGAAACGGCTCCATTACGTCAATTGCAAACGGTTATCGAAGCGGCTCTATGCGGGAAAGCGCCCATTCATTTTCTTCCACCCTATAGGCCGGAAAACGCATTGAAAATCGCGCAACTGACAGGCGTTCCCAATGAGTCGATCCAGGAACACGCTTCCGTGACTTTAATCAAGGCCGTGATCGCGCAACGATCAATCAAGGAAACCGAAGAAATTGAGCAAATTGAAAGCGCTCTCGATATCGCCTATGAAATGCAGACGGCGGCGATGAAACAGTCGAAACCAGGACTTTTTGAGCGAGAAATCGCCGGAGTTATGGAAGGGATCGCTCTTTCCTATGGCGGCCGGTTGGCTTTTCCTACGATTTTTTCGATCCATGGAGAAACGCTGCACAATCACGGACATGGAAACCAGATGAACGCTGGGGATATCGCCGTCAACGACTCCGGGGCGGAATCGCCTCTGCAGTACGCGAGCGACATCACGCGAACAATTCCCATCAGCGGTACATTTACACAGCAACAGAAGGAAATCTATTCCATCGTTTTAAACGCGCAAACCAAAGCGATTGAAGCGATTCAGCCGGGGACGCCATTCCGTGACGTTCATCTTCTCGCTTGTCAATATCTAACACAAGGATTGCAGGAACTGGGATTAATCCGTGGGGATGTGGAAGAAGCCGTGCAGGCGAACGCGCATACGTTGTTCTTTCAATGTGGGTTGGGACATATGATGGGACTGGACGCGCATGATATGGAAGACCTGGGAGAAGATTACGTTGGATACACGGAAACGATTACGCGCAATCCTGTTTTTGGTTGGAAATCCCTTAGATTGGCGAGAGAATTAGATGAAGGATTTGTCGTAACAGTCGAACCGGGCCTTTATTTCATTCCTCAATTGATCGACCGGTGGAAGGCTGAGAATCAATGCGCGGAGTTCATCAATTACAAAGCGGTCGAATCCTACCGTGATTTTGGCGGCATTCGAATTGAAGACGATGTACTTGTTCAAGCGGACGGGCGCCATGTATTAGGGAAACCAATACCGAAAACAGTGGAGGAAGTGGAAGAGACGATGATGATTGATGATTGAAAATAATTCCTCCTTGCCACTCGTCAATTCTTTTCATAATTATGGCCGGATCCAGACAATATCACCTGTACTTGTGGTTCCGTTGCTGGATCGGTAGTAGATGAATCCCTGAATGCCGCTTCCGGACACATTATAATCGAGCACATGATTGGGACCGACGCTCCAAAGTTCATAGGAATGTGGCCGTCCTGCGAGCGCCCGCGCTACGTCCGCCGGATTATTCGGTACCCGAAGCCGGGGATCCATGGCGCCAGAGGCGTAAAAAGAGCCATCCGAATGATAGATGTTCTCCAGATGATACATTCCAAACGTAAGGTTCCAGGCCGTTGAATCCGGTTCCGGTAAATCTTGAAACAGATCACGGGGTTGCGAGGAAAAATAAGCGATCGGAGTGGTTAAATATTTATTCTGCCAGGGGACATGGATCACGCTATCCGGGAATCCAGCGTGGGGAAAATACCGGCCATGATCGACACGATACATTTCACACGCCGTAACAAAGGATTGCATTTCCCCTTCGGTTTTCGCGATCTTAGCGCGGATTTGCGCATTTAAGAAATTCGGGACGGCGATCGCCGCCAGAATCCCAATGATCGCAACGACAATGAGAAGTTCAATCAGTGTAAAACCGCTACTTCCATTTCTGACTCGATGATCATTCATACTGATTCCTCCGACACAAAAGAGTTTCTTTTAACCATTATTGATACAGACTTTTTCTTCTGTTCCGCTCCCCTAAAACCATCTACATTTTATTCTTAACAAGAATCGAATTCAAATAAACTCATATATAGCATGATTGTTCGAATAAAATAAGGAGCTATCTGAGCATCAAAGTATAAAATGGATCGTATCTGAAAGTATGGATTTTATCGTCAAAAAATTCAATTCTCTTGATAGAGGATCATATTGTTGAATTAATGGATTAAATCTAAAAAGATGGAATTCTATTTTGTATTCCCTTGAGCAGGTGATAAATATTTTGTATTCTGTAGCGGGATTTGTTTTTCAGTCATTCCATGATAGGCGCCGCTTCATGTGAGAGTGTTTTTGAAATGGTAAAAACGAAGAGCATCATATCCTCTTTAAAAGGGCAGAAATCATCCACCATTTTGATCGTGGATGACAGTGAATTTAACCGGCAGGTGTTAAGAAAAATCATGACCGCTTTAGGTCATCATCCTGTGCTGGCTGAAGATGGTCTTATCGCCTTGAATATGATCACGAAAAAACTGCCCGATTTAATTCTGCTTGATATCCTTATGCCACGTGTGGATGGATTCCAAGTTTTGAGGAGGATGAAAGCGGATGGGATTTTGGATAAAGTGCCCGTCATTATTATTTCCTCCGTCAGCAATATGGAAAAGATTGTGGAATGTATCAGCCTTGGCGCGATGGATTATTTTGTCAAACCTATTGAACCGACGCTGCTCATCGCTCGCGTTCAATCCTGCATTGAACGGAAAACATCGCTGGATACGGAAAAGCAATACCGGACGCTTGTGGAGAAATACAACTCCATCCTGGAAACCCAGATTGATGAACAAACCCAGGAGATCGCCGAATCTCATCATTCCATCATCTTCGCGCTCTCTAAATTAGCCGAGTCACGGGATGAAGACACTGGCTCTCATCTCGAACGTATCCAAGAATACTCGAGAGTATTATGTAACCAATTGCGCGCCAAGGATAAATATACATCGATTCTTACAGACACATATATTGAACATATCTACTATGCCAGCCCACTGCATGACATTGGCAAAGTCAGCATCCCGGACGCGGTGCTGCAAAAACCGGGGCGGCTTACGAATGAAGAAATGTCGATCATGAAACAGCATACATTGCTTGGAGCGAATACACTGCGGGAAGTGCTTAACAAACATCCCAACAACGAATTTATTAAACGAGGAATCGATATCGCTGAAAACCATCATGAACGATGGGACGGATCGGGATATCCGTTTCAACGCGCGGGAGAAAAAATCCCCCTGGCGGGGCGGATTATCGCCTTGGCGGACGTCTACGACGCGCTGACCTCTAAGCGTTGTTATAAAGACGCCTTTTCCCATGAGAAAAGCCGTGAGATTATTCTTGATGGGAGAAAAACCCACTTCGATCCAGCAATTGTTGACGCGTTTTTTCTCGCCGAAGAAGATTTCAAAGAAATCCGATCGCAATATCAAGATGTGGAGTGATACATTCCAAATGAAATCTGAACTCATCTACAAACCATATCTTCCATTCCATCGAAAATTCGTATACAACGTACTCAACGAAAATCATTCATAAAAGGATATGTTTACATGAAAAGAATGTTTGTAAGTAAAAGATACGTTTTCTGTCTCACTGGATTGTTTCTTATCTTCTCGCTTCTCATCGCAGTTCAAACTGGAGGTTGCGCTGTGAAACTGGGATTGGAAAATCTGGTTGAGAATCACTTGGATCTGATCGAAAACAAGCGGTTGGGGATCATCGCCAATCACACTTCGCTCGATTCGAAGGGCCGGCATATTGTTGATGTTCTATCAAAACACGCAAAAATCACCACCTTGTTTGGGCCGGAACATGGATTTCAGGGCAATGTGGAAGACGGCGCTTCGATTGAGAACGATAAACTGGCCGGGATTCAGTTATTCAGTATTTATGGTTCGAATTTAACACCTACGCCCAAGATGTTGGAAAACGTAGATGTGTTGATCTATGACATCCAAGATGTTGGCGTAAAGTTTTATACGTTTGTGTCCAATCTTTTCCTTGCGATGTGCGCCGCTAAACGTGAGGGGATTCCCATTATCGTTTTGGACCGTCCCAATCCCATCAACGCGGATATCGTGGAAGGGGAAGTGACCAATCCAGTATTCAGCAGTTTTGTCGGCGTTATGCCGCTTCCCGTCCGCTATGGTATGACTGTGGGAGAACTCGCGGAGTTGTTTAACAATGAAACCTATGGTGGATTCGCGATCGGCGCCGATCTGACCGTCATCGAAATGAGCGGTTATGAGCGTGGGATGTGGTATGATGAAACCGGTCTGCCTTGGACGGCTCCTTCACCCAATATGCAAACGCTGGAAACGGCGATTGTGTATCCTGGCATGTGCCTGTTTGAAGGCTGTAATATCGCGGAAGGACGTGGGACAGACGCGCCTTTTCTAATCGTTGGCGCGCCTTATATCAATGGGAAAGAGTGGTTGAAAGAAATCCCTGATACCGTCTTGAAAGGAATCAAAGCCGAACCGGTTCAATTCACTCCGGCCGCCATTCCCGAAAAAGTGAACAATCCAAAATATAAAAATAAGGCCTGCCAAGGGATTCATTTACATGTGACAGATCGTGAGGCGCTGCGTCCCATTCCTCTCGCTGTCTCTCTTCTCTGCGCCACGCGCAAGTTGTATCCCGAAGAATTTCAACTCCGGAAGCACCTCGATAAACTGTGGGGGAATGAGAACCTTCGCGCCATGCTGAACGAGGGCGCCGGCGCAGACGCCATACTTAAGACCGCGGAAGAAGGGCCGAAACGGTTTTTGGAAATCCGGAAGAAATACCTTCGCTATGATTGAATGATCCTCGCTAATTCACCAACATCTTCGATAATGCAATCCGGTTGTAAATCAGCGTCTTTAAGAGACTCGCGGCGGGTTTCTCCTGATAGCGTCAGGATCGAGATCAAGCCGCCTTCTTTCGCCATGCGCATGTCTGTATAGAGGCGGTCCCCTACCATCGCTGTTTCCTGCGGGCTTGTGTCTGTCCTGGCCAGCGCGGCGCGTATCATGGTGGCGTATGGTTTGCCGATGACAACCGGGCGGCGGCCGGTTACTGCGTGAAAATACTCGATCAACGCTCCTGTGTCGGGAATCGGCGCAGTTTCGGTGGGGCAGACTTTGTCTGGATGCGTGGAGATGTAGGGAATCCCTTCCAAAAGAAGCCAGGAAGCAATCCGCAGTTTATTATAGGTAAATCCCCGGTCGAATCCCAATACAACCGCGTCCGGTTTCGTCTCTGGCTCTGAATCGGGATGAAGGTGATTGACAACCGTCAATCCTGAATCCATGAATTCTTGACTGAGCGCGTGAGATCCCAGCAAATAGATTTTCCTATATGGAGTCTCGTTCAACAAATAATGAATCGCGGCCCAGCCGGAAGTGAGAATTTCCTCTTTGGACGCTTCGAATCCCAAATCGTTCAGTTTTTTCAAGTATTGGGTTGTGCTGAAAAAGGAGTTGTTCGTTAAAAACAACCGCTTCTTCCCTGCTCTTCGCAGTACAGCTAGAAAATCCAACGTTGATGGAAAAAGTTTTGAGCCCAGATAGAGAGTGCCATCCAGATCTAATAGAAACGCGTTTACTTTTTTTAAATTGATTGTCATTTATTTGTATTTATGTGTTTGTCAGAATCAGGATTGACAGGATTTAAGGATTAATAGGATACCATCTTAGTTAAGTATATTAAATACCATGATACTGCTGGACTTTCGAATGCAGGATATTCTGCAAGAGGTATTGTTTTTTTTATCGTCTAATTTATAAATATTCTATCAGTCCGCAATAGGAATCGCGTCGTAGACAAGGACTTCGAATGGTTTCAATTTGAAGGTACGCAGCGATCCGGCTTCAACTGAGATTTCTGGTAAATCATGGTCCGATTTCCAGGGGCTTTTTAGCGTATATTTTGTGAGAGCTTCTTGAGGCAGTTCAAACGCGGTTTCAATATCAACGCTTATTGATGACGGATTCTCGCTGGGATTGCGCAGGGCTAGAATCCCTTTGTGTTTTGACCATGACGCCCAGCCGTATATTTCTCCCTTGCCGGGATCGCCTCCGATCCAATGCGTGTCGGCGAGAACATCGGCGTTCTCCATCGACCATTTGGCTCCTTCGGCCAGATCGTCCCAATCGGCCGCGGTCAATCGTTCGGGCGTGATGTAAAGTTCCTGCAGGCATGTTCCACAAGCGAAGAAGGATCGGATTTCGTGGCGGATTTCCTCCCGCGCGTCTCCAATCTCTGACGCCAAACCGTACCGGGCTTGCGCGATGCCCTGGTTCATTAATGAATTGATGGGGTACAGGGGCGCTTTGCAAACGACATCTTGATAGGTCACCATGTCGCGGTAGGTGATCCATTGTTCGCGTTTGGAACCGGCGCCGTGCAGCCCCATATCATGACGCCCACGCCATGTTGAATCCCCGTACCAAAGCCAGTAGGGAGACGGCCATGTGCCGGTGGTGATACTCACAAACAGATCAGGCCGGAGGCGCCGGAGTTCGCGGGTGAGTTTCAGCATCGCTTCCGTTTCGGCGACATCGCGTGTCAATCCATCAAATTTGAAGAAATTCGAGCCGTTCGTTTCGATCATACGGGTACAGGTCTCGAGAAACCGGGCGTAGTATTTCGGCCCAGCCAATGCGAATCGACCATCCTTAAATTCGAATCCCTGTTCTTCGCCGTATTTGAAACGATCTTTGGCGGCGTTCCCATATCCACCAAATGGAGACATCCAAAATCCAAGCGTCGTGTTATAGTTCCGGGCGGCCGCAAGGATATTGATAAATCCATTGGGGTAATTCCTTTTCACCGCGCGCCAGAGAGTTTTTGGGTCATCCCATCCATCGTCCCACACGAAAGAAGCTAATTCTACATCCCGTTTTTCGATCAATTCATGTCCAAATATATTGATAACTCTAAGGCATTCATCCTCCCGGTTTTTAATCCCTCCCCAGCTGATATCGTACCAGGAGTTATAGTGCAGAAACGGGCGGTAGGGATGCGCCCGTTCGCGTTCTACATAGTACAGAAATCCCCGCCGCCGCTGCCCTTCTGGAACAACGCCGATTACGCAGGACTGGGTGAATGGCTGACCGGGCTTTAAACAAACATGCAAGTTCAGCGCGCACTCGGCATGGTTTTCTGAAACTGTTCCAATAGCGTTTGGATGCTCATACGCGAAGAACAAGTTTCCTAAAACGATGGGCGAACCGGGAACGCTACCGATCACTTGAACGCCTGGGGAAGGAAGTTTCACCAAGCGGATATCCTTCACAAGGAGTTCTTCATCGACTGCTGTGAATTCAATCTCCTGCCGGATCGCGTTCGCGCCATCGCGCAGAATCGCACGCCAAATAGCAATCAACTTTCCATCATCTGAGGTAAGCCGTACGGTGATTTGACGCCCTGGAAAACGGCGCGCCAAGTTGGATGCGCTGGGTTCGGATTTCAACGCTTCCAGGACCGGTTCATTGATTACCTTTAAGTCATTGGAAGAAAGAATCCGATCATCTTCCAATGTTAAGCGGAATAGATCGGCGCTTTGCAGTGAAATCTTCATTCCCGTTAGCCGGTCCGTGACTCGCAATGGATCGAGGCGCCCATCCGTACAACGCCATTGGCAAGAGATTGCGTTATTCGATAATTCGAGTATACCATCCGCGCAACGGCCCTGCGCCACTCCTATATCAGGTCCCGGAAAATCCAACGTAAATCCAAGTGGAATAGAAAAACAGCCAATAAGCAGGAAAAAGAGAAACCACGCTTGTTTTTTCATTTTTGCTTTCCTTTCGGAAATTAGGAATGATGCCTTTGTATAGAATGATTTTACATTTCGTGGAAGTATAGGGATACAGGCGCGTATGATTTATTTTAACTCTGTTCATTGACCTCAGGTGTTATAAGGTTCATCCGGCAAGTGAGTCAATCCATTCATATTTTAAAGCTATGCGTTACTTTGCGGGATTCTCCATTGTCTGAACCTTGATAAAAAGTCAGCCAGTTGGCGGTGTCTTACTTGATTCGCTTGATTTTCTAGATTTTTAATCATGGTAATCCTATAATCCTTAGAATCATGGTTCAGACAATTACGCCATTCTAAACAAAGAGCGTAATAACCCAAATGTATTTTTATTCTCAATTATAGAATGGACCGATTAAGACGATCTTTAATCATCAAAAACACAGGAGACGTTATCGATTGTGAAAGCGATTGAACTTACGGAACCGGGCCGATTTTCGTGGATTGATAAAGAACCACCGGGCGCGCCCCCCGAAGGCTGCGCAGTCGTCAAGATTCATTGCATTGGCATCTGCGGCACTGATTTACACGCGTATGAAGGGAAACAGATCTTTTTCACGTATCCCCGCATTCTCGGACATGAATTAGGAGTAGAGATCGCAGCGATTGGTAAAAATAGCGCGGGATTATCCGTTGGGGACCGGTGCGCGGTTGAACCTTATTTCAACTGTGGCGCGTGTATCGCCTGCTACGCAGGGAAATCCAACTGCTGTATGGATATTGAAGTATTAGGCGTGCATATCGATGGCGGGATGCAGGATTTTCTCACGGTTCCCATACAAAAACTGCACAAATCCAATACTCTTGATTATAGTCATCTCGCCCTTGTGGAAACGTTGGGAATCGGCTCGCACGCCGTCGATCGCACAGAATTAAAACCGGGAGAGAACACGCTCATCATCGGCGCGGGGCCCATTGGTCTGACTGTTTTAGTATTCGCGCTAATCGCGGAAGCGCGGGTGACCATTTTGGAGATCAATGAGAACCGGAGGGCGTTTTGCCGTGACGTAATGAAAGTAGATCGTTTCATTGACGCGAAGGAAGCCATCGTTCCTCAATTGGAAGCCTTCAATAATGGAGATCTTCCAACCGCCGTAATCGATTGTACCGGCTCCGCTCAATCGATGGCCGCTGCGTTTAATTATGTGGCGCACGGGGGGCGCTATACGATGGTTGGCACATTTCCCGGTGATTTGACATTCAGCGATCCGAACTTTCACAAGCGTGAACTGACCTTGCGGGGCAGCCGCAATGCTACGCCAAAAGACTTTACGCGCATCCTGTCTTTATTGGAAGAAGGCCGAATCGATCTTGCGCCGTGGATTACCCACTGGGCCACGCGGGATGCGTTGATCGAACAGTTCCCAACATGGCTCAATCCTAACGCCGGTGTATTGAAAGCTGTAGTGGATTGGACGTAATGCGCATAATTTCAAGAAGGAGATCGTAGACATGCGTAAGATCGACACCCATCAACATTTCTGGAAATACAGTGAAGAAGAGTACCGTTGGATTGGATCGGGGATGGATATTCTGAAGCGGGATTATCTTCCACAAGATCTTAAGCCCCTTATTGACGCGCAAGGCGTCACTCATACAATCGCGGTCCAAGCCCGGCAGACGTTGGAAGAGACCGAATGGCTTTTGGATTTGGCGGATTCGAATCCATTTATCGCCGGTGTTGTGGGTTGGGTCGATCTATGTGATTCCAAAATTAACGAGCAATTAGAGCGGTTTTCCCAGCGGAAGAAACTGCGCGGCGTGCGGCATGTTCTGCATGACGAACCGGATGATTGCTATATCCTTGGAGATCATTTTCAACGAGGGATCGAGCATCTGAAACGGCGCGGTCTCACTTACGATCTTTTGATCCGGCCCCCACAGATCGAAGGTGCGATTCAAACCTGTCAGCGGTTTCCCGAACAGCTCTTCATCGTCGATCATATTGCGAAACCGCAAATCAAAGAACGAAAGATGGAACCGTGGAGGACGCTGATCCGGCGTTTGGCCGCCTGTCCCAATGTCTATTGCAAAGTATCCGGCATGGTGACCGAGGCGGATCGAAACAATTGGAAACCGGAAGATCTTTATCCTTACATGGATATAATTTTCGAATGTTTCGGAACCAAGCGAATTGTGATCGGCTCCGACTGGCCGGTTTGTCTTCTCGCGGCGCCGTACGATCGAGTTATGAATGCGCCTAGTGAATACATCCAAGCGTTATCCAATGATGAACAGAAGGATATTTGGGAGAATAACGCCTGTACATTCTATGGTATTTGATTGATTTATGACATATGTGAAAAAGGTATAAATGATTTTGTTTTTTTGCGGGCGGGACGCCCGCGCTCCATTATTGAATCAATGGACGTGTGATTGGCAGACGCAGGATTTGCGCGATAAATGGGGCCAAGCGATCCGCCATGGCTTGAAAACCGAGATCGTTTGGGTGCGAGCCATCAACCAGGCCATCCCCTAGATCCGGACCGAGAAGAGAATGACCTTCCACTAGGTATAGATTCGTGTCGCCTTCCGCGATCAACTTGGCCGCTGTGTCACGAATGACATCTTTTTTGGCTTCAATTTTTAGGCGGCTTTCTTGGCTTCTCGATTCGGCGGTGGCGTAAATGCGGGTTACGAGCACAATGGGTTTCTCTGGATGCTTTTCACGGACGATCCGGACGAACGGTTCATAGACTTCAGCGAGGCTTTCCGCGTCTTTATTATTCGCCATGAAATCGAGAACAAAGCATGACGCGTCGATCTCCGCGACCGCTTGGGCAAGTTCTTTCTCACCTTTCCCATTGCCGGAGAATCCCAGATTCACAAAGTCGAGATTGAGACGGCGGCTTAGAATCGCTTGATAACTCATTCCCGAACGGCTGGCGCATCCTCCTTGCGTAATTGAGGTGCCGTAATAGACCACTGGTTTCGGTAGAGCGAAGGGCCTTGCTTTTTCAATCACCGCTTCTGGATTCACACCGATCGCTTTGATCTTTACGCCGTTATAAAGAGGAAGATAGAGAACGAATTCTCGTTTTTCCACTGAGGCGTCTTTGAAATAAAAATATTCAGCCTCTAGCTCTTTGCCATGAATCGCGGTTCCAAAATAAATTCCATTGGTATACAGATCCACGCCGCTTTGACCAAAAGTATGCATATTGCGCATACCGGAAAGCTGGGGATATTCGAGTTGGATTCCTAATGTGGAACAATCGCTGATGAATCGAATTCTGGCGCCACTCGGACTTTTAGCAAGCCCCCAAACAGGCGGCCGGACCACATTCTCCAACCGTTTCGGCAACCGGTACAAGTCCGGCGAGTTTTCATTGAACCAGGGAAGCCCATTGACTTCAAACATGGAATCAGGAAACTCGATCCAACGAATCTCTTCCTGGGCTTGAATGATTCCAGGGGTAATACATAACGCAAGAGTAACGTACAGCAGAATCAATCGTTTCATTGTAATATCTTCTCCTTTCACGCAAATACTTTCTCTAAGACAAGCAGATCTGATAGTATCATACATGATGAGGTTATAAAAAGCCTTACAAGATGAAACTTAACTATATACTGTAGAGAGTATGTTAATCAACACCTAGATCAATGAGTGATAATTATACAATCGCCATGAGTTGGTTTAAAACTTGGTGGATTCCATCAACCGACTGGATACAGATCGAGGTCAGTTCAATCTGCAACGCCGCCTGTGTGTATTGTCCACGAACCGTCTTTCAAGACCGCTGGAAGAATCGATTCATGACCCGTGAGACGTTTGAGAAAATCCTGCCCGCTCTGTCAAAAACCGGGCTGGCGTACTTGCAGGGATGGGGAGAACCGTTTCTTCACCCTGATATTTTCACATTCATCTCTCTCGCCAAACAAACGGGATGCAAGGTTGGAATGACGACAAACGCCCTGGCGCTTGATGATGATACAATTCAACAGCTGGTTGAAACTGGTGTCGATATCATTTCATTCTCTTTAGCGGGAGCCAGCGGGAAGAACGACTCTATCCGCAATGGAACGAAGCAGGAAAAAGTAGTGGATGTTATTCGGCGTCTTAACCAGATCAAGCGTGACGCAGGCGCTTCCCTTCCCTCGATTCATATTGCGTATATGCTGCTTCGCTCTGGATTGGATGAGATTGAACAGTTGCCATCATTCTTTTCCGGACAGGATATCGATCAGGTTGTCATCACAACATTGCCATATGCGCCCTCTCCACCGTTGGAAAACGAAAGACTCCATAATCTACCGCGCCAAGAACACGCGCATTTAAACACGCATCTGCAGGCTGTCACCGACAACGCAAAACAGCTGGGTGTTCCGCTGTATTATTATCTGAACGATCCAGAAAATGATGGAGGATCGTGTACGGAAAACATTGAACGGGCGTTATTCATATCCGCTGCGGGTGAGGTGTCTCCCTGTGTGTTTTCATGCATCCCCATACAAGAAGATTCTTATGAATTAAAGGCTGGAAAGCAGATTTACAAAAAACTCGTTTTCGGCAATATCAACCACCAATCATTTCAGAAAATCTGGAATCAGAAAGCCTATAGGAATTTTAGAAAATCATTTTTATCCGGGCGTCTATCTCAGCAGTGTATCCATTGTCCTAAACGGATGGAGGTTTTATACGCTGGATCCACTTAAGCGATCCAACGATACGAGCGCCCTTGCCGGAAGTGAATAACTGGAATATTGGGAAATGATTTATTCAAATGAGCACGCAAGGAACCGCATTCGATATTCTTCACTAATCCCAAGCATGGATTCCCATATAATGATACAATCAGTAGAAAGCGCCGTGAAAAAGAAAGGAAAAATCCAATGCGCAATCCTATAAGGAATCAAGTAACCCGGCGGGGATTCATGATAGCGTCCGGCGCCGCTATACACACCGTATCCACCCCTCTTCGATCTTTTCCCGCTGAACGAGATTCAATCTATTCCATAGATGAAAAAGCAATGGATTCAAAACCGATTATGAAAATCGCGGAGATATTCAATCCACCGGAAAACGCATTGTGGAGAATTGTTAAGCAGTGTGGGGTCGACCACGTTGTTGGATCATTCGGCCGAGACTGGGACATCGATCGCAAACCCGGTGAAAAACCATGGAGTTTGGGTCCTCTCTCTCGATTGAAAAAAGCCTATGAAGCTGGAGGATTCGAACTCGCCGTCATTGAATCACGGCCCCCCATGAATAAGATCAAACTCGGTTTGCCGGGAAAAGAGGAGGAGATTGAAACTGTAATTGAATTGATTCGCAATATGGGCAAACTCAATATTCCCGTCTGGTGTTACGAATGGATGGCGGGTTTTAATTGGCAGCGGACGAATCAAGCGATTCCTGCGCGCGGCGGCGCGTTGGTGACGGGTTTTGATATCAAAGATGTTGAGAACGATCCGCTGACAAGATATGGCGCCGTAACGGAAGATACATTGTGGAAAAATCTGGAGAATTTTCTTCATATTATTGTTCCTATCGCTGAAGAAGCCAATGTCAAACTGGCGATGCATCCGGACGATCCTCCGCTTTCACCCGTTCGAGGAATCGGCCGGATCATGCGCAGCATTGACAACTATCAACGCCTGCTCGATCTCGTACCGAGTCCGGTTAATGGAATTGCGCTTTGCCAAGGGAATTTCACTCTCATGACAGATAACCTTCCGGGTGTGATCCGGCATTTCGGTAAACAAAAAAAGATCTTTTTCGTGCATTTTAGAGACGTGAAAGGCACGGCTGAAAAGTTTGTTGAAACGTTCCATGATGATGGTCAGACTGACATGGCGGCTTGTATGCGCGCCTATCGTGATATCGGATACAATGGAGTCTGCCGGCCCGATCATGTGCCTACCATGGAAGGAGACGACAACGACAGACCAGGATATTCATCTATTGGACGGTTGTTCGCCATCGGATATATCACAGGTTTACGCGAAGCGGTTTATTCCGAGTAATCCAACACGATTCAAATGAGATTTCAATGATGCTATATCGTTTTTTCTTATTGACCAGCGCGTTTCTTTTTATCGTGGTTGGTGTTCTATGGAGTTTGGGACAATGGATATGGATGGGACCGGCGGTTATTCTCTTTTTTGTTTCAGCGGCCGTTTCTCTGCAATTAACTCCCTCGCTGAAGAGCTTCTCATTTTCCCTTTGGATATTTGCCTTTGTATCGGCGGCGATGGTATATCCCTTCGCCTTTCAAACATGGGGCCGCTTCGAACTGAAAACGCTCATTGTGCCACTCATTCAAATTATTATGTTTGGAATGGGAACGACATTAAGTTTAACCGATTTCACCCGCGTTCTCTCAATGCCCAAAGCGGTTTTGATCGGGATGGTTCTTCAATTTACGGTTATGCCGTTCGTGGGGGTATCCATCGCTTTCTTATTTGGATTTGAGGCGGGAATCGCGGCGGGGATCGTTCTCGTTGGCTCCTGCCCGGGTGGCGTCGCGTCGAATGTGATGACATACATAGCCAAAGGGAATGTCGCCTTATCGGTTACCATGACAGCCTGTTCAACTTTAATTTCGCCCATCATGACTCCCTTAATGATGAAATTATTAGCGGGACAATATATTGAAATTCCATTCCTCAATATGATGTGGACTATTATTCAAATTATCATGGCGCCGATCGGCGCGGGCCTTTTGACCAATATCATTCTTCAATATTTCAAACTGACGGGTGAATGGATGGATAGATTCCTTTCCTTCGTTGCGATGTTTTCCATCTGTTTTATCCTTGCCATTATTACATCCTTATCCCGTGATGATTTAATGACAGTCGGATTCTTATTGATCTGCGCTTCGATCATTCATAATTTAATCGGTTATCTTATGGGGTATGGGGGAGCATGGCTCTTTGGGATGGATGAAACCTCCCGCCGGACAATCGCCATTGAGGTGGGCTTGCAGAATACGGGAATGGGAACGGGATTGGCGGTCAATGTATTAAAAAACACAGGAGCGGCCATCGCCCCGGCAATTTTTGGCACATGGATGAATATTTCCGGCTCAATGCTGGCGTCCTGGTGGCGAAGAAAGCCTGTCACACCAACCCGTTAACCGGAGCCTCGAAATTCTTATACGACATCTGGATGATCCCACGGTTCCCGGTATGAGCGGCGCAGAAGCCGTGTGGCTTCTTCATCGCCAATCACGACACGCTTCTGAGGATCGTACTGAAGAGGCCGTCCACCCAATCCCATCGAGAGATTGGCCATTATACAGCTGGCTGTCGAAATATGGCCTTCTTCAATATCCGCGACCGGCCGGCTGCGCTTTTCGATCGCTGTGAGAAAATCGAGCATATGCCGCCGCGTAGCGGGCGCGGCGTTCAGTTCAATGCGTTTCTCTTTCAAGTCTTCTGGGTATTGTTCGCGTTCATAAAAACATTCGAAATGGATTGGTTTCCCATTGTTGCCTTGCGGGATGAAATCCGCGCGCATTGTGCTCGCTTTGAGCGTTCCTTTATCGCCATAGATGAATAACGCCCACGGGTAATCAGGGTCTGGAGTAGATCCCCACGTCCGGTGCTGCCATACGCAGTTAAATTTATCGTATTCAAAGGTCGCGATTTGCGTATCCGCGATGTTTGACTTGCCATCTTTCTGAACGAGAATTCCACCAGTGGATGTAACCTGTTTCGGCCAGCCAAGTCCAAGCATCCACCGCGCTGTATCGAACATATGCACACACATATCTCCTATAATGCCATTGCCGTATTCCATAAAGGTCCGCCACCAGCGCGTATGCGGCAAACCATCATAAGGACGTAGAGGCGCCGGTCCCGTCCACATCTCGTAATCGAGAAAGTCCGGCACAGGTTGGACCGGTGGATTGCCGTTGGCGCGCATGTGGTAGTAGCAGCACATTTCAACATGCCCTACTGTCCCCAGCAGCCCCGCTTCAACAACTTGTTTCTTGACATCAATGAGATGCGGTGTGCTCTTCCGCTGCGTGCCGACCTGCACGACACGGCCATGTTTCCGGGCGGCGGCGACCATCGCCTCGCCTTCAAGCACATCCACGCTGATCGGCTTTTGCACATATACATCCGCTCCGGCCTTCACCGCCTCGATCATCTGCAGCGCGTGCCAGTGATCCGGTGTGCCGATAAGCACGATATCGAGATCTTTTTCTTTGAGCATCTCGCGATAATCGTTATACGTGCGGGGTTTCTTATTTGCGGGAAGCCGTTGGCCATGGATTTCCACAGCTTCGGCAAGCATGTTTGTATCCGGATCGCAAATTGAGACAACTTCAACCGGCGCGACTTGAATCAGCCGCCAAAGATCGCTTTTGCCATACCATCCCGCTCCAATCAATCCAACCCGTTTGGGTTTCTCTGCCGCGAGCGCCATCGCTTCCGTGTGAAGCGAAGAAAGCGCGATGGACGCGGCGCCAGTTTGAAGAAACCGGCGGCGGCTGATGGAAAACGGAGCCGGTGTATTTCTCGAACGATTTGTTTCTTTGTTTTTGTTCATGAAATTACCTCGTTACATAATCTACGTTCAATAAGAGCAAAATAATATAGACCAAAAAAGAAAATTCTCCTACCAGAAGATAAGCGTAATGTGAAATCATTTCAACTATGACAAGTCTTCGAGAACAAATCATTCAACGATAGAATTTTGAAAATCTCTATTCTGATATTATTTTGTGAACGTTTCCTGAACGGTGGAGACAAAAGAGTAATACGAGGAATTTATGCTCTCACCGATCATTAACGCCAAATACCATAGGATTGAAAAATTTTCGAGTGATATTTCAATGATTCCAATTTCGATTGATGAATAGGAGTAAAATTATGCGCATGAACTATAGGAGAATTGTTGGTTTACCCACGGTCTTGATCTATGTTATTATCATGAATCAGACAACACTGTTCGCCGCTTCCACAAATGCGCCTGCCGCTCAATCTTCACCCGCAGTTATTCATGTAACGGATTTATTCCGTCCGCATAACGATCCAGACGATCATTGGGATTTGGCCTGCGAATATGCGCTGGCTCAGCAGGGCGCCATTCGTTTAAAAGGCGTTGTAATTGATTCTCCTCCAGAAGAAAAAAAGGCTTGGAATCCGGATGTTATGGCTGTTGCGCAGCTAAACCGAATCACTGGCCTCTCCGTGAGTGTGGCGGTTGGATCATCAATTCCACTTGAATCAATCAATGTAAAACAAGTGGGTGATTATCTTGATGATATGCAAGGAGTGAACTTTATTCTCGATACTTTACGCGCGTCGAAACAGCCGGTCATAATCCACGTGATTGGCTCTTGCAGAGATATCGCGATCGCTGGAAAACTGAATCCAGATCTTTTTTCTCAAAAATGCGCTGGGATATACTTGAATGCCGGGACAGGATCGCCGGATACATCAGAAGCGGCTAAATTGGAATACAACGTAAATTTAAGTATTCCATCCTACAAATCAATATTTGATATTCCCTGCCCACTCTATTGGATGCCTTGTTTCGAGAAAATAAAGGCTCTCGATCAGTTGGTAGTGAGGGAATTCGGAACACACTACAAATTTCGTCAAAACGAAATTCTTCCCTTTCTTACCAAGAAAATGAGAAATTATTTTGTTTACATGTTTGGAAGGTACACCGGTCATAACTGGCTTCGTTATTTGAATGGTGAAAATGAAATGGAAAAACTGGCCCAATTCGGAGAACACGAACGCCACATGTGGTGTACCGCAGGATTTCTGCATGCCGCGGGTTACACAGTCGATTCCGTTGGTCATATCGATTCATTGGATAAAAGCGGAATCGATTCGGTGTTTACTTTCGAATCGATTCGAGTGACTTGTGACGAGAATGGCGTAACAGAATGGAGAATGGAATCAGATGCAAAGGACCGCTTCATCTTCCACGTTCTCGATACACAGAATTATCAACAAGCGATGACGAAAGCGATGAAGACGCTACTGATGGAGATCCCATGATTCTCCTTATTCATCTTATAAAACTCGAAATCTGATACATGAATAGAAACTAATTATTCCGATTTCTTCTAGTTCGAACGACTTTCTTCCCGGTGACCTTTTGACTGCCTCTGGTGGACGTGATTTCGCCGGTCAGATCTGATTCCTCAAGTTTTCCTTCAAAACTCATTTCAAATTCCCGGTCCCCGAATTCCAGGGTGATTTTGAAACTAACCTTACCATCTTCTAGATTGACTTTCTTGATGGGAGTGGATCCATACAAACCGCTCAGATCTGGGTTTACTCTCAGTCTCTGTTTACGACTGCCTTGGTCCGATGTGATTTCAAGGTCCCAATTCCCAATAAGAGAAGCGCCAATCCGTTCTCCCTCAACTGGAATCTCTCCCCGCTCAGACTTGAGCATGCCGGAAAGCGTATTCCTGCTGATCGTCCCTTCAAATGTGGATTCCCACTCACGATCCTCCATACTGCTTTTTATCTTGAACGTCAGGCTGCCTCTCTCGGATTGCACATCTGTAATCACATGTTTTACCCGTTGGCTCTGCCATTGGACTTTGAGTTCACCATTCTTGTCCGTCTCGATTACAAGCATTGAGGTGATTTCGCGTTCACCTATTGTGTACTTAATTTCCCAATTCCCGACAGCCCTGGGCATTCGCTCACTACGCTTGCCTTCAAGCGTAAATTCCCCTCTATCACTCGACAGGGTTCCAGATAATTTTCCATCCTGGATTGTGCCGGTGAACTTCGATGTAATGGTTTGACCGTCTCGATTACGGTTTTCCCGCGTGAAACTGAGTTTGCCTTCTTCGAACGTAATGTCTTTCAGATCGCTGAGTCCCCAAAAACTGATCCACTGACCGATCTGTTCCCCCTCATTGTTTCTGGAAAACGATAGAATTGATTCCATCTGTCTTCCATCGTAATCAACCTTGACCATCCAGTCGCCATACAAGCCCCCTCTACGAGATTCCGCCGACTGAGACGGCGTTTGTGCGAAGAGCACGAACAGAGCCATCAGTGAACAAAACAATAGTACTTTGTGAGATGATTGATTTTTCATGATACATTCCTTTCTGTATGAGTGAATAAATCATGGATACCTTGTAAAGCAATCCCCGCCAATCCAATAACTACATAAGTCATCTTCTTCATTTTGTCGTTCTCCTTCCCTTTTTTGACGTCTGAAACCTTGAAATCCCTAACCTTCGTTTATTCGGAGTGGCTATATCGCCGACTTGATTTATTCTCGATCAAGCGATAGTATTATACGGATTTTGCCGTCGGGATCAAGTCGAATTTAAAAATTTGAATAAAACTCTTTAGAAGTGTGATGAAGTGATAGAAATTATTCGTTTCTGTGTCCTGGACGATAAAAATGACAGTCAGATGTAAAGATGGTTCTTTATTGGCATTATATATATACAAATCACGTATTGGCGTATGAGACAAATTTTTTTTATTTTGAGACCTTATTGACACTGCCAAAAAATGTATGGTAAATTTGTGGAACTATGTGTATAAACATCAAATCCGTAAGCACACAGGATCGGTTTTAAATAAGTTTGGAGTATGAAGAACAATCGACGGATGAGAAGTGGATTATCATTTTTCGTAGTGAGATATATTCTCAGTATTTAACCATATCATCATAATTGATTGACAATTCATCCCAAGCAATGGTTTTCATTACTCTCTACGAAAATTAATCCCTTCGATCATCGATAGTTTGCTATCAACGCGCAACGTGAATTACAACCATTTCATAATCGGAGAAGAGATCATGAAGAAAGCATTCACCCTGATCGAGTTACTTATTGTAGTGGCGATTATCGGGATTCTCGCAGCGATTGCCGTTCCCAATTTTTTAAATGCGCAAGTTCGGGCAAAAGTCGCGAAAGTGGAAGCCGATTTACGGAATCTCGCTACGGCCATTGAACAATACAGAATGGATAATAACGCTTATATGCCTTACAACTTGTGGGGAGGGTACACGCATTTAGCCTACCTGGACGCGTTATCATCTCCGGTTTCTTATATTTCCTCGGCGGATAGCGTATATGATCCTTTTCGTCCTATAGGAACATCCGATGCGGACGGTATTATGAAGAGACGGTATGGGTACTTTGACCCACATAACGATGCGGTGCAATGGATGTTTGATGGAATTGCCAATTATAAAGGGAATATTATGCCCGGTAATTTTAAATATGTATTGGTCTCGATCGGTCCGGATAACCTGCAAGGCGTTGAAGGATCCTATGTTCGTTCGATTGGTTATCCGGGAGCGGCTGGTTTCTTTGAATATGACTCGAGCAATGGGATATGCAGTTATGGGGATATTTACCGGCTGGGGCCATAACATTTCCCAACCTTGAATGAGCCACTGTTTTTTACAACAACTCAGTGGTATCGTTTACGAGTATGAATTGAAAAGGGATTATATGTAGTAACAGCAATATTATAAACTGCTTAGTGGGAGGCCGATTTGTCCTGGACAGTTACAACTGGCTTCTTTCACAACCCGAAAACAGAAAAAATCTCTATTTTTCGATCTGTATTTCGTGGTTCGATCTGAGCCTGACACCCATACATTGACTTTTTCAAAAAATACATCTTATGTATTACTAATAATACATAACCAGAGGAGAGATCACCATGTCAAATCAACGCCAAACGAATCGCCGGAATTTTCTAAAGGAAACCGCTCTATATTCTACCGCGACTCTAGGGATTGGATCTCAAAATATCTTAGCCCATAGCAGCGAGCTAAATGTAAGCATTCCAAAAATGGTCACAGGGTTTGTCGGTCCTCAATATTATGACAACAAAGAGGAAGAATTGTTAAAGGAGGTTTTAGAATCTGGCGCGCCGTTTCGTTTTGCCGGTCCGGGGAATCCCCCCAATAAAGTCAACGACTTTGAAGTTGCTTTTGCCAAGTATATGGAAACAAAATTTGGATTGGCCGTCACCTCGGGCACAACGGCGTTGAATTGCGCAATGACCGCGCTGGGGATTGGACCCGGAGATGAAGTCATCATTCCTGCTTACACCTGGTGGTCTGATTACACCTGTATCGTTCACGCCTGCGCGTTGCCCGTATTTGCTGATATTGATGAAACATTCAATCTCGATCCGAAAAGTTTTGAAAAAGCGATTACACCCCGCACCAAAGCGGTTATTGCCGTCCATTTACTCGGAGGGCCCTGTGACATGGATCCCATTATGGAGATCGCGAAAAAACATAACATCCTTGTCATTGAAGATTGCGCGCAATGCGCGGGGGGGTCCTACAAAGGGAAAAAACTGGGATCGATTGGCGATGTTGCGATCTTTAGTTTCAACGCCTATAAAATCATTACTTGCGGTGATGGCGGCGCCTTCATAACAAATGATCCTGTCTATTACGAACGCGCGGCCCGGTATCAAGACATGGGGAATTTAAATGGAGTCTTTGAAAAACGAATCGGGGGTAAATCCGAAAAGAATTTTACCGGAGAGAATTACCGTATGAATGAATTTTCCGGCGCTGTAATGAGCGCTCAATTATCAAAATTCGACCGCATACTCTCCGATCAACGACGTAATGCGACGATGATTTACGATGGGATTCGCACGATTCCAGGTATTCGTCTGCGGAAACAACCGGATCCTGCTGGCGATATCGGCTATTCTGTTTTCTTCGACGCCACCTCAAAAGAAAAAAAAGACCAATGCCTCAAAGCCTTGCGACAGAAAAAAGTTTCTTGTTCATCCCTATCTGGTTCCGTTTTACTCCCGACAGAAGAATCAATCATGAACAAACGGACACGACATCCAAATTGGCCGTCTTTCACTACTCCAGAAGGAAAAGCAATTCAATACAATCCCGATATATGCCGCCAAACGCTAGATGTTTACGATCGCTTCATCCAAGTGCGTGTTGGACCAAAATTCACAGAGGAAGCGGACAAATATATAATCAATGCAATTAAATCCGTCTATTCAGAAATTGTCTAAAATTTATTGATGATATTGTTCGTTGTACTTGTTTCTACATTCATTCCGATTTGACAGGCGGTGGCCTTATCCACCAGGAGAACCCTCTCTTTTGCCCAATCAGGCCGGGAAAAAACAGTGACAAATTCTCCCATTGGTCAATCCCAGCTTGGTATCTCAATCCCATGTGGCGTGTCGATCAAACGATTGTGTTTCGGTGAGGTCTCTAGCCAACATTGCCTTTATATTATGATTGCATAGGCGTATGCCTGTCCAGGTCTAATGGGGCCACCGCTAACCAGTTGACAATATAGATGTTAATGCATATGATCCCCGTTCAATTCATACTTGTAAACGGGACAACTATAGAGATCATTCAAGCATCTATTTCTTTGGTTCAGTAAGGCGTTTATATTGTCTGCTCGTTGGGCGAGTAGAATATCTACGATTGACTATTTTGGATCAATTACACTTTTAGATAGAATATCTCAAACACTCATTTCACATATTGGAATAGAGATAACGAAGGCTATTACGTTCCAGGATCCTTTTGATATAATGATCTAAAAAGCGCATACTTTAAGTATGCGCATAGAAGGAGATCAAAAATGAAAGCGACCGTGATGGATATGAGACGAAATCCAAAAAAAATCCTGGATGCCATTAAGCGAAACGAAAGAGTTACACTGTCCATGCGCGGTAACGAGATCGCAGAGATTGTCCCTATTAAACGTTCAAACGCCGAACCATCCATTGTAAACGATCCCGCGATCGGCATATGGGCCGACCGTTCGGATATAGCCGATCCTTCCGAATATATAAGAATTTTGAGAAAAGGCCGCTTCAATGTTATTTGACACAGATGTTCTAATTTGGGTTCTACGCGGAAATACTAAAGCCGTTCGAACGATTGATCGAGATGAAGAACCGATGATCTCCGTCATCTCTCGCATGGAATTATGCCAAGGCGCCCGTGACCAGAAAGAAATGGCTGTTATTAGATCCTTTCTACGCCATTTTGAGACCATTCCACTAACTGAAAATATCGGCCAACGGGCAAGCATCTACATGGAGGAGTATGTTCTAAAATCGAGTCTCAGTGTTGCCGATGCGTTGATTGCCGCCACGGCGGCGGAAAATTCCATTCAACTCTGTTCGGGAAACGCCAAACACTATCGAATCATTGCGGAAGTCAAATTAAAAGGATTTCAACCATAGATTACAATTATAATAGATACAAACCATCATGATTGGAGATCACAACTGCACATGAAAAGAGTCGCGGAAAAATATACGAAGGAGATACTTTTAGAGACTCATTTTCATATTCTCATAGGTGTTATTGCCTTTATCTTTATCTGCAGGATAAAGGCATTCGCTGCTGGTTCGCTCCGGAGGATATGAAAATTGGAGATCGGATACATCGTAGAATTGACGAGGCTATTCGTGTACATGATAAATTGATTTTGATTCTATCGAAGAATTCCGTGACAAGGGCCTGGGTACGTAAGGAAGTTGAAACAGCACTAAAGAAAGAGCGAACGCAGAAAAGTGATGTCCTTTTTCCAATACGTTTGGATGATGCTGTATTTAAAACTACGGAGCAATGGGCGGATGATATTCGCCGGGATCGTCATATCGGCGATTTCACGAAATGGAAGGAGTATGACGAGTATACAAAAGCGTTTGAGCGGTTGGTGAGGGATTTGAGTATTAAGTCAACGAACTCGAATACAAAGCCATCGAAATAGAAGCCTCGCCGCGGCTGTGCCATTTTTACCAATTATTTGATAGAAACCACGGCGCTTAGAGCGCATTTTCGAAACGGTTGATTATAACGGCTGTGACCATGACTAATCGGGCTAGACGTCTCTGATCCTTCAAATGGACTACTCAGCATTGGAGGTTTTTTCCGACGGGTTCCTCCAGGTTAAGTCATTCATCTCTATTGTAATCGCTGGCCTTCTATTAACCACTATTAATTAAATTCCCCTCTTCCTTTCATCCAATCCCAATTATTATTCCTTTATTTGAGATAACTCGTACTTCCATGTCATTGTTATATAATACCAATGATAATATAGAATAGGATAATTTTATGTCATGAAAAAACCAAATCCAAATCCAGATAATCTTGAAATGGAAGAGTTTATGCGGTCGATTCCAGTCGAAGGCTCGTTAGGTCTGTTAGCATTGGGAGCGGTGGGTGTAATCGCATGGCGGAAGAAACGGGATGCGGCTGGCGTTCCATTTATGCAGGGCAACGTTCCAATACGGAAGGAAAGAGATAATGAAAAGACTGGCGAAGAAAGTTCTGCTGATCGGGTGGGACGGGGCCGATTGGAAGATCATCAATCCCCTTCTTGACGCGGGGAAAATGCCTGCTTTGGAGAGTCTGGTGAATCGTGGAGTTATAGGGAATATCGCCACACTCGATCCGCCGATGTCTCCGATGCTCTGGACATCTATCGCAACCGGGATGCACGCTGACAAACATGGTATTCTGGGCTTCACCGAACCCGCTCCCAACATGAAAGGTATTCGGCCTGTCATGGGCGCTTCCCGCAAAGTCAAAGCGGTTTGGAATATCCTGATGCAGAACGGTCTGAAATGCCATGTGGTGGGGTGGTGGCCCAGTCATCCAGCCGAACCGTTGAATGGCGTGATGGTTTCCAACTTCTATCACCGGTCCAGTGATCCTGAGAAACCGTGGCCCATGCAGAATGGAACCGTTCATCCCAAACGAGTGGAGAAGATTTTAAAAGAACTGCGAGTTCATCCGGCGGAATTAACCGAAGCGCATCTCCTCCCTTTTGTGCCGAACGCGGCGCAAATCAATCAAGATAAAGACCGGCGGTTATATACTGTGGCGAAGATCATCGCCGAGTGTTCTACCGTACACGCCGCCGCGACGTGGATCATGGAGAATGAGGAATGGGATTTCATGGCCGTGTATTACGACAGCATCGATCATTTCTGTCATGGATTCATGAACTTTCACCCGCCCCGTATGGAGCACGTTCCTGATGACTTGTTTGAAATGTATAAAGACGTTGTCGCAGGTGGATACCGGTTTCATGACATGATGTTGTCACGTTTGTTGGAACTCGCCGGACCGGATACGACAGTGATCCTTGTTTCCGATCATGGATTTCATTCCGATCATCTACGCCCAAAAAGTATTCCAAAAGAACCCGCCGGTCCCGCTCATCAACACCGTCCATATGGAATCTTCTGCATGACGGGGCCGAATGTGATCGTGGACGAGCGGATCTACGGCGCGAGGCTTTTAGATGTCTGTCCAACCATTCTCACGTTGTTCGGTCTGCCTATCGGAAAGATATGGACGGGAAAGTCTTGGCGCAGGCGTTCGATCGTGAGATCGAGTTGGAATTGATCCCCAGTTGGGAAACCGTGGAGGGAGACTGCGGAATGCATCCGGAGGATCTCCGGGAAGATCCAATCGCGAATCAGGAAGCGTTGGAGCAACTGGTTCAATTGGGATATATCGAAAAACCGGATGAGAACGTACAAAAAGCCGTTGAAAAAAACGTGAGTGAATCGAAATTTTACCTTGCGCGGGTTCATCTGAATAAAAACCAATATACTGTTGCTCTTCCCATTCTTGAAGAGTTATACGAATCGCATCCGGATCAGATCCGCTACGCCTTTTATCTCGCCCAGTGCTATCAATCTTTAAACCAATTAACAGATTGCCGCCGAGTTATTGATTTCATAATCGCACAGCAGGAACACGGATTTCCTCAATTGGATCTGATGCAGGGCACATTGAATTTGGCGGAAGGGAATTACGACCAGGCGTTGGAATTCTTGAACAAAGCGGAACAAGCGGATCCCCGAATGCCGACACTGCACAATCAAATTGGCGCAGTGTATTTAAAAATCAATCGGTTTGAAGAAGCCGAAAGGGCGTTTTTGAAGGGATTGGACATCGATCCTGAGAACGCTCATACGCATTGCGGATTGGCGGAAACGTACTTCCGGACGTTGCAATATGAAAAAGCGGCGGATTACGCCCTCAATTCCGTTGGCCTCCTATACCATAATTTCAGCGCTCACTACTGGCTGGGAGCGGCGCTGGAGAAAATGGATTATCTCGAACGGGCGGCGGAAGCGTTTGAAGTGAGCTTAGCGATTGCGCCCGGATTCCAAGAAGCCCGGCGGAAATTGATCGCATTATACGAAGACCGTTTATGCGATTCAGAAAAGGCGCAGGAACACCAGCGGATTTTTGAGGAGATCGGAATCCGCCGTCATATTCAATCCGTGGAGAAGAAAACAGCGCCGGAGCGGAAAGACACGCTTCAAAACACACCTTCAGAGGCGAAAAAGAAACCACTTAGTGAAAACGTAATCACTGTTGTGTCAGGGCTTCCACGAAGCGGAACATCGTTGATGATGCAGATGCTGGAAAAGGGCGGTATGGAGATTCTCACTGATGGTATGCGGAAAGCGGATGAGAATAACGAGCGGGGATATTACGAATACGAAAAAGTCAAAACGCTCATGCGGGATCATTCCTGGCTCAAGGAAGCAGAGGGAAAAGCGATAAAAATTGTTTCTCCACTGTTACATTATTTACCGAAGGTGTATAATTATAGAATAATCTTTATGGAGAGGGATGTAGACGAAATTGTTCTTTCTCAGCATAAAATGCTGGAGAAAATGAGTGGGAAACAATCCAAGAATCCCGATGCGCTGAAAAAAACGTTTCAACGGCAGTCAGATCGAATAAAAGCATGGCTGCATCAGCAAGAAAATATTCATATTCTGTTTGTGAATTATTGCGATATTGTTAGCAATCCAAATGACGAAGCCCAAAGAGTGAATAATTTTCTTTCCGGGAAGTTGGCGGTTTCGAATATGGTTTCCGCTGTTGATCCATCATTGCGCCATCAAATTATAGAAAAAAATTGAATTTTCATTTGGAGATAAAATAATGAAAAATCGATCGCTTCAAAAAAGTCTTCAAAGAATATTTCGGATCTAAATAAACGGTTGATGGCTTACTCGGCTGCGGCCGGCGCCATGTTGACGGGAGTGGAAGGATTAGAGGCGGGAGTTGTATACACGGATCTTAGCGATAAGGTTTTACAGGGTTCTATTCAAGAAAATTACACGGTTTCATTCGGTGGTGGGAGTCAACTTAAAATCGGTGTTAGTTCTTACGATTATACAAGCGGACCACGAACCTATCAATATGGCGATGTAGACATTGCCGGTATGACAGCCAACGCCTTTTGGGTAGGCAGCGGCGCGGCGACATTTACCTACGCATCCGCTCTTGCGTCTAATGTAACCATTGGTCCGAGTGTAACAAATTGGGTTAGAAATAATAATGGATTTTGGGTTAATTATAACGTGGCGAATTATGTCATCTATTCAACTGGCTCTACATTAAACCGTGGCAATTTTGTTGGGGCGAACCACAAATTTATCGGCGTGAAATTTCAGATCGGGGGACAGACACGTTATGGATGGATAGAAATAAGCGTTCCAGGTAGTGCGAAGACCGTCACAATCCATGGATACGCTTATGAAGATACAGGCGCTTCTATTAAAACCGGTCAAACAGGATCATCAAACGCTGCGCCGACATTAACCGGTCTAATCGCCGCGAAAGACTTCAATGAAAACGCAATCAACGCGGCGGCGGAGATAATCGATTCCGACGTAACGTTTAACGATGCGGACGGCGGGGATCTCGATACGGGAGTCCTCACCGTTACTGGCGTTCGTTCGACCGAAACCATTTCTGTCAGCAACCAAGCTCACGGCGTAGGGAATATCCAGCGAAGTGGGAATAACATCCAAGTGAGTGACGGCGCATCCTGGACGACATTTGGGGTAGTGGATGGGACGGAAACCGGTTCCGGAGCCAATTTAAAAATCACGTTCAATGCGTCTTCCACACCCACCAACGTAGACGCTCTCATTCAACGGCTGACTTATCAAAGCAGTTCGCAATCGGGAGAAACCTCCCACTCCCTTACACTGAAAGTAACAGACGGAGATGGCGGGGATACGGGGAACAAAACGATCTCCATGCGCGTTTTCGCGGAAAACGACGCGCCGACGGATATCAATTTGTCCAGTTTGACAATCCAAGAGAATGCGGGGAACGCGGTGGTGGGGGATTTGTCTACGACCGATCCGGATAATTTATGATTCAAATCAACATTGTTTGAGGATATTGCTTTGACTTTTAATGTAAAAGAAAAAACGATTTATTTAATGGGTGGCCTTCCACGCAGTGGATCTACATTGCTAATGAATATTCTTGGGCAAAATCCCAAGTTCTACGTCACATCAACATCAGGACTCGCGCAGCTTCTTACATCGGTTCGGGATAATTGGAATCAAATCGAATCGATTAAAGCGCTTGGAAGTGAATTGAGCGATGAGATGCAGAAAAATGTGATGCGCTCCATACTCTATGGGTGGTTCAAGCATACGGATAAATCCGTTTGCATTGATAAGTATCATTTCTGGCCGAATCGCCTTGAGACAATCGCCGCGTTGCTGGGCGATCGAGAACGAGTAAAAATCCTTATTATGGTTCGCGATTTGCGGGATGTCGTCGCTTCGTTTGAAAAAGTGCATAGAAAAACTACGGCGTTGGGATTGACTTCACAAGAAGAAGCCCACGACGCTCAATTCAAGACCGCCAAAGGCCGGATTTCACTCTTTATAGATGACGCTCAACCGGTTGGAAGAGCCTTCAACGCCATTCGCGACGCGGCGACACGAGGGTGGCTGGACCGCATGCATTTTGTCGAATACGAACAATTTACTCATGATCCAAATCAGGGCATGGAGCGGATTTATGAATTTCTAGAGGAAGAACCTTTCCTACACAATTTCGATCATGTGGAACAGATCACGTATGAAAATGACCGAATTTACCGGATGAAAGATCTCCATGCCATTCAACATAAAGTGAACCCAGCGGCGCCGCAATGGCCTCATGTATTCGACGCGACTGTGTTACATGATCCGGTTTGGAAAGATATCGAAAAATTAGCGCAATTC
The DNA here is from genome assembly GCA_963663405.2 of bacterium. GTDB lineage: Bacteria > Hinthialibacterota > Hinthialibacteria > Hinthialibacterales > Hinthialibacteraceae. Next base: position 12,012 of record CAXXSM010000008.1, on the reverse strand, counting down.
TGGAAAGCCTACAGCGCTGCGCCTAAGCCAAAAGAAGAATCCTTATTAGGAAAATGTCAATAGAACGAAAAAATCATATTGGGGAATCACTCATGAAACGAAAAAGTGGACGTAAACAAAAAAAGACAAGAAGACAGAGCAGAACAGCCTTTTCAATGCGTAATTCGTTCATGATGGCCGGTACGGCCCTGCTTACATTCAGCCTGAAACCATCTCCTTTACCCGTTTTCGCAAACGAATCGAATACGGCCAATCCTCCTTCCAACGCATTTGGGCTGCCGGAGGCGCTCCCCTTTCCACTTCAGGATACCGGGCGTCTCCGATTTATCGACACAACCATCTCAGACATGTGGCGGAAAGAGATTCAGGAAGTTTATATCATCGATGGTTTTGTAGAAGACGGTCATCTACTGGCCGAATCGCTTCCCGATGGTTCAGAAATTTTTTGGCTTGATACCCAGCGCAGCGGGATGGAGCAACTGGCGGGGATCTGCAAATGGCTGCGGAATGTTCAAACGGTTCATCTATTTTCACATGGAGGAAGCGGGTACCTTGTGCTAGGAACCGATGTAATTCAAACCGATACCATCGCTCACTATGCGGCCCAATTCCAATCCATAGCGAACAGCCTGGCGCCCGGCGCGGATCTAATTCTGTACGGCTGCAACGTCGCGGAAGGAGAAGACGGCCAAGCGCTGATACAATCCATTTCAAAACTGACCGGCGCGGATGTAACGGCCTCCACCGATACAACTGGAGCGGAAGCCCTCGGCGGCGATTGGGAGATGGAAGCGTCGGTAGGGACCATTGAATCCAAATCCGTCGCCATTCCTGAATACGTTGGAACACTGAACAATTATATTGTCACCAATGCGAATGATTCCGGCGCGGGCAGTCTCCGGCAGGCGATTCTAGATTCCAACGGCCACTCCGGCGCGGACACCATTGCGTTTTCTTCAACCCTTTCGGGCGGTACGATCTACGTCGGTTCAACAATACAAATCACTGACAACCTGACTATAATCGGCCCGGGTCCGAGCCGTTTAACGCTTGACGGTTCGGGTTGTTCAGGGAGGATGATCCAAGTTAACGATGGTAGTTATAGTAATGCGCCGAAAACAATATCGATTTCCGGCATGACTATAGAGAACAGCGCGTCTTCCAATCCTATGATTGACGCTTATGGTGAGAATCTTAATGTAAACCATATGATCTTTCAAAACAACAGTGGAACCTGTATTGATACCTATGGTTATACAGATACAGGAACGTACGCGACTTTAAGTGTTAAGAACTCCTTATTTCATGGAAATACAGCAGGAATTCATGGGCAAAGCATGGGAAGTATCGTTGTTGGTAACTGTAGTATGTCGAATCACACCCGAAATTATTACGGCGCTGGGCTTAATACTTGGTCTGATTATGGGAATGCGTTGATTTATAATACGACGATATACAACAATGCGCAAACCTCGGATGGCTCCTGTGGCGGCGGGTGGAAAATAGGTGGATCCGCATCTTATACGACTACAGTGAAACATTGTACGATCTCCTATAACAGCGACGCTTCCAGCACTTCAAAAGGAAATGCTGTCGCTTCCAGCACGAATCTTAAAATTTACAGTTCTATCTTCGCGAACGGTAAATCTGGAATCCGAAACCTGACATTAAGAGCGATGAAATCATACACAACCGTTCAAAACACACTTGTAGAAGGAGATATATGGGAGAAAGATGAAACCCCCACATATCCTCTGAGAGGTTATGATCCCGTTTCTTCAACGGCGGATCCCAACCTTGCGGCCTTTTCGTCCAACGGGGGATCATGCAAAACCCTACCCTTGAACACCGGCAGTCCCGCGATCAACACCGGCGCCGCAAATGGATTGACATCCGACGCGCGGGGTTACTTATGGGGAGCCAATCCGGATATGGGGGCGTATGAAAAAGATCCAACCCAGTTCGAGTATATCAATTCGTTTTATCCACCGAACTATCATCCATCCGTTGATGGGGATCTCAGCGGGGAAATCAATCTGGTTATGGACTTCGGCTCAGGGATTTCGTTAACCAAGGGAACAGGCAATATTGTTATCAAAAAATATTCAGATAATTCAATAATTGAAACGATCGCAGTGACTTCCGGCAGTGTTACAGTCAGCGGCTCACAGGTCACGATCGCTCCCTCGAATTTGACGGCGGGCATCAAATACTTTGTTGAGATGGCTTCTGGAACCTTGACGGACGGCGGCGGCGCAACGTTTATCGGCTTCTCCGGGAATGCCAAATGGTCGTTTACCGTAGACAGTCTCTGGACGCCCCCAGGTCCTTCCAATACCGACCCCACATTAACCGGTTTAACCACCTCGAAAACATTTAATGAAAACACCGTCAACTCCACCCCCCAAATCATTGATGACAATGTCGCATATGCGGACGCGGATGGGGGGGATCTAGATACAGGCGAACTCACAATCACGGGCCTGCGCAGTTCGGAAACCATCTCCGTGAGCAATCAAGCCCACGGCGCCGGAAACATCCAGCGGAGCGGAAACAACATACAAGTCAGCGACGGCTCGACCTGGACGACATTCGGGACAGTCGACGGCACGGAAACAGGAGCCGGGACAAACTTAAAAATCACATTTAACAGCGCCTCCACGCCTACTAATGTAGACGCCCTAATTCAAAGGCTGAACTATCAAAGCAGTTCACAAACTGGAGAGTCCGCCCACAACCTGACTTTGACGGTTTCTGATGGTGACGGCGGAGACACTGGAGGCTCCACAATTTCCGTGACAGTCAATGCGGAAAACGATGCGCCGACGGATATCAATTTATCTAGTTTGACGATTCAAGAAAACGCGGGGAACGCGGTGGTGGGGGATTTATCCACGACCGATCCGGATAATTAAAGCCTTATTTAAATTGTCATTTTGATTCAGGAGAATATAAATGGAACGAAAGAAGCATGGATACAAATGCATTGAACGATGGTTTGTAAAACGAAATCGAACAGACGTCTTTATTAATCCAGTCTTGTTCCTTTGTGTCATCATACTGTTTTCATACACGCAACCGGTTTTCGCCGTTACTTGGACGAACGGCGATATCGTGACACCGAGCGCGACTTCTTGGCATTTTCCCGATGTGGATGCGGATAGTAGTGGGAATCTTTATGCGGTTTATCGTCCTGGTACGAGTAGCGGGTACTATCTTCGTTCGTGGAACGGAATTTCTTGGCAGGATGTCCCAAATGGGAGTTTTCAAAAATCCGATATACCGGGCAGTATCTATTCTATTAATGACGACCTTTCTTTAGCGATCGACAGTAACAATAAATTCCATATTGCGTTCCGGGCTGCAGAATCCTATGGCGGTGATCAACCTTATACAAATATGAGACAAGTTTGGCACGCTTATTTTGATGGAACGAACTGGAGTTTTTCTTTAGTTGACGAATATACTGACAGTAGTGGCTGGAAGAATCCCGATGATCCTTGTATTAATGTGGACAGTTCCAATAATCCCCACATCACGTATCTCTATAAAGACACGCGATCCAGTCCCCGGATGACGGCCCTGAAATACGCGGTAAAAAACGGGAGTTCATGGACCAAAACAACTATCGATACGTTTTCCGGAAGCGCGGATGGAATCGCAGGAACGCGAACCGTTCTTGACAGTTCCAATAAAGCCCATGTCTCCTATGTGAAAGATGGATCATCGAATGAAGAACTGTTCTACAGTACGAACAGTTCGGGTTCCTTTGTGAACACAAGACTCATCAGCGAACAGACGGACATCAATTACTATGGCTCATGCTGTCCGGCTCTTGATAGCGAGGAAAAAGTACATATCGCTTATTATGAGTTCAATGAAAACACGTATGTAGGCAAGTTGAAGTATACAACCAATGCGGGGGGAAGTTGGGCGCATAGCACTGTCGATGAAGCCGCGGACCAGGATTATGGTGTGGCCGCGGTTTTAAGTATTAACAGTTCTAACAATAAAGCGATCGCCTATTTTGATTACAATACTGGAGATGTGCGGATCGCCACCCAAATTGGATCGGGCGCATGGACAAAAGATAAGGCCTACAGTGACGACTATAGCTATGTAGAACTCAATATTGAAATTAATGACGCCAATAAAGTAATGGCCGTAGGCGATCGACAAAACGCGGCTAGTAATTTTCGAGCGATGTATTATTTCGGTTCCATTGGTCCTTCTAATTCTCCACCCACTTTATCGAATCTTACTGGTTCCGTCTCTTACAATGAAAACACGATTAACGCGGCGCCGGCGATTATCGATTCCGCCGTCACGTTCACAGATTCAGACAGCGCGAATCTCGATACAGGAACACTTACCATTACCGGAGTAAGGTCAACGGAGACCATCTCCGTGAGCAATCAAGCCCACGGCGCCGGGAATATCCAGCGGAGCGGAAACAACATACAAGTCAGCGACGGCTCGGTTTGGACGACATTCGGTACGGTTGACGGCACGGATACAGGCATAGGGACGGATTTCAAAATCACATTCAACAGCGCTTCTACACCAACCATTGTAGACGCGCTAATACAACGTCTGAACTATCAGAGCAGTTCCCAATCGGGGGAATCCGCCCATGATTTGGCGTTAACGGTTACGGATGGAGATGGGGGCAGCACAGGGGGGAAGACGATCTCAGTCACAGTCAATGCAGAGAATGACACCCCTACGGATATCAGTTTATCCAATGCAAGCATCCAAGAGAACGCGGGGAACGCTGTGGTGGGGGATTTATCCACGGCTGATCCGGATAATTAAAAAACGAACAAAATAGAGAAATCATTACGTCTAAAAACATGCAAATATAATAGAGACAAAAGGAGATTAACCATGACGGTATTTTTAACGCAGAACTCGGTAGTGGATCGAATTCACCGATTGATCCTAATGGCGTTTGTATGTTTTTTTGGATTCAGCGCCGCCCCATCCGTTGAAGCGGATACACATACATACAGCCTTGTCTCCGGCGCGGGGGATTCAGATAATAGCTTATTTGAAATTGTTGGCAATCAATTGAAAGCCAAAGCCAGTTTGAATTATGAAGATAGAGTCGATCATCAATATTACGTCCGCATACAAACGGATGACGGCAATGGAGGCACATATTCCGAAGCGTTCGTGATCACCGTCACCGACGCGAACGATCCCCCTACTGCGTCTAACAATACCGTCTCGACAAATGAAGATACAGACAAAGTATTCGCCGCCAGCGAATTTAATTTCTCGGATGAAGACTCGGGAGATACACTCAGCCAAGTACAAATCACATCGATTCCCAGTGCCGGGACGCTTTACAACGATGCGAACACAGACGGTGTTGTGGATGGTGGGGAGGCGCTCAGCAATGACGATGTGGTCACCAAAGCGCATATCGACGCCAACCGGTTAAAATTCAAACCGGCCGCGAACGGCAATGGATCGCCATACACTACTTTCGATTTTAAAGTACATGATGGAACGGAATACAGCGCGTCATCGTACACCATGACAATCAATGTAACCTCTGTCCAAGACGCGCCAACCGCCGCTAACAACACCCTCTCGACAAATGAAGACACAGACAAGACCTTTGCCGCCAGTGAGTTTAATTTCTCCGATGTAGATACAGGGGACACACTTGCTCAAGTGCAGATCACCGCCATTCCTGGCACGGGCACACTCTTCAACGACGCGAATACAGACGGCGTTGTGGATGGTGGAGAAGCGCTGAGCAATGACGATGTAGTTCCCGTTGCGGATATCAATAACAACCAATTAAAATTTGGCTCTTCGCTGAATCGAGTGGGTAGATTTGGGGAAGGCTTTCCTCCATCCTCCCGAAGATATATCGCTTACGTACCAATCCCGACGAGATAAACTAACAAGAAGGGCGGTGCTAGACCGTCCTTCGACAGTCTTCTTGGTCAGCACTCAGTTCGCGTCCCCGCAAGGTCCGATCCTCCGCCCAGGCTAAAGGCAAAGATCCCAATCCCAAGAGAGAGAGAGAGAGAGAAGGAAGAGAATGAAGAACCAAGAATTATTCCGGTTAGCGTTAGGTTTGAGTGAGCCATGGCAGGTCGTCCAGGCCGAGTTTCCTGAGGAAGAAAAAACCTTGCACCTCACGCTGGACTTTCCCGAGGGGAGTCTGTTTCCCTGTCCCGAATGCGGGAACCTGTGTGGAGTGCATGATACGAAACGACGCACTTGGAGGCATCTGAATTTCTTTCAGTATGAGACGTATTTACACGCCCGGCAACCTCGTGTGAAATGTCCCAATCATAAAGTCAAGACAGTGAATCTTCCCTGGGCCCGTCCGGGGGCGGGATTTACGTTGTTATTTGAAGCGTTGGTCATGGCACTGGCGGAGAATGGGATGACGGCCAATGCGATCAGCCGAGTGGTCGGAGAATATGACACGCTGATTTGGCGAGTGCTGACTCATTATGTGATGGACGCGCGAGAGAGGGAGGATTTTTCGGGAGTGAAGGCGGTGGGGGTGGATGAGACCTCAAAGGCCAAAGGGCACAATTATGTCAGCGTATTCATGGATTTGGACGAGCGCAGCGTGATGTTTGCCACCGATGGAAAGGACGCTCAAACGGTGGGGGCGTTCAAAGAGGATTTAGAGACGCATAACGGAAAGGCGGAGCAGGTGGAGGAATTTTGTTTGGATATGTCCCAGGCGTTTCAATCCGGGATTGAAGCCAATTTCCCGGCCGCCGAAATGACATTTGATGAATACCACCTGATGAGGATTATCAATCAAGCTGTGGACGAAGTGCGCAAACAAGACCAAGCGATTTATCCCGAATTATTGAAGGGGACGAAGTATATTTGGCTGAAGAATGAATGGAATCTCACGGACAAGCAAGAGAAGAAACGGAACGAAATTTTTCAAGATGTACGAGGGAGCAAATTGAAGACGGTGAAAGCCTACCATCTGCGATCCGTGTTCCAAGACGTGTTTTCGTTCGACGATCCGGAGGAGGGGGAATCGTTTCTTAAAAAGTGGTATTATTGGGCGACTCACAGCCGGATTGAGCCTATGATCAAGGCCGCGAAAACGATCAAGGAGCACTGGGCTGGTGTGGTGCGTTGGTTTACTTCGCGAATCAACAATGGTCTGTTGGAGGGGATGAATAGCCTGATCCAAGCCGCCAAGGCCCGTGCGAGAGGCTATCGCAACGTCAACAATTTAATCACTACCATCTATTTGATTGGAAGCAAGTTGGAATTCAATCTTCCCAAGGTTCTTCCCTCGCCCCACACGAAATAGTAATACGGCTTGAATCGTTCCCGTTTCTGCAGGCAAGCCGCCAAACTAAGCAAAAGACACCGGATGAAACCGGCTGAGTCTCTCCGGTCTGCGATTCATGATCAGTAATCCGAACGAGTGAGGGCTTGTGGATTCTGCCATCTTATGGACAAACCGCCGATACTCTGGGTGAGAAGAGAAAGTTCCTGCCGGTTTGCCCACAAGATTTGGACAGCCACCTGCGAAAGATTAGGGGGAATGAGAAAGATTATTGAGGCGCCTGACCACAGACTCCACAAGCATGCGGCACATAAAGATATGGTTCTTTTTTCTTCGATAAAATCCAGACCCGCAAACGGATCGATGGAGGGCAATCCTACTGCAAAATACTTGTCGCTTAACAGATATCGAAACGTCTACAAGTTGATCGTAACCATCTGTTTGGCAGAGGAAAATTGGAATGTAATCTTCTCGAGGTTCTACCCTCTACCCACATGAAATAGCGAAGAGGCTAAAATTTAAACCAGTGGCCAACGAGAACGGTACTTCCTACACCACATTCGATTTCAAAGTGCATGATGGAACGGAATACAGCGCGTCGGCGTATACGATGACGATTGACGTGACCGCCGTCAACGATCCGCCCACTGCGGCTAACAACACTGTTTCCACAAATGAAGATACGGATAAGACTCTCGCCGCTGGAGATTTCAATTTCTCCGATGTTGACGCAGCGGACACACTTTCACAAGTGCAGATCACGGCCATTCCTGGTACAGGCACACTCTTCAATGACGCGAATACGGACGGTGTTATAGATGGCGGGGAAGCGCTGAGCAATGACGACGTTGTTAGCAAAGCCGATATCGACGCCAATCAATTGAAATTCAAACCCACCGCAAATGAAAACGGAAACCCGTATACCACGTTTAATTTCAAAGTACATGATGGAACGGTATACAGCGCGTTAGCGTACACGATGACAATCAATGTAACCTCTGTCCAAGACGCGCCAACCGCCGCGAACAATACCGTCTCCACAGACGAGGATACAGACAAAACCTTTGCCGCGAGTGAATTCAATTTCTCCGATGTTGATACAGGAGATACGCTTTCTCAAGTGCAGATTACGTCCATTCCCGGTACCGGCTTACTTTATAACGATGCGAACACTGATGGTATAGTGGATGGTGGGGAGACGCTCAGCAATGACGACGTAGTCTCCAAAGGGGACATCGACGCCAACCAGTTGAAATTCAAACCCGCTTCAAATGGTAATGGATCGCCTTATACAACGTTTGATTTCAAAGTGCACGACGGCACGGAATACAGCGCCTTCGGCGTACACCATGACAATTGATGTGACTGCTGTGAATGACGCGCCTACCGCGGCCAACAATACCGTTTCAACAAATGAAGACACGGACAAAACCTTCGCGGCGAGTGAGTTTAATTTTTCGGATATCGATACGGGAGACATTTTATCTCAAGTACAGATCACATCCATTCCTAGCGCCGGAACACTCTTTAACGACGCGAACACCGATGGTGTCGTGGATGGCGGGGAAGCGCTAAGTAATGACGATACTGTTTCGAAAGCGGATATCGACGCCAACCAGTTGAAATTCAAACCCGCCTCGAATAACAATGGATCACCGTACACCACGTTCGACTTTAAAGTGCATGACGGCACAGAATACAGCGCCTCTTCGTACATCATGACAATCAATGTGACCGCCGTCAACGATGCGCCCACCGCAGCTAACAATACCGTCTCGACGAATGAAGATATTGATAAAACTTTCGCAGCAAGTGAATTCAATTACAGCGATGTGGAAAGCAGCCCCATGACCCAGGTCCAAATAACAGCCATTCCTGGAACCGGCACGCTATTCAATGACGCGAACACTGACGGTGTTGTAGACGGCGGAGAAGCGATCAGTAATGACGATACTGTTTCGAAAGCGGATATTGACGCCAACCAGTTGAAATTCAAACCCGCCTTGAATGATAATGGATCTCCTTATACAACATTCAATTTCAAAGTGCACGATGGAACGGAATACAGCGCCTCGTCGTACACGATGACGATTAATGTGACCGCCGTCAACGACGCGCCTACCGCGGCAACAATACCGTTTCAACAAATGAAGACACAGACAAGACCTTTGCGGCGAGTGAGTTTAATTTTTCGGATATCGATACAGGAGACACTTTATCTCAAGTACAGATCACATCCACTCCTGCATCCGGCACGCTCTTTAACGACGCGAACACCGACGGTGTCGTGGATGGCGGGAAGCGCTAAGTAATGACGATACTGTTTCGAAAGCGGATATCGACGCCAACCAGTTGAAATTCAAACCCGCTCGAATAATAATGGATCGCCTTATACAACATTTAATTTCAAAGTGCACGATGGAACGGAATACAGCGCTTCCGCATACACCATGACGATCAATGTGACCGCGGTTAACGATCCGCCCACATCGTCCAACGACACCGTCTCAACGAATGAAGACACGGATAAAACTTTCGCTTATAGTGAATTCAATTACAGCGACGTGGAAAGCAGTCCCATGACCCAGGTCCAAATAACCGCCATCCCTGGAACCGGGACGCTTTTCAACGACGCGAACACGGACGGTGTTGTCGATGGCGGGAAGCCCTCAGCAATAACGACACTGTCTCGAAAGCGGATATCGACGCGGGCAATTGACGTTTAAGCCCGTCGCGAATGGCAATGGCTCACCCTATACAACGTTCGATTTCAAAGTGCATGATGGAACCGAATACAGCGCTTCCACGTACACAATGACGATCAATGTGACCGCTGTGAATGATGCGCCTACCGCGTCCAACGATACAATTACGATAAATGAAGACACGGATAAAACCTTTTCGGCGAGTGATTTTAATTATAGTGATATCGATAGCGATCCATTGTCTCATGTTCAAATCACATCCATTCCCGGCGCCGGGACACTCTATAACGATGCGAACACCGACGGTGTTGTCGATGGTGGGAAGCCCTCAGTAATAACGACACCGTCTCGAAAGCGGATATCGACTCCAACCAGTTAAAATCAAACCGGTGGCGAACGCTAACGGATCACCTTACGCCACCTTTGATTTCAAGGTGAATGACGGAACGGAATACAGCGCTTCCGCATACACCATGACGATCAATGTGACCGCGGTTAACGATCCGCCCACATCGTCCAACGACACCGTCTCAACGAATGAAGACACGGATAAAACTTTCGCTTATAGTGAATTTAATTACAGCGACGTGGAAAGCAGTTCCATGACCCAGGTCCAAATAACCGCCATCCCTGGAACCGGGACGCTTTTCAACGACGCGAACACGGACGGTGTTGTCGATGGCGGGGAAGCCCTCAGCAATAACGACACTGTCTCGAAGGCGGATATCGACGCGGGGCGATTGACGTTTAAACCCGTCGCGAATGGCAATGGCTCACCCTATACAACGTTCGATTTCAAAGTGCATGATGGAACCGAATACAGCGCTTCCACGTACACAATGACGATCAATGTGACCGCTGTGAATGACGCGCCCACCGCGTCCAACGATACAATTACGATAAATGAAGACACGGATAAAACCTTTGCGGCGAGTGATTTTAATTATAGTGACATTGACAGCGATCCATTATCTCAGGTTCAAATCACATCCGTTCCCGGCGCTGGGACACTCTATAACGATGCGAATACCGACGGTGTTGTCGATGGTGGGGAAGCCCTCAGTAATAACGACACCGTCTCGAAAGCGGATATCGACTCCAACCAGTTAAAATTCAAACCGGTGGCGAACGCTAACGGATCACCTTACGCCACCTTTGATTTCAAGGTGAATGATGGGACGGAATACAGCGCGTCTTCGTATACGATTACAATCAATGTAACCGCAGTTAACGATCCGCCTACATCATCCAACAACACCGTCTCAACGAATGAAGACACGGATAAAACTTTCGCTTATAGTGAATTCAATTACAGCGACGTGGAAGGCAGTTCTATGACTCAGGTCCAAATAACCGCCATCCCTGGAACCGGGACGCTTTTCAACGACGCGAACACGACGGTGTTGTCGATGGCGGGGAAGCCCTCAGCAATAACGACACTGTCTCGAAGGCGGATATCGACGCGGGGCGATTGACGTTTAAACCCGTCGCGAATGGCAATGGCCTCACCCTATACAACGTTCGATTTCAAAGTGCATGATGGAACCGAATACAGCGCTTCCACGTACACAATGACGATCAATGTGACCGCTGTGAATGACGCGCCCACCGCGTCCAACGATACAATTACGATAAATGAAGACACGGATAAAACCTTTGCGGCGAGTGATTTTAATTATAGTGACATTGACAGCGATCCATTATCTCAGGTTCAAATCACATCCGTTCCCGGCGCTGGGACACTCTATAACGATGCGAATACCGACGGTGTCGTGGATGGCGGTGAAGCGCTCAGCAACAACGATGTAGTCAGCAAAGCGGATATCGACGCCAGTCAATTGAAATTCAAAACCGGTGGCGAACGCTAATGGATCACCTTACGCCACCTTTGATTTCAAGGTGAATGACGGAACGGAATACAGCGCTTCCGCATACACCATGACGATCAATGTGACCGCGGTTAACGATCCGCCCACATCGTCCAACAACACCGTCTCAACGAATGAAGACACGGAT
>CAXXSM010000007.1:0-41201 GCA_963663405.2 bacterium | reverse complement strand
TTTTATTGAAAGAATCTAGATTTTTCCATCATTATAAAAAATCCCCTTGACTCCTGACAAGGCATTTAGTTAAATATAGTTGACTAATATGCTAGTTAAGTTCTTTTCGTTCCATGGAGTATTTCATGAAAAAACCAAAAACACTCATACCAACAGAGGGGGAATTGGGTATTCTTCATGTTCTTTGGAGAATCGGGCCAAGCACAGTGACACAGGTAGCAAAATACATGGACCGGCCAAGAACCACGATTTTGACTCTTTTGCAAATCATGTATGAGAAAGGGCTTGTAACGCGGGATGAATCCCGGTTCGCTCATATCTACGAGGCCCGGCAATCCGCGGACCAAACCCGGCAGCATATGCTAAAAAATGTTCTCGACCGGGCGTTTGAGGGATCGACCTATCAAATGGTGATGAAAGCGCTTTCGATGAATCCGGTATCCAAAAAAGAGTTGGACGATATTCAAAAACTCGTCAGCGAACATAAAAAATCAAAACGAAAATTGTAATGATTGAGACTCTCTTTATCAATTCCGTGGTGACGAGACTGGGCTGGGTCCTGGTCCACTTCCTCTGGCAAGGCGCTGTTGCAGGGCTAGTGTGCGCCATTCTCCTGCTGTTTATGCGGCGGCCAAAAGCCAATATCTGTTATATTACAATTTATTCGTTATTTGTATTGACGGCTTGTTTGCCCGTTCTCACTTATATTTATATATCCTCACCGGCTTCCAGTATTCCGCATGAAACAAGTGAAGCGGGAGCAATCTCAAATGTTGCTGCCCCTCAATCCTCCGGGCAATCCCCGGCATCAACCAGCGAACGACCGGATTCCACTCAAATCGAAAGTACAAAACCGCCCCTCACGCTGACACAGATCATTGATCCCTTGCGCAACACCATGGCCGCCTGCCTGGAGCCCTATCTCTTTCAGTATGTTCTTTTGTGGTTCATTGGCGTATTGCTCCTGTCGGCCCGGCGGCTTATGGGATGGTACGGTTTGCGAAAATTGAAGATTGAAAACGTGAAACCCTTTGTTGACGGTCTCAAAGAGCGCTTTCAGAAAATTCAAGAAAAACTTTCCATTCAAAAACCGGTTTCGTTTTTGGAATCCGCGGCGGCAAAAGTTCCCATGACGGTGGGCTGGATGAAACCCGCCGTACTGATCCCCGCCAGCGTATTGACCGGACTGCATCCAAACCATTTGGAAGCCATTATCGTTCATGAGTTGGCGCATATTAAACGTAACGACTATCTATTGAACCTGATTCAGACCATCATTGAAACGCTCTATTTTTACCATCCGATTGTATGGTGGATGTCGCATCGAATTCGTGTGGAGCGGGAAAAATGCTGTGATGAAATATCCGCTGACGTATGCGGCGGTGTGTATGAGTACATCGAAGCCCTGGCGAAACTCGAAGATCTGCGGCGTTCCCAGTATCAATTGGCGATGACCGCTAACCGGGGTTCGCTTTACAAGCGGGTGGAACATTTACTACGGTTTCCCGCATCCCACAGCAGCCGCTCAAGCCTGTCCGCGCTGATTTCTTTATCGTCGTTGATAATTCTTCTTTCTTATATCGGCGTACACGGTATTCTCGCTTTCGCCCGCGTCGAAGAAAAACCGATAGGGATTTTCACGCACACCGCGATGATTGGCTCTCCAACCGTAAGCGGAGAGGTTCAATACGATGAGAGCCGGGATGTATATGCGGTCACGGGAAGCGGTAAAGGGGCCTGTAAATGGGAGGATGAAATCATTTTTGCCTACAAAAAAATGACTGGAAGCTGGTCCATTGAAGCCACATTGGAATGGACCGGTTCGGAAATTCCACGCAAGGCCAATCTTGGTCTTATGTGCCGGGAATCAACGAATGCCGGATCAAAACAAGTCTTTCTGTTTCTGCCCGGGAATATGAACTGGATTAACATGCATCACCGGCTTCATACTGGACATTCCCAGTATACTTCGGGTTCGCTTGTTTCCATGAATCTTCATGAACAGCCGATCCGGTTTCGCCTGACCCGGCTGCATTTGGAAAATCGTTTTCTTTTGGAATGGTATGACCCTCAAACCAAACATTGGAATGTGTTTTCTTCGTTACCATTAGCCATGCCCCATACAGTCCTGTTAGGGATTACCGCCAGTTCCGGCGCGGATGAGCCGCTGACACGGGTAAACGGTTATTTTCGTGATTTGCAAATAAAAAAAAATCCGTTTCACTGGACGTAAACAACTCAGCGGATGATTTGGCATCACAAAAAGAAATCAAACCGGTTGCAGGACAACGAATGTTTTCAGATAGAACATACCTGCCTGGTGAACCGGTAGACGTGGCAATCAATATTCAAGGAAATGATTCACCAGTAAGGGTAGAAGAAATAACGCCTGATGGATGGACGGTAAAAGATCTTTTACCGGGAGGAATGTATATTAATGGAAAAAATTACCTGGGAGCGGGAACCTCTCTCTAATCCGGAACCTATCCGTTATGTTGTAATACCGTCAACGGATGCAAATCAAAATGTTATTTTTAAAGGCAGCATCAATAATATTGAAATTGACGGATTGAAATTTCTCACACCTCCGAAACCTATCGGGATATTTGAACATCATCTGGATTCAGGAAATTCAAAACCACCGGGCATTGCAGAATATAATCCGCAAAATCAAGAGTACCGGATCATTGCGGGTGACACACCAATGGTTATTTCTCATTATATTATCTATCGTAAAGTTATTGGTGATTTCACTATCAAAGCCAGAGTCCAAGCCCAAAATTTGAATACAACTCATCCCCTGGCCGGTGCGGGAATCGGTGTAATCGATTTTCCCATCACGAATCCTGAAGGTTATTGTGCAAAAGTCAATGCGACAACGGCAAAAGTAACAACACTATGGAGCAAAGGGAAACGATGGGGGAACTCCGGTAAATCTTTAATTCCGGATATTCAAGATGGACGTTTGGAAATGGAACGCCGCGGGAATCAAATCAATACTTACCTAAATTGAGCGATTCTTCTTGAAAAATATTCACTTTAAATGAAATTACAAAGATCAACTATGTTGTTTGATAAATGTAAGTTAAATTTCATTGAAAATCCAGTAAGTAAAGAACGTGTGAGTGAAATGTTGGGTATGAACAAGAGTCGTCGAGTGGAAATTTACAGCCTATAGGCGCACTTATCCTGTTACATTGGCAGGTCTTCAAGATGGAATTATCTTTTTTTTTTACTTAGGTCCAAACAAATTGAGGGGGATTCTTACATCGGTCCCAGAGTATATCGAGTTGGAGATCGTTCCAAGTGGCCTGATTGAACTTGATCCATATCTCTCCACTCTTTCGAACAATCTTTGAAGCGATATCAATTACTTTTCGTCGGAAAGTCGACGCATACGTTTCGAGAGGCAAGATCGCCTCACATGTATCTGCTTTGAAACATTCGTATAAAAAGTGAGAGACAACCATTGTGTAATAGTAGGCGGCATTCGGAGCGAACCGCTGGAACGGTAGGGCCTCGAAGGCAAAGTTCTTGAAGGCGCGATGGACTAGTTCATCCCGTCCCCGTCCATGAGCGCATTCGAGGATCTTTTCGGTCTGGATGAGATCCTGCCGACCAACGAATAGGAGTTGTTCGTCAATCGACTCACCTTGCCCCAAGTTGGTATAGAGTATCGTCAGGGGACGAAACGCGTCAAACACTCGCTGCGGATCTTCCGGGGTGAAGCGGCAGAAAATGGCGCGGCGCGATTTTGACCAACTCGCTCGCCGATCCTCCATCTCGTAATAATCCCATCCGTCTTTCCCATTGGTATACTTTTTCCACTCTTCTTTCTCCAGGCTTTCGGCATAGTCAGAAAGGTCTTCGTAGAGTTTCCCCCCACAGATATACCCGACCTTCAGCGCTTCAAATTCCTGGAAGAGTTTTTCGTCGAAAAATCCTCCATCCAGAAGAAAGACGATGGCTACGTCTTTCCGATATTTTTTCCGGATGAGTTTCACGATTTCTCGCGCCATATTGGCCACCGTCTCTCCATGGTTGCAATGTTTCTTGCCTCCACGGAACACTGCATCTATAATCACTCGCTTCCACGTCATCTGCAACGGGTGAAAGCCTTTCTTTTTTTTGTACGTCGGCTGCACTCCATCCCGCTTGCTGGCTTCGTCGTTGTCCATCACCATTGAATCGATTCCGAGATAAATGACTGGTGGATTCTCCAACCGCAACCGCCACAGGAACAGTTGCTTCAACAGTTTGCGAAACGCCCAAACCAGGGGCATGGAAAAGGCTTTAAAAAATCGTTTGACGCTGTGAGAGGAGACCATCTCCTCCGACGTCAGTTCGAGACTGGCGGTATAGCCTTGATCCGTTTTCAATTGGTCAAAGTAAGTCAAATGGCGGCTCATGCCATTCATTAAATTACAGATCACTTGTTTTAAGATGGTTTCGATTGACTGTCCTTTTTTACTTTTCCGGATGGAGCCAAATAGCATTCCTAAGACAGAAAGAATTTGTATGTTTTCAATATACTTTGAAAAGAAATTGAGTCCTCCTCGCGAAGTCAGCACATCGGAGGTGACTCCAATTTTAGTGATCTTAGCCGGATTTCGTTTCGATTTTTTCTTGGAACGCGCCATTGATTTCCCTCACCCAATAGGTTAGATTAAATTATGAATGCCATATATGTATAACGTATGAGAAATCAAAGCGTTACGCAGTTTTTTATCAGTATTATTCACACATAATCGCTCAGCTTAGGACTTATTATGTCGATTTGAGAACCAATAAACGTACTTTCTTCGATTCTTATACCATTCAATTCAGTGATCCAGTTTATGCAGGTTTATTTGCTCAATCCGTAGATCCAGGCCGAACCACAATGGGGATTTTTTCTGAAGTGGAATTCCATATTGAAGATGGATCATCTGAATAAAGACAGAAATAGAGATGTAACAGAACAGCCACCAGAAGAAGAAAGGAAAAACAATGAAAAAAATCATTATGCAAATACTAACATTGACTATTGCTTTTTGTTTTGTAGCCTCCGCTTCAGCGCAGCCCATTGCAGAACGGTCTCTGCCTTATTCGGAATACTGGCCAGGGATGAAACATCAGGTAACCATCAATATCAGCGGTCCAGATGGAGCCATACACATCGAAGAAACACCACCCATGGACTGGACAATAGACGATGTGGAAAACAATGGGAAAGTGAATAATGGAGTAATTACTTGGGATTTGGATTCACAGGATAATCAATCGGCAATTATCACCTATTCTGTAACACCCCCATCTACAGCGGAAGGAAATGCAGTTTTTTCCGGTAAAATTGGTGATCATAAAATCACAGAAATAATAACACTTTCCCAAGCATCTCAATCCCCTCAGCCATTGGGCATTTTCCAGGATCATAAAGATATCGTTGGAGAGATTCGATTGGCATATGATGCTGCATATGACAGCCAAACAGGTGAATATCAAATCCGCGCGGGAAGTTCACCGGATTTTTGGTCTCATTTAGTGTATTCGGAATTGAGCGGACCATTTCTTATTCAAGCCAGATTGAAAGCAGAATGCCCTAGCACCGATATAGCAGGAGCAGCTATTATAATTATAACCGATGAATTAATCCTGCCTCCTCCCGCTTTCTATATGGTCTTTTATCGAACAAATGGTCAGGTTAAAGGAGAATGGCGCATTTCAAACAATCACTACCCGGATGTTACAGGATGGATCACGCCATCCATGCAAGATGGATGGATTCGATTAGAGCGAGAAGGTAAGTTAGCCAGGATGTACTATTACAATATTCAGACACAAGAATGGATTCTTTATGATACACAAGAAATTGAGTTGAACGATCCGGTATATGCCGCTTTAGCTGCGTGGTCCAATGAGAATCATGAAATGGCAGTGGGACATTTTTGGGACGTAGAATTGAAGAGTTTGTTAGAGACATCCTCTTTATCAAATTGGCAACTGTATTAATGGATCATAGTCAGGAAACATTTAATCATGAAAAAATATGCCTTTACCCTTATTGAATTGTTAGTTGTAGTGTCTATTTTGGGCATTCTTTTAGCGATCATGGTGCCCAATTTTCTCAACGCTCAGATTCGAGGGAAGGTGGCACGGATGCTTCATGATTTAAATAAATTCGAACAGGCTTTCAATATGTATCATGTTGATCATGATTATTTCCTCTTGAGTTAGAAGCACAAGAGCATATACGGAAGCAAAGTTCAAATAAGAATTGGGCGGAAACATCTTTTAATGGAATCAATCCCAATTTACCATTCATGTTAAAACCTTATCTCTCTGCTGGAATCTCTACAGATATATTCAAACATCCAGCATGGCTTGAATTCTGTGGTGACTATGATGATTTATCATACGCATTTCATTTTGGCAGACGGCTTTCACCGAGAGAATTTGAATCATGGAAGCAGAATGCCAATTATTGTTTTACATTTAAAATGTGGAGTTTTGGGCCAGACCAATGTGATCAGTATGGAAGATTACATTACAATATATCAAATGGTATTATAAGCAGGGGTGATATTATTGATGGTTTAGGTCGACCATCACTAGGAATAGATTATTCCTTACCACCCGAAAAAGATTGGAAACCATGGGTGACTACAGATCCGTGGTGACATTATTGATTGTTTAAGGAAACCACCAACCAACTTTGGCAATATCTTATTATGCCTACATGATTGGATGCCATAAACAAAGCCCCATTCCAGTTTCCTGAAATGGGGCCT
The DNA here is from genome assembly GCA_963663405.2 of bacterium. Classification (GTDB taxonomy): domain Bacteria; phylum Hinthialibacterota; class Hinthialibacteria; order Hinthialibacterales; family Hinthialibacteraceae. The sequence goes on along the minus strand of CAXXSM010000007.1, from coordinate 34,431 downwards.
TTGATTGCTGTCGAAATGTTTCTATTTCTTCACCGAACTATGTGAAGACGGCATGGTGTGGGATGAGGGCCAGCTGTGTGACGATACCCATTGGTGAGAGGATGGCCACTGTTGGTTGGTCCAGTTCCAGGGTACTTGTTTCCGGTGGCGCAGAATATGGGGCACCATGGAGGGGAATCCGCTTCCGCCCTTGGTGGTGAGGTCCACACCAGCGGCGTGATAGAGCACTTCTTCAAACTCTTCACTGATCACCGCCCATTTTTCGTCCGTTTCATGGCTGGGCTCCATGGGAGGCAGCGTTAAGCGGTTGGACCGGGCGATGGCACGACAGTCAGTATGTACTATTTCAACTCTAAAACACTAGAGTGGACACTGCACAATATACGCGAAATCGAGCTAAAGGATCCGATATATGTCATTCTATTAGCATGATCTCCCGAGCATCATGAAATGGTGCTTGGGTGTTTTTGGGATGTGGAGTTAAAAAAACTTGGCAGAGGCCTCGACCATATCCAATTGGCAGTTGTACTAGCAAAAGAAAGGATATAGCCCATACATTCTCATTAAATTTATTAGCCATATCCATTAAGACCTATATACGAATTCTTCTATGACTGCAAATGACGGTTGGATATCAGGGAGTTGCGCAGGCGGCATAGTGTTCGCTCAGGAATTGGGGGAAAGCCGGTTTGGCGATAATTTTCTAGATTTGGGGGGAGATAACGGCGGAACTCATGCAGGATTGCTTGAATTAGACCAAACCAAGCAGTAATCGATCTGGATGAATCATTTTTTTTATGTGTGTGCGTCAGGGGAGGATTTGTATCTCTGAATGAGCGCTTGAGTGCTGATTTAGGCACGATTTAAGCCTTATTTATTATGTTTGTATGCCCGCAAATGCCGGTTGGATTTTAGTTTGAGGCGAAGGCGGCGTAGTGGTTGCTCAGTTGTTCTGGGAAGTTGGGCTGAGCGATGAGTTTTTTGATTTGGGGGGAAATAATGACAGAACTTTTACGGGATTGCTTGAATTGGTCCCATATCAACTGGCAATCGATCTGAGCGAATCGTTTTTCCAGGCTTTCACATCCATTCCGAATGATTTGCTCATATTCATTGTGTTCTAGGTTACACACCAACGGCGTTGAGGGAAGCATGTATGTAAGTGTTTTGCCCATACTTGAAATTCCGCTTTTCTTCCGATTCCGTCGTTTTAGATCCCGGAAAAATCTTTCTAATATATTATTTGTCCTTTGCGGTTGGATCATTACAATCCCTTGTGGTGTCGTGACGGGAATCGGATCGGCGAACAGTTTTTCCCAGTATTGGTCGAGTTGAGCGACCATCTTTTTATAGGCCTTGTTCCAGAGGAACCGCTTGTCTGTCGTAACCCAGTCTCGAAACGCTTCCACGTTCTCTTTGATCGTGTGGATCGGCGTCTCGTCTCCGTCATCATTCAAGCCTTGCTTCCCCTCAGGCAGCGCCACTCTCAAGGCGGAACGAAGCGCCTCGAAGACTTCAATCTTCTCTTCGATCTATACCAAATGAATGAGTAGTTTCTCATCATTGGTCACCTTTCGCAGAGCTTTGAGCAACCGGAAGAACGGCCAATTCGTATCAAGATCACCTTGAAAGGATGTGACCAACATCTCACTTACCGCCGTTTCCATCGTATGCAACCGCCGAAGGAAGACGACATGAGTCAGGTCGAAGGGAAATCCATAGCCCCCAAATTGATTGACGGGATGAAGCGCCCAATGAATTAAGGCATAGGCGAAGGCCGCCGGGGTTTGGGCCAGTAAGGTTTGGGGAGAATGCCCCGAGTCCAAGCCAGTGAGAATCTCTTGAAACCGGCTCTGATTCTGGCGGAACAATGGCTCAAATGTTTTTTCATAACTCCGAAGCGTGGTCCGGATCCGAAGCCGCCTTAACCCATCCCGGATACCGTCGTAATCTTTTTTCAACAGATCCCCGCCAAGAGCGCGCAGGAAATGGAAATGGCAGATGAAATCGGGAACATCGGGAAACACTTCCTCAACGGCTTTGAGGATGCCTTTTCCCATATCATGAACCAACGCGACAGGGCGGCCGTAGTCCTGCTCAATGCGTTGAAAGAAGGGCGCGATGGAGCCGGATTTTTCGGACGGATATTTCGCGCTGTCTAAAACGATATTCGATAGACCATCCATCCCCGTGAACACATGAGGGCTATCGCTTTCACAGGTTCCATCGACGTGAAGAATGTAACCGCCCTGAGCCTCCAACAGTTCCTTGATCGCCGGGCGGCTTTCTTGATGCGCCATAGTCACATAGAAGACAAACTTCTTGCCCAAGTAACTGATCTCTCGATCGGAAATGACAATGTTTCGTTCCCTCAATTCCTCCCGGATTTCTTGGTTGCTCCGGCTGCGAAGAAACAGGGCGTTACCGACATAGATCAGCACGTCAAATCCAAACGTGCCATGAGCCGGTGTGAGCGCTTTCAAGTCGGGTGAGGCGAACACTTGCCGATGCTGAGGACACCACCGGATCGTCTCTTTCGCTCGGAACGGTCCGATATCCAACGTCACAATGGTTTTTTCACGCGTTTTGAGTAATTTCAATGGTTGGCCGCAGATCGGGCAGGTTTTCTGAGGCGATTCGAAATGCAGGGTTGGGATTTCCGCAAATAAATTCCGGGGCGAACACTTGGAATTGACTTTATCGAGATACTCTCTCAAACAGGTTACGGCTTGATACCCGGCGTTTTTTTTTGAAGGTCATGCGTTTCTAACAAGCGGCGAATGCCGACCGCTTTCAGGCTCCGGCCCTTACACGAAAGCCGCCGGGCCAGTTCTTCCGGCGTCAGCTGGGGATGCTTAATGAAATAGACTAACACCTGGACCGCCTCCTCATCCGACAACTGCGCGTTGATTTCTTCCTCGAGAGCCTCCCACCGGCGTTTTTGTTGCGCGTAGATCTTGGCGTCTCCCGCGAAATAGATATACCGTCCATGATGTTTCTCCCGGCGTAGATCGGACGACTCTCGTAAAGGAGTCAGAAAGGTCGGTGTCGGATGATCCAGAAATTCCATAAGTTCCTGCGCCGTCAATCCATGGGGCGATTGCCGGATTAAATGGACGGTCGTTTGTTTCAAATTGCCATGTTGGGAAAACAAGACGTTCCGGTATCGCCAGAGTCCGTTTGAATTAAATTGAGGGATATCGGGCAGTGTGTAATACCGGCCGTTCTGGTTAATACTGGTGTAAACCTTCCACTGCTGGATCCGGCGCCGGGCGGTCCGCATCGAACCGTTCAGAAAAGAGATCAGTTGATCAATGGTAAAGACTTTTCGCTTCCGCAATTTCATCAAAATCGTTTCGTTGTCCATGGACTCTCAACCTTTAGGCATGACATGTATTATATGTACTGTAATATATACATATTATGCCTTTTGTTGGCTCGAATGTCAACATTTTTTTACAACAAAATTCCGGAATTTTGAGGCTGGGATGGAAAAATCAGTGATTTCGGGAAAAAATGCAGGAACTCAAAAAATGTAAATTACGAATCGCCAATAATAGCGGGCCTTTTCGTATCCAACCGGGATTTTCGCACATAGTTATGTTTTAACGAGGATTTGTTGGATTTTTGTTATATCTCACAATGTTGTGAATTGTATTCTATTCAAAAACAATGAGTTAGAAATCCAGGTATACGTTTGCAAAATCGGATTCAATTACTTAAAAGCATCCTAGTTTTGAGTTTGACTTTTTATAAGCTTCATTGATTTATAAGTGATCAGTAATTTATTTAAGTGTAATTCGCATTCTATGTTACCGGTTTCCTGTCAAATTTCTTGTATCAACTCATTATTAGGATAACGAGCGGAGCGAGATGGTTCGCTTTGAGAATATCGTAGATATAATTGTTGTTCGATTCGATGCATTTGAAAATTCTCCCACACTTCATTAAGAAACATGAATCTGAAATTGAACATGGATAAAGCGCCTTTTTCAGTCAAATCATCTCCTTTCTTTTCATTAGATCTAAGTAAAAATTACTACACACCCTATTGCAAAGGAAAGAAGTTCTATATTGACGGTTTTTTATTTCATCCGTTCCCAAATGTCGATAAGATTTCCTTGTGATTTTATTGAATCAACTTCGTAGATGTATTTTTCTGAAAAATATATAATGCTTTCTTCAAGCCTTTGAGGTATCTTATTGAAATGATCACCAGTATCTTCAATGTATGTATATGGTAAATTTGCTGTTTTAAGACTTTCCACTAGATCTCGATTACCAGGAATAACTGGATCAAAATGATCATTTAATCCGGCGTAGAGCCAAAATTGGAGAAAAAAAGCATTATTATCGTGAGATATTATAACATTTCTGTTTGGTAAAGCCCCTCCCGGTGAATAAGAACTGTAACCACCCACTTGGCTAAATAATTCTGGGTGTGAAAAAGCGATATGCAGAGAACCATGTCCTCCTTCAGAATGTCCAATAATTGCTCTCGCATTTCTATGTTTAATTGTGCGGTAATTTTCATCAATAAATGGCATAAGTTCTTCTACAAAATAATTATCATAGGGATCAAGCTTTCTTCCCCAAGATCGGTTCATATTAGGCAATACTATAATCAAAGGTTTTATTATATTTTCATCGATCAGTCTATCAACAATTAAATTTACTTTTACCCCTGTCATATAAGTGTTGCTGTATCCGCTGCCTAAAAAAGTTCTATTTGTACCTGTTGCACCATGTAGAAGATACAATGTTGGATAATACTTGTTGGAACACACATAGTCTTCTGGGAGATAAATACTGATTTCTCGTGTAGATACTTGACGAGCATCCGCTAAAATTTGACTTATTATTTTATGGTGTTCAACAATTCCATCAGCATGAGTAATTGATAGAAATTGGGAAGCAAAGCAAATAAAAAAATATATCTTAAATTTATTAAACATAATTGATTCCTTTCATGATGATTTGGACAATAAATAAAGATTTTCTATTTAGAACAATTAAAAATGATTTACATCCAATTATTTTACAATGTTCTTTTTATGTAAATTATTCCATTTAAAAATGACTTGCATACATGTTCCTCTGTGTAATCCACTTTAGACGTTAGAATCTAAAAAACTTTCTATATTACCATTTATTGCACAACCGTTTATTCGAAAAGCTCCCAATTTTGACTCGATGAAGTTTCCCCAAGCAATCCCAGATTAGTCAATACGGTCAAGTTATCATAGTAAGAATGATAATACGTGATGAGACCGTCAGAGTTAAATCGCATGATGTAAGCCTCTTGAATCACAGAGAGTTTTCCCGTTGGAGGAATACCAAACCATGTTCCGGTGTGTGTAGCGGTCACATTATTTTGTGTTAACACCCAACCATCACCCAAATCAACTGTCCGAACTGTTTCAACATTCATGTCGGGAAATCCTGCGAAGTGAATCTCTAAGATTGCAGCTAGTTCGGTGCGAGTCAGTGGTTGACGCAAGACACCGATGAAAAGATCCGCGCCTTCAGCTACCATTTTAATCCAGGATTGTGGATCCCGGGCGTTAAACCGGGATAAGGCTTCAGTATTGGCGTCCATGGGCGATAAACCAGTTGCTTCGGGAGCCGGTGTATCAAATGAAGGAATAAATGGCGGATATTCAGGCGCAGGCATGACGCCCCCCTCCACAAAAACGGTTTGGATGTCCCCATATCCCCATAGTTTTTTGATTTTAAGACCATCTAATTCAAACACATCGATATGCATCCAGGGATCGGCTTTTTTTCCTGTGGGAGGTATACCAAAATATTCTTTCATATGCGTTCCCTGTATACCGTGTTCTTTAACGATAAAATCATCAGTATAAAAAATAAGCCCATCAAGGAATGCCTCATCGGGATAGGCTTCGAATAACGTATCCATGTATATCTTATACTCCTGCCCGTCCAAAATATCGGTTAACCAACACGCTTCAAAGACAAAGTCATCCGTCGTTTGACTTAGCATTGCGTCCATGTCGTGCGCGTTAAATGCGTCAACGACGTTCTGGTGGACATCTATAATCGATGACTGTCCGTTTGTACTGTTCGTGAATCCAATAAGACTGACGATGATAACGATTATTCCCAATCCTACGCTCTTCATGTTTGTTCTCCCTTTAGATGGTGATCAGAATAGATATTTCATTACTTCATATTGGTTTTTCATTTGTTTATATTAATAAAAAAAATATTCAAATCTATTAGGGAAAATAAGTATTTTTTTTGGTTCATCCGGGAATCGGGTTAAAACTTTCAAAAAAAGAGAGGACAGGCTTAACTCTCCTAACTGGTTAAAGATAGAAAAAAAGGAGAGCAAGCATGTCCACGAGTTTATTCTATCATAATTTAGGAATCCGAGGCTACAAATATAAGAGAACCGAGTACGTGAAAGGAAAAACCCAAGTTACAATCACTCAAGATCCGGAGAAGTTACAGTGTGCGACGTGTGGTTCATACGACGTCCATCCCCGAGGCTCGAGACCCCGTACGTTCAAAGCGCCAACGTGGGGCTTGAAAAGCATAGAGATTCTCTTTGCCGTGCCCCGAGTCGAGTGTGAAAACTGTGGTGAATATCGCCAAGTCAAGATCCGGTTTGCCGATCCTCAGAAGAGTTATACCCGGAGTTTTGAACGCTATGTTCTCGACCTATCCAAGAGCATGACCATCCAGGATGTGGCCACTCATTTGGGCGTGAGTTGGGATTTGATCAAAGAGATTCAAAGAAGAAATCTTCACCGCAAATACGCCCCGCCCCAAGTTGAAGCATATCCGGCGCCTCGCCATCGATGAAATTGCGATTGCCAAGGGGCATACCTATGTAACAATCGTCATGGATCTGGAGAGTGGAGCGGTTGTTTTTGTCGGAGACGGAAAGGGACGCGGAGGCGCTCAACCCCTTCTGGGAAACGGCTTCGTTCGTCTCGAGCCAAAATTGAAGCCGTAGCCATGGATATGGGCCCCGCCTATATCAAAGCGGTGGCAACCAACTTGCCGGACGCCGTCATTGTTTTCGATCATTTTCATGTGATCAAACTCTTCAATGAGAAATTGACTCAGTTGCGCCGCTCGCTGTTTCGGAAAGCCACCGAAGAAGGCAAGGGCGTCCTGAAAGGCATTCGGTTTTTATTGCTGAAGAATCCAGACAATTTGAAGCCCGGAACGCGATGAGAAAGAACGTCTCCAAGCCGCCTTGGATCTGAACCAACCTCTTTCCATTGCATATTACATGAAAGAAGATCTTCGCCAGTTATGGAACCAAGCCAATTGGGCGGAGGCGAACAAGTATTTGACAGGTTGGATCAAGCGAGCCATCGCCTCGGGAGTCGGTATGCTTAAGAAGTTTGCCAAGACTTTGGAGACTCATCGCCAAGGCATACTGGCTTACTACAGTTATCCCATTTCAACTGGTCCTTTAGAAGGGACGAATAACAAAATTAAAACGATGAAACGCCAAGCGTATGGATTTCGAGATCATGAGTTTTTTAAACTCAAAGTCCTGGGAATTCATGAAACAAAGTACAGGTTAGTCGGATGATAGAAATTACCGGATGGTGGAGGTGAAGGTCATTTTTTTCGAATAAATTTGAAAAGACTCTACTCGAAAACGTAGAAAAATATCAAAATTTCCTAAGAAAAAACGCAATGCGCCCAATTTCCGGATGAGCCTTTTTTTTAGGGTTTTTATGTATTAAATCCCACATTCCGCACGCATTCTCGTACACTGCTGACGGCGGTCGAAAAGTGAGCTTGCGGCGGTCGAAAAGTGCGGATTTTTTCCAAGAATAATCGACTCCATTGTGAGTTGTCAATAGATGCTGAGCATTATTTAATTGACGGTCATGGTATTTAGTTTTTTTAGTTACCGTCCGATGATTGTAGTACCAAGTCAAACGGAGATTGGCTCTGCTGGAGAGCACCCAATCAAGGGATAACTTGGCGCATGTGCGACGGATGGTATCTGGGGACGATCTATAGTGGATTGTCCCTCCATCCATCCTTCCTCAGACCATCCAGAGCATTTGCCCATGCCTTAAAAACTCCGGGGGTTTGGGGGCAGAGCCCCCAATTGGAAAGGAACGGGATGCGGATTCCCGATCCAGTGAAATTCCAAGAACGATTCACTATTATTCACTCGTAAAAGATCCTCTTCTGAGATCCCAATTCTCTCGAATCCCCATTGGCCAACGACAGCCGGGGGACTCCTTAAGATTGAGAAGACTCTTTTTTAGGGCGCCGTTTCAGCCGTTTTTTGGATTCCTTGAGCCGGTAACTTTCTCCATTGGCTTCCAGGATGTGCACTCGATGAGTCAATCGATCCAGGAGGGCTCCAGTTAAGCGCTCACTTCCCATCACTTCTGTCCATTCCTCAAAAGGTAAATTTGTCGTCACGATGAGACTGGTCCGTTCATAAGCCTGGCTGACCACATCAAAAAGAAGTTCCGCTCCCGCTTTGGAGAACGGGACGTAACCAAGTTCGTCAATCAAAATGAGATGATGACGAGTCAGTTGGTTTTGGAATTTTTCTAACAAGCGTTCTTCTCGTTTTTCGAGCAAGTGGGTGACTAACGCGGTTGCCGTATAAAAACGGACCTTGTAGCCTTGCGCGCAAGCGGCGAATCCCAAGGCACAAGAGATGTGAGTTTTCCCGGTCCCCGGATTTCCGATCAGGAGCAAATTCTCCCGTTTTTCGATATATTCCCCTTGGAGCAATTCACGGACTAAGGGTTCATTAATCGACGGCTGAGCGCTGAAATCAAAGGTATCGATCGTTTTAACCACGGGAAATTTGGCCGCTTTCACTCGCCGATCCGCCGCTCTCTGATCCCGTTCGATCGATTCCAATTCAACCAGCCGAAGGAGATACGTGGTAAAATCAGAGCGATCGGCGCGGCACTTGGCCGCCATGCTTTTATACTCGCGCAAGATCGTCGGCAGTTTTAATTTTTTTAAATAGTATTCCAGTAATACGTTCGATTGGGAGGAACTCATAGCGCCCCTCCTTTCAGCATCCCCTGATAGGCGGACAAGTCAGGCGAATCGACTCGGACATACCGTAAATGCTCCCGGCCATCCAGGCGGAATTTCTCCAGTCCTTCCCCTTCATCCCCATAGAGATATTGCGCCACCACATCCCGCGTACAACCGCCCACGCGCAGCGTTTTTTCCACGGCCCGGCTCAGTTCAGGTAATGAACGGATTCGCAAGAGCTGAAGCACTCGAATGTATTCCCGAACGCCTTCTCCTCCTTCGAACTCATTTTCCAGCCGGCGGCGTAAAACCGAAAAACACGGGGGGAGACGCCACTCGGTGAACGGTTGGCCGTGATCCAGAGCGCCGGGTCTGGATGGTAGAAGAGGCAAGTAGTGCTCCGGTTTCAACGCCACTTGTTCCTTCTCCCAAATCCGCTTATGCTCCGCTATCACTTTCTCTTGATAGCAGAACACCACTCGGTCGATGTAGCCTTTGGCCACCAGGAGATGATGGGCGTACTCCACCGGCACCGAATAATCGTTACAGTCAAACCGGCCCAACGATAAGGAACTGGCATGGACCTCGTCTTTCCGGCAGGCGTCAAATGGGGAAGGAGGAAGGGGCAAGAACGCCGATTGATCGGCCTTCAGCAACTCCTCTTTTGTTCCGGACCGGCCTCGTAACTTACGCTTCAAATTCTCCCGGCAACTCGCCTCCAATTTCTCATTCAATTCCTCCAACGTTTGCACTTGAGGGACCGGGACCATGAAATTCAACCGCGCATATTTCACCGTTCCTTCCACTACCCCTTTTTCGTTGGGACGGCGGACGCAACAAAAATGCTTTTCGAACAAATAATGACTTTGCAATTGCAGAAATCCATACGTTAATTTTCTTTTATGTGCTCCGATGATCTTGGACACCGCGATCCGGCTGTTGTCATAGGCGATTCGTCTTGGAACCGCGCCCCAAAAATTAAACGCTCTCACATGCCCTTCCCAGAACGTTTCCGTGCATTCCCGCTCACTGGTCATCACAAAGATCGCATCGGAGTGAGGCAAGGTCATGACAAAAAAGGCCACTTTCTTTAACTTCCCCGCCAACTTCACTAACGCAAATCCGAAATCGACCTGCGCTTCACCGGCCGGATGAGTCAACGGAATGAAAACATCCTTGTTATGCTTCTTCCATTCCCGCACCGCCTCTTTCACCTGGGTATAACCACCCTGGTAGCCTTCTTCTTTGATCCGTTCAAAAATCCTTTGGGCGGTATGTTTCTGCTTCCGAGGGATCGCGGGATCTTGATCCGATTTCAGGATTTCGTGAATTCGGGACAGATAGGGGCCTAAGACGGGCTTTGGGCGGGCTTGCTTCATCTGGTAACCGGGGGGCTCGGGATGGGTTAGGATCTTCTCCAAGGTCTGCCAATGCATCCCTGTCTCTTCCAAGATCTCGCTCTTCTTCTCCTTCTTGTTTCTTACTCGTATTCGGATATCAGTCCATTCTTTCATCTCGGTATACATCCTTTCTACCTCCGGAAGAAACTCATCCGCTGAATTCTGACTTGGACGATTTCTTCCAGGTATCGGCTTTTATATACCGCACTTTTGGACCGCCGTTTTTACGCCGATTTCTCACTCACTTTTCGACCGCCGTTTACACTTTCATAGATAATCTCACGTCCGGTGACTATATCACGTTTTCGCACAGTGTTACCGCGGGAGTATAACACCGATTGACTATCCGTCGTGAAAATCCAATTGTCTCCAATGAGCGGATTAGAAACCTGTTCATTGGTTTCTAAATCCCATAATTCGTTCCATTGTTCACTTACATAGAAATCATCGTCATACACGCGATGTAAAAGTATATATCGTTTGTTGGGGGAAAATTGCGCTTTTGTTGTTCGTACAAAGGATTGTTGAGGAAAATGTTTAATCACTTCTTCCGTTTCAATATTCCAGATACGAGGATGGTTTCCGACTTCCGTAAAAATCCATTGATGATCCTGTGTGATCGCGAGAGTCTCCCCATCAAATGTATGCAGTATTGAATTCTCTTGGATATCCCATACCTGCGTTAGATAATGAGGGATTAATTGATCGTAGTAGGAATCATAATAACTCGTTTCTGGAACGATACGGTTTGTAATGAGACGCTGGTCTGCGGCTATAAATTGGAAAGGACTCCCACTATCCGGAAAATGATGAATTGCAACGCCGTTTTGAATATCCCATATTTTTGTTTCATAACGATCATGGGAAGAATAGGTTAACTCAAAATGCCCATCGGCGTCGATGACGCGGGATAGAAAAAGAGAACCATTCGACGAAACAGCCAACGGACGTTCAGGAAACGTTCGCGTTTGTTGATTCAGATTTAAATCCCATAGAATTCCACCACTCCCGATCGTTTCAGCTCCAAGGAACGATTGATCGTCTAAAACAAAGAAAAAAGGGTATAAACTCGAGTATTCTTCCATTCCAAATGTACTGGTTATCTCTCCATTCACTCGGTTCCATTCGGTAATCACTCCATTCACATTTACAGAAAAAATGGACTGTTCATTTGCGGAATAAAAGGCGGAATAGATCGTTGTTTCACCGTTTCTATAAGTATGAAGGAGTTCTTCGCTTTCCACATCCCACATCCGCACGCTATAATCATAACTCCCCGAAACAAGGTATTTTCCATCTTTTGTAAAATCGAACGATGTGACGAATCCAGTATGTCCTTTGAGTTCTTTGATTTTTGAACGGGTTGATAAATCCCACATGATAATGCTGTAAGTGGAACCTTGCGTAACGAACTTGTCTCCGTCAGGATGAAACAGGCTCATCCGGAAATTGGGCGCATTGCGTTTTTTCTTAGGAAATTTCACTATTTTTTGTAAGTTTTATCATTGTGATACCTCAAATTCCCTAGGAAAAAAGCATCGATACTCCGTGATCTGTTAAATGTCAAAAGTAATCTGTCAAATATTTGTGTATCTTATTCTATGATTATCTAATCTTTGAATAGACTATCGGAATATTGATTATTGGGTGTTTTGCAATCTGTTTTTTAAAATGATCAATACAAGGATTTCTTTAAATCTTAGCAAGTTTTTCAAGATTCTTAAGTATAGAATATTCAATCAGTTATTAACAAAGAATAAAATAGAATTGGTATTATCCGTATAACTGTGGAGCGTGTGGATAACGGCTTTATCGTTATCCAAGTGGCTGTGGGCAATATCGATAGATTTGTCCACAGACACGTCACGATCCATAGGGCTTTCGATTACACTTTTTATTAAAAATTCAATCGATGTGCCCAATTTCCGGATGAACCGAAAAACAATGGTGTCGATATAGTGGGAGGAACCTGTAGAAAAAGAATAATTACGCCTACCCGTATTCGCATCCCAAGAAGTGATTTCACCCAGCCCTGAGTCCGGCCATGATAATGTCAAAATTTGTTGACCATCCGGAGTATACTGGATAATCGAAGGATAAAAACTGATATCCTCTAATGGATAGAGAAACGATCCTGTTTCTAAATCCCAAATCCCTGCCTCCTCCGACATGGCTAAAACTGCCTGAGAACCATCGGGTGAAAAACAAGCCTTGGTGTATCTCTCAGGGGAAATATCATCAATGATCTTTTTCGTTTTGAGATCGAACAAGAGAATATTTTGGTTTTCAGCCATGTTTACTATCGCTCTCTCTACATCTGAAGATACAAAAATATCGTAAATCGATGCAGAAGGAATGACGGTATCCAATGTCTTGGTATTGAGGTTCCACACCAAGATCCCGAATAAATTATCCATTACTATTTTTTGTTTATTTGGAAAAACTCTACAATCCGTGTAATGCATTCCCATACCAAATATCAATTCATCCGACGGTCCCCGTAAAGGATAATCAATTTCTGAGTACGCGTGATGGAGAAAATAACTATAGAGGATGAGATTAATGATACAATAGAGTCGTTTCATTCTTTCTCTCCTTATCTTCAACCGCTCGGCATTAACAAATGATGTAGTCTATTGCGGTTTGATTTGGTTTTATTCAAGAACTACAAAATATGAATATTTACTATCTCAATTCTTGATGAGGATTTTGGTCGAAATGAATATCATAACAGGTTTAAAATCAGTTCCGTCTCAAAAGATAATTTCATATATCTGGAAAAAACAGATAAATTCTCTCATCATCCCAAATTCATATGGCGACAATAGTACTGTGATAATAATACATCGCAGCAAGAATGTCAATTTTTTTGTGTGTGTGATCAAAATTGGTCACTAGTCTCCGGTTGAATTCAATCGAAAGAAGACCTAAAGCAATAAAATAAAAAGAGTTAGGAACTCAAATAATTGGGAACGATTTCAATGGGAGTAAACTGATCAACCATACAAAATTCGAAAAATCGAAAGGAATGGTTGATGAATCAGGGAAAAACCGTTTTCTCCCAACTGATGGAATTGGTTCCATTGAAAGCCTTTCACAAATGTGTGAATCGCTATCAAGGCCATAAAAAATGTTCGCACTTTTTCGTGTCTTGATCAATATTATTGTATGGCTTTTGCTCAGTTAACCTATCGAGAAAGCCTCCGAGATATCGAAGTCTGTTTGCGGTCCATGCAACTCAAACTCTATCATATGGGGATTCGAGGACGAGTGGCACGAAGCACTTTAGCCGAAACGAATGACAAACGAGATTGGCGCATTTATGCTGACTTTGCTCAAGTTCTAATTCATCAGGCTAAAGATTTGTATGTGAATGAGGATTTCGGTGTTCAATTGGATGAGACGATATATGCACTTGACGCCTCGACGATTGATTTATTTTTATCATTGTTTCCTTGGGCCAAATTTCGGAAATAAAAGGGAGCGATTAAATTACACACTTTAATCGATTTGAGAGGGAATCTCCCGGTGTTTATCCACATTACAAATGGGAAAGTGCATGACGTAAATGTTCTGGATGTCCTGTGCTCCGAACCGGGATCGATCTATTTGATGGATCGTGGTTATCTTGATTTTGCCCGTCTATACGCGTTAAATCAAAACCATGCTTATTTTGTAATTCGATTAAAGAGAAACACAAAATATGAGAGAGTCTATTCTTGCCCGGTAGATAAAAGCACTGGTCTTCGATGCGATCAAACGATCAAACTTACAAATGCCGATTCGGCTAAAGACTATCCTGAACATCTCCGCCGTGTAAGTTATTACGATCGAGAGAAAAAAAGACGATTTGATTATTTGACGAATCATTTTTAGTTGTCGGCGATCACCATCGCCGATCTTTATCGCTGTCGTTGGCAAGTGGAATTATTTTTCAAATGGATCAAGCAACATCTTCGGATCAAGGCGTTTTATGGTACATCTGAAAACGCAGTCAAAACGCAAATTTGGATCGCCATATCGGTTTATGTGTTGGTATCGATCCTCAAAAAACAAATCAATCTAGAACACAGTTTGTATACAATTCTCCAAGTGTTGAGTATAACTCTTTTCGAAAAACGTTCTATTCAACGATTGTTCTCTGAGGCGGATATTTTAAAATCTGTTTGAAAGAGAAAGTCGATTGGCTGATCAAACGCAATTTGCGCCAGGAGTCGATTGAGAGATGGTTGGAAATTGCCAAAGCGAAGGGAACCGTTCACGTTCCACGGCTAGGGAAAGTGGTGTATCGAGGAGATATCCACGTCTCTCGCGAAGGAGTCGAGAAACCTCTCCGCCAAGTGTTCGAAATGACGGTACGGACCATCGATCGCCAAGGCCAAAATCTGCTGCTTCCGGAAGTGGAGACCTACGAAACCTCCTTGCAGGAGGAGCCGGGAACGATTATCGACTTGTATCACGCGCATGGAACGAGCGAGCAGTTTCACTCGGAGATCAAAAGCGATATGGACCTGGAGCGGCTGCCGTCCGGGAAGTTTGCGACGAATGCGGTCGTGTTGTTGCTTGGGATGACCGCGTATAATTGTCTCCGGTTGTGTGGCCAGGAATCGTTGCGGGAGGAAGGGATTGCGGAAGAAGAACGAGCCCCTCTGCGCAAGAAGGTATTCCGCCGCCGGTTGCGCAGCGTGATGCAAGATTTGATCTATATGGCAAGCCGGATGATCTCCCATGCGCGGCGTTTGGGGATGACGCTCGGGCGATGGAATCCATGGTATCGGTTTTGGCGCCGAGAGTACAGCCGGTTTGTGAACGCCTATGGTTAAAGCCAACCATCGAGGAGAATGGAAGCAACGTTCATCTGACGATCTAAAAAGTTCGAGGTCTGTTCGGAAATGCATGTCTGACAGTGATTATTTGAAAATTTGACAGTATAGACGTATGTAAAGATGAAGAATACTATGCAGATCGGCTATTCAATGTATAAAATCAACTCTCGAAAGTCATTTTTTATAAGGTAAGTCATGGGCGCATTTTTTTGATTGTCAGTTTACGGATTCAGGTCATCCTTAGCATTAGCTGTAGGAAAAGACTGATCTGAGTAAAAAAAGGGCTCCGCTGACATTGGCCTTGGAAGCGAACGCGGGAGACTGTCCTCACCGGATGTTCTTTGAAGATGAGGATCAGGCCCAGGGACTCTATGAGAAAGGGCGCAAGGCCGCCCTCAACCAACGGTATCGGATAGACAAGCGTCTCCGGAAAACCCTGACCGTCCATGGCGTAGCCGGTTTATTCCTTGATCCCGAACGAATTTTTTTGAGGGCCTCCCAATCCAGGACATCTCCACGGAAAAACACCGCGTTGCATCATACGCGTCTCTCGGAAGAACGGTTTGCCACCATTGCCCGGTCCCTTACGGAAGGGGTGGGAATCTCGCCCACGGCGCGCATTCAAAACGTGAACAAGAAAACCGTTCTCATGGTGTTGGCGAAAGCTGGGGCGCATGCCGCCAAGGTCAACCGCGCTCTTCTCATGAAGGTGTACGTCTCTGAATGTCAGCTGGATGAAATGTGGTCTTTCGCCGGGAAGAAGGAGAAAAACCTGGAGCCGTTCGAGAAACTTCAGCGTGTGTTAGGCGACGCCTGGATTTGGATTGCTTTCGATGCCGTCAACAAGGTCGTTCTCGCGCATGTCATTGGGAAACGAACGGCGCCTTCCGCCGCCGCCCTGGTTGAAGAGGTGAAACGAGTCACCGTATCCATGCCCGATCTGTTCTCCTCCGATCAACTGGATCATTATGCCAATGCGTTGCTTCAAGTCTATGGAACATGGGTCCAGCCTCGCCGGAAACCGGGACCGGGAAGACCCCCGCATCCTCGACTCGTTCCCCCGAACGATCTGGTGTACGTTCACGTCGTGAAACGCTACAAACAATACAAAGTGGTTGAAGTCACACGAAAAGTGATTTTTGGCGATCCGGCAAGAGTGGAAATGATTCTGGCGGCATCCAAAGTCAGCCGGACAATCAACACATCCTACGTGGAGAGAAATAACGGGATCATTCGTCACATGGATTCACGTTGCGTACGCAAATCGCTCCGATTCTCCAAATCCATGAAAAACCACCACCATCAACTCGCGTTGACTCTTGCCTATTACCACTTATGTAAACCACACGGAACATTGACCAAGCGGCATGGAAAATCCACGACTCCCTTCATGGCCGCGAATCTGGCTGATCACGTCTGGAGCATGGGGGAACTCCTGAGATTCACTAATTTTTGACTTGCAGTTAATATGGACTACTACCGAAATCCCGGCTAACAGAATATAATTAAGTTATGCGGATTTTATTTGACGCCTATTAATTGGTGATTCTACATGCTTACAAGATATTCTCCCCTTTTTCTTTTTGTATGGTTTACGTTCATCGATTTACATTTAGTTACTGCTCAAAACATCAACACACCGGAATATTTTCCTGATCCGAATTTTCGTTCGATCGTAGAATCTTTCATGGGAGTCTCTCCCGGTGTCACTTTCACCGCACAGGAGGCGAAGGTGAAAACGGGAATACTGGATTGCGCATTTATGGATATTCAAGACATGAAGGGGATCGAATATTTTATTAATATCAACGAGTTGATTTGTTATATCAACTCATTAACTTTGTTGGATTTATCCAAGAATGTTTCTCTCGAGAAGTTAGATTGCAGTTTCAACAATATCGTGACGCTAATATTACCCCCCTTATCTAATATTAGAATATTGGATTGCAGTTTCAATCAATTAACCGATATTTCAAACCTGAAAACTCAACCTGTTTTAGGCCAGGATGGATATATCGATATTCGTTATAATCAATTGACTTGTGACGATTGGGAGACGATTTTATTTCTGGAGGATCAAATTGGAGAAGCTGTTTATGCGCATGATCCGGATTTTGGCTTTGATATACTTGTTTCAGGTTTTGCATTTTCTCCACAGAACGATACTGATTTCTCCGAGTGCAAAAGCCTTACACACCAATCCAGCAATCAACAGCGACACCTACACCTAGCAGGACACCTACACCTAGCAGGACACCTACACCTAGCAGGATACCTACACCTAGCAGGACACCTACACCTAGCGAGACACCTACACCATTTATTACAGTCAAACCAACTTCTATACCGTGTTTAAAAGAACCAATAATCAACGAATTCAATCAATCAGAATTAGCTGCGAATGGCCTGGCGGAAATTCCAGGGGGGTTTATACCGAATACTTCTCCCGGTTCATTTTTATTCCGGGATTTTACTGATCAGGAATATCCTGAATCACAGGATGGAAAAGGATTGGCCGTCACAGTAAAACCGGGACAAGTTACGTTTCTTTACGCGCTTGATGCAATTTTTTCAGGAGATTCGCCGGTTTTATTACGCTTACACGCCCGCGCGAGTTCGCCCGCAGCGCAAGTCGTGTTGGTCGCATTAAAAGGGAGCGCAGGGCTATGGGATGGTTCCCTTGGTGTTATGTCTCCATGCAACACTAAACCTGCGATGAACCAGGAATTTCGTGAGGTTCTGCTCTATCAACCGGATAATGAAGGAGTTATTACTCCTGCGATTCAGGTGATGGGTTTATCTATGGATAATAATACTACGGTTTTGATTGACTGCATTGAAATTATACCGATTAATCATCCCCTTTTTTCATCAACCGGTGTCAATTGTGATTCCTCTTTTATGCGAATCCCCGATCCTGTGATACTTTACGATAACGATTTCAGCGCAGAGTCGCTGCAACTGAACAGATTGGGAGAAATCCCTGGTGGCTTTACCGATATGGTAACGGGTAAGGTTCGTTGTGGGGATTTCTTGTCTGATCGATTTATTTCGTCTAAGGACAAAAAAGGGCTAACGATCACCGTGCGATCTGGGCAAGTTGAATTCATTTATTTAACTCCGGCGCTAAATACTTACGGTTATCCTCTCTTGCTGAAAATGAATGTCCGCGCGGATTCCCCGGATGTATCCATCGCATTGGGCGCGTTGAAGGGTGATCTTGCAACAAATCAATATGTAGACGGTTCTATCGCGTATCAAATCCCCGCTGGCGCTGATGCGTTTATTCAACAAGAACGGCAAATCGTCATCCTTTATGAACCAGATGAAGGTTCTTTAGTGACTCCCATCATTCAAGCCGCCGCCGCGGTGAATGCAGAAGATGTCAATGTCTTTATAGATTCATTCGAAGTGTATGCA
This sequence comes from bacterium, assembly GCA_963663405.2. Lineage (GTDB taxonomy): Bacteria > Hinthialibacterota > Hinthialibacteria > Hinthialibacterales > Hinthialibacteraceae. Next base: position 15,776 of record CAXXSM010000007.1, on the reverse strand, counting down.
TTGGATAGAGAAATATTCGCCTATAATCCGTCAGGTGAAACGGAACCTACGCTTACACCCGCATATGCACCTACTCATACCCCTACCCCGACTGAATTTCCGAAAGCAAGTCCCACTCCTGTAATTCCTGTGGTGGTCGATGGCGCCACTGGGGGAACGATTACTTTATCCGATCAGGCTGGCGTGGAAATTCCTGCGGGATTCACTCATGGTGAAGTCAATGTTGCCTTCGGTCTTGTAGCCAATTCCTTGAATCAAAGAACGGACGAATACGCGGTTATGTCCGGAGAATATGAACTATCCATTACAGCAGAAGGTGATTTTAATTCGGACCTCGTTCTGGTTTTGCCGGTTGAGAATAATGAATGGCGAGATTCATTGGATTTATCATTGGCGGGAGCGCAGTATTTCGACGAAGCGGAAGGTGGATGGAAATCTTTGGGCGCATTAAGTGAATTTGATCCGGCGGCGAATCTACTGACATTCCGCTTGACTCTACCTCCATTTGACGATTCAAACGCATCAGCCAAAACATCAAATTCCTTATTCGCAAAGGTAAGCCCAAAAGAGGATCCGGTTTTTCTCGGACGAACCTTTAAAAGAAAATTCAGAGTCTATATTCCTTTTTTCGGAAACATGTTCATCACATCGTACGAAGGCTCTAACTTCAAAATACACTATTATCCTCAAACGGTTAAAAAAGACGTGGATTGGAGCGCCGTCGGCAGCGGCGCCTATGAAGATACGCTCGTTCCTGATTATGTTGAAGATTTGGACAAAGCCATGAATGAAGCCCTGCGCGGTTTACTGGCTTTGAAGCAAGATGATGGTAGTAATGTTTTTAACGATCCAACTATCGGATTGATCGGAAAAAACACCTTGGATGTGTATGTTCGTGACCTGGGTTCATCCGATGGTAATTCTGCGCCACGCGGCTGGTTCAGTGGTCGAATTCAAATTCATGAAACCAAACTGGAAAACTGGCAAAGCATGAGGGGAACCGCTGCGCATGAACTTTGCCATTATCTGCAGGGTGATTACTATTCACTTGGAGGTAAACCGGCGGCGTGGTTTTTCGGAAATCTATGGTTTTTTGAAGCGACTGCAAATTATTATTCCGCTGTGGCAATGAGTATGAGTCCTGTGGAAAAACGAGCCTATTGGTCCGAAACCATGGCGAAATACTTAAGTGTTCCCATTACGGCCAATGAAGATGCAAGCTATTATACGTTGTCTCATTTTCTGGACTGGTTGGAAAACGAAAAATACTCTGATGAGGCTGTGGTCGCTGATGTAATGAATCAGCGATTCTACAATACTGACGATCGCATAAACCTCCATACAGTAATTCAACAACATTCACTGTCATCCTCATCCCTATCGGATGTATTTCGTGAATATTGTGAGTTTATTGTTACCCATCCCGACCATCTCGCGAGCAATGGATTAAACCGCTTGATTAAAGATAGTTTGGTAGCTGATATTTTGTCTTATTTATCTCCTAAAGAAGCGATTAGTCGTACCTTTGTCCTCTCCTCACAAACCGGGAAGCCATCACTCTATTTTGATCTGAAACGGCGATTGGATTCTTTATCCGCAGTGTATTTGCAATTACAAACGAAGACCACAGAAGAAGGCTTATTGGTTGGCCGATACGATCAAAGCCAAGGCGAGGGATTGGCGGTGACTTCAACCTTAACCTATGCGCCTGCCGGTACAGATGACGCATGGTATGACGTGAACGATCCACTCGAGAAGACTTGGGTTTTTACCAATCCCCTTTCCGTCAAGAATTTTGGCGGGACAGCCGGTATCACTTCATTCGAACAGGTATTTATCAATCGTGGATTTGCAAGCGGAAGTCAAATGGTGGCGAATCTACACTGTCAATATTATCTTCTACTTGAACCTGAAATCATTGAATTGCAGGAAGGCGCGGTTTTGTGGAATACAAGATCTATTGGCAATATTCCAACGGAGTTCATCGCTGGTTATGATATCTACCGACTTGACAAACCTCAATCCGTACAAGGTGTCAAGCTGAATCCGACTCCCGTTCCCTATGCCGCGCAGCAGCAAAGTTATACCGATGCGGCTATTAAAAAAACGGACACGCTTGTGGTTGTCATTCTTGATACGCTGGGGCATCGCTGGCCGGAGATCATCAATAATAATGTCATTATTGATGATGTTGATTGTAACAGCGCGCCGATCGGAGCAATCGTTAATATTACCGGCAAAGGGTTTGGAAACAGCCAGGGATCGAGTCGAGTTCTGTTTTGCGGGCAAGAAGCAACGAATATTCTTTATTGGAATGACACATGGATTACTCTGCAAGTTCCTTCTGGGGCGAAAACCGGCCCCGTTGTCGTTACTGTCAACGGAGAGAATAGTAATGCATACGCATACGAAATCGATGAAAATTTCAATTCTAAAATCGAACAGTGGAAGGATAATGTTTCCGTTTGGGTTTCATTTTATCCGATTGTCGATTACAACGTCGTGATCTCATCCGAATTGATTCAAAAAAATTCAGGTGGAAAGATCGAGTGGGTGAATCCTGCTCCGGGAATCATTTCCGGACAGGCTGAACAGGACTATTACTCTCGGAATTCTCGCGGTGAAGATTTCAAATACAAAACTGTAACAATCACATTCGAAGAGATTCCATTGCGACTCTGGTGCCATTGTGTAACTTACAACACTTTTTTAAATTTTGAAACAATTAGCGAATGTGATAATCCTGAATTCATTCGGTATTGTAAAAGTGGCGTCAATCCTGATGGCGTCCGTATCGAGATTAAATACTATGACGAGAATGGCAATCTGACCAGAACGTATGATTCAAAACAAGGTGATAACAATATTGAAATACAGGTGATGTTTCGCGCCATTTGAATTTTATTGAACACCGATTTTCGCAAGAACCTCAACCGTCATAATCGTACTATAGTTTTTCTGCGCATTTTACTGCTTTTTCAAGGCACTACGCGTTTTGATCTTAGTACCTTTATGACGGATATATTTTCCACGACCTGAATGTGCTTTCTTCCAATTTCCCCGGTTTTCCTTCATTTCAAGTCAAAAATCTTCGAATTTTCGTACTTTTCTACGTTTTTTTTCTTACCCCCCTTGCATTTACATCCTATTTCGCGGTATTATAACCTTCATAATTATACTAGGTATAATATCATACGTGACGACCTGAAATCGTCGTGAAAAGTCAAGAATCGGCGGATTGGTGGATAGACTTTCGGAATGGTTTACCTGAAGTAAAACGCGTTATGCTGCATCTCGATAATAATATCGTAACATACCCGTATAGGACGATTTTCTTTCGAATCGGGTCGTAGGCCATTGCGGAAAGAAATCGTTTCAATGGGCGGTTATATGGATCCATTCCGATCTCCACCCACTCACGGCCATCCCACTCCAACGTCTCATCGTGCATAACACGAGGTTCGCTTTCGAAACCTCCGAACAGGACAACTTTTTGCCTGATCTCATCGTAACACATGGAATGTCCCTGACGCTGTTCGGGAGCGCCCCCCTGAGGTTTGTCAATCTGTTTCCATTGGATGGATTGAGTCATTAAGCGCTGCCCGGTAAAGGAACTGACGATCAATGCGAGGAGGATGATTGTGACATGCGCGGCAATAGACAATTTTGACGCAGGATCATGAGTTAAATCCAGAATTCTTATACCCAGACACCGGCAAACCAGCGTACCGGACAGAGGAGATCGGCGATTGATTCCAGCCGTCTTAAATTGATGAGATAGGTGTTTACTTCTATAGGATACGTTACGTTTAAGAACTTACGTGTTCGATTCGCTCTAATTCCCAGCCGAAAAAGTAGAAAAGAAAAAAAAACTCAGCCATCCCATCATCAATCCCGCGTTTCCATCCAGCGCATGATCGAAGAGAATATCGGTCTCATTCATAACCGAATCGATCAGCGAGACTTTGGGCTCATTAACGAAACAATTCCCAATCTGCTGAGTTTTGAGATGCCCTTTATCAACCAAGCGACGCAATAAAGTACGGGTTGTGCCGGGATGCATATCCAATTTCTCTTTTGTGATTTGATACACATCCCGCGCCGCGCACTTTTTCAATTCACAAACGATCCGCATAATTTTCCACTCGAGCGGACTTAGCGAGGATAGTTTTTTGTCTGTCATCCGATCCCTTCTCTAATACACATTGTATTAATTTGAATATCGATCATAATATTTCAAATATACTATGTCAATAGAAAAAACAAAAAAAATGATATCGTAATAAAATCGCCTTCGCGTATCGAAAGAAATGAAATAAACGTGTAAAAGAGCGATATTACGGTGAGAATTCTTAAGAATAATGAGTATTCATATCCAGCGCGGATCGCACGACGCGCGCTAAATCGCTGGGAGAGTATGGTTTTGACACATAATTTATAACACCCAGCTTGCCTAAGTATCCCCTCTGATCATTCTCCGCATATCCACTGCATACGATCACTTTTACGTTTGAATGCATCGCGCGCAACCGTTCCAATACCTCTCGCCCCGACATGAGTGGCATGGATAGATCGAGCAGGATAAGGTCGATTCGTTCCTGCTCTTTTTGAAAAAGTTCGAGCGCTTCCTTCCCGTTTGTAGCGGCTAAAACGGTATAACCATACGATTCCAGAATCATTTTTCCCGGTTCACGAACCATCGGTTCGTCGTCAACCAGGAGAATCGTCTCGGCGCCACGAAAATTCTTCTCCACTCGTTGAGGTGACTCCTTAGGCGCTTCTGCTTGCGCAATCGGTAAGTAGATCTTGAAGGTCGTTCCTTCGCGTGGTTCGCTGTATAGATTGATCCAACCACCGTGCTGTTTGATGATTCCGTATGAACTCGCTAATCCCAATCCTGAGCCTTGCCCAACCTCCTTCGTGCTATAAAAAGGTTCAAACACATGGCGTTGAATTTCTTCTTCGATTCCCGTTCCATTATCCGTTACGCTGATAACAATATACCGGCCGGGACGCGCGTAGGGATAGATATCGCAATATTCTTTTTGAACGATCGTACTCTTGGTTTCAATTGAAATTACGAAGTGGTCATCTTGGCGTTCGGGAAACGCTTTTCCGCTTAGCACGTCGTTTATGGTGTCACGGGCATTAATACAAAGGTTCATTAAAACTGAATTAATCTGCGCTGAGTCCACATTTACTAACGGTAAATCTTTTGACGTGTGTACAGCGATCTCTATTCGGCGATCTATCGTATGCCGGGCCAAGTCATACACTTCTGCAACGATGTCGTTTACATTCACTAATTTTAGATCAACTCCCGTTTTCCGGCTGAAAGCGAGGAGCTGTTTCACCAACCCCGCCGCCCGATCGGAAGCTATTTTCGCTTTTTCCAGAAACGGGCGAATTTCTCCGGAGGCGCTATACTCCGCTAAATTCAAATTACCGATGACGGCGGTGAGGATATTGTTAAAATCGTGAGCGACCCCACCAGCCAGCTGGCCGACCGCCTCCATTTTTTGCGCTTGACGCAATTGCTCCTCCAACCGCTTCCTTTCGGTTATATCCCTCTGCATGCCCCAAATTCGAATGAGCATACCGTCTTTTATAAACGCAGAATAACTTTCCAGTAGATAAAGAGGCTGTCCATCCTTATCCACGTCCTCGGTTTCGACATCACGGATTCGATAATTCGGGGCTCGTACCGCTAGTATGGCTCTCTTTCCATATTCAGGAGCATACTCAGTGGCTGGCCGTCCAACCATGTCAACCGAGTGCAGCCCGTACATTCTTGCTAAGGCCTCATTGACTTCACCAATTACGGCATGACTAGAAATACTCTCTATCAGTTCTTCATCAGTAAGATCTATGGAGATGGGCGTTGTGAAATCGATCCGGTAGATCCCTTCACTCGCATTAATAATGAAATTCCGATAGCGTTCCTCACTTTTCCGGAGTTCTTCCTCGGCATGCTTACGCTCGGTGATATCTTGCAAAATCCCGAGCGAGCCGACAACCTGCCCCTGTTCGTTCTTGACTTGAATGGCGGCGTTGGCTAACCAGCGTTCTTCACCGGTCTTGGTTTTGATCCGATAATCCGCGCGCCAATGAACATCCTCCCCGTTTCGCGCTTGTTGCGCCAATTCATCTGGGGAGCAGCCTTCCAGCGCTCCAAGCAAGACGATTTCCTGTTCGAGCGATTGCCATAAATCATATGTGAATTCCTCGGGCGCATAGCCCGTTAAGGCTTTAATTTCGTTCCCGATAAAATTATAGGTATTCGTTTGGTAGTTCTGGTAGTATGGGACGGCGCCGGCCACTTCGATGGCCTCACGATACATCTGCTCGCTTTTTTGCAAAGCGTTTTCAGCTCGCTTGCGTTCGGAGATATCTTTGACGTACTCGATCACACCCGTGACTTCCCCACCTTCATTCTTGAGCGGAAAGGCCGACAGGTCGATCCATCCTTTCACATTTTTTATATTGGGATAAGGAACTTCGACTCTTCGAGTCTCACCCGTTTCCATCGCTTCAACTGTTGGACACCAAGGACAAACCGTTTCACGTTGCTGATATGCGGTGTAACACTTCTTGCCTCCCAGTGGCGCTTCGTGGGCGTACATCTCTTCCATCCACTTGTTGGTCTGAACAATGGTTAAGTTTCGATCCAAGACACTCACACCATCTTGAAGAGATTGGAAAACATTCTTAAGAAAACGCTCTCTCTCTTGCAATGCGCTTTGCATCTGGTATTCGTCGGTCACGTCTCGGAAAACAAGAACGATACCCGTTGTATTTCCTTCATCATCCATGATAGGCGCAGCCGAATCGGCAATTTGGTATTGATCGCCGTTTCGGGAAATCAGTTTTGTATGATTAGCAAGACCGATGATCTTACCGGTTTGAAGAACTTTTTCGACTGGATTGTCCGCCTCTTTCCCTGTCTGCGCGTTGACAATGTGAAACACATCAACGAGTGGTTTACCCATGGATTCGCGTTGGGGCCAGCCGGTGAGTTTCTCGGCAACAGGATTCATCCGGATAATAATACCTTGGGTGTTCGTGACGATCACAGCGTCACCGATGGAGTTGAGAGTTGTGCGCAGGTTTTCCTCGCTTTCGCGTAAGGCGATTTCAGCGCGCTTCCTGTCGGTGATATCTCGACCGATCGAGATTAAGTACTTCGACAGATTTTTCTCATCTTTGATGACCGAGACATTGTACTCCGTGGGAACCTTATGACCGTCTTTGCATAGTAATTCCAGTTCAATCGTTCCAATCCCTGATTCCAACACGTCTTTCGTGAAACTCGCCGCTCGCTCTAAATCGCCGGGGCTGTAATATGAATCAGGCGCTCTCATCCTGCGAATATCTTCATCGGTATATCCTGAAATATCATTAAACGCCCGGTTCCAGCGAATAGCTTTCCCTGTCGCAGGTTCGAAAAGGAAAAAGGTATCTTGCTGTGAATTCAGGGCGGTCTCTGTGAATTTTTTCTCATTCCGCAACGCCTCCTCGGCCTGTTTGCGCTCTGTAATGTCTCGGAATAATACAGTCATCCGGTTAGTCCCAATCTGGAACGCGTGGATCTCGTAGGAACCTTTGATCCCTTGCTCATCGTAGTCGACAACATCCTGAGAGAAAGACTCACCCGTCGCGGCTACATGACGATAGGCCGTAGGGATCTCTGTATGTGTCAGCGCAGGAAAAGCCTCTTCAATCGTCTTGCCGACGAATTGCTGGCAATCGACACCTAAAATCCTGTTTGCGGATGAGTTAGCGGAAGCCAGTAGTAAGTCGTCATTCGATTCCAGCTCATAGACAAAGGCGCCGAAAGGTGAACCTTCTACGATGGCCCGCATTCGAAACTCACTTTCGCGCAACTCCTCCTCGGCTTGCTTACGTGTGGTAATATCCCAGAATATTCCCAGGATGCCTTTTGTCATTCCATCCGCGTCCTGAACTGGTGTTTTCACGACTTCCACCCAGCGCTTCGTATTTCCAACGATGTTTTCTTCCGTAAGCGTTAAAGGCCTTCCCGTCTCAAGCACTCTTTGATCGTCCGCCCTATATTTATCGGCCAACTCTTTTGGAAAAAAATCGTAGTCCGTTTTCCCTTCGATTTCCTCAGAGGCGAATCCGAGAAGATCACAGAAACTGCGATTGGCTGAGATGAAACGGAGATCGATATCTTTCAAGAATACGCTTTGCTGTAGATTCTCGATTAATGTCCGGTACAACATTTCACTATCCCGGAGCGCTACCTCATTTTTTTTACGCTCTGTGATATCATGGAAGATGACAATGCCGGCAGTAATACATCCCTCGGAATCACGGATGGGCGCAGCGTTGGCGCTGACCCAGTGATCCGCTCCAAATTCATCCCGGATTATCACTTCTTCGTTTCTTGTGATTTCACCCTTTAAAACCGCACGGGAAAGAGGCAACTCCTCCGGAGGATAAGGCGCGCCATCTGGACGAAATGTTTGCCAATTCGACGCGTGCTGCTCCACTTCAATATTTGTCAATGGGCGATCCGTTTCACCACGGATACCAAAAGCCGCTGGATTGGCCATGCGAATCGTTACATCCGGCGCGTCGGCAATCAGAATGCCTGAGGGAGATTGCGCCACTGCGGCTTCAAGAAATTTTCTGGCTTCCAGTAGTTCCTCCTGAGAAATCCGATGCTTTTGCATGGCTCTATATACCATTTCAGAGGCGGCGGAAATCATACAAAGAGTGATCGCAATCGTCACAAGTGAGGAAATGATATGGGAGACAACACAGGATATGACAAAAATCGAGATCACAATTACTATCCCAATCATTGGAACGTATACTCTGCATCGGCAAGAAAACGCCACGTGGAAGATAGGAATCACCATCAACGCAAGCAGTTCATCCGTCCAAGAGACTTGGCTCAACCAATGCAACGCTACGAGAGCAATCCCATATACGCTACAAAGAAGGGTATAGATCGCAAACAATGACCATTCATTCGAAACACGATTGTCCATGATGCTTTTCCCTATGCGCATTCAAAAGGTTTCGTTTCAATTTATTATTGATTATTGTCCAATTCCTTGCATAGGGAAGTTCAGTATCTCGAAGATTTAAGCTGAATTGATCAGAGGAGAAATTGGTTTATCTTCAGGAACATCCATAGCGGATAAGAGTGTAGTATCATTTAAAAATTCTTGTATAGTCCTAGCAAATAATAAGATTAGATCAAGGATATCCAAGCCAACATCTTCGCAAAGAATCTGTATATCATTGATTCGGATTTTGATTCATTCTCGTTTTTTGGAGGTATTGCAATAAGAAGTTTTTGATCTTTCTGAATACTAAATGAAGAAATCCGGATTGGATATTTCGGAATGATTAGGCGTTTCTTTGTCTTTCCCATGATTCGCTGCACCCGTCCAATTCATTTAAGCGTTTTCTTTTGAGCGACAGATTTCTTCATTGTTCTCCCGGCCTTGAACTGTACGAAGTATCGAGCCTTAATTTCGGCTTCTTCTCCAGTGATAGGATTTCGCCCGATTCGAGATGGAGTCTTCTTGAGATTGAAAACACCAAAATTACGGATTTCTATTCGCCCACTTTTCTTGAGCTGATCGATAAATACTTCCAAGACACATTCCACTATCACCTTAATGTGATTTATCTTAATCGGTTGCCCGATTTGACGCATCCTTGTTGCGACGAGTTGAATGATATCCTTCTTTTGCACGAAGCCTCCTTTACTATCCGATTCTGGATTTATCACATTGTACGAATATTTTGGATTTGTGATAGTCTTGTTGTCCTAGCAACTCGAAATCGGCTCTTGAGGATCAGATTATGGTCAGGTAGGTTGCTCAATTAAGTGCGATTGACAGTCAGGCTATAGCAAAATCAAATAATGATCGTTGACCAGATGTTTGTATAAATCCAATTAATGAATACCCTTCAAAATCTATTTCGAATAGAAGAATATATAAGGTTATAAAATAATTTTGCTAGCAAAGTATAGACAAAACATTGCCAATATATTATACTTGGTATTACCCAAGAGAATTTTACAATTAATAGAAAGGTCGTTTTAACAATGGCAAAGCCGAACGCTTCAACAATTCTCCAACATTACTCTCTTAGCGAATTGCTTGATCTTGTCAAAGCTAAAGCGCAGCAGAATGAAACCTCAGCCCTAGATGAAGCCCGTAGTCATTTGGATGCTCTTTCCCAAGTGATTGGAGGACGAAAGGCAGCGCCAAAAGCGAAAATGAGTGAACCAAAACCTGAGGATAAAAGAGGAAAAGAAAGATCTTCGGGAAAGAAAAAATCACTTGGTGATCACTTGATAGCGGTGTTAGGATCCAAACCGATGAAAATTGAGGAAATTATGGAAGCGCTTAATGCGCAAGGATACAAAAGTAAAGCGAATGATCCAAGACGTGTTCTGTATCTAGAACTGAACAAACAAGTCAAAAACAAAGCGATTGAGAAAGTGGGCCGTGGAACGTATACTGGGAAATAATTGAATACACCGTATCAATCTCTATATGTACCTATATGAACTCTGGAAACTAACCGATCCATAAACCGATTCTGATAAGTGGGATAGAAAAAAAAGAGATTCTACTTCAGGTTATCAGATTCTAATAAATGACAATAATCACTTATGGATTATCCGCACTTCTTGATCCTCTTTTCATTGGATAGATAAGTACACCAATTTTTATCCACTTTCTCAGCCCTTCAACCACCTGAATAAAATATTACACGAGTACCTACCTCCAAAATCCGATATTTTTTAGAGATCTTCATTGGTAATTACGGATTCTATTTTACCTGTTCCATAACTAAAAAAACTGATGAGTAATGATCGCTGAGATGGAGGGATCAGGGTGTCCTCCATCAACGCGAGGATATGAATCGGCCGTATGGCCATATAAAAAAAATGAGGTAAAAACCATGGATGAATCCAACACGGAAAAGCAAACCAGTATAGAGCGGTTTCAAAAAGTTTGTATAAATAACCTGCAATCGAACAAGCCGGTAAAAGTGATCGATATGAATAATATTCGGGCGGCGATATTTGAAAAAAAGCGTCTTGGGAAAAATGATGAGCATGAATCGTTTTATCAAATTTCGTTCGGAGCGCGCTATTTGAAAGATGGGCTTTGGAGGACAAGCCATTCATTTCGGCCAAGAGAAATAAAGTTTGCGCTTTGTGTACTCACGCAGGTTAATGAGTTTTTGAAAGAAAAACTTGAATCGAAAATGATCCGATCCAATTCGGTTGTTGGATTGGAAAACGAGGCAATATACGCTGAGATGCAGGGAGAAGAATACCTGGAGACAATATAAGGAGGTGATAACAATGGAAGCGAAAAAAAACAAAAGTGGAGAAAGTATCAGCCATTATCAAATTACTGAGCCAATCGGTAATTGGGTTGCGCGAGAATTTGATTTTATCTCTACAGAGACTGTAGAGAATATGTATGACTTGCGAAGTGAACAATTGATACGTCTGGATACACCATCTGAACAAGAAATTCTGCTACATTGGCCCGCGCATTGGAGAACAATGTTTCATCCACGCGATGATGAATTGGCAGACTTTATTCGCTCCCATCCTGATATGATCGCCAAGTTTGGATTTTTGGTCTATGATTCAAAGGATCTTGGCCTACTGCTTGGTATGGATGAAAGTGGATACGTGTTTTATGCTGAAGTGTGGGAGAGATTACGAGCGTTAATAACAAATAATTAACTTTTTTCTTGTTTTACTTTTTAACGATAAAAATTAAAAAACTCTGATTGGAAAACAAGGCGGCGACATTTAATTATCATTTGCAAATAAAGTGAGTCATTTTTCCTCTCTTACCACATTTCTAATCAATTCAAATTTCAGCCATAGCCAAATTCTCTTCCATTTCTCCACTTAGAATTTCTTGAAAGCGCCACCATTTCAAAACAGGTATATACAATATCCCCAAGACAAAAACTCGCTGCAGAGAGATAATCCACCCTATACGTGGCTGTCAACTGTGATAAAATAAGAGCCAATTTTGTCACATGGCGGCGCGTAGCGGACATCCCATTTTTAATCCCTTGGATCTACGTGCCGCGTTTTTTTTAATTCCACCCTATACATCCCTGTCGAGTGTGATAACGTATGTATGTAATTCACGTTTTGCTGTGGTGGCGCGTTGCAGAGGCCTACCCCAACCGCTTCCCTTCTGCGCGCCGCCGCTTTTTTTTCCGTCTGAGAATCAATCGAAATCATTTTCTTGATCCGCATCACCATCAAAAAAAAATCCCAAACAAATAAAAAAAATCAGAATTATCCAGAAAAGCCCATATCTATTCCTAATGAAGAGAGCAGAAAAAAGAATGGGCTGAACCGATGAACGAGAAGCGTAATTGTGACTACTGCTGGAAGATTGAGACCTGCGGGGAATGCTCTGAACCGTATTGTGATAATTGCCCCAAATCCGTCGAAGAACGGCGTCACAAGAATCAATCCGGCGCCACCCAGGATTGGGTAACAGATGGAGATACGTCTTACCGGGATTATTCGGAGTACGAGGATGATATCGATTATACAGCGGTAAATGTTTTTGATCCGGTATGTGGAAAATTGATATTGCTTGGAAATCAGTGGGAAGCAACTAAGGATGATGAGCCTTTATCCGGTGTAGAGATAGATTGGGATTGTCAGGATTCGTAGAAAGGAGGAACGTCAAATGATTCTACTTGTATTTCCTCAGTTTCCTCCGGCGATCGGTGGAATCCAGGTGCAGGCTATGGAATTTGCAAAGTATTTAAAACGCCGTCAAATTCCTTATTACGTATTATCAAACATGAATAATTACTCTAAAAGTGTCAAAGAAACCAGAGGACTATGATTCCTCTTCTGGCATCGAGATCATGCGTATTCTTCCCCATCACGATTTTAAAGCCAGGATGCAAATGCTAAGAAGACTTGCGCATAAACTTAGCCCACAGGCCGTGTTCACAACACAGGCAGCAATGGCTCCGGCGTTTGATGGAATTGCGCCAGTCGTCTGTCGCAGCGCAGGAAACGATATCCTGCGTCCTTGGGAAGGGCCATTTAATATTTCATGGCAGGTGATGAATTCACTTTCAATTCGACGTCAGGCAACAGCGGATTCATGAGAACAAGGTCTGGGCGAAAAGAGCAGGGCGCTCAATGTCAAGCGATCCTGTGCAAATAGTGAATGGACACGGCGTCAGCTAGCAAAACAGGGATTTGAAAGACTGCAAGTCATTCGCGGTGGTGTGGATACAAACCGTTTTCAACCTGAATCGAAACACCACGCTCGCGTTCAATTGGGTTGGGATTTAGACTCTACGATCGCATTTATCGCAGCTCGTCATGTTCTAAAAAAGGGAATTGATGTCGCCATAGAGGCGATATCAATGATCGACAATCCGCATTTACGACTGGTGATTGCCGGCCACGGCCCTCAAACCAAACAATTGCGGTCTTTGTGTTACTCTTATGGTGTTTCTGATCGAGTCAGATTTGTTGGGCCAGTCGCTCACGATCAATTACCGCTCTATCTATCAGCCTCAGACATCGGGCTTATGCCCAGCCGTAACATTTATGATCCGTTAAAGTATGGAATAGATTATGAGACTATGGGCCGATTCGCCTGCGAGGCGTCCTCGTGTGGAATCCCGGTAATCGCATCGAATTGTGGCGGGATTCCTGAAGTCGTAAAAGACGATGAGACAGGTATTTTAGTTCGCCCAAATGATCCTTTCGCCTTAGCTGATGCGATCAATCTCCTATTAAAACATCCAGAGTATGCGCGAAGATTGGGTCAAACCGGCCTTCTCTTAGCGAGAACCGAATTCTCATTTGAAGACATCAACCAAGAAATTCTTGAGATCATACAAAATGTTCCCATAAATAAGACAACTGTACAGATCACAGAAGAAGTGTTTAATCGGCATCCCACCGAGGTCAAAAAGAGTATGGCTACACAGTAGATTTTTAGTCGGTTTTCTTATTGAGAATCCCAAGTGTTTTTAAATTTTGCATCACACATTTCATAAAATTGTATATGCAGAAATCTGATTACTCAAATATTTTTTGAAAATTCATCCAGTTCGTTGATAGGACACACAAGCCTAGATATTTGGAGTATCTTCACATCTACGATTCGATAGGAGGATACCAATGAAATTCACAAGTTACATTAAAGAATTTTCTATTTTTACGCAAATGAAAGGGAGTAATAATATATGCATAAAACCGATAGTGAAAAGAATAAGGAAAAATCAATACTGTTTCCAATAATTGATAAAATGTTCCAGTGCATTGTAAATAATAAACGGATCATAATCGCACTAGTTATCGCTCTTGTTTTACTGTCCTTTTTTGTGTCTTCTTTCTTTAGTCGAAATAAAAACGAAATAGATTTAATTAATTTCTCTGATTCAAAAGACAGTTTGAGTTCTCACATTCAGCCATATTAACTGATTGGTCTCAAGCAAAATCATTCCTTGAAAAATGGAGAATAAAGAAACTAGAAATAGAATCATTCAAATTTCAAGCCGTAAATATGTTTCAAGACACGATTTCTCAGGAAGAAATAAAGGGCTATCAGACTATTTTTGATTCGTATAGTCGATGGGTAGAGGCGATCAAATCTGATATCATACGTGAATTCACACAAATGGGGATTAAAGTAAAATTACAATATAGTAAGAATTATGAGTCTACTGACGCGTCTATATCAGGAACAATGGTGGGAGGTTTGATAGGATACAAAACGATTTCAAAGATAATTCGTTCAAGCACGTCGTCTTATATGAACATGTTTTGCAAGTTTATTTGTACGCCAAAAAGTAATAGCCATCTTGATATTTTTGAATTACACGAAATCGATCGCTTCTAAATCCAAATCGTTACTATCTACTGTGATGTTATTTCTTCCAATTGAGTCTTGTCATTCTAACCTGGTCTTTTCCGTTCACAACCAAAGATCCTAGGTCACGAGATCACAATGTCACAGGGATTTTTTCTCGGCATCATAATAAAACATCTTTCCTTCTCGGTACGAACGAACGGTCAGCGCGATAGTCGTCATAACTTAAAAGACTAAATCGCTTTCTCTCCAGGAATAAGTGTTCGCAATCCCTTCTCTTTTGCCTGTGATGATTGAACGGTAAAAGAAAACTTCGAGGGATAAACGGCCGCTGTTACATACGGCGCCATTTATAAATTCCTTTGCGTTGCTATACCCCTGTAAACGATCGGTTGGCGTATTAAAATTAACTCTATTAACTCATTTTTTCTCATTGTTGGCGGCGTGTGTGAAGGTTCTCCCTTCTATACTACAACATTGAAAAAACATCGCCATGCGCCGTCTTTTTTTTCCTTAGATTTGCCGTTAGCGGATATTGAAAAGTGAGAGGAATTGTGAGATAAATAAAGAAAATTACTATACTAAATTGAGAACGCAGATGAAACGAGAAATCGACTCCACAAATACAGGCGAAAAAGAGGCGGAGGTTCACTTATTAAGTTTCTTTTCGTTTTAGCCGTTTTCGTAATCCTTTCTGCATTATTGTATTTTGGGCGCTTATTAGTTCATTTAATAAGAGTGTGGCTACTTTTCAGTTAAGAGAAATCTTATACAATTGCTTCTTGTTTTGTGAAATATAGTAGTCCCAAAAGGTTCTCCAATCCTTGTTTTTCTTGACCGCCGTAGTTTCAAGATCGCCTCGGCGCCTTCTCGAGTCCACTTGGCTCC
>CAXXSM010000006.1:0-40835 GCA_963663405.2 bacterium | reverse complement strand
ATTATTGCTTTTTTTTGATTTATTTATAAAAGGGCTTTTATTTTAATGAAATTATGATATAAAAAAAACATGCATTCATGTATTTTGTTATTTATGGAAGCGCTGATGCGTATTCCTTTAATTGGTCGCCAATAGAAATACGTGGAGCGAGTGGCGAATCCCCTCCAAAACCAATTTTATATTATTTTATTATTCTCTAACTATAGGAGAAGATTGCTATGCCTTCCATCAAAATGGGATTGTCTCGAATTCAAGCGTCTCGTTCACGGATTATTCTTATCATCGCATGTATATGGGCATTCATTATGCCTGGGGATATTCAAGCGGAAACGACTACTAGAGTCAGCGTCGATTCTTCGGGGAGTGAAGGGGATTCTAGAAGCATGTACGCATCCATCTCAGCGGATGGACGTTATGTCGCCTTTGCTTCTTTTGCAGATAATCTTGTTCCAAATGATACGAACGGTCATGTTGATATTTTTGTGCACGATCGCCAGACAGGAGTTACAAGCCGAGTCAGTGTCGATTCTTCTGGAAATCAGGGGAATGGGGACTGTTCATCTCTATCCATCTCGGCGGATGGGCGTTTTGTTATTTTTTCATCACTTGCTGATAATCTAGTATCCGGAGATACAAATAATTGGCCAGATGTTTTCGTTCACGATTGTCAGACAGGATCCACAACTCGAGTCAGTGTTGATTCTTCTGGAACCGAAGGAGATCGTGGAGGGGGCGATGGAGGAGGTTTGATCTCCATCTCAGAGCATGGGCGCTATGCCGCCTTTTATTCTCTATCTAATAATCTCGTTGTCGACGACACGAATAATGCATATGATGTGTTTGTCCACGATTGTCAGACGGGAAACACAATAAGAGTGAGTATTTCTTCATCAGGAATTGAGGGTAATGGAGCCAGTTATCATCCATCTATTTCAGCGGATGGGCGTTATGTCGCCTTTGCATCACGTGCTTCTAACCTTGTTTCGAATGACACGAATGGTCAATGTGATATCTTTGTTCGCGATCGCCAGGCTGGGACTACAACTCTAGTGAGTGTCGATTCTTCTGGAAATCAGGGGAACGGAGGAAGTGATTATCCATCCATTTCAGCGGATGGGCGTTTCATTGCCTTTAATTCCATTGCAGACAATTTAGTCACCGGAGATACGAACGGTCAAAATGATATTTTTATACGCGATTGCCAAGCTGGAACCACAACTCGTGTTAGTGTCGATTCATCGGGAAATCAAGGAAATGGAAATAGTACTGATCCATCCATCTCACCGGATGGACGTTATGCTGCATTTGAATCAGAGGCTAATAATCTAATTTCTAATGATACAAATTATAGGGATATTTTTGTTCATGATTGCCAAACAGGGATCACTACCTTAGCCAGCGTCGATTCTTTAAGCAACCAAGGAGATGGTTCGAGTTATGAACCATCCATCTCAACGGATGGGCGTTACATCGCTTTTGAATCAGGATCTTTTAACCTAGTTCCTAATGATACCAATAACCATTCAGATATTTTTGTCCGCGAAAATGTGGAAGCCGCAATAAACGATGCGCATTTTGTTATTTCCTACAATGAAAATTATTATAATGGTTCCGTTGATAATATATATAATTTTGATCTCTACATTGAGGCGTCCGGTAATTTTAGTGATGTTGAACCAAGTGATATTACCCTCACTGTTGGTGTTGATGTTTTAAACATTGATGGAGTCGAAACCGAAATCAATGGTGGAGATGCTGGTATCCATGTATGGGGATCTTATACAGGCAATCCAAACTTAGGTGAATATATTGTTTCTATCATAGATGATGATTTCGAGACGGATTCACACTCTTTAGGAACGTTATTAGGATATCCGCAAACCGCCCCGAATTTGACGTATCCTACGCATTGCGAATTGATCGCGACCCAGACGCCAACCTTTACCTGGGACGCATATGGATTCAGTTACGATGGGAATCCGTTGAGCGTGCAGAACTACTCACTCGACCTGGGTATCTATAACGGGGATGGATACAACCTATGGATTCCCGGCGGACAAACGAGCGAAGTATACGGGGATCACGAATGGTGGAATCACAACACCCAACAAGATGAATACCTGCCACCGTTGCCAATGGGTAATCACGGCTTGAGCCTGGGCGCTTTCATGGAAACGGGCGGCGCTTTCAGTTTCTGGGCGACGCGACATATTCAATTCCAGTCTGCAGAGACGAATCCGGATATTGTGGATTCGAATATGATTATTGATTACCACGTTCATCACTATAATGGCCAGATAGACACGTCATATGTATTTTATGCATGGGTGGATGCGATCGGTGATTTCAGTGGATGGATATCAGTGATATAAGAGTGAGTGTAGTTGGCGATACGGATTTGAGTTTCGACAGTATCGAAGTCAATTCCAATGGGTGCAACAGTTACCACATCCATGCCTGGGGGTCATATACGGGTGAGCCGATTCTTGGAGAGTATGTGGTGGAAATACGGGATAGCAGTGATCAGACAACTTCATACACGGTTGGAACGTTGGAGGATTATCCTCGATCCGCGCCGAATTTGACACATCCCACGCATTGTGACTTGCTTACGAATCAGACGCCAACGTTTACGTGGGACGCGTATGGATTCACTTATGATGGCACTCCATTGAGCGTTCAGGACTACTCGCTCGGTCTGGAAATAAACAGTGGAGACTGGTACGGCCTGAATCTTCCTGGTGGCAAACGAGCGAAGGATATGGAGATCATGAGTGGTGGCATTATGATGCTCAGCAAGATGAGTTACTACCCCCGCTGCCTGTAGGAAATCATGGTTTGGAACTGAGTGCGCATACAAATGTTGACAATGGTTTTACTATCTCGGCGACTCGCTACATCCAATTCCAGTATGCGGAGACGAATCCGGATATTGTCAGCGCGAATGTTAATATTGATTACTATGTGAACCATCATGAAGGTCAAGTAGACACATCATACGGGTTTTATGTATGGATGGACGCGATCGGTGATTTCAGTGGGATGGATGTGAGTGATATCACCGTGACAGCGGATGGAACGCCACTGAGCCTGGACGGCGATAGTTTCAACATCGATTCCAATGGATGCAACAGTTACCACATCAATGTCTGGGCTCCATACACGGGGGATCCGATATTAGGAGAGTATATCGTAGAGATCCGGGATAGTGTGGATCAGATCACATCGTATACGATTGGAACGCTGGTGGATTACCCACAGAAGGCGCCGGATCTGACGTATCCCACGCACTGCGAATTGATTACGAATCAGACACCCACGTTCACATGGGATGCGTACAGTTTTACTTACGATGGAACTCCGCTGATTGTACAAGATTACTCACTCGATCTGAGTATTTATAATGGGGACGTGTACAACCTTTGGGTATCCGCCGGGCAGACGAGCGAAGGATATGGAGATCATGAGTGGTGGAATCACAATACGCAGCAAAATGAATATCTGCCACCGTTGCCGGTAGGGGGACACAACTTAAACTTGGCCGCTTATTTGAATACTGGTGGAGCCTTCAATTTCTGGGTAAACCGGTACATACAATTCCAGTACGGAGAGACGAATCCGGACATCGCAAGTTCGAACATTCATATCAACTGTGACGTCAATTACGACGGGAACAGCCAGCTGAACACATCATACGGATTGAATGTTTGGGTGGATGCGATAGGGGATTTCAGCGGGATGAACTCAAGTGACATCACCGTGACAGCGAATGGAACGCCGTTGAGCCTGGACGGCAATAGTTTCAGCGCTGATCAGCAAGGGGTGCAACCATTACCATATCAATATTTGGGGGCCGTACGCGGGCGATCCGATTCTCGGGGAGTATGTGGTGGAGGTGCGGGATAACGCGGATCAAACCACATCATACATGATCGGAACGCTGGTGGATTATCCGCAGGACGCGCCGAACTTGACCTATCCAGGGCCCTGCGAGTTGATCACGAACCAGACTCCGACGTTCACCTGGGACGCATACAGTTTCAGTTACAACGGAACTCCAGCCAGTTTTCAGAACTACAATCTCGATCTGTGGATTCAAAATGGGGATGGGTACGGTCTATCGGTATCCAGCGGGCAGACGAGTGAAGGATATGGGGATCACGAGTGGTGGAACCATAACACGCAACAGAACGAATACCTGCCGCGGTTGCCGGTGGGCAGCCACAGCATGAATATCGGCGTCCATTTGGACACAGGAACGCCCTTCAGTTTCTGGACGAACCAGCACATCCAATTCCAATATGCGGAGACCAATCCGGATATCGTGAGCGCAGAAGTTAATCTTAATTACTACGTCAACCATTATAACAGCCAAGTTGATGAAATGTATGAATTTAGTTTATGGGTGAACGCACTCGGTGATTTTAGCGGGATGGATATTAGTGATATCACAATACTGGCAGACGGAACCGTATTGAACCTAGAAAGCGGGAGTCTCAACGTCGATTTACAAGGATGCGACAATTATCATATCAATGTCTGGGGATCGTATTCAGGTATCCCGGTTCTCGGCGAGTATGTAGTAGAAGTGCGTGACAGTAGTGATCAAACTACTTCATACATCATTGGAACCCTGATAGACTATCCACAAACTGCCCCGAACTTGATTCATCCAACACATTGTGAGTTGATCACTAACCAGACGCCAAGATTCATGTGGGATATGTATAGTTTCACTTACGGTGGGAATTCGCTAAGCGCACAGAATTACTCTCTCAATCTGAACATATATAATGGGGATGGATATGGGCTGTGGATTCCCAATGAGCAAATGATTGAGGGATATAGTGATCATGAGTGGTGGAATCACAATACGCAACAGGATGAATTTCTTCCACCACTGCCAGTGGGCAGCCACGGCTTGAGCCTTGGTGCGCATAGCGATGTTGATACTAATTTCAGTCTCTCAACGACTAGGTATATTCAATTCCAGTCTGCGGAGACGAATCCGGATATCTCGAATGCGCACATGAACATTAGCTACAATGTAAACCATCACAATGGTCAAGTCGATTCTTGGTACAATTTTGGAGTATCAGTCGACGTCATCGGTGATTTCAGTAGTATGCAAATAAGTGATATTCGAGTCATGGTCGTGGGTGACAATGATTTGAATCTTGACAATTTCAATATTTATTCAAATGGCTGTAATCGTTACCACATCGATGTTGGAGGCGAATTTATTGGAACTCCAATCTTAAGTGAATACATTGTAGAAGTTCGTGATAACAGTAGTCAGACTACGGCTCACTCGATTGGGACGTTGCTAGATTATCCTCAAGACGCGCCTAGTTTAACGTACCCGGTTCACACTCAAATTATTTCTGAGCAGGAGCCAACGTTCACTTGGAATTCATTCGACTTCACCTATAATGGGAATTCTATTGGTGTTTCGGATTATTGTTTGGATCTTGCCATGTCTGATGGGCAATTCTATTCCTTGTGGAATATCCCCGCTGGACAGACGAGTGAGGTGTATGACGCGCATCTGTGGTGGAATCACAACAATCAACAGGAAGAACTATTGCAGCCATTGCCTTCGGGGAACCATGCGTTGAATTTGGGCGCGTATCAAAATGTGGATGCAGGATTTAGTTTCTCGGCGAATCGTAACATTCAATTTGAGTGCGCTCTGGCAAGAGCGGAGGATGTCAACGGCGATGGAGTGGTCAATATTTTAGACTTGGTCTTGATCAGTATCCATTTCGGCCGTCAAGTCAATGATGGACTCGTTCCTCTATGGACTTCCATCGGCGATGGATCCATTCCAGATCAAGCGGATGTGAATGATGATGGAGTCGTCAATATTTTGGATATGGTGCGAGTATCGATCGCGTTCGATTGATTCTCGTTTAATAAATTCTTTTTTTTTTTACAGAAAAGGAGATAGGGCAATGAAAAGACACAACCGTGTGAAAGTAGTACTTGTGAGCAGTCTTTTGCTTTTCATCTGCGGATGGGGCGTTAACGATGTTTCCGCGCAGACTACGGCAACCCTTTCACTTCAGCCTCCAAGTCAAAACATAGGACTGGGTGATGAATTCGATGTCGTAGTGCATTTGGAAAGTCAAGAATTGATGAGAGGATATCAATTAGAGATATTTTTCGATTCTTCCAAATTCGAATATGTAAGTCATACGAATTCAGGAATTTTTCCTTCGGGTTTATCTTTTCCAATATTTATAATTCCTCCTGCAACCCTCGTGAATGGCAACAAAATCTATCCTTTAGGTGAAGTTGGTATTGTGCCTGTTACTGCTTCTGGAGATTTAGTATCCATTCGTTTTCGGGAAATATCTGGAAGTTCGACAAATTACTCTTCTGAAATCTCTTTTGGCCCCCTACGGCCCAACAGGTTGCCTGATATCCGATTCGTCCGGTAATGCGATACCAGGTGTTTCGCTTGAAAATACGACCATCAATGTCTCTACTGGCAATGACGTCAACCGTGATTACCTAGTGAATGGTGATGGGCAGGGGAATGGCAGCGGTAAATATTGGCCGGGTGTTCTAGGTTATTTTGACGCTTGGTTTACTCCCACGTTGGCCGCGGGTGGAGACACAATATATCCTGGTTGGTGCGCGGATATCGATACAAATATCAAACTGGGTTGGTGGTATCAAAATGTCGGATGCTATTCCTCTCTCACCGTACAAGATTGCCCCTTAATCGGGAATCCACAAAACCTCCCGCTTGTTAATTATCTTTTGTGGTTATATCGCAATAGATACAATTCTCAATTACCACAATTGCCATTTATGTTAAGCGCAACAAACAATGAAATCCAAGCGGTGATTTGGATGTTGCTCTTCAACGGATTCCCCTGGGACGCTGGTTTTTACCAAGGCGGAGGAATCACATGGGATCCTGCTATTGTTATAGAGATTTATGAATACGTGACGATGAATTGGTTCTTACTTCCATATGAATCGGATCCGACTCTTCCTATCGTAATTATCATTGACTGCGGCGATCAGGTGAATTTGGTGGAAATTCCATATTGGCTGTATTTAATTCTCGTTGATATGGGAATTGTTGAGGATTGTGTGGCCGTGCCTTAAATTCAATCCATAAAATCTAAATCTTGTTCGAATTGAATAGTACTCACTATCAAGGGGGGAGGTCTATTATCTCTCCCCTTGATTTTTTATTTAAAAAAAGTCATTCATTTAATTTACAAAATTATGAATAACACTATAAAAAAAATTTTAGTTCTATTTTTTCTTCTTTTATTAATCGATGATATCTCATTTTCCCGAATTAATGGAGTGAATGATTCTGGGGCCACCATTAAAAAATTATTAGAAGGCGATAATAATCAATACGAAACAGAAATCAATTTAAAATTAGATTGGAATTTGTGGAATCTGGAGCAATTCCACAAACAGAATTCCTATTCAAAAACACAGCCGCGAAAAATGGATTGGAACATCCTTCCGGGAGAGATGATTGCTATCATTATCGTTGTGGACACAGAGAGTAATACAAAAGAACTAGAAATATCACTCCAATCTCTTGGTGTAAAAGTAGAAGGATCGTACAATCATTTTCTGCAAGTTAAAATTCCGCTAATCCATCTCGATCGTATCACGAATCTACCCGGCGTTTATATAAAAACTCCAAACACTCCGATCTCTTTCGCAATCAGCGAAGGAGTCGATCTGACCAAAGCCAATGAATATCATATTGCTGGATATAACGGGCAAGGTGTAAAAATCGCTGTTCTTGATGAAGGCTTTCACGGCTATGAAAATTTATTGGGAACGGATTTACCCAACGGTCTTATCACCAAATCTTTTTATGGTGATCCATCTGGGGAAAATGGTGTCTTTCCAGGAAGTACATATCATGGTACCGCATGCGCGGAAATTGTCTATGATATGGCGCCGGATTCGACATTATATTTAGTGAACAGCGAAACGATTGTTGAACTGGGAGCCGCCGTAAATTGGCTCATTGATCAAGAAGTGGATATCATCTCGTATTCAGTTGGATGGGCGAATGAAGGGCCTTATGATGGGACTGGACCGATTTGTGATATCATTGATCATGCCCGGCAAAATGGAATCTTATGGGTAACCGCTGCGGGGAATATGGCTAAAAGACATTATGAAGGATTTTTTTTCCCTACTGAAATTTCGGAGTCAAATCCGTATGCAATGAATTCAAATTATATGCATGACTTTCAAAATCCCAATCCGGCTGGGGATGGAAATTCCGCCGATAACTTTATCCAGGCAAAAGCCGACGATCGAATCGACGTATATCTCAGTTGGAATGATTGGACGAATTGTACGATTAATTTGGAACTTCGATTATTGGAATGGGATTCGATCAATAAAAGTTATCATGAAGTGGCTGTCTCGAATAATCCTCAAAACGGTTATTCCGGTCAGCAACCAACAGAAAAGATTTCTTTGATCGCTCCATCCGATAGTTGGTATGTGATACGGATTGAATCCAACGATCCCGTTCCTCCCGAATGTTATCTCGAACTATTCAGTTTTCCACAAAACATGAATTACTACATCAAACCGGGGAGTTTGATCAATCCCGCGAATTCACCTACAGCAATCTCTGTTGGAGCCATTGGAAAAGATAAATGGGAAAATGGGATTTTAAAATCGTATAGTTCGCAAGGACCTACCAATGGCCCAGGAGGCGATCCCCCGTCGCTAGGTGGAAGGATCAAACCAGATCTTTGTGGGCCGACGGATGTCTCTGTAGAAATCTTAACAGTTCTAGGCGGCACTTCAGCGGCGACACCTCACGTGGCGGGTGCGGCGGCGTTATTGATGTCTCGATATCCACATCTTTCATTAACCGATTATCAAAATCTCCTCGAGCAATGGGCGGTTGATTTAGGGGATCCAGGGAAAGACAACCTTTTTGGATCCGGCCGTCTGACACTAAAACAATATGCGGAAGACGTTAACAATGATGGCGTTGTCAATATCTTGGATTTAGTGGTAATCAGCATTCATTTTGGCCGCCAAGTAAGCGATGGACTCGATCCTTCCTGGACGTCAATAGGGGATGATTCCATCCCGGATCGAGCGGATGTGAATGATGATGGAGTTGTCAATGTACTGGATATGGTTCGTGTGTCAATCGCGTTTGATTGAAGTTAGTAGGATACTTTTGAAGTCGCTTTATCTAAATCATTCGGAGGAAGTGTAAATGAGATACTGTCTTCAGCGTTATTATCCTCATATCCTAATACTATCGATAATAGCATTCGTATGTACATGTGCGCTGAAGGCGCAATCCCAGATGTTGCAGAAATCTAATAAGAATACTCGTATTAAATTCGCTTCCGATTCCATTCTCGTCCGATTCAAGACGAACATTTTAACAAAGAATATGACGCTTGCAAGAACATTGGTTGGTGGTAAAAAACTTAAGGGATATAAGATTGTTCCTGGACTGGAACATATCAAGATAACCGGAATTGATGTAGAGAAGGCGATAGAGAAGTTAAGTAATCTTCCATTTATTGAATACGCAGAACCCGATTATTTCATCCAATCAGATCCTGGTGAGCCGACTCCATTGATTCCCAATGACACCTATTTTGATCTGCAATGGGGATTACATAACACGGGGCAGACAATTCCCCCCGATCAACCAGCCAACGAGGGTGTACCCGATGCGGATATCGACGCTCCGGAAGCGTGGACAATCTCCACTGGAGATCCAAATACTGTGATTGCGATTCTCGATACGGGAATCCAGATGGAACATCCTGACCTGGCAGCGAACATTTGGGTTAATCCGAATGAGATCCCGGATAACGGAATTGACGATGATGATAACGGATATGTGGACGATGTAAATGGATGGGATTTTTTTGAAGGGGATAACGATCCATCTCCTTGGAATCGACCGTGGCTTCCAGACGAATATCACGGCACACATGTCGCTGGCATAATAGGCGCTGTAGGAGATAATGAAGAAGGCGTAACGGGAGTCTTGTGGAATTGTAAACTTATGCCTCTCCGGATGATGGGACCTAATGGTGGATATACCAGTTATGCGGTTAAAGCGATCGATTATGCGGTAATGATGGGGGTGAAAGTTTCAAATAACAGTTGGTCTGGTGGACATACCCAAGCGCTCTACGACGCGATAGAAGCGTCTCAATCTATCGGGCATCTTTTCATCGCCGCCGCTGGAAACAGCAATGGTGACAACGATCTCCAACCGGTCTATCCATCCTCATACGACCTGGACAATATCATATCTGTGGCTGCTACGGACAATAAAGACAACATGGCCTCGTTTTCCTGTTATGGCGAAACCAGTGTAGATATTGGCGCTCCAGGAGTATATGTCGGAAGTACATGTCCCACTTATTTGAATAAGGGATTCCCCCCTTATATTTATCTAAGTGGCACATCGATGGCGACACCCCACGTGGCCGGTGTCGCCGCTTTGGTGTATGCCCAGCATCCAGATCGGTCATACCAAGAGATAAAAGATGTGATTTTAAACACAGTTCGCCCAATTCCATCGCTGGATGGAAAAACAGTAACTGGCGGGCTTGTCAACGCATACAATGCCTTACAGTACGAATTCCCTATTCCAGAAGATATCAATAATGATGGAGTTGTTAATATCTTAGATTTAGTCGTCATCAGCATCCATTTCGGCCGTCAAGTGAACGATGGACTCGAACCTGCCTGGACGTCCATAGGGGATGGCTCAATACCGGATCAAGCGGATGTGAATGATGATGGAGTGGTCAATATCTTGGATATGGTTCGTGTGTCTATTGCGTTTGATTGAATCTCGTTTTACAAATTCTGCCTGAATTATGGAAAGGAGAACGATCATGTTTAAACAAGCAAATATCCGAATTGCTATAATTGGTTTAACATTTGTATTTATGAATACTTTCATTAATGTGGGATTATCGGATACTGACACAGCTTCTATGGAGATATTACCGGAGATTCAAATCATCGCGCCTGATGGAGGAGAATTTTGGGATGGGAATACAGTAAATGATATTGAATATCTATGTACAGGCGGAATAAGCTCAGTTGATCTCATGTTTAGCGCGGATGGAATGGTGTCCTGGGAGACGATAGAGCGCGCAGTGACAACTATCCCTGGATTGAACAGTTATCCATGGTTGACACCCGATATATCCTCCACACTATGCGCCATTGAAATTTCTGCTATTGCTCATGAAGAGACAAAACTCGTTCATGGCAATTGCGATTCGTATCATTATGATATGTTTGGAAGGCATACAGCAATTTATGGAGATACTGTTGTGATAGCCGCACATCGTGATAATGATGTTGGCGCAGTTTATGTATTTATAAAAAAAGGGATGGGGTGGATTCAATATCAAAAATTAACTGCAAGTGACGCTGCTATAAGCGACCAATTTGGAAGTTCTGTAGCGATTTATGGAGATACCATTGTCATAGGGGCTGAAGAAGATGATGATGGAGGAACGTATTCTGGATCGGCCTATGTGTTTGTGAAAGATAGTGGTATTTGGACGGAACAAGCGAAACTCATTGCCAGTGATCCTGCTGAATTTGACCATTTTGGAGAATCTGTATCAATCTATGAAGATACTATTATTGTAGGATCCTCTTTTGATGATGACGTATTTGAAGATTCCGGATCGGCCTATGTGTTTGTAAGAAATGTAGATACTTGGAGTCAACAAGCAAAACTAACAGCGAGTGATCCTCATACATTAGATTTTTTTGGGCAGGATGTTTCGATTTGGAATAACATAGCGGTTATTGGAAGCCGAGATAATGCTTGGGTCGGAGCGGCCTATGTGTTTGAGAGAAATGGTGAGAGTTGGAATCAACAAGCAAAACTGAAGGCATCTGACGGTGTTACGATGGATTTTTTTGGAGCGCGAGTATCAATTTATGACGATCTCATAGCGGTTGGCTCTCCTCATAATGATGGCAGTTGTGAGAATTCTGGATCGGCCTACATTTTTGCAAATAACGGCAATTCCTGGGTATAGGAAGCGAAATTATCTCCAGATGATCTCAATGAAGCGGATGAATTTGGAGGTCGTATATCCATTTCCGGAAACACTGTAGTAGTTGCTGCTAATGGCCAGGATGGGATCGGTGAAAACTCAGGAGCGTCGTATGTATTTGTGAAAAATAGTAGTACATGGACTCAACAAGCAAAACTGTTATCAAGCGACATTGAAGCCGGAGACCAATTTGGTGGACATGTTATTTATGGAGATACGATAGTTGCAGGAGCACATTCGGATGACGATGGGGGTATTTATGCGGGAACTGCCTACATATTCGAGAGAAAAATTGATGTTTGGAACCAGCGAGCAAAATTGACAGCGGGGGACGCGGCGCGCGATCATCAGTTTGGTGGATCAGTAACAATTGAGGAAGACATCGCTGTAGCAGGGATGAAGTATGACAATGACGCGGGTCCGGACGCCGGTTCGGTATATGTATTTTCTAAACAAAATAGTGAATGGGAAATCCAAGCGAAGTTATTGGCTGATGACGCAGCGGAGGATGATTTCTTTGGAGCCGCCGTGGCGCTAGACGATGATTTGATTGTCGCTGGAGCCCCCACAGTGGACATGAGTTCAGAATCTGGATCGGCCTATGTTTTTGCCTGGAACGGCGCTGCCTGGACTCAGCAAGCAAAACTTGTGGCCAGCGATGCAACGGCGGGAGACGGATTTGGTAGTTCCGTCGCAATATCGGGAAATACGATCGTTGTAGGCGCCTTTACGAATGATAACGCTGGAATGGATGCTGGTTCGGTTTATGTATTCATCTGGAATGGACTTGAATGGATCGAAGAAGCGGAATTAATCCCTATCGACGCAGTTTCGGAAGACGGCTTTGGTTACTCCGTTTCCATTTCAGGAGACACCATTGTCGCTACATCTCCATATGATGATGACGCAGGCCCCATGTCAGGCTCAGCCTATGTATTCACTCGTAATGGAACGACGTGGTCTCAACAAGCGAAATTAACGGCTGATGACGCTTCTGAAGGTGATAATTTCGGGGAATCCGTATCGATATACGATGACACCGTAATAATTGGAGCGAGTAACAATGATGATGTAAGTGATGATTCAGGCTCCGCCTATGTGTTTACTCGCATCGGCGTATCATGGACTCAGCAAGATAAATTACTGGCTATCGATGCGTCGGGAGGAGATCGTTTTGGTCATTCTGTGGCGTTGTATGGAGAGATCGCGGCGATTGGCGCGCCTGAGACTGACGCTTTGGGAATCGATGCGGGTTCGATATACATTTTTATGAGAGAGGGAAATAGTTGGAATTATAAAACGAAAATTATGTCATCTGATATTGGCGCAGGTGATCATCTCGGGATATCGATTTCTACGTACGAGAGCAGTGTCATTGTAGGGGCAAGTGGACATGACAACAATGCAGCGAATTCAGGCGCGGTATACATATTCAATCCGTTTGGATTCGATTGGAATCAAAAGATATGGGATGTCAGTGACGATTATTTCAGGCTTTGTAGATCGCCTATTGTTGAAGATGTAAATAATGATTGTTACGTCAATATCCTGGATTTGGTTCTGATCAGTATTCACTTTGGACGCCAAGTAAATGATGGACTCGATCCTTCTTGGACGTCCATTGGGGATGGATCAATCCCGGATCGCGCAGATGTGAATGATGATGGGGTGGTTAATATACTGGATATGGTCCGGGTAGCGATCAAATTTGATTGAATTCGGTTAAGTTTTACATGAACTACTAAGACGTAACCTACACCATTTCAAACCTTTATAAATATTTATGATTCTCATTTGCATCCTTTAAATCTATCAATCCCTCCCAAATTTTAACATTCATTACTAGCAGTTACAGCTAGTGTAACTAGCGATTTTTGCCATTCAAAATCATGACTATTCACGATAGACATACTCATAAAACTTTGTAGAATTGGAGAGTCTTTTAATATAAATAATTGAATTTATAGTTTTATTTCTTACAGGTATATCTGGATAAATATAAGGAATGTTAACAGCGGATTAAAGGCTGGATTTTTTTGAAAGAGAAATATCTTATTTTTTTGTTTCAATTGATCAAAAAAACTGTGTAACGATATATTGCAAAAATATTTATTTATTTATGATTTTTCTGATTTTGTATTGACAAATGTTGATTTTAAGTGGTAAAATTAATCTCTTTTCTTTCTCATATTATTATATATACGTAAATCTATATATATAGTATTATAATTTTATTGTTTCGGTAATTTAGATAAAGCCAAACCTATCGAGAGATAGGGACGGAAAGCCACGGATCTTGGTATAGAAAAGATAGCCGGGCCGCCTTCAAATGATTTTGAAGTGGTCCGGCTTTTTGTGTATTGATAAGAACATCTTAATTTTAAGGAGAGCACGGAATGTTTAAGAGAACGATTCGTATCATCACAGGTTTTTTTGTTTCCATGTTTTTGGTTTCTTTAGCAGGCGCGGCGGTACCGGGGATTATGGGGTACCAGGGACGAGTGATGGTGAATGGATCGCCCTATGATGGAACAGGGCATTTCAAATTCGCTTTGGTGGATTCAACAGGATTGATTTTGTGGAGCAACGATGGGACGTCCGGGACGAATGTAGAGCCTGGGAACGCGGTCTCGCTTTCTGTGAATGAGGGATTGTTCTCGCTCGGATTGGGAGACACCAGTCTGACCAACATGGATGATGAGATTACGCCGGATGTGTTTAGTTATCCGGAAGTCTATCTGCGGGTCTGGTTCAGTTCTACTCCTCCACCTGCTGAGACGTTTGAGCAACTCTCGACCGATCAGCGGATTCTGGTTGTCGGCTATGCGATGGAAGCGGCGCATGCGGGGGAAGCGGATCAAGCAGCCACATCAAATCACGCCGATGTGGCGGACGCGCTAACCGGTTTCGATATCACAACGCTCTGGGGGCTGACAGGCAACGCGGGGACCACGCCCGGAACTGATTTTCTGGGGACGACAGATAACCAGGCGCTGGAACTACACGTGAACAGTCAACGCGTGATGCGGCTGGAACCGAAATCTATTTCACCTAATGTTATTGCTGGGAATTCTGGAAACAGTGTCACAGATGGTATGTGGGGCGCGACTATTAGTGGGGGCGGACAGGGAGGACAACTCAACCAAGTGACCGCCCATTATGGAACCATCGGTGGTGGCCGGCAGAATACTGCAGGGGCAGTTGATTCCACCGTAGGAGGGGGATTTACCAATACCGCATCCGGTGATAGAGCCACAGTCAGTGGAGGACAAAGCAATACAGCCAGTGGGAATTATGGAACCGTCGCGGGTGGAATTGATAACACGGTTGAAGGTGAGTATGGAAACGTCGCGGGTGGAGGCTGGAATACATCCTCAGGTTCGAGAGCCACCGTCGGTGGAGGACAGGGCAACACCGCAAGTGGGAATTATGGAACCGTCCCTGGAGGATTAAGCAACACTGCTGAAGGAGGCTTAAGTTTCGCGGCTGGCCGAAGGGCGAAAGCGTTGCACGATGGCAGTTTTGTCTGGGGTGACAGCACGAACGCGGATATTGAATCCACAGGCGAAAACCAGTTCGTGGTTCGCGCCAATGGTGGGACGTTTATTCACGGAGATATGGATGTATCGGGGACGGCTGATGTTGGGAATCTTACGGTCACGGGGACATTAACCGCCGATACATTCAAAGCGAAAGATGCCGATCATGCCGATCTTGCCGATCAAGCGACGAATGCCGATCAAGCGGCGAACGCAGGTCATGCGGCAAGCGCAGGTCATGCGGCAAGCGCGGATCAGGCTACAGATGCAGACCATGCGAAAGTGGCCGATTCGGTGAAAGGGAAATGGCCATCTGGATGGGATGTGATTACGGTAAATCTACCCAATCTGGCAGCGGGCGCCAAACCACTTGAGATGGTTAATATAAATGCGGGTGTATTCAAAATGGGAAGCCCGGATAGCGATCCGGATGCGTTTGATTGGGAAAAACCCCAGCATGGTGTAATGATTACGAAAGATTATTACATGGGGAAGTATGAGGTGACGCAGGCGCAATGGGTGGCGGTGATGGCTGGGAATCCATGGGGAATCAGTACTACTCCTTCGGGTTTTAGTGGAAACAATCATCCGGTGGAGCAGGTGAATTGGTATGATTGCGCGCGATTTTGCAATCGCTTAAGTGAGATGGAGGGAAGGACGCCTGTGTATGATCTATCAACGTGGGCGATAGATTACGAAGCGGATGGCTATCGAATGCCGACGGAGGCGGAATGGGAGAACGCGTGCCGGGCGGGAACTACGACGCGGTATTATTGGGGGGATGATCCGAGTTATACGGAGATTGGGGATTACGCTTGGTATAATAGTAATTCATCGTCACAAACACAGGAAGCCGGTTTAAAACTACCAAATGCCTGGGGCCTATATGATATGAGTGGAAATGTCTGGGAATGGTGTAATGATTGGTATAGTAGCACGTATTATACCATTGAAAATAAAATCGATCCAACCGGTCCTACTACCGGCTCGAACTGTGTGCTTCGCGGTGGCAGTTGGATTAACTTCGCCAGGAACTGCCGGTCAGCGGATCGCAGCCACGACTCGCCCGGCTACCGCTACAACTACATTGGCTTCCGGCTCCTGAGGTCTTACCCTTGAGTGCTTTTACCCTATAGGGCTTGGAGGGAGAAAACTCGGAGAACGGAATAGGTAGAGAATGGAATCTGGAATGGACGGGCGGCGGCGAAGCGGCAGCCGGCGTCCGCCCGTTCATGGAAGATGGAATGAACGGTGGTAGAGGGAAAGATTTGGAGTTCAGAAACCGGAGAGGGGCGCTGGGGAGATATATCTCCCCAGCTCGCGCGGGATTTTGATGGTTTGAATCACATAAAGATCGAGCAACCGCGAGGATTACTTTTGATGGCGCGGATGAGAGTCCTGGCTTTCATAAAAGATTATAGGAGAAAAAAAGTGTACACAAAAAGAATGCTTCTTACTTTGTTAATATGTATTTCACTCTTCCCATTCGGCGCCCAAGCCGACACGGAGATTGTTCCCAGCGGGATCGGATCGGGGGCGCAAGCCTCAAGTGGGGGCGCGGTGTCGATGTTCGCCGCGCTGGAGACCGGGGGAACCTCATCCTCCGGAAGTGGACAGACTGTCATTTATACTGGATTTATCGGACAACTCTATTTTGAGGAAGTGAAAGAGGAGGACGTCAACGGCGATGGCTTTGTCAATATTTTAGATTTAGTATTAATTAGTATCCACTTTGGCCGGGTAGTGAATGATGGTCTCATTCCACTTTGGACATCCATCGGCGATGGCTCCATCCCCGACAAAGCGGATGTGAATAATGACGGCGTAGTCAATATTCTGGATATGGTCCGCGTGTCCATCGCATTTGATTGAATATTTATTGCATTGAGGTTTTCAGGATAAAGAATGACCCAGTTTGGCTTGGATCGGACCACATGTAGCTATTATCCAAGAATCGGTCCACCGATAAGCAGTTGACAATATTGTTATTAATACGTCTCGGTAGGGATGGCTTTTTTCTGAGATTTCATGGGATAGAAATCGAGTTTTTTCTTAAACTTAAACGCGATTGAACAGGACATGATGGAAATGATAACAATTATGAAGCAATGAATCCAACCATCGAAGGCGGTTAAAGTCACCGGAATGCTCAACAATATCGTAATTCCGGTGCAGGGATTCATTTTAGTCTCAACTTCCCCCGGAATCCCCCAAACCTTCCGAATCACTGCCTCTGCATGTTTCGCGGATTTGAACGGTCCGTAATTCTTAGACTGGCTACCATCCGACTCCCGCACGATCCCAAACCATTCCCACGTCCGCCGGTGTTGGCCGACAAGGATCTTCTGTTTGATATCTTTAGATTTTCCCATGCCGATATAATAGCATGATAAGATATCCATAAACCTTAGGTTACTGTTCGAGTGTGTTCGATTAGTGCATTTAATACGTAACTTCAAGATAGGGTGGATTAGAAGATTCCATTGAATCAAATTCTAATCTAACGTCTAATGAGCCAGGATAAAGAATGACTCCATAGTTTGTCAAATCCCCATTTACCCATTTTTTAAATAATGGAGTAATGTCAAATGACATCCAACCATTTTCATTAGCCGTATCCGAATGAACCTCTGTTATTTTGTTGTCAGTATCAAAAACTCCTCCAGGAATCTCCCAGTTAATTCCCTCCATGCGAGTGTTCCACGATGCCCACTCATCATCCCATTCCTTTTCCAATCCATACAGCTTAACACTACCGGGATGATCAACTTGAGCAAGTCGGATTTTAATTATCGCACTTAAAGAATTAGGTGAATGAATATTGACATTAAACTGCATCAAAGTACGCACGTGACTTCCACTAACGGATGGACCTATCGAGTGAACTACCAAAACAGTGTCTTGTCCACTCGTGGTATCCGTTGAATTCGCATTGATATAAGTGTCCATTTCAAATGCCTGGTCATTATCAAAAGAAATTGATACTCGAACCATATCCAATATATTTACTACTCCATCGCTATTTACATCTGATCTATCTGGAATAGAGCCATCCCCGATGAATGTCCAGATAGGATTGAGTCCATCGTTTACTTGTCGCCCAAAATGAATGCTAATCATTACTAAATCTAGTATATTAACATATCCATCATTATTGATATCCTCAGCAATCGGAGCAGTAAATTGAATTGTTCGATTTGCAGAAAAATTAAATCCGGTGCCAATATTTTGGAATGCTCCTAGGTTCAATGTATGATTTCCCGTTGGGAGTGGAGGCAAAAATGTATACAATCCAAACTTATGATTCCACCACAAATGTGCAAAGTATTGTTCGCTCGTATAATCGCAAGGAATATCCCACAATGAAAATAATTCACCGCTTGGGATCTCTAAATCGAGGCAATAATTTGAAACTCCAACAGGATTTCCATTATAGGTAAAATTAAAAATATTCCAAACAAAGGTTGGTGTCCGTTCTGTGATAACTTGTGTGTGTGCTGGATAAATTAAAATAGGCGCATCCTGTGGGTAATCCAACAACGTTCCGATTATATGTGATGCCGTTGTGTCACTGCTATCTCGTACATCTACAACATATTCGCCTAGTATCGGGTTATTTTCAAAAATTCCACCGGCTTTTATGATATAAAAATTCGGTTCAGTGACTTGTAAAGTGTTTAATATTTGATCTCCTAGAACAATCGGGATATCCACGCTCTCTAAATTTTTAGAGGCGTCTTCCGGATTTCCCGCTACTTCTTTAGCGATAGGGGAAGCGGAATCTTCGATAATATCCCTTAAAGAGACATCGATATAATCTAAATTTAAACTAGTTCCGTTTGCCATAAGAGTTACATCGCTGGTTTGCATCTCACTGAATTCGCCAAAAGCGTCTATTTTCAAGCCAAATTTATATGAAGAATCTATCTGGCCATTATTATGATATACGTTGTAACCGACATTCACATTTGCGTCTTCAATGTAGGGGAATAATTCTGGTGTTGGATATGGTGTTGGGATCAAAGTAGGTTCAGGAGTAGGTGTTTCAACTGATGTACAATCAAAAGGATCTAAACCATTTTGAGGAGAATATACAAAACCTGATCCAATCCGGCTTTGTAGTGTAAGAATATCATCCCAATCATCGCATGTTAGATCATTGTACGACACATCCACTTCATCGCCTGATCCGAGACCGGCATTGGAGACTAGACTAGAAATTTCCGTTAAATTGTTCCTTTCACACCGAAGATATTTTAAAGAAATGTTGTTAGAAACATCAATACTTGTTAATTGATTTTCAAAACACCAGAGCAAACATAAGTCGGAATTATTGGAAATATCCAAGTGAGTCAATTGACTGTCATAGCAATGAAGAAATACCAGCGAAGTGTTTTTTGAGATATCCAGGCTGCTTAATGGATTAGAATAGCATTTGAGTTCAATTAAATCAGTGTTATTGGATAGATCCAAAGTGCTCAATTGATTGGAGTAGCAATGAAGGTATTTTAAATCAATATTGTTAGATATATCTAAGCTTGTTAATTGATTTTCAAAACTCCAGAGTTCAGTCAAAGCAATGTTGCTAGAAACATCCAAGCTGGTTAATTGATTCCAATCGCACCGGAGAGTTTTCAAAGCGATGTTATTCGAAACATCTAGGCTATTTAATTGATTATTAACGCACCAGAGTTCATTTAAATTGCTGTTTTTTGATACATCCAGGCTGATTAACTGGTTATCACCGCAATAGAGAGCGATTAAAGCGGTGTTATGAGAAACATACAGATTGGTTAATTGATTGAAATAGCATTTAAGATCTATCAATTCAGGATTATTGGAAACATCCAGGTTAGTTAACTTATTGTTAAAACACCAGAGAGATTTCAGTGAGTCAGCACCTGAAAGATCCAGGCTGGTCAATTGATTTACCCCGCAGTAAAGGGTATTTAAAACGGTGTTGTTCGATACATCCAGACCGGTTAATTGATTATTGTCGCAGTACAAGGAGATCAAAGAGTAGTTATGAGAAACATCCAGGTTGGTTAATTGATTGAAATAACATTTGAGCTCGGTCATAGCGATGTTGTAGGAGACATCAAGGTTGGTTAAGTGATTGTGATTGCACCAGAGATTCTGTATACCAGTAAAAAATTCGATGCCGTCCAACTCAAAAATACCCAGGTTGGAGCAGTCTAAAATACCCGTTTTCGATGCAGCTTCAGCAGCAGTAAAATCGCCTCCTGGTGGAACACCCATAAAATTCTCAACGGTGCTACGAAAATTCGCGTCCGGAAAATTTTCTGGTGTGTTGATGTTGTTGTTACAATCAAATGGATATAAACCATTTTGAGGGGAATATACAAAACCTGCGCCAATTCGGTTTTTCAGTATGAGAATATCATCCCAATCATCACAAGTTAGATTGTTGTATGATACATCTACTTCATCTCCTGATCCGATACCGGAATTGGAGACTAGGCTTGAAATTTCCGTTAATTGATTGCCTTCGCACCAGAAATATCTCAAAGCGGTGTTGTTGGAGACATCCAGGCTTGTTAATTGGTTCTGTGAGCAGACGAGATATTCTAAAGCGGTGTTGTTGGAGATATCCAGGCTGGTTAATTGATTGACATGGCATCGGAGATCAATCAAAGCGGTGTTGTTGGAAACATCCAGGTTGGTTAATTGATTTTCATGGCAGTAGAGAGACTCCAAAGCGGTATTGTTGGAGACATCCAGGCTTGTTAATTGATTATCAAAGCACCAGAGTTTTTCCAAAGCGGTGTTGTTGGAAACATCCAGGCTGGTTAATTGATTATCACCGCAGTACAGATCATGTATACTGGTAAAATATTCAATTCCGATCAAAGAACGGATGTTATAACCTTGACAGTACAACGCACCTGTCTTCACCGCCGCTTGGGCTTCTGTGAAATCTCCTCCCATGAAACTTTCAACTCGGTTAAGGAAATTCGGGTCTGGGAAATTTTCCGGTGTGTTGATGTACGGTTCAGGAATCGGAGTAGGTGTATCTATCGGTATAGGTGTATTTAAAGGTGTTGGTGTTTCGTAAGGTCCTCCAGAAGCGATTTCTATGATCGAACTCCTGGTTCCTGTGGATATAGACCACCAGAGCCCTGGTCCTCTGTTCGGATCAGTGTCAAGAACCGTCAAATTATCAGAATCCGGTTGGGTGGGATGCCAGTTTGTATAGATTACCGGTTCGCCATTTACCCAATTATAAACTCCATTATCTTTATACAATCCAATCCAAAGCAATTGAGTATTTGAAAATTCTGGTAAAAGAGTATCAACAATCCAATCGTTTTCGGCCTGATCGTTTATTGCGACTAAATGACCCCCCTGAGATACAGCCCACTCTTCGGCGGTTTGCCATGAGGTTGAATTTGTATGAACCGTGTACTGATTTCCATTGGCGGGATTTGTATACCATTCTGTTGAATAAACCAAACTCGACAACGTAAAACAGAAAATGAGACTCAAACCGGTGATGAAGCGCAGTCGTTCCATGATCGCCTCCCAGTTATTTTTACAACTGTAGGTAATCTAGCATATGTCCAAAAACGCTTTCAAGGGATAGTTGGAAAATTTTTAATTTTGATCGATGGAAAAACTGGGAAATATCTATGGAATTGTCTCGTGGTGTGAAATCATCCGGCTTGTCATTCGTTAACTCGCCATCGCCTGATACAGAGGTTTTTCTTAGGCCCCTAACATAGCTCGATGGCTTTCGCTGAACTCACCCTATACGCTGCCGGTAAGTGTTGTAATGTATACACACGTTTTGTACATTGGCGGCGCGTCTTGGCGACCAACCAAGAATCTCAACCTTTGAAATCCTGTTCGGCGCGCCGCATTTTTATGCCCACCGGCCAACCCTCGTCACACCTATGCGGACTTTTTTTAATTTTCCTATAGAAACAACATTGGGGAGAAAACGAGGTGTAAAGCACGCTTTAAAACGGCCATTTTCATAAGATAAACCGCCCCCGTAATTCATGATCAAGATATTTCAGTGCTCGCCGGATGTACTCCAAAATTCCTTACCAATTTGAGCGAAAGTCTTTCGATCTGATTTATGATCCGAAATTTCGCTGCGCCCCGTGCAGAGGTAGTATAGGGATTAGCCGCATTTGGTAGGATATAATCCGAACCCACTGGTTTCTGTTCAAATAAATCCGCTAGTCCTTAAGTGGGCCATTTGCAAACAAATATGCTCAGTTCTAAATATATGAACAGGTAAGGCGGCCAAAAGCATTGCCTT
Organism: bacterium; assembly: GCA_963663405.2. Classification (GTDB taxonomy): domain Bacteria; phylum Hinthialibacterota; class Hinthialibacteria; order Hinthialibacterales; family Hinthialibacteraceae. The sequence goes on along the minus strand of CAXXSM010000006.1, from coordinate 17,925 downwards.
GGGCTGCCTTACTGAATTCATTCTCTTCAGTTTTCAACCAATCCGAGAAAAATCAACCAATCCTTATTTTAGTTCTTTCAAGATTTTACCAAGGATTTTTATTACGAGTTCTTCTGGATCATCATCATCGTCATCATCTTTGGGGCAACTAGAGACTTTGCATTCTCCGCAGCAGCCTGATTGAGAAATAGGAGGTTTAAGGTTCATCTTAATCTGCTGTTTGATCATATCAAACAATTCTTCTCCATTAATTTCAATGAATTGATTGCAGATAAATGTGCATAAGAAGATGATTCCTTTTGGAATACGGATTTTAATGTCAGGAACATTTTCTCCAGCAGGCGAGACATCCAATTGAATGAAATTGGCCTCTTCTGGTTGATCTTCGTCCACTTCATCCACCTCAACTGAGATTCCATGACCGTCCATTTCAATCTCAATCAGGTCGCGTCCTTTCATCGATGCGAGATCTGCGATTAAAGAATCCACCAATTCATTTAGATGCTCTTTATCGTTTACCATAGCGCTTAAACCGGAGGTTTTAATTGCTTCTAGGACTTTTAGAGGAATGGTAAAATTAATCTCGGTTCCATCGGGAACATTAACCTCACCACGAATCAGCAAATCGCCCGCGAATGCCCCAGTTGCAAAGATGAGTAATGATAAGCACCCTATAATTCTGATTGTAGTCATTTTTTCTACATCTCCTTTTCAGAAAAAAATTTGGAAACAAAGTGAAAGATACGTAATATTGGATTTTGTGAGATGCTTCTTGTACGTGTTTTTATCACCTCCTTTCTACATAGAAAGGATAATACGATTGTATTTCTCGCTCCCCAACTTCAGGCGCTAAAACGATAGCATTTAAAAATATTAGAACACTGACAAAAAGAATTATGTACATGGAAGGCAGAGGCAGATTCCTCTGAAAAAGCGATCCTCAAATACAAGAACTCTTGATTATACCATAAAATCTTTCGTACTATTTTCAAGGAAGCAAAATTTATAAAATCCCACGCAGAGGTGTAATTGGATAGTTAGCGCACGATCCAAAAGGGGAGCCGAGGGATTTTCTTTTGAGTTTTCGGAAGATGAATGTAGTTATTTTTTTTCTCAAAGCAAAGCGCAATTAAACTGGACAAGGATAGAAACGATTACGATTATGAAGAATTAAATCCTACAAACGAAGGCGGATGTAGCCTCTGGTAAATTCACTCATGCCGTATTTCCGGAGCAGGGATCACTTCAGTCTCAACTTCACCCGGAATCCCCCGAACTTTCCGGATCACCGCCTCCGCGTGTTTCGCAGACTTGAACGGTCCGTAATGCTTAGACTGGCTCCCATCCGCTTCCCGCACAATCCCAAACCAATCCCGCGTCCGTCGGTGCTGACCGATGATGATTTTCTGTTTCGCGGCGTTGGATTTTTCCATGGTTGTATGATAGCATTGGAAAATGCCCAACATCAAAAGAAGAAAAGGTTGATTTTTACTTATGAAAATGGCCATTTTCTCCCCAATGTTGTTTCTATTGGAAAATTGAAAAAGTCCGCATAGGCGTGGCAAGGCTTAGCCGATGGACATAAAAAACGGCGGCGCGCAGCTCAAAATTTTTTTAGATTGAGACTCAATATTCACGCGCCACCAAAACCATATTTTATTCCGTGAATACCATACCACATCCACCGGGAGCGAATAGGTTGGATCTTAAACCGCACCGATTTTTCTATCGATCTATAGAAATTGTTCCCGCCATCCCTTGAAATCCTTTTTGGACATATGCTAGATTTACCTAGTTACCAAATTAACTGGGAGGGGATCATGAAAAGGCTGCGCTTTATCACCGTTATGAGTCTCGTTTTTTGTTTTGTTGTGGTAGTTTCCGTTCATTCACAAGAATGGACCATTAATCCCACAAACGGACATGAATATATGATTTATAGAGGAGATTTAGGAGGGATAGCTGGAAGATGGGAGCAAGCCGAAGAATACGCACAATCTATAGGTGGTCATTTGGTAACAATTAATAACAAAGAAGAAAATGATTGGATAATCAATACTTTAATACCAAGTGAGAAATATGATACTCAAACTGCGCACACGCTCTGGATTGGATTGTTCCTTCAGGATAATGGAAAATTTGAATGGATTAGTGGCGAACCAGTAATCTATACAGACTGGAGTCGTGGTGAACCAGATTATCAACCCTATGTGGTAATCAATAGACACCAAACGGAGGATTTGGGGAATTGGTACGATACAGAATCTTCCCAAATCAACGCTTCAATCATTGAAAAAACAAACCAACCTGAATCGACTCCAGCGCCACAAGGATGGATTATTAATCCCTCCAATGGGCATGGGTATATGGTTCTTATAGAGGCAATGGGGAGAGAAGGAGCGGAGGAGGCAGCAAAATCTCACGGTGGTCATCTGGTATCAATAAATAACAAAGAGGAAAACGATTGGATTGTAGATAATATTTTATCTTTGTTATCAACAAATCAGTTATGGATAGGTCTATACATGAATGATGGAAAATACATATGGTCGAATGGAGAAGATTCAACCTATTTCAATTGGAGGGAAGGTGAACCTGATGGTGATGAATATTTTTTTATTTATGATGATGATTATGAAGGAAAATGGGCTGATAATGAAAATTCAGGAAACTATTTATCCATTATAGAAACATCCAATCCACCACTACAAACACCAATGCCAACTCTTACTCCTACTTCTACGCCAAAACCAACAGCCCCGCCTCCATATTACCAACCCTTTGAAGGAAGTAACCTCGCTTCCAATCAACTTGTCTCCGACCCGCCCGCCGGATTTATATCCGGGAATGTCCGGTTTGGTGATATACCTGAAGGAACCGGGACCGATGGGAACGGGATGTCAGTCGATCTGTTTCCGGGCAACGGGAATTTGATTATCTCTCTCGAACCGGTTGAGGTGAACGGTTTGGCGCATATCTCCGGACAGTTTAAAGCCTCAACATCGAACGTATCTTTAGCGTTGATTGCGCTGAACAGCCCCATCGATGGGCAACTAGCCTATGTCAATCTAACAGAAGCGGAAGTTCCACTCAATGAATACCGGCGATTCGATCTCTATTACGCGCCCCCATCCGGAAAGTTGCAAGTCGCTGTCCAGGTAGTTAACTCACCATTCTCGACTTTATCCTCAACTGTGTGGGTTGATAACCTCATCGTGGAACCTCCTTCTCTTGAACTGGGTGAACCGGTGACGCTGGAAGTAGATGGAACTTTCGAAGGAGAGTTGGAAAACCTTATCGTCAACATGAATAAGGTGGATGGAGCCGTGATTCCATTCTTTGAATCACTGACTGATATCGCCATCAGGATAAGTATTGAACCAACCAACATGGCCGCCAATATCGGAACTATTGTGACCGGCGTTGAGGAGCACTATCCCTTGACCCTGATCGGAGAGGTGGAAGCGTTCCGGGAAACGCCATACAGCGGCGGGGGATTAATGTCATTCGTGATGACAAACGCTTATCAAAATGTGGGGCTGTTTCGAAATGTCGCGGAACTTCCCGGTCCCGAAACCAGTTACGCCCGTTCTGAGCGCGTAATGATTGGCGGAAATTTCACGGTTCGGAATCCCGAAACGCCGATATACGTCATCATCCAAAACGGCGGCCCCGGCGCGGAATCATCACTCGTTATAGATAACTTAACGCTAAGAAGACGGTATAATTTAATCTACCCGCTCCCTTCCAACAAGATGATGGATACATATTGAGGCGCCCCCCAATCGTTGGACAAAATTGGGGAGGAATTAAGGTAGTTTTTCCGCCGTGTCGTATGGGATTCATTTCGTAAGATCACTTCCTACCATAGCATCATTTCTGGATTCGTCTATAGTCTGTCCGGGGACTCCGGACAGGCAGTGCGGGCCATGGAGGCGTCCATCCCGCGACAAAACGGTACGGAGTCCCTTATTGTTGGGGCTGTCTTCATACCGGATTGGATCAAAACGCGTTCCCCCTGGGGGGCGGAGGGGGGGGGCTTTAATTTTGCTGTTCGAGCCATGAGTTTTCTCCTTTCAATCTTGTTTTGTTCGGCGCCGGGACGTCGTACATCAATTGTTCCAGTAGACCGCATACGGCGTTTGATAGCGGAGCGCTTGGTGAAGACGCTCCCGGTTGTAGAACGTGAAATACTCGTTCAGACGCGTCCGGCTGTCCCTCAAACTGGTGTAGTCGTTGAGGTAGACCTCTTCATACTTGACGGTTCGCCACAAGCGTTCAATGAAGATATTATCGAAGACCCGTCCGCGGCTATCCATGCTGATCCGTACCCCCGCGGCGAGGAGCCGGTCGGTGAACGCCGCGCTGGTGAACTGGCGGCCTTGATCGCTGTTGAAGATGGCCGGCTGGGCCAAGCCCAGCGCAGCGTCTAACGCCTCCAGACAGAACTCCACCTCAAGCGCATTCGAAAGCCGCCATGACAGCACGTACCGGCTATACCAATCCATCACCGCCACAAGATACGCAAAGCCGCTTCGCAAGCGAATATACGTGATGTCCGTACACCAGACTTGATTCGGCTGATCGATGGCAAGGCCATTGAGCAGGTAGGGATATTTCTTGTGTTCGTCCGTGCCCTGACTCAAGCGGGGCTTGGGATAAATCGCCTGCAGACCCATTCGGCGCATCAAACGGCTGACACGTTTTTTGTTTACGGCGCAGCCTTGAAGCCGAAGCCACTTGGTCATGCGGCGCACGCCATAGAACGGATGCTGGGTGTATTGTTCATCGATCATATTCATCAAACTCATGGTGTAACGGGTCTCGCCTTTGGGTTGATAGTAATAGCCTGACCGGGAGAGCCCCACGAGTTCGCATTGACGCGAAATGGAAATGTGGGGATGGTCCGGATCGATCCACGAACGTTTGACCTCAACCGAAGGGGTCAGATTTTTTTTTAAGCCAGTCGAGTTCCACTTTCAACTGGCCGATCTGTTTGTACAACTCATCGATGAGCGCTTCCTGATCCCGGTCCGTTTTCTCGCGCTTGCGGGAAAAGAGATGGGGCAACTCATCCATGACTTTCTTTTTCCATTGCCGGATCTGGTTCGGATGCACTTCGTGCAGACTGGCGAGTTCGGACAGGGTTTTCTCTCCCTTGATCGCGTTCAGAGCGACTTTGGCTTTGAACGCGCCACTGAATTGGTTGCGTTTGTTCTTCATGATCAATCCTCCAAGTCAAGTTGTCGACTCGGCGGATTTCCACCTTAAACCACTGTCCGAATTTTGGGGGGCACTTCACAATCGTATCCAAAAACTCATGAGAAGGAAGTATATTGACACGACTTTCATTTTTCATCTCCAGGAGTGTATTCATGATTTGTGTTGTCTGTGTATCATCATCGAGAAGAAATGAGACCGTTCTATGGTGTATGTCAGATTCATCATATAGTTGTGAATAAATGCTATCGTCAACACAACGACTTGTTAAACTGCGTTGGTAATCCAAATCAATTATCAAGACATTACAATCATTATTGTGTGCCAAAGCAGCGGATAAATTTGCTGTTAAAGTTGTTTTACCGACTCCACCTTTCAAATTCACAACAGAAATAAAACGAGTTTTTCTTTCTGTTAAAGACAAACGATTATTGCATTGACCTCTTAAAGGAGAAGACCATAATTCTTCATCAATGGTATCTGTTATCTTTTTAAGAGATTCAATTTCTTGATCCTTTTTTATAATTTCTTTATTCCTATTCTTGAGAGAGATTAGCAAATAAATTGACAAAGCCACGGTAAATAATAAAAGCGAAATAAGAAAAAAAATGGTCAGGTTGAGTGATGAAGAGGAAATATATTGAAATGCTGATGAGAATAAATCAGATACCCATTCAATCAGTATAGAAAAAAGAATTAAACCAAGAAGTGATCCACCGATGATTTTTGGAATTTTTTTATCAAACTCGCTAAAATTCATTTTCCCCCCAATGTTTAATAGCCTTCATGAATCATATTGTATATAAAGAAAATAGATAGGAGTTTTTATCGAGCGAAGCCGAGATACAAACTCTATTGGACGAAGCGCGGGGGGAATGTGAGAACCTATAACACGCCATTTATTCGCGAAACGGCTTAATTGAGGAAGAGAAGTTGATGGTTTAGAAAGAGAAAATCATCTTGAAGCTATAGAAATCCCCTCACGACAAGAAAAGTAAAAAATCTTCCCGCGTAAAGTTATAATTTCTTTGTATAGCCATCGCGATGCTTACAATCGGAATCGATCAGGGGCTTCGATTCCGATTGAGAATTTCAACGATAATCACGTTCGGGCTTTTACAGCGCGGACATTTTGGCCATTCCGGCGCCGGTTCTTGACCGGTCCGATCGAATACTGCTTTGTCGTTGCTCTCGTTTGCAGCGGCGGAATTCTCGACCGCTTCAATAATTGGAGCGCTCTCCGCCTTGGGGGCGAGAAGCAAACGGATTCGATTGCGTGTGTCCCGATGACAGTGATGCCACAGCCCATAGTAGCGGACTTTATGGAAGCCGCGGGGGAGCACATGCATCACGAAGCGCCGCAGAAATTCTTCGCCCGGCAAGCGGAGAGTTCGCCAATGCTTCTCTTTGAAGGTCTTGTAGCGGAACGTCACGTGGGTAGCGTCCATTGCCAGAAGCCGGTGGTTGGAGATCGCGATGCGATAGACATAGCGTCCCAGGTAGTTCAAGATGGCTTTCACGCCTTTGCCATACGGTTTGCAGAACGAGTTCCAGCCCCTATTCCAGACTTTGGCCTTGATCTCCCGGAAGATCTCCGGCTCCGCTTTTTCGAGCCGCTCTTTGAAGCGCCGGCGAACGAGCAAGCTGAGCGTTCCCACATCGAGGAGCCATTTCGGGTGGCGGGAATCTATCCAAGAGTCGCCGTCCTCACTCACGGCGCCGGCGCTGACCAACAGATGGACATGCGGATGCAAATCCAGATCCCCTCGCCAAGTGTGCAGCACGGCCAGGATCGCCGGGGTTCCGCCAACGACTTTTGGATTGCGCATCAGATCCATGACGCAGGAAGCGACCGTCGTCATCAGCAACCCATAGAGAATCTTTTGATGAGCCAAAAAGGCCGCTCGAATGGGCTGGGGAACTGTCACGATCACATGAAAGTAACGGCAGCCAAGCATCTGGTCTTCCCGCTTCTCGATCCATTTCCGCATCGCCTGGGAATGACAGGACGGACAGGATCGATTGCCACACCCGTGATACACCCAGAAGTTTTCGCCGCAGTCCTGACAGTGATACCGATGCCCCCCTAGTTCCGCCGTATGGCAGGCCATGATATCGTGCAGCGCTTTGCGTTGCGACGGTAAGAGACGCTTGCCTTTCTTTTTGATGTAAGCCGGGCCAAACCGGCGAACCACATCGCCGAGTTCGAGGTTCGATGATGTCCGATTCATGATTCCCTCTCACATCAGATCAGCGAACACGGTGTTGATACGTTCCTGAACCTCGTGACGAAGCGGCTCAGTCAAATGGGTGTAGATTTGCGTCGAACGAATACTGGAATGGCCGAGAAGAATCTGGACAACGCGCAGGCTTTCGCCGTTCTCCAGCAATCTGCTGGCAAACGAATGACGCATCGAATGCGGCTTCACATCGTCTGTCAGCCCGGTAGCGTTACAGGCCAAGCGAAACGCTTTGCCGAGTGTCGATGAGGGAATGTGGTTGGAGCCTTGTTGGTTGGGGAATAGCCAGGTGGGATGGCGATGCATCAACCAGAGTTCACGCATCGGCTCCAACAAGGTGTCCGGGAGAGGAACGATTCGCTCTTTATCGCCCTTCCCAATAATCCGTAAACTCATTTGGTTGGAATCGATCTGCCGCACCGGAAGAGAGATGACTTCACTGGTCCGAAGGCCGCACGCATACATCAACGTTAGAGCCAACCGGTAGGGCGTTTTCCTGACGGCGGCCAGGAGGGCGCGAACTTGGGAATGGGTTAATGAATGCGGCAGGCGCTTTTGGCGAGGCTTACGAATCTTTTTTTTGCAAACAACGGCCACCCAAGATCCAGCGTGGTTTGATAGAGAAATTTCAGCGCGCTGTAGTGGACCTGAAACGTTCCGAGAGCGACTTTCTTCATGTCTCGCAAATTCAGTAAATAGATCCGGACGAGTTCCTCGCTAATGCATTCTGGCGAGCAATCAAATTCTAGAGCGAATGAGGCGACGGCTCGGACGTATGCTTTTTGCGTGCCTTCGCTCAGTCCTGCTAACGTCATGTCTTCGATCATGCGTTTCCGTAATGATTTCATGATCTTTCTCCTGTAAATAAGTAGTGGTTGGCAGTCTTACAGCCACTGCCTTCTCAGAAGAAATACATGACAACTCAGGAGATTTCGCAAGGGGATTGTTCAACTAGAAAATTCGGCGTACGACACTCTGCGGCGGAGCCGCTTCGTCCAAATTCGATTTTTCTCAAAACAGAATAGCATAATGGAATCATATTTTCAAAGAGTAAAAAAAATAACTATGACGTAGAAATCGCTTTCACCTCCCCTTCAATCACGGCGTCTCTCGGCTCATCGAGAAAATCCCGTATTGTTCACAGGTGAATCAATGCTTTCGGATTGTCCGGATCGGTCGCCGCTTACTCAATCACCCCGGCATATTTCTTGATGACTTCCGCTTTCAACCAGCCAATCTGAAACACCTCTGTAACAATCGGAAATAATAGGATTTACCCTACAGAGAATTTTTTGATATCTTCTAGGCGGTAAAAATTTCCTCAAAAAACGACCCTGACAGTATGTCGAGTTCGCTCCCGGGCCATTCATTTTCCCCCCGTACCCCCCGTTTGGTCCGGGATCCAGGCCTGGAGTGTGTCGCTCGAAAGTTTGCGGCCCCGGGAGCGGGTGTGGGGGGGGAACGTCCTTTTGTTTCGGTTTGGATTCGTGCTTTGGTTGCTCTGGTTTTTGGCTTTACAAGTCTGCATTCATTTAGAGGCTTTTGTATGAGTATCGTTTGAAGCGTCGAATAGTTATCAGGCTTGATCAGGTCAACCTGGACGTTCACTATCCTGAATCCATGAAATTCTGAGTAATAAATATCCGAACCTTCCCGTATGCAAAAGCATACCGCCAAGAGAAATCAAGATTGTCTTAAGGACAGAGTTGGTTTATAAACCTTCGGCTTTCGTCCATTCCAGGGCGGAACGCTTTGTCTCTTCAAGTGGATTGAGATAGCGCATCGTGGTTTTTACGTCGGCATGACCGAGAATTTCTTGAACGGTCTTGATATCCGCACCGTTTTTGAGCATATAGGTCGCCGCCGTGTGGCGAAGATCGTGAAAGTGAAGCGATTTTATCCCACTCTCCTTTAATAATCGAGCAAACGGATGACGAACACTTTTCAAATGGGATTCGGGATCGTTCGGCGATGGGAAAACCCACTCGGAACGTTTTTCTAGCCTTTTCAATTCATACCAAAGGTCATCGGGAACCGGAATCTTCCTGTGGCCGTGTTTCGTGTTGAGCAAAATCAATTGCTTATTCAATTCATCAACATGAATCCACTTCAGTGAAACGATTTCCCCGAAACGTAGTCCCAGGCGCAGAGCGATCTTCACGATGAGACGGAAATCGGAATCGAACGCTTCAACAGTTTTGAAAATCCGACGCATTTCATCGGGAGATAGTATTCGTTCCCTGTGTTTCGGCTCTTTCAAGAGACCGAAGCCCTTCATTGGGTTGCAGTTGATTTTCTTCGTGATTACTCCCCAGTTGAGGACGCGGTTTAGTTCTGCAAGTTCGCGGTTAATTGTCGCGTCCGATCGGATCGTTCCACGTTTTGATATGGTTTGTCGGTCAGCAACGTAACCAGCCAGAGCTTCGTGTGAAATATCTTTGATGTTGGGAAAGCGTTTGCAGAACCGTTCCATGCAGGTTGAATTATGGATTAAACGTTGTTTGTTCCACCTCCCACCGAATGTGGTTCGATAGGCGGTGACTAACTTTACTAGTTTTTTCATGCTTCCTTTTCCTTTCCCAAGAGCCGGGTGATCCAACTCAGTTCCTTCAAGCGCCCGTCTGCTTCCAGTGTGTTTATCCGGCCCGTCGCGTACATTTCAAGGACGAACCACTGCCGGTCTTCTATGATTTCTTTGATCTGGGTTCGGTTCATTTTAGTTTTCCTTATATGGGGACCGGCGAACTGGCCCCCATTGGTTTTTTTAGTTCCAGTATTTAGCGACTACTTTACAAGCATATTCAAACTCTGCGCCGTCATCCCTAAACGTTTTTATAGCGTGTAGATTTCCCGATTCGTGATAGTATAGGACGAAGGGCTTATCTCCTTCTTGATGGATGATTTCGGCCATAACAGAGCCTTTCCCGTAGAAAGTGATTGCGTCTTCTGTAGTTGTTATTTCCGTTAACCAAAGCGCATCTTTAGGAAAACCATATCGAGTAAGGCCAATACATTTGTACTGCTCCCAATGCTCCGCTCGTTTCCGTTGTTTTTCTACGTTGATTGCGCGTTGAATTGCGATATAAGTTTCCGGGATCGAATTTACTAAACCGAATGACCGGCCACCAGTCCATATGGAAATAGAGGCGCTTAGATGCTCAAAACAATAATTTAAGAATTCGGGATTCGATTCAATAAATGGTAAATCGATAACCTTGTTCGGATACTTGAGGTCCGGAAGAATTAAGTGAATGTCAACGTGATATTTCATGATTCGTTTTCCTCCCATTTCCGATTCAGGATGAAATCGGCGGCCTTCTGCGCTTGTCCAGCGGCATGGACCAATAACTTCTTGTCGTTACGTAGTCTCCCAAGCCATGATTGAATATAAGCGGCTGAGTTGTCTATCGTGCTATTCTCTATTCCGCAGGTTCCGCATAGCATCGTGGCGCTCATCTCTGCAATTAATTCTTCTCTCGAATACGCATGGCTTCCAAAGAACGTAGGATCTGTGATTCCTTCGCGTTTCAAGCGGCTTTCATGGCCGGTTGAGTGTGTCAATTCGTGGAAGAGCACTTGATAGTATGCTTCATCGCTAACAAAGGAATCTTTATCAGGCATGTTGACATAATCGAACCAGGGTGAATAACAAGCGCGTTGCTGTTCGTGTTTGATCTCTGGCCGGTTGGGCATACCTTGGATGATTCGTTCCGCTTCGGGGATTGGATTGAGCGGTCTCCGCTCCCAGTCTGCAGGATACTCAATCCCATCGCATTGTTCGACGTTGAAAACCGTGTAATACCGCAGGACGGGGAATGTATCTTCTTTCGTGCTGACTTCTCCAGGGCGCGGTCCTGGATCGTCCGGGGATTTCTTTTTCTGGACCATCTTCCAGAACACGACGGGAAAGCCCTTTTCTCCCTTCCGGACGTTTCCGCCTCGATCCTGGGCTTGTTTGTATGTCAAGAAATAGGGGAAGGAGTAACCGGCGCAGTCCAGCAGAAAGATATTAATACCGCGATACTCTTTTTTGCTGATGAGGTTTTGTGGCGCTCCTCCGGCGGTCCAGGGCTTCTTCCAGGGAATGACGCCTTGCTCTAGTTTCTCGATGATTCGGTCCGTGATGAGTTGGTAAATATCCTTGTTTTCTTTCCGTTTCGCTTTCATAATATGGATACCGCCTTTCGTTGGTGGTTCCCCAGGGAGATCGATCTTGACAGGATGCGCTCCCTGGGGATATTTTTTGTATTACAATTGTTTTATACTGGAATACCATTATTCATCGCGCAGACATGGTTTTCTGTGCCGTTTGGATAAACCATCACCCAGTCAACGCGATTCAACTCTTTTCCTTCTCTTAAAATCTCGTCTCTCGATTTAAAGGCTCGTTTTCGCAGATGGTAAATTGATTCTATTTTCGTGTTCGAGATTTCCAATTCACGCCCATTACATCGTTGAACCAATTTAGCCAACGCTGAATCCCATCGCACAATGATCTCATTTTCAGGATCGACAACCTTTACCCTTCTTACGAATTGATCATTTACCAAGACTCTCCCACAAGTAATACAAGTATCTAAATCGAAATCGAGGTCTTTCTTTTCAGTCATAACCTCTCGCCCTTCCCCATCACTCGAAACAATACTTCTTGTTATGATTAATCTGTACATGATTTTTTCTCCTTTAGATTACTGGATGGTCAAATAGAGGTTCGTTACTTGGTTCAATTGAACCAACTTGTTTTGATCGATAGGGTTCACGGGAAATAGTTTCAAAGACAGTAACGGGAACGTTCCCGTAATATCGCGAAGCAAACCGCGCCCATTCCATAACCCAATCGTATTCAGCAGAATAAAGGCAAGTAACGTAATCTCCCTGAGAGTTTCCCTCTGCGATAACCGTGTAGTCTCTTTTTTCCTTCATTGTCCTTCACTCCTTTGAAATAGGTTTTAAACAACCTTGAAATAAGGCTGAATTAATCCATCATTTCACCGGCTTCAATCGCTTGAAGCATCGCTCGCAGGTTGTTTCTGTGTTTCTGCGCTAGTTTGATATAGGAAGCCAAAGGCTTTCCATCTAAACCGTTTTCTTGCGCTATGAATTGCGCGCGTTCGGCGAACGCTTTTGATAAATCCCGTCTAGATAATTGGATATGCGCGCAACGGCTGATTAATGGGGATGAATCGTCATAGTCCTCAAATAATTTCTCTTCGCCTTCACAAGTGGTTGTGAAAATCACACAGACATGAGAAGGAAGGCGTTCCAAAAGGACCAATAATTGACGGATCGCCTCTTTACGCAACCCATGAGCTTCATTGATGAGATAGGCTTTCCCGCCTTTCCCAAGTGCTAGATGGTTCATATCCGATTCGATTGACTTCAACCGGCTAACGGTCATCTCTCCCGCGTCCAGTTCGTGAATACTCCAGCCGTCCGCTATCTCTTCCGCGATAAGATAGGCAATCGTTGTTTTGCCGGTCCCGCTTTGACCGGAAATCCAAAAGGCGCGTCCGCCGTAGCCGCGTTTTCCAATTCGTTGGATGCGTTCAATCGCCTTATCTTGGGCCAAAACATCCGCCCACTTTTTAGGTCTGTATTCCTCAGTTAGTCTCATCGTTCTTACTCCTTCAATCTCTATTTGTCTCTCAACTACAACCCTATCCTATCATGAACAAATCACAAAAGTCAACATATTAATTGCCTATTTAACAACTATTTGATAGTTATTAAACCATTTAGTATCATCCTGAACGCGCGCGGTCAATACTATAGGAAAATGGAAATATGATGCAAACAACGGGGAAATAAGGGCTTATTAACCCTCTATTTTATGGCTATTTGGAGTCTATTTGTGGGAAGTTATGAGCATATGTGCAATTAATACCTTCCATCAATAATTATTCACATGTAAACAAACTGGTTATTTTATCCCTATTTCATCCCAATTTCATATTTCTTAAGTCTTGAAAATTCAATAGATTATGTATTATAGGCAACGGATTATATATCCGTTGTTCTCTAGGAATCGACCCCCCGCCCCCCCCTTTGGATCGATGGTTTATGTGTTAATTACACCTCTGCGGATTTTTTTAGATTTTTTAGTGTATGTATATCGGTCTATCGTATGACAATTTCAATTATTCAAAAACTAATTTTCTAAATCAAGAATTAAATTTTGAATATATAATTATATGTATTAAAAAACGATATAATGGTAGTATTATGATTTGGTATAATAAATATATACAATAACGGAATTTGGATTTGACAACTTATTCTGGTTTGATCGAGGCAGATGAAGAGTTTGGGAAAGACCTTTCCATTGATTTCTGGCTATCCATAGGCGTCAGTAATCAGCGCTTGGTCATCGATTTTCGTTTCTCAGGAGGCCACTCCTTGACGGTAAGTCGCCTATTCTCATCCATGATGACAATATGCCAACGATGACAAATATTACAAAAAATCCTAGTACCGAGAGGCGCACGACACAAAGTTCTCTCACACCGCATGCACTTGACCGCAACGAGTTCCGGCATTTCCGGTTTTTTAGATCCGGTTTTATTTTCCCCGTTTCTTTTCACGGCCTCTGGAGTTTTCCGACGAGAGTCACCATGGACTTGCGGCTCGCTCGGCATGGTGACGTGGTGTTTCATTGTTTTCATGCGACGTTCAGCATTTAGATTCATTTCTCTTCCCTTTCACTCGCAGGCGTTTTCAGAATGGAAGTTCACTCCCATTTTCGCCCGTATCCGGCGGAGGTCCACTATCCTCATGCGCTGACGCTTCGCTTCGCTGGTGGCTTCCGAGGAATTGAACATTGTCAATCTGTACCTCGAAAGTCGTCCGGTTAGCGCCTTCTTTGGTTTGGAATCTCCGCGACTGGAGCGAGCCTTCAACGGCGATGAGACTGCCTTTGATGCAATACTCCAGGATTAACTCAGCAGTTTTCCGCAAACTCACGCAGTTGATGAAATCGGTATCGTGCTTTCCATTCGAGTTTTTATAGTGCCGATCTACGGCCAAACAGAATTTCGCGTACATGTCGCCGCTTTGCGTGTGACGTGTTTCTGGATCGTGAGTTAAACGGCCTATGAAGATGATCCTGTTCATTCTCCATCCTCCAGATACTTGTAAACCGTCAAACCTATCTTGACGCCTTCCGCCCCGGGCACAGATACGTTTCCGGCGGTTGTGCCGATGACGCGCGTTTTGCCGGACTTTGATGGCCCGCAATCCTGCGATAAGTCAACCGTGATAATGAGGTGATTTTCTACGATTTCGAGTTCGACATTCTTCATTTTTTATAATCCTTTCGGTGACACGTTTCCAATTTTCCAAACCTTTCGATGACTCGTTTTCCCTCAGATTTTATATACATACGCAAAAATAATGCGCGTTATATACCAAAAAATACCGAAAAAGGTGACACATTTGGGCTTGATGACACGTTGTGACACGGGTTTTGGTATGAACAGCTGTTTTTTTCTCATATAGAGTTAATATGAAAGTTGTGTCACGGTGTGTCACTGTGTCACTCTTCGTTTTCATAACGGAGTGCCACTCCATGCCAAAACCGCGTCGTGTTTGTTCGTTTATCCCAATAACCGCGCTCTCTCAAACGCTTTCCGAATTTCGTTTGGCTGATCGGTTTTTCCCCACTTTCTTCGCAATACTGTTTGTACTCCGCGTAAAGGTCTTTTGACGAGACTTTGTATTCTTTCCCTTCAATACAACAATCCTCGAAGAACGGCGTGAGGGTGTCCATTTCGTTCCGGTAGTCTTCCACCGCCTTCATGACTTTTTCCGGTGGTTCCAATCCACCCCGGTGTCTCCATTCGTCGAGTCCATCTAGCGCCCAGTTGAGTATCCCGGGCAATTCACCCCTAAGTTTTTGCAATAAATTCTTGTCCGCCTCATTGCCTTCGAAACATTGATCGAACGGAATGAGCCGAATTCGGCTCCATATGGCTTTTTCACTTTCTTTGATCACGGGTTTATTATTGGTGCTTAGCCAAAGTTTTAATTCCGGTTTAAAGTCGAACCATTCCCCTCTCATAAAACGCGCACTACTTTTATCGCCTCCAGTGAGTGATTTTATTCTCGCCTCATTCAACCGGCGGTCTTCTGCGGATTCCGCCGCTGAAACAAATCGCGCTCCTTTCAGTCGGGCCACATCGTTTGGGATAGAGTTTCCGTTTCGACTAAGGAGCAGAGTTTCTACGGGAGTGGTTAGCGCGTAATCCCCCATCAATTCAGAAAATATCTCAATGAGTGTGGATTTCCCATTCCGGCCCGTGCCATGCGGGATGAACATACAATGCTCAGAAATATCGCCGGTCAGTGAATATCCCATCGCTCGCTGAACAAAATCAATTATTTTGTAATCTCCATCAAAAATTTCATAGAGGAAATCTTTGAACCTGGGACAGGTTGCATTTTCGTCATGCTCAACAGGCGCAACTTTGGTGATGAAATCCTTGCGCCGTGACGGATAGAATTCACGAGTTTCAAGATTTATCGTTCCGTTTTTAACCGTCAGGAGCATGGGATTTGAGTCAAGTTCATCCGGCGTGATTGGGATACCGTTCTGGAATTCCGCTAACTGTAGGGATGCTTTGATTACAGTGCATCGTTCTGACTTTCGCGCATGATTTGCCAATGCAATGCGGAGATTTTCGTCATTTGTTTGCGCGGCTTCTTCATAGAGTTTTTTAATGGTATCCACCATCAATTTTTTGGCCCACTCGGAATCATCTACAATCCATACATTTCCGTTCCATACCAACCATGATTTCCAGGCGTGACAATACCTAACGTTTTCGCCGTGTTGTTTAACAAATCGCTCCGCGTTGCCGAGCTCCGTTAAATCACTTCGCAGGGAAAGCCCGTTTGCTGGTTGATCTGGGGAATTTTCGGGTTCGGGAGGCCTCTCCCATTCCGGCGTGTTTTCGGCTAACTGGCGTAACTCCTCGGCTGTCCCGCCATTTTGGAACCAGTCGTAGACATCACCCTTCTTGGGGAGGTTTGGCAATTTTAAAATGCGAATTAAGGCGGCTTTTCCATCCAGTGATTTCGCGACTTTTTGAACGTGATTTTCACCGGCCTCATCATTGTCCGGAAGGAGAATGCAACGACGGCCACTTAAGTGTTTGCTAAAATAATCTTTCCAACTCCCCCCCGCACCCCCCGGATTACAAGAAGCAACAAACCCATTCTTTCGTAATGCTTCGACGCATTTTTCCCCTTCGGCAATATAAATTGGTTCATTGGGATCGGATTCAATTATTTCTGGAAGGTGATATAGGATAGGTTTTTTCTTATTGTAACCCTTTGTCCATTTCCCGTTAATGAGAGTCAATGGAAAATAGGTTTTTCCACCATCCTCAAAATCGAGTCGTTTAACTTTTAGATATGGTTTCCGATCCTCGTCTCGGTAAATCCACTCGGTAGTATTTACTACACTCGATCGTGAAGAGAAATTCGTTTGCTCTTGTGTTTGATTGTGTGTTTCCCCACAATTACAAGGCCCGTTCAATTTATGCGCGTATGCTTCGGATTCTGGATTTATCGTTATTGGCCCGGCATACTCTTCACGGGTACAATGACACCATTCACCATCTTCGGATGTGAAGCCCCAACATCGTTCCTTTTTACCTTTTGGGAGTTCTTTATATCCGCCACATACGGGGCATGGAAAGTTCGATGTATGACGTTTCTTGTCTTGATCTTTTGTATTCATGGCGAAATGAACCTTTGCACAGACTGCACCGATCCGCTTGGAAACTTCCTTACTTAATATGTGAATTGGAATGTCACTGCTTCACAAGAATTAATCCATCGTTGAGAATAATGTCGCGCTTGAACCGCCATACGCGGCCAAAACGCCTACCGCATTTGGGTGATATATCTCCAGCAGCGCAGCGTCTCTTTAATGTCGATATGCTGATTTGGGTGAGTTTGCTGGCTTGTTTTATATTCAGCCAGTAAGGCAGTGAATGTTCTGTTGGTTCCATGTTTGACTCCCAGAGCGTAAATAGTGCTTCCTGGAATCATAATAAAGCAGAAAGTATGCCAATGAACATTTTACGTATGTTGAATATAATCAATAGGTTATGGTAGATATGTATTATGTAGATAATTTTGTAGATAATACGTTTTGATTTTGTAGATCACTATCATTATGTAGATCGTTGGCCTATTTCTGGAGTGACGCTTTAGGAAACTCGGGAGGAATAAAACCGTTTCGTATCATATAGGCACGAATCGTTTTTGCTTTTATCTCTATACCAGTAATTGCCTCTTCTTCTTGCGCTACGCAGTGACAATCACCTTTATACTTTTTGAATAGACGTATTCTCCTTTCCTTCTTTTCTTCATCAGACTTTCGACCTTGCTTTCTTGTTTTAGAAACGGAATCGCTTCTTGTAGAATCAGTGCCAATTGGATCATTCAATAAAAGAAAAGC
>CAXXSM010000005.1:0-15774 GCA_963663405.2 bacterium | reverse complement strand
TACCAAAATCCTGAAGACGCTATGTATTTAGTGAAGACAGCGTTTTGGGGATTTTAACGCTAAAAATCGTAAAGCAATAATACTTGATGAAAATAAATTGTAAAGAAAAAAATCTTGTCAGAAAAAAACCTCTAATAAATCTAAGGATTTATTTCCAAAAAGTTATTCTTGCAAAACAATTATTTTACAAATAATAATACATTGAATACTATAGTGATACAATACTAAAACCGAAAGAGGCTATCTCGTTTCTACATTCGAAAAAAAATGTTTAATTCTATTGAAATTAGTTTTTTTTTATCTTATTATTTTAGACTATACTAACATCCAGTATTATACTATTTTTTGACTACGCCATTGGCAGGTAGATATATGATGCAGAATAGCGAGGATAATCTGTTAGACAGTAAGGGGAAACGATTTGACAGGGACTTGGCGATCGAACGCGCGTGTTATTGTCCTTCCTACAGTCCCAGCAAAATTCGTATCCAAGAGTATTTTGTTTGCGATCCACCCAAACCCCCGTTGGATATTTGTGAGGATTGCCCGATTAATGGATTACGCGAACCGTCGACGATTGTGATTGCGACGTATACAAAACCCGGGGAGTTAGAAGATGTAGAGGAAGAATGATAAAAACTTTTTCTCTACACTTTTTTAGCAAACACGCGCGAACAAAGCAGGTAACAATAAGAATCAGAGAGAAACGAAAGAGACGATCTATTGTAGAAGATATGATGATCGTCTCTTCGTGTGTTGTATTCCTGTAAATTATTCTTCTTTCTTTAGATTGAGAACAGATAACGCGATGGATAAAAGAAGAATACTATTTGAGAACCGCAAGAAACTGTTGGGTAAAATAGGATAAACAGTCGAAATATACATTTTTGCTAAATCAATATTTAAAATTTTGAAAAGTAAACCGCAAATAATCGATGCGAGTGCAAGATAAATTAAAGTTTTTGGTAGATACTTCATTATTTTTCCTCCATTGTTAATCGATGATGAATCAGAATATCCACAGTTCAAAGATGGTTAACCATGTTCCATCTTCAGAACGGTCTGTTTCAATGCGAACACTAGAACCCCTTACACGTTCCTCAAGCGTCAACGAACTCGTGCGCGAAAGAGGATCGTACTGCAATGAACCCACAGATCGCTCAACGCCTAAAGAGTTTGTCACAATTACTCGATTGTTTCTAGGATAATCCGCCACTTTTGTTCCATGAAAGAGAATTATTTTATGAACCGGCGTTGGCTCAGGAAAGGAAACTCGAAACCATGCCCCTGATTCGGGGATCTCTCCACTGGACCAATATGTGTGCCGGCTATGCGCCCGGACGCTGATATTCCAATCCGCCGCCGCGGAAAGAAAAACAGGATTGGAGGCGTTAAGTGTCCAATGACTCTTAAGCATAGGCGATTGTTCCCGTTCCGGTAAAAAAAGAATGTATGGATCTAATGTATATTTTTTATAATTGAGTAATCGTGGACCAAACAATTCTTCGATATTTGAAATAGAAAGTGGAGCATAACCGTTAATATTTCCTTCAGCGAGACTCAAATTACTATAAAAAAAATGCTTGTGAAATAAATAGCCGATTCGTCCCGCATTCATGATTTCTTGCGCGTAAACAGGTACGCGGCGTGATAGCCGGTCGATCGCGCGAATCTCTCGCGACGACGCAAACGTGATACATTCACCCAACCAATCCCGTCCTGCGTCGTTGATATTGACATCAAAACCCTGATCACAGAGAAGATACTGAATCTGTTCCTGTTTCAATGTATCAATAATTTTGCTGAAATCAGTAGGAATGGAAAGTCCGGAGGCGGAAAGGCTGCTGGCTTGAAAGAGAAAAGGGGATCGCAATTCGAGTCCAAGAATTATTGGAAGAAAATATAGAATAAACGCCAGAGCTGAAAATGAAGGCGCCCATTTCCACAGGCGACTCAGACAAGTAAATAACAATACAGGAAGCGCCCAGTAAAGAGGTAAAAAATACCAAGGCCATATTCCAAACGGTGAATACACGCCAAGCACGATCGTAATAACAGAAAGTAAACCAACAGAATATCTTAAAATGGGATTCTGAAAGATAGAACCATCTGGAAGAATCCTCCGTGATAAGAATAGAAAGGCGCATACGCTAATCATGAAAAAAACAGAGGGAAAGGCGGGAAAAGGGATATTCGGTGGATCGTTGAATTGTTCATAGGGCGCCCGGATACCTAAAAACACTGGCAGGCATTCTCCAAAGAAACGATCGATGAAAGGATCTTCGCCCGTCACTCGCGGCGCAGCCAATTCCCGGCCTTCCGTCAAAAAGCGCAAGGCGTCTTCATTCCCTCCAATCCATCCTGTCAACCAATAAGGCGAAGTGAATAGAAATAATGAAATAAAAGCGATCCATAGATTATTTTTGCAGATAAATCGGTAACCATTTTTTGTTTGACAGGATAACCAATTAAAGACAGAAGCATTTGTGTAAGAATCCCATTGTCCTTCCCTAAATACTACGAAAAGCAGTATTGAAAATGTCGACATAACGAATGGGAGAGAGATCGGAAGTTCATAGAGAGAGAGCCCTGCGATCGCTCCCCATAGAAAAGCGTATACTGGGGAAAGATATTGTTTATCATAGGCGTGAAGCGCAATCAAAAACAGAAACGCGCCACAAGCGAGAGAGAACGAATACCCAAACCAGCATTTATGGAATATCCAGTGATAGTGAAGACCACCGATCGCGAAGAAAAATAATGCGAATAGCGAAAGAGCAGGATTTCCATAGATCCAAAAACAATACACAGTGACAAGAAGAAAAGTAAGTTGCCATAGAATTGTTAAATCCAGCATACTTTTTATGTTATTGTTAGTGTAATTTATAAATATTGAGAGTGGAATCGATTCGATTGTCCCTTGATACTGCTGTCCGTAGTGGAAAAGGGGAGGGGATTGACCGCTGTCTAGTTCTTGGGCCATTAAGCCAAAAGCCGCTTCATCGGCTTCATAGCGCATTCGGCTTAGATCATACATTTGGATGTTGTAATAGAAGAGAAAACCCAACACGACGAGAAATCCTATAAAGAATGACAGGGGAGATCGCTTCAAGATAAAATTCGATATAATTTTTGAATACAAATTTAAAGTAGGACATATTAGGATAAAAGACAATATCCCGATTAGGAAAAATAGAACAACATTCATTTGAGAAAATTGAAACGCGCCTGTGTAATCAATTGGAAAGAACGGCCCCTGCAATTCACGAAATTCTTGATCTGCGCCTAGAGCGGCCATCATTGAGATGACAGGTGGGGGTCCTTGGCATTGGATCTCGCATTCTAACAAATGAATTCCCGCGTTGATATCACGTTGGATGAAAAAAAATCTTGAAACTTCTTCTGCTTTGTGATTGGCAATCCGATCCCCATCCAGGTACCAGGTTGCGTTTCCTCGTTCAAGATAAAATTGTGCGGCGTGAATCGGTTCATTTGTCTTGAATTTAGCCGATATCCGAAATTGAAGATCATCGCATAGCGCAAGTTTTCTTGGGTAGAGGGATGGGATTATTTTGAAGGTTGGAACATCGATCCGTTCTTCGTTTTTTATTGAGTATTCGGCGCCGGTTGACCAGAGAACCGATATTCCTACCTTGGGAGAAAAGATAATAGACAAAAAACAGACTAGGATTAAAGAGATTCCTAGCAATAAAGTTGATTTGGATTGCTGTTCAGAAGAAATCCATGAATTTATTAATATCTTCTGATTCCGGATTTTCGCCCATTGATAGGTGATAAAAATACCAAAAAATAGAAAAACAAGCCCATAGAAACGGACATCGGATCTAATTCCATGCGCCAAGCTGAGAAAAAGAATTCCAAATAAGAAAAAACTGTGTGCAAGTTGATTTATCATAACGATTGACCTGGGCTTTCGACCATCGTATCCTATGCGAGAGAAGAAAAAATCTCAAGGTAATGAAATTGGAGATCATTAAATGATGGAAAGTATTCGTGTATTAATCAATGGCGCCAAAGGCCGGATGGGCCAAGAAGCGATCCAAGCGGTCAATGCGGCTGAGGGAATGGAACTAGTTGGCGAAACCGACTTAGGAGATTCTCTAGAACAGGCCATCATAGATTCAAAAGCGGACATCGTCGTTGATTTGACCGCCCCGGATTGCGCCTATGAAAACGCAATGATCATAGGCAAAAGCCCTGCAGGAGGCGTCATCGGCACAACAGGTTTTAAGCCAAATGAAATCAATGAGTTAAAGGAATACTATGATGAAAAGAAACCAGGGATACTAATCGCTCCCAATTTCTCAATCGGCGCTGTTTTACTCATGCATGTCTCGCAAACCATAGGGAAATATATGCCCGAAGTGGAGATCATTGAGATGCATCACCCAGCGAAACTGGACGCTCCTTCAGGCACCGCGATAAAAACCGCGCAATTAATCGCGGAAGCGCGAGGAGAGGATGTTCCACGTGGAACATCGACCTCTCCCGCGAGGGGAGAATACTACGAAGGGATTCCCGTACATAGCGTTCGTTTACCCGGTTTGCTCGCGCATCAAGAAGTGATCTTTGGCGGTCAGGGGCAGACATTAACGATCCGTCACGACTCATTGAACCGCGGTTGCTTCATGCCAGGTATTATTCTTGGAATTCGTGAAATGATGAACCGCTCTGGTTTAATTTATGGCCTCGATCAAATCCTCATTTAATCATGTCCGAAAGAGATCTTCTTTACAGAGAATTCCTCAACCACCTCGAATTACGCGCCATTACTCTTCCACAAAACTCTATGGATAACATTTTCCATTATTTTTTTGAACTCTTGATGGAAAATGAATACAATAACCTGACTGGTTATCATACTATAGAGGAAATGATCGATTATCATCTATGTGACACACTGAATTTAATAAATATATGTGAATTTCCTGAAAATTCCATCATCACTGATGTTGGTTCAGGAGCGGGGATTCCCGGTCTGATTATTCATCTCATTCGTCCTGATATACAGGTCTTTTTGATAGAATCCATCCAGAAAAAAGTAAATTTCTTCAATTCCTTCATTAAACGATATACATTCACGCGTTGTATACCGGTATGTAACCGCGCAGAGGTCATCGCTCATGATCCCGTCTATCGAGAGAAAAGTGATATTGCTACCGCAAGAGCATTAGCCCCATTGACGCAAACTCTTGAGTTGACATCCGCATTTTCTAAGGTTGGAGGGCGCATAATTTTACCGCGTGGTTCGTCAAGCATTAAGGAATCGGATACAAACAATGCGGAAAAAATCCTTGGTGTGCAATTGGAAAATCGCATTCCTTATTCTATTCCTGGAAGAGATCGCCCGTTTTATCTCTATATCTTTAAAAAAATAAAGGAAACATCATCCATTTATCCTCGTAAACCTGGGAAGATCAAAAAACAACCATTATAATTCAACAACTTAACGATGACGCTTGTTCCACGTGGAACATCCATTGAACGAAAATGTTTTTTAGTCCTGCGCCATTATTATGATATCTGATTCCTGTCATATTATTGCGGTTGTTAATCAAAAGGGTGGGGTTGGGAAGACGACAACCGCAATCAATCTCGCCGCATCAATATCCTATTACGAAAAAAAGACCATTCTAATTGACCTGGATCCGCAGGGTAATGCGACAAGCGGGTTGTCTAATAAGAAAAGCGCTCTCGAACGCACTATCTTCGATGTTCTCATGGAAGATTCTCCTCTTGAATCCGCCCTTTATGCGACTCCGATTCAACAATTACGGTTAGTTCCAGCCAACAGCGATTTACTGGCCGCTGAATGGGGCTTGGCCTCTGATAAAAATGGTAAACGCCGCCTAGAGATGGCTTTCAACCGGTTTTTTGATAATGCGTCCACGGATATAATCCCCGATTATATCATCATCGATTGTCCACCCTCGCTTGGCCAATTGAGTCTCAATGCGATTTTGGCGGCGAAATCCGTCTTAATTCCCGTTCAATGCGAATATTATGCGCTCGAAGGCCTTACGGATATCCTGAATTCCTGCACATTGATTCGGGAAGGATATAATGACGATTTGGTATTAGAAGGAATTCTTCTTACAATGGCGGACCGAAGACTCAACCTCAGCCGTCAAGTGATCGATGATATACGCGAGGCGTATAGTGAATCCGTTTTTGATTCCGTAATCTATCGAAGCGTTCGTTTAAGTGAGGCGCCTAGTTATGGGTTGCCGATTATTTTATACGATCCGATCTCCAGTGGAGCGGGTTCCTATCTCGCTCTCGCCCAGGAAGTGTTTAAGAATGAAGAGAAAAGCGCTCGGACGTGGCCTATCCGCAATCCTGTCTGATCTTCCAAAAGCGGATACGCCGCATAAAAACATCCAAAATATCCCGATCCAGTCGATTGATGTCAATCATTTACAGCCCCGTTCGTTTTTTGATGACGAAAAATTAAGTGAATTATCTGACTCAATCCGGCGTCAGGGGATTCTTCAACCTTTATTAATTCGAAAACACCCGGATCAACCCGATCGATATCAACTAATCGCTGGAGAAAGAAGGCTTCGCGCAGGGAAAATGGCGTCTCTCACAGAAGTTCCTTGCATTATCCTTGACGCTAAAGAAGACCAGATGCTTGAAATCGCATTGATTGAAAATGTCCAACGCTCCGATTTGAATCCTGTTGAAGAAGCGCGAGCCTATAAACACCTTACGGAACGCTTTTCTTTGACACAGGAAGAAGTCGCCTCTCGTGTTGGAAAAAGCCGTGAAACCATTGCGAATTCACTGCGATTGCTCAATCTTCCTTCCGAAGCGTTGGATTCATTGAGTGATGGCCGTATTTCGATAGGACATGCGAAAGCGCTTCTATCGATTAAAGATCGTGAGCGATTAATCACGTTAGCGGACCGTGTTTCATCAGAAGGATTGAGCGTACGAGAAACGGAACGGCTGACACGGATTGAGAAAAAGCCTTCTCCTTCACCGAAAGAAAATAAAGAGAAGGATATCTATACTGCCGAACTCGAACACGCGCTTGAAGAAGCGTTTCAGACAAAAGTACAGATACGACAGCAGGGAAAGAATAAAGGTGTGATTGAAATTCAATATTACGATATGTCACATTTAGATGGTATTTTGAAAAAATGGAAGATTAATCTCCAATAGTATGATATATCTTTGAATAAAGTCTTATGGAGGGCCGTTTCGCTGTGGATACTCAGCCAGCGGATCATTCGTACCATCC
This sequence comes from bacterium, assembly GCA_963663405.2. Lineage (GTDB taxonomy): Bacteria > Hinthialibacterota > Hinthialibacteria > Hinthialibacterales > Hinthialibacteraceae. The sequence goes on along the minus strand of CAXXSM010000005.1, from coordinate 8,507 downwards.
CATCGCGTTAGAAACGCTACTCTCTGAAGAGATATCTCCTCTCGATTTGTACTATCAGCTGGATGAGACTGGAGAAACCGTTCTATTTCGAAGCCGCTCTTATCCTCCTTCACCGTCAGACATTCTTGCTTTAATCAACATGGGATTGGAATTCCTTTGGATTCATGAAAAAGATTTTGAACGGTTTGATTTTGAACGGATAGAAGATCCTTTCGCTGAATTGGATATCGATATCGCAGCGACAATCAACGATCCCTCTATCCCGGTAGAAACGAAATGTGAAGTGACATATAACGCATCAAATACAATAATGCGAAAAGTGTTCGAATCACGGGATCCAGAAAAAGTACTCAGCACATCTTCCAAAATTCTCGATTCAGTGATCGATGTCATTTTCGATGATAACGAAGCTTCTCACAATTTTATCGTACAAATGCGATTGGATTACGAACTCTATTCACACAGTTTAAATGTCTGCCTATATGGCATGTCATTGGCGCAGAGAGTGCTCAATATTTCAAAACAGGATGCCCTGACTCGATATGGACCAGGATTCCTGCTCCATGATTTTGGAAAAACCGTGATTCCAAAGGAAATCTTAGAAAAAATGGGAGAAAGAACGGATGACGAAATATCGCAGATGAACGAACATCCAATCACAAGTCTAAAACTGATCGAAGATCATATTTCTCTTCCTCCCGAGAGCGTTTCAATCATTCTCCATCATCACGAACGCCTGGATGGCTCTGGCTATCCTTACGGCCTATCCGAAAAAGATATCTCACCGGCCGCCCGGATCTGCGCAATCGCTGATGAGTTTGATATACTAAGCACGAACCAGTCAAATCGGAAGCGGATGCCATCATTCCAAGCGCTATCAATGATGAGAAAAGAAGTTCCTCAGAAATTTGATAGTTCCTATTTTGAAGAATTTTTAATGCTTTTTCTTCCTCCAAAATAATACCATGTGTAATTTATAATTTCTTATGGTCACTATTATTACATTAAAAAATCACCCTATCGATCAGATCATCAAAACATGCTGTAAAACGCTCAGAAAGGGAGGGATTCTCTGCGTGCCCACCGAAACAGTGTATGGGCTTGTCTGCGCGGCGGATCAAGAAGGGGCCATACAACGGATGGCGGCGATTAAAAATAGGCCTTTGGATAAACCGTTTGCTCTTTTTTCGCCAGGGTGGGACTGTATCGCGCCATATCTTAAACATCCCTGCCCTAGCGCAGAATTACTAGCTTCTCACTTCTGGCCAGGGCCTGTGACTCTTGTAATTCCTGTAATGGATGAAACACCTTGTTCTTATCAGGGGACTGTCGGCGTCAGGTTTCCGGGGAATGATTTTCTACAGATTTTACTTCAGGAATGGAGTGGACTGCTCGCCAATACAAGTTTGAACCGAAGCGGGGAACCAGTGGTTTGGTCTCTCGATCCTTCCAATCCTATATTGAAGGAATTGAATCTCATCATTGATGGAGGAGTCTTACCGAAGCGAGCGCCATCCACGGTCGTTAACTGCGCCATACAACCGCCTTGCGTTTTACGTGAGGGTGACATTACACAATCTGAAATTCTTGAATGGCGCAATAAAAGAAATGAATAAAAGATGAACTATTAATTGCGGGATATTTCTTCTATGGCGTCTTCGATAGTCTCTTCTTCAGATATAAAATGTGTAAGCCGCGCCATGTCTAACACATGCCGAACCGGCCCGGATGGATGAATCAACCGGACACCTCCATTCTTCTTTTCCGCTGTATTGTTTATTGTAACCATGATCCCTAAAAGAAAACTTTGGATGTAGTGAATATTGCTCAAGTCGAAAAGAAACCAGATCGATCCCGTTTCAAGCAATTCTGACAAACGGAGATTCAGCGCATCTTTATCATTGATGTCGAACGATTCATCTATCGACACAGTGGTAACCATTCCTCTGGTTTTTATATCGAATAGAGTTTCCCCAATGATATCCACCCCCTTTCCTCAGTATTTTATTGTAGTTTCCCTCTTTCAAAAGTTATCATATCATCTAATAGTCTCGTTCGTCTTCAATTCTTTTTCAAGAATGATATAAATATGTGGAATTTCACTTCATATTATCATACAATACCCTTTGGATTACAAGTTTTTTGTTTCCTTATGGAAAACTATGGGATTGCGCTCTTTTTGAAAGTGTAAAGGAGCGATAGTCTTTATAGATTCTTTTAAGGCAAATCTGCGATTTCATCTCTCAGCGCGTTTATCTGCTTTAAAAGAAATGGTGGAAACCTCGATTAAAACATTCTTGGCGGGATTATTCTTCTGGGGTTCTCTCGCTTTGAAAAAAACTATCGCGTATAACAGGAAAGGAGTATAAATGAAATCCTTTCATTCCCTCATTGTCTCATTCTTTTTAGTATTCATTGTTATTCCGGAAATGAGCCACGGGCAAAATCGTTCACTTTGGGTGACTCGCTGGGATTATGAAAGCGCTGACGATGTGATCCGCATCATGGAAAATTGCCAAGCGATTGGCGTAAAAAATGTCATTTTTCAAGTGCGGGGCAACGCCACCGTATTTTACCCCTCGAAAATCGAACCTTGGGGCTGGGAATTGACAGGGGATTCCGCACAAAACATTGGAATGGATCCTGGATGGGATCCGCTCCAGACAGCGATCGATGAAGCTCACAAACGGGGGATGGAACTCCATGCGTGGATGAACCTTTTTCCAGGTTGGAGGGGATTGGAATCACCCCCGGCGAAATCCAATCATATCTGGTTGAAACACCGCTCGTGGTTCATCATTGATCAGAAAGGTGTTCTTCTCCAGCCGACCCGATCGTTTTATGCGTTTCTCTCTCCTGGAAATCCGAGTGTAAGACAGTATTTGGCTTCCTTGTTCGGTGAAGTGGCAAAGAATTATCCGTCTCTCGATGAAATTCATATGGACTACGTGCGCTATCCCGCGCATAACGAAGTGAGCCGGACAATACGGGATTTCTCGTACGATAAAGTAAGTGTAGCCGCCTTTCGAAAGATCCATAAGAAATATCCCCAGTACGATATGCCGGAATGGATGAAGTTCAAATGTGATCAAGTCTCCTCCACGATCCGCGCGGTCCGCTTAGCGATTCTTGACGCGTCTCCGACAATGCGGCTTTCCAGCACCTGCATGGCGGAAATCAATCGCGCCACGTCCGAAGTCGGGCAGGAACCTCGTGAATGGCTTTCTGAGGGCCTTGTAGATTGGATTATTCCAATGGCTTATAAAAGAGATACAGCGGGTCTTGAAGAAACATTGACATCGCTTGATCAGGCGTTCGATTCCAAATATAAGCAACAAATCAGCGTAGGATTGAATATCGATTTTAACTCTACAAGTGAAGTCCGCCGTCAAATGGCTCTGGTTTCCCAACGGGGATATAGCGGACAAGTCTTGTTCGCTTATAGTTCGCTGTTTCAAGATCACAAATCGAACGGGAAAGCGGTTGTGGTGGAAAACATATGGCGGCAGGAACAACTTAAAGAATTGCTGCTAAGCAAAGAATCCAAATCCTCATGGTAGTACAATTTTAATGAAGGCATCACAGCCATGAGTCAATTCAAAACCAAATTGGTCATTCTGTTTCCTATATCTATATACCTTGGAGGGACACGATGCCTAGAATGTTTGTATTGCTTGTTGGACTCAGTCTTTTAAACGCATCCGTCTTCGCCGGGGAAAATCCCATAGAAGGAAACCGGATTGCGGCGGGTACAGAATCCATTCCATCTTTTGAGAAAGTGTATTATATCCAGATCCGGGTGATCTTTGCGGGAACGACGGGTATTTATGGAAATGTGCCTAGGGAATTATCGGACATGCGGCAGGTTTTGACAAAGTCGTTCCGATATCCACAATACGAATATTCCAACATGATTCGCTTGAGTGTGTTTTCCAATGAAGAAGCGGCGGCGTTGGTTTTTCCCGATCATTATATTCGCTTGATTCCAAAAGGATCTGTTCCAGATGGGAAGGGATTAAAACTGAAGGCGGAATTATATCAAGCGCAGTCCAGCCGGGATATGAAAACCAAAATTCAGCATCAAAGTCTCCCGAATACCATCAGTATACAAGAAAAAGAGAATGAGGGCCTGCAATCTCCTATCCTGCCGATGGTAAGTTCAGCGTTTATTTTGACAGGGGATAAATGGAACGTATTCGGTGGAATCCCCGTGCAGGTCAATACCCAAGGGATCGTTACAGAGAATACTCTATCGACGTCCCGGCTTAATCACCGGGGAGTCAATCAGACGCTTGGACAGAAAAAGTATTTGATTTTAGGAATTCGATTGGATACCCCATAATGGAGAGCGGGCATCCCCCCGTAAAAAAATCCAACCGCGGCTTATTATCACTTGCAGTTGTGATCTCATCCATGACGCTTTAAATAGATGTCATATAAATAAAAAGCGTTTAATACAATGGAATGATAGATATCTCCATTCGCGATTAGATCCGGTATTTTTGAGAGTGGGATCAACGTCACTTCAATATCTTCGCCCTCATCAAGTTTTTGTTCACATCGATATTCCGCGTTGCGGGCTAAAAACATATGGCAGGTATTATTAAAGACCGCCGGATTGGGACAGATTTTCCCTAACGAGACCATATCATCCGAATCGTATCCTGTTTCTTCCCGCATTTCTCTGCGCGCGGCTTCCAAAATCGATGGATCCTCCCGGTCGATCAAACCACCAGGTATCTCTAAAGAGATCCCTTCTCTTCCAAATCGGTATTGACGCACCATAACAATGTCGCCGTCTTGCGTGACCGGCATGGTGAGCGCCCAATCTCTTGATTCGATGACATAGGCGTTTAATGGGCGCCCATTTCTTGGCGATATGTATGTATCACAGCGCAATTTAAACACAGGATACGTATCGACTGGATGACTCTCTATTTTTTTCCAAGGATTGACCATAAGCGGAATTATCCATTCTTTATTCGACGGCTCCGGTGAGGCGCCGGATATGAGCGACAGCCTCTCGCGCTTTTTTCATTAATATACGCTTCTGTTCGATCAATGTTTCTTTTGTGACACCTGGTGTGTGCAGTTGGATATGAAACCGCAACGCGTTGGATGTACCAGAGGGACGGAACGTGAGATAATTCCACTTTTCCTCATCAAAATAGAACCGCACTCCTTCATCTGGGAATCCTTCAAAGTTGGCGGCGTCGTATTTTCCTGTCCAGTAGATCGCCGTGGAATGAACAGGCATACCGCCGATTTCGACCGTCTCCCGTTCGCATTGTTTCTGCAAATTGAGCACACTGTGAATCACTTCCCGTTTTGTGATATATCCTTCATGCCCGTCGTATTCACCATCCATTGGAGCGGGTTCGTAATAATTGATAAAGAGGCCAATATCGGGATCGAGAAAGATTTTTTCATCGATCAATTCATAGAGCGTCGTTCCATTCGCTTTCGCATACGCGGCGATTTCAGCGAGTAGAAGCCCCGCGAAAGTCCCATCTTTATCGCGGACATGCCCATTGACGCCAAGTGATACGTCATCAGGGGGAGGGCCTCCAAGGATGGAAAATCCGCTGCTCTGTTCCATCGCCGCAAGATTGACACTTCTCGAGCCATTATTCATTTCCCACCAATTATAGAGGAAGGGGTGGCAGGCTGGATTGTTCGGGTCCGGTCTTCCCTCAGTCAGAGGGGGAAGCGTTTTCCCTTTCCAAACCTCATTGACACAAAGAGCGAGCATGGCGAATCCCACCCAGCTTTTAACAACGCCTACCCCATATTTGAGAGCGAGTTTGGTCAACGCGTCACTCGTTGTGTGAGAAAGTGTATGGAATTTGGTTTCTGGATGTTGTATCGCGCCGTATTTCTCAATCTCCTGTTGGAGCCGGTACCATACAATCAACGCCCAGGCGTCGTCCGCGGGAAGTAAGTGATAATCTCTTCCATTATACAATTCGCGCTGATCTTCCGGCACTTTAACGATCACGCCGCAACGGTCAGCGTCTGGATCAGTGCCGATTAAAATGTCCAGAGAATCAAAATTCTCTTCCCCATATTCTTCTTTGAACGCTTTGACCGCGATATCCGCCGCACGATAGTCTCCTGGATCGGGCTGTTGTTCCTTGCCGGGATCGCTGCAAAAACAGGGGAATAAGCCATCCAACGCGTCCAACTGCATGATCTTGCTGATGCGCGTGAATCCGACTTCTTTCAACAAGCGGGGAACCGCCAATCGTCCGGAGCCATGAAACGCGCAGTAGCCGACATGCAGGGGAGTTTGAGAATTCTTTTGATTCTCGAGTAGTTCCGTTTGGATAATGAATGATTTGATATGATTGAGATGAAGTGTGTGCATATCGATCAGGTGGTCTTCCCGGCCACAATAGTCCACCCCCTCTACTGGTTCCGCCCCACCGAGAAACCAGAGTTGATCCGGCGCGGCATCCGATAACGGCGTAAGCCGGATATCAGCGGTCGTAGCTTTTGAAATGTAATCCGTTACAATCGTATCACGATCTTCCAGGCTGAACTGAGAACCGTTGCCACAGGATAATTTATACCCGTTATACCGGTAATCGTTATGGCTGGCCGAAATCAGAATCCCGATATCGGCCCGGAGATTGGGAACGGCGAAAGTTAGTTCCGGATACGGGCAGGCTTGATCAAACAGATAAACCGTCATTCCATGGAAGAGGAATAATTGGGAAATTAACCGTGAAAATCGTCGACCGCCGATCCGGCTGTCATACCCAATGACAATTTTCTTCATCCCCCGATCTTTTGCGAAATGCGCTACGCCGGTTGATTTGAGTAACAGTACTTTATCGTTTATGGTTGATGGACCTTTTAGAATGCGGGCATCCATCCCATCCTGTTTCATTTTTAGAATCGAATCTCGATCGAACGCCATCCGGCCGCGGATTCCCGCCGTGCCGAATGTGATATCCTGGAGATGCGCGTCAATCAATTCCGCCCAACGTTCTTCGTTGATCGCGTCCTCGATTCCTTCAATAATGTTTTTGGAAAAATTGGCGATATTCGGATCATCGAGCCATTCGCCTATGTTCTTAACGACGTTCGCGCGCGCTTTGTCCAAGTACTCTACAGCGGAGGGCGGTAGAGCGTCTGGATGGACTTTTTTCATATCCGCTTCCACTTGATCTAAAAACGAATGGACACCCTTTTCCGCTTTAGCGAGTAATGGATGTGACATAATCTTTTTCTTTCCTTTCTTCTCAATCCGGGTTTATTTCTTAAAGTCCATTATTATAACCAGAGATACGCCCTTTTGACGAGTAGGATGGGCGGGGTGTTTAATATCACAGATGGAATGGATTCTGGAGTTATTTATTGAATTGTAAGGGTAATTGATTGATTAAACCTCAGCGCGAGTGTTATAGCAACCAATAATTGAGAGATTTTTCATATATTCAATTCACATTAGTAATGTTAGTTTTTCATTGATCCCCAATTATACACGCTGTATAGTAAGTCCAATCCTGAATTTGGAGCTGAAATATGAACGACAGATCAACTTCAAGTTTTGATATAAGCATTCTGATCCCTCATCATAAAAACAAAGAACTTTTAGATCCCCTTTTTTCCTCTACTGAAGAAATTGAGACTTGTAGAAAACTAATTCAGAGATTAGAAGATAAAGTAGAGCTTCATAAAGATGAAGTAGAATCTTATGAAGAGTTTATGATGGATGATGCTGAAGTAATGATTGTTGCTTATGGTTCTGTTTCTTTAGCTGCAAAAGAATCTATAAGACACTTAAGAAAAGAAGGTATTAAAGCTGGTTTATTTAGACCTATTACTATCTGGCCTTCTCCAGCAGAAAAAATAAAAGAGCATACTGATAAGATTGAAAAAGTTTTAGTTGTAGAACTTAACATTGGTCAGTATCACTCTGAAGTTCAGCGTGCAGCTGCAAGATTAGATATTGATGGCTTATTTAAAGTTAATGGTAGACCAATATCTCCACATGAGATTGTAAGTAAAGTAAAGGAGCTATAAGATGGCATTTAATTATGATAAATATTTAAGACTTGAAAAGATGCCAACACTATGGTGTTGGGGTTGTGGTGATGGTGTTATTCTTAAAGCATTCGTTAGAGCAATTGAAAAAATGGGTGTGAGTCAAGATGATGTATGTGTTGTATCTGGAATTGGTTGTTCAGGAAGATTTTCTTCTTATGTTGATTTCAATACTGTTCATACAACTCATGGTAGAACAGTGGCTTATGCAACAGGTATCAAGCTTTCTCGTCCAGATAAATTAGTTGTATGTGTAGCTGGTGATGGAGATGCCCTAGCAATTGGTGGTAATCATACTATTCATGGTTGTAGAAGAAATATTGACTTAACTATGATTGTTATTAATAACTTTATATATGGTTTAACTAATTCTCAAACTTCTCCAACTACTCCAAAAGGTATGTGGACTGTTTCTCAAAAGGCTGGTAATATTGACCCAACTTTTGATACTTGTG
>CAXXSM010000004.1:0-93449 GCA_963663405.2 bacterium | reverse complement strand
ACTCTATAGAAACAACACCAGTGGTGATAGCAGTGAATTTCGGACAACCAAACTACAATCAACATACGCCCTATATGGGCTTGGAATCGAGAACGGATTATTTGAATCCTTCTTCATCGGTTTATTCCCAATCTAAATCCTTGTCCCTGAATCAACCGGATGCTTACTCTGGAGAGATTGAGTCGGACGCTGTCTCCTCCCCCACTCACTTGGATGCGCTGACTGAGGGGATCCAATCCGAAAAAACGAGAGATCCGATCCAACATTTTCTCGCGGACAAGAAAGCGTTTTTATCAAAGAGCGTGGAAGATATTTTGGGGATGATTTATGAACGGGAATTTTTGCGGGATACGAACTGTTACCGTATCGATCGCGATTCCTGTTATATATCCGATTCCCTATAAGCAAACTCGCTAACTTAATGACATTGAATACAGTTTGGCCATCCGCTTGTGGACGGTTCGTAATGAAGTAGCCTCCTGGACTGCGAATTGCTTGATCTTCAATATCCGGTATTCCATCCTCAAGTACAAAAGCACCAAGTCTTTCGAATCTATTTTTGGGATTGAAATTTTTCTTTCAACTTTTTTATAAAAAATGAGAAAATTTTGACCAGAAATTTCTTGGAAATCGACTTAATAATCAAAAAGACATTCTAGGAATGCTACACGGGTAAATTTCGGTCAACGCGTTCATACTTCGGTTGGGCTTTTGGTTCAATTAAAACTCAAATGTCTTTGAATGGAGAATGAAATTTTGTGATTGATGGGAAAGCAGAATTATTTGGTACTGAGCATGTAACGATATAATGCTTTTTTTTATTTTCCTTAATCATGGGGTTCTTGATTTAAAAAGAATCGATATAGTAAGAAATTCATGCTCAGTGAAATCTCTCTTTTTCTTAAACCGATCACTAAGGGGAAAAACCAGTACACGAGTGGTGAATCCTCTTTCTAAATCTCAAATGAAAAACTTAATCGACTCAATGAAATTATTTCGTTGGATAGATATCTTGATCAAAAAAGGATATTTAAATAATGAAACGTTCCAGTTTTTTTCATTCATGTAGTTGTATGGCTATTTTTTTTTTTTCTTCTTTATTGTTCCAAGTGTTTATAGTCATAAAAGTTCTGACGAAAAGCCGGTCCATCAACAAATCGTTCGGCAAGCTCATTATATTTGGCCCTACAATAGCGACAATCAGGAAGCTAAGGATGAATTTTCTATTTTTCTTGATAATGGAAATGTTCCAGTAAATTACACCACTGGCGATGATATTGTTGAAGGAGCTCAAGAAGAAGATTTCTATGATGTTTTAAGAAATCAACCTAGTGATAATTGGTTTCTTGCTGCGATCAATTCTGATAATTTCTTTCATCACTTCTGGGATCCTGATCAAGGAGATTCTAAAGGATATTTTATCGATAAAAGCGCCTATGAGATAGCATATTTATATCTTTATGGAGGTTCAGGTGAATTATATAAATTTGATGTCATTTCTTCTTCTATAGTATGGTATTTAGTCCCTTATACATTTGAAGGAGCTATTTCTCTTTATAAACGAGATGAAAAAGGATTGGCCTACTACTATCTTGGCCGCGCCGCGCATCTTTTAGCAGATATGTCTGTACCTGCGCATGTTCATCTCGATTTACATCCTCCAATAATCAATCCAGATCATTATGAAGATTTTGTAGGCGATCATCCATATGACTGGAATGCTTATGGAGATGAACAAATAGCAGATTTTAATAATTTGCATGATATTTTCTATGATTTAGCTCAGATCACTCAATATGTCGCAAGTGATAATGAGTCAGGAAATGATTTACCAGATCACTATGATATTTGGGATAATAATTTCGAAGAATATTGGAAATTTGAGGAAAATATCCGTGAATCTACGGAAAATTCAGATACAACTTGCCGTGAAATCGCTGATCAACTCATGCCGCTTGCGTTTCAGTATACCGCGGCGCTTTTTAAATTGTTTTGGGAAGATACTCATATTGAATTATCTTTAGCTCATAATAATACGCCTATCATTGACTATGATGATATTTTTGGAAATGAGTATGAAATTGATGTAGATACAACTCTAATTGCTGAACGATCCCTGACTAACTCATGTTTCATATTCTATGTTGATGGCGAAGAAAGATATATTGATAATGTTGAGCCTTATAAATTTCTATGGCATATTGGCTATGAAGCGGATGGTGTCCATACGTTAAAAGTCCAACTTCAATTAAATGATGTATTACTCTCAGAAAAAGAAATACATCTCATTGTAGGAAATTCAAATATTACAATTTCTATACCTGGATTACCTGATGGTGCAAAATCGTTAGAGATGGCTTTGATACCATCTGGATCATTTATAATGGGAAGTCCAGTAGATGAACGAGGTCGTGAATCAGAATTTGAATGGTCAGATCACCAAGTAATGATATCAAATGATTTTTACTTAGGTAAATATGAGATTACACAGGCTCAGTGGGAAGCAGTTATGGGGAATAATCCTGCAGAGAATTTTGGAATAGGGTATAATTATCCTGCATATTATCTAAATTGGTACGACTGCGCTATTTTTTGTAATCGTTTGAGTGAGATTGACGGTCGTACACCTGTTTATAACGAATATACATGGGAGACAGATTGGAACGCAAATGGATACAGGTTACCAACAGAAGCCGAATGGGAATATGCATGTAGAGCGGGTACAAAAACAAGATTTTCACATGGAGATGTACTAAATTGCGTAGATGAAGATGATACCACGATTTGTGAAACGCACGATCAATATATGTGGTGGTATGGAACTAAATTCAATCCATATGGATCAAAAGTAGTTGGATTGAAACTTCCTAATTCATGGGGATTATACGATATGCACGGTAATGTTTGGGAATGGTGCAATGATTGGTGGGAAGATCCCTATAGCCGAGGATCTCAAATTGATCCGATTGGACCATTGAATGGAATTCAGCGTGTAGCAAAAAGTGGTACTTGGGCTAGCAACGCGAAACGATGTCGCTCCGCATTTCGTAGTAAAAATCATACGTACGATCCCAGTGATCCAGGAAATTCTGGTGGATTCAGGATTTTTCTTCCCCGAGATTGCAATATTACCTATGGTACAACTATCATCACACATGGCTATAAACTGAATTTTACCGGTTCTACTGAATGGAAAGCTTATAAATGGCAATTCAGTATGGCAGGGGCAATACCGTCTGCAAATAAACGTGTTTTTTTTCTAAGAAAAGGGATAATATATACTCTAAAATATGGATATAACTGTAATGATATTCTATCAGATCCCGAAATTGGTGATGAATCTGATATTGATAAAGATGTTATCAAAAAATACTTTGATATAGCTTTGAAAGAAAACTTTGATCCTCTTAGAGAAAATGTAATCATATTTGATTGGATCGAAGAATCTGATTGGGATAAATATGGATATTCAGAAGCTGCTGGCGATTCATTATTTGCATTATTAATCCGCGGAGCTTTGGATAGTCTTTGGAGTTTAGAACATTTACATTTTATTGGGCATAGTCGTGGTTGTATTGTGAATAGTGAGACAATTGAACGACTTGATCGTGTTTCTGATGTTGATAATGAAGCTTTTTTACCACTAAATCTTCATAATAAAATCGATCGTGAAATCCATGTTACAATGCTTGATCCACATCCATGGTTTTTACCAAATACTCTCGATCTAACTGATAAAGATCCTGAAGATCATGTATTTTTTGATGCTCAAGATTATTTAGTAAATTCTAAAGGCGCTGGTGTTGAGTGTTGGAAAAATGTTGGTTATATGGATGTCTATTACCAAAGAAATGCAACTAATCTTTTACATCCAATAGGATTGGACTTGTCAGATACCCAAAAGCTCTGTAACGCTTTACCTGGATGCCTATTTGCTAAAGATCTTTCTCATTTAAATTCAGAGGGGACAGGCTACTATGATACTGATGAAAAAAAGTGTATGGACCATTCATACATTCATACGTGGTATCACGGTTCCATTGATAAACTTGCAGATAATGACGGTGATTCAGGTATTATCGAAGGTTACAGAAATGAATGGTATCCATTCAATAATAATTATTATTATGGATATGACCATTCAAGATTAAAAAATTGTTATGGAACTCCAAGTGAAATAATTCGTACAGATCATACTATTGGTGTAAGGCCAGGATATGAAAATATTCATAGAGAATATGATATTGATAATGGTGAAATAACTATAGAAGCTGGATACTCTTGGTTACTTTTTGGTGACTTTTCTTTTTATAATAACAATACTTTTCCAGGATGGAGTCAACAAGGTGGAGAATTTTATAATGAAGAACCATATCAAAATCATGTTATTTTAAATAAATCATATTCAAATCTGTCTCACAATGTATCTTATATTCCAAAAAATACGATAGGTTTTAAATTTGACAAAAAAGTCATTTCAGTTCCATATCCTTATGATCGGATTGTGATTTCATTTATTGATTTGCAATCAGATAGTGAAAGAATATATGATTTTTTTTATTTGAATTCAATAGACGATGAACCAAAAACACTAAACTATACTTTCAGCAACGATTTTTCTGATATCCCTGGGAATGTTTGGAAAATATCATTTCGCTACAAGTTAAATGATGAAGAAAGTCCTTTAAGTGGATACGTTTCGATAGATAATATTGAATTATTATTTAAGGATGAAATTATCGAACCACCAACAAATCTTCTTGCTACAGCTACCTCCTCACTAAATATTAATTTGCAATGGCAAGACAACTCATATAATGAAGATGGCTTTATAATAGAACGAAAAAATGACTCTGATGAAACATGGGAAGTGATCAATGATGTTTCGAAAGATGTTACAACATATCAAGATACAGGTTTACTTCCTGAAACAATCTATACATACCGTGTCTATGCTTATGATATCAATAAAAAATCTGTATATTCAAATGAATCTAGTTCTAGGACGTTCAATAATATTTATCAGGATGTAACGATTAGCGAAAATACTACTTGGGTGGAAGGGGCTTATAAATGTGATAATCTCCATATAACAAATAACGCAACTTTAACATGTGCGGGGAGAGTAGATATTTATTGTGAAAATTTAAATGTAGATTTGAAGTCTAAAATATCCTCTGATGGACAAGGTTATGGACCAGGTTCTGGTCCTGGAGCCGGTGGAGACGGCTTCGGAGGAAGTTATGGAGGACGTGGTGGTATAGGTGCTGATGGTGGGATAACATATGGTTCAATAACCGAACCATCAGATCTAGGAAGTGGAGGAGGTCGCAATGTTCAATATGGAGTATATGGAGGACGTGGTGGTGGAGCCATAAAGTTTTATATTTCTGGGACTTTACTTTTAAATGGATCGATTACCTCAAATGGTTCTAATGGAGGATGTACATATCAAGATTATAATTATAATGGTAGTTGTGGGGGATCGGGTGGAAGTGTCTACATAATTGCGTCTACGATAGAAGGGAATGGTATTATATCTACAAATGGTGGTTCAAAGTATTCAAAAGTTTATTTTGCTCGTGGAGGAGGTGGTGGACGTATAGCTGTTTATTACGACACAAATAAATTTAGTGGAACAATTACATCTTATGGTGGATATTGTGGTCACCAATCAAATGTCGGATATGTTTATGGTGGGGCAGGAACAATATATTTAAAAGCGTCTATAGAAGAATTTGGAGATTTGTTAATAGCCAACTCATCTCCATATAATAATATTAAGAGCGCTCCAACTGATCTAGATAACATAAAGAATATTTCTTTTAAAAATATGATATTCAATTCAGGAGTAGATCTTAATGCATCAAATTTAGACAAGATAAACACACAAAATTTTGAACTTGGATCGGATTGTTCTTTTACTAATAGTATTAATAAAAAATTGGTAATAGATGTGTTAAATGACATGAAAATCAATGGTAGTATGATAGGATATTTTGGTTTCGATATAGGAAATAATTTATTATTATCATCAGGTGGAGAAATTATATCAAGTAAGCCAATTAATTTAAATATTACAGGTAATGGTGAATTAAAAAGTGACTCAAAAATAGAAGCAAATATTACTTGTTCTATAGGCGGAGATTTGATTATTGAAAATGATGCTTCAATATCCTCTGATGGACAAGGTTATGGACCAGGTTCTGGTCCTGGAGCCGGTGCAGATGGTTTCGGAGGAAGTTATGGAGGAAGTGGTGGTATAGGTACAGATGGTGGGATAACATATGGTTCAATAACCGAACCAACAGATCTAGGAAGTGGTGGAGGTCGCAATGTTCAATATGGAGTATATGGAGGACGTGGTGGTGGGGCAATAAAGTTTTATATTTCTGGGACTTTACGTTTAAATGGATCGATTACCTCAAATGGTTCTAATGGAGGATGTACATATCAAGATTATAATTATAATGGTAGTTGTGGTGGATCGGGTGGAAGTGTCTACATAATTGCGTCAACGATAGAAGGGAATGGTATTATATCTACAAATGGTGGTTCAAAGTATTCAAAAGTTTATTTTGCTCGTGGAGGAGGTGGTGGACGTATAGCTGTTTATTATGACACAAATAAATTTAGTGGAACAATTACATCTTATGGAGGATATTGTGGTCCACAATCTTATGTCGGATATGTTTATGGTGGGGCAGGAACAATCTATTTAAAAGCGTCTATAGAAGAATTTGGAGATTTGTTAATAGCCAACCCATATAATAATATTAAGAGCGCTCCAACTGATCTAGATAACATAAAGAATATTTCTTTTAAAAATATGATATTCAATTCAGGAGTAGATCTTAATGCATCAAATTTAGACAAGATAAACACACATAATTTTGAACTTGGATCTGAATGTTCTTTTACTAATAGCATAAATAAAATATTGGTAATAGATGTGTCGAATGACATAAAAATCAATGGTAGTATGATAGGATATTTTGGTTTCGATATAGGAAATAACTTATTATTATCATCAGGTGGAGAAATTATATCAAGTAAGCCAATTAATTTAAATATTACAGGTAATGGTGAATTAAAAAGTGACTCAAAAATAGAAGCAAATATTACTTGTTCTGTAGGTGGAGATTTGATTATTGAAAATGAATCTACAATATCATCTAATGGACAAGGTTATGGACCGGAATCAGGACCAGGAGCTGGTGGTGATGGATATTATAATGGAGGAGGTGGTGGTTATGGTGGTCATGGAGGAAGTAGTTCAGAAGGAAATAATGGAGGGATGACATATGGGTCTGTAACAGAACCTTCTAATTTTGGAAGTGGCGGAGGTAAAAATACACGTTATGGAACGCATGGTGGAAGGGGCGGTGGTCTTATCAAATTAGAAATTAATGGAATTTTAAGTAATAATGGTGAAATAACATCGAATGGAGCAAATGGTACATATACTTATAAAGATTATAGTTATTATGGTAGTGGCGGTGGATCTGGTGGGAGTGTTTACATTATCGCATCTATGATAAATGGAAATGGTATCATATCAGCTAATGGAGGATCAAAGCATTCAAAAAATTTTAATGCTGGTGGTGGTGGTGGTGGGCGAATAGCTATATATTATAATTCTAATGACTTTAATGGTACAATATCTTCAAAAGGTGGATATGGATATCATTCTTATGCTGAAGATGGAACGATATATCATGAGCATTTGTCAATACCAAACACACCATCATATTTAATATCTAAAACAATATCATCGGATCGAATACAGTTATCTTGGCAAGATAACTCTGATGATGAAGAAGGATTTAAGATCGAACGAAGGATAATGGATATAGGAACTTGGCAGGAGATTAATCAAGTAAAGTCCAATGTCACGACATATAGAGATACATGCTTACTTTCAAACACAACATACATATATCGTATACTAGCCTTTAATAAAAATGGATTATCAGAATACTCTAATGAATCTAGTTCAACCACATACGAAAAAATTAACTATGGATTATTCATTGGTTCTCATCATGGTTTTCATCTTGTTGATTATGGATGGATTTCGTTACCAAATTTGCCAAATGACGCGCATGCGGACGCCCGTTGTTTAGAAGCGATGCTTGATGAGTATATGCAATTTTCTGAGATTGACGGTATCGACACAATCATGGAACTCGAATACGAAAGTCCAATCCCTAAAAATGAAGATGTCAACGCGCAAGCAATCATCAACGCTTTGGAAAGAATTGGAGAATACATGGAATTATATGCGCCTACAGGTACGTTTGTGTTTTACTACTCTGGCCATGGCGCAACCGATCAACCTGACAGCACGGCCCAAGCTTTAAGTGTGGGAGAACCTTTCAATAGCGGATTGGGGAACACATTTGGTGATATGATTGTTGATGAAGACTTGGGAAATCTATTGAAAGATAGTTTACCGGAAACCGTTGAGAAGATTATTATATTGGATACTTGTTATTCAGGTGGTTTTTGGAATGACGCTCTTTCTTCTGTACCAAACTGCACATTACTCGCCTCCTCTGGAGAATTTGAGCATTCATATCGAAACATCGACAACGGCCGCGCTATCTATACTCTCGGTTTAATTGATGGCCTTACACAGACGGCTGTGGGGATTCCAAGAGCGGATTTGAAAGCCGATGGTCTAACATTTCAGGAATTGCACGATCACGCGTCTATGTTTCTCCTTGGACATACCGAACAATACCTTACAAATGGAATAACAGAATTGCCTGTGTCGGAGTGGTTTACTCCCACTGGAATGGGGCCGATTGGAGAAGTGAATCCACTGCTGGGTGGTGATGATGTTTTTGTAGGGAATTCTGACTCTGGAAACTCGGCTCCCGTAGCGGACGCTGGTACCGATCAATCTCTTGATTGTGGTGATGCGCTTGAAATTCAGGTGACCTTGGATGGAAGCGGATCGGTTGATCCTGATGGCGATGCGTTGACATACACATGGTCTGGAAACGGTATTCCAACAACGACAACATCTGAAAATAAGATCGATTTCATCCTCCCTGTTGGCTTCTATTCCATTTCACTGACTGTATCAGATGGAGTTGAGTCTGACACCGATTGGGTCATTGTCATCGTCTCTCAAAATGGAATATTCAATATCAACAATAATTATCTCGTGAATGGAGACGGCCTGGGCGAAGGAAGCGGGAAATATTGGCCAGGGGAACAAGGATATTTTGACGCTTGGTTCATTCCAACATTAGCAGTTGGTGGGAAACTCAATTATCCCGGATGGTGCGCCGATTTGGATACGCCGATCAAAATGGGATGGTGGTACGATAATACTGGATGTTATTCTTCACTTACGGCGTCCAGTTGCTACCTCGTTGGGAATCCAGCCAACTTTCCTTTAGTGAATGACCTGTTGTTTTTATATCGAACGGACTTTTTCTCCAGTGGAATTGAAATCAATGGAGAAGTGTTTAATGTTACAAACAACGATATTCAGGCGGTAATCTGGATGTTGTTATTTAATGGATTTGACTATCAATTTCCTTGGGACGCAGGATCCATCGAAGGCGGCGGAATCACTTGGCAGCCAACGCTCGTGAATTGGATCCATGATTATGTGTGCACGAACGAGATTCAACCTGATTACATAACCTATCCACAACTTCCAATCGTAATCATCATCGACTGCGGCGATCAGGTCAATTTACTGGAAGTACCGTATTGGTTGTATGAAGAGTTATTGGATTTGGGAATTGTTGAAGAGTGTTTATAAACGCATTCTATACGATCCACAGAAAAGAATCCTTAAGGCTGTTCTTTTCACAAAAAAAAGAAACATAAAATCTGATGAGTAGGAATCTTTCAACATACGGCGTCAGGTAATCAGTTTACCTGCTATAACTCGATTCATAAAATTCAGGAGTGGAATTATTTGGAATGGTGATGAATAGGTCGCCCGCGCTATTCATACCGTTTGTTAGATCAAAAATTATTTGTTCTGATTCGATACTGTAGGATGATGTTTTCTCCATAAATGAATTAGGGCCGCGGCTGACGATTACGCATCCTTTTTGATCGCCCCCTCGGAACGTGAATTGATCGTTGAGTTCTTTTTTTGAGGAAGCGACAAGGAAGTATTCATCCTCGTAGCGATCTGGGAATGGATCATGGAAAAAGATCTGGCCCAGGTCCTTCGATAAAGATAAGTAAAAGAAATTATACGCGTTGAATGCGCTTGTCCATTCAATAGAACCATCTCCCCATGTAGGAGGAGGAATAAATACGAGATCTTCTGGGTAGCGTTGATTTGCCGTATAGAATTCGATATACCGCTGTGAGAGAACGTGACATTTCGAATGTAATTGAGCGATTTTGGCGCGGGATACAATGTGATGATAGGAAGCAATCGTTATCAGACTCAAAATCGATAGAATTGAGATCGAGATAATGAGTTCAGTAAGAGTGAAGGATGATTTATTACAAAATATACCACGCATCCGGATAATTTTGCTAAAAATTCATACTTTTCTAAATAGCGATGTATCATTTTTTTCACTCTACCGGATTCAAGATGTCTTTGTCAAGTGGGATATAAAAATCCAATTATTTTTTCGATCTTCTCAATAATTGAGTCCAAGGAATTGTCTCTGTTTCATTCCACCATACTTTTTGGTTCATGAATTGGTCTCGCTTCACGCATTGGTTTCGATCAATAGTGAATGACTCTCCAGATTGAATTTCTTTCCGATATGATTGAGTTAGAACTTGTACTCTTCCCTCGAATACGTCCAAAAATATTTTCTGATTTTCAAGCACAATACAATATTCCGTTCCCAATGCTTGGACATCCGCAATCGATGTTCTGATACTCCATTCTGGTTCAGTATCATCCGTGTGTATATACTGTAATCGGCCTTCTATGAATTGAATTTGCTGGTTCTCATCATACTGAATTGTCGTATTTCGATCGAGAATTATGGCGGTCTCTTGATTCAGTTGCGCATAAATTTGATTGTTTAGAGTGGTGATTACGCTATGGACAGGTAATTTGAATTCATTGGCGCCGGCGATCTGTTCTTTGTCATCGATATGGATGGCTCCTTGGCCGTGTATTATCTTCATTTTCAGACTTGATTGTGGCGCATAGAAGCAATAAATAGCAATGGGGAAAAGAATGAAAATCGAAACGGACACAGTAATGGGCGCCGTTCGCCACGAGAAATGCGATTTCGATTCAATGTCATGAATGGAATGTAGAATTCTGGATTCTAGATTCTGGGTCGGGATCCGAGATTGGATTTCATTTGAAACTTTATCCATCAAAGAATCAACGATGGAATCACTTTTTTCTTTATTCATCAGAATTACTCCATTTTTGATGAAAAAGGGTATTCAATTTTGAGCGCGCGCGCCGCAGGCGGCTATTTACAGCCTCAAAATGGATCGAAAGAATGTTTGCGATTTCTTCTCATGGAATTTGTTCGATATAGTATAACGTTAAAATTTCCCGGTCTTTCCTTGGCAGCCGGAAAAATATCTGTAGGGCTATAGAGTTTTTTTCCTTCTCATCGAGTCTTTCGCACGGAGTCGCAACCGGTTCCGCGTCGCTTCCTTTACAGCGAAATATCTGGGCAATCCGTTCCCGCCGGATATGATTGATACACGAATGATGCGCAATTTGGAACAGAAGAGCGCGAGCATTGTAGATGGTCTTTCCTTTCAACACATAATTGGTCCACAGCAACAGAAATGAATCATGCACAATATCATCCACTTCTTCAATGATCCCAGTTTGACCAATCACAAATTTCCGTAATGGATCTTGGAACAAACGGATTATTTTCCGGAACGCATATTCGGATCCAGCGCCTAACAGTTTTTCCAGGCTCAAATGTGATGATTGAATAGTTTCCTCATGAAATTTCGGAATCGTTTCCATTCTAAAGACCAATATGAGTAACGCGATCAACTAAGGGCACTTCGACTATAAGTTTTATTCGTATATAAAAACGATTACACCTATCTATATTGGATAGTCGACTTCAAATCAAAATTTGGTCAAAAAAATTAATGATTTTTCCAATTCTCAACCACGCTATTCACTGGAGTTGGAGTGGGCGCCGGTGTTGTGTTTGGGTCATTGAAGTAGATTCGGTTTAAGAAACTGGATTGATTTTCTGTCACAAAAATAACTTCCGCGGCTCCATTGCCATCAGTGTCACCCAATATCGGTGTCCTCTTGAGCGTACCTGGAATATAGTAAGGAGGGATTCCAGCGGTCGATAAATCTTCCGTAAAAATATATAGAATGAATCGCTCTCCTACTTTTTGTACGGCTGGGATTTCCGCAAATGGATTCCATTGCATATTGGCCGCTCCAGAAAACGGTTCGGCGTTCAAAACAGTGAAAACCCGGACACGATTCTGCGATGGATTCATCCAGTTGAGATTCGAACCGCTTGTAAAAAAAACGATCTCCGATTCCTCATCTTCATCCCAGTTCCCGACCGAAAGAGTCAGGCAATCTTCCTGCTGTAGAACAAATTCACGAATAAACCGGCCGTCAAACAGATCCAACAGGAATACCGACCGGGGAATACTCGCATCGGAATCCTGATGAAGCGCGGTTCCCGCGATCACAATGGGATCGCCATAATTGGATTGACCGATAGTTAAACGAGAGATAAACAGATCAGACCGAATCGGCTGCTCCCACAGCAAAACAGGCTCATCCGATTCTTGGCTGAACAGATAGGCGTATATAGAGGTAGAAGATGTAGATTGAGAGAGATCGGGTAAATTGGTCGCCGCTAGAATCAGATACGATTCCTTGAACAGATCATCTTGAATGATCGCCATAACCGCCGGTGAAATGGGAGCGGGAAAATCGATTGTTGTTTTATGGTTTTTTCGTGATATATCATACATTCTCACAAAGTTATTAGCGTTCTCCGTATTCTCGTAAGTAATCAATTCGAGAGAACCATCATAATTGATATCCACTGCCGTAAAAATCTTCTCGTTTGCATTCTCATCTTTCCCAGGAATTTGAAAGAGATGACTTTCATTTAAGACACTATAGGCTCGATGTTCTGTTTTACCGTTGAAATAGGCTGAGTATAAAACGTCTTTTACTTGATCGTTATCAACATCAACCAAAGCGCTAAGGTGAATCGATGGTTTTGTGGAGCCAATCATTGGGATCGTGTCAATGGATTGGGTTGTAAAATCGATAATATAAATGTTCTGGTGATCAACCGATTGGCCGATCACTTCTTGCATTCCATCCTGATCCAGATCGGCGCACAACAGATTTTCGATGACCTTAGGGATATGAATAGAGTCAACATTTAAGAAATTCTGTATGTTCTTTTCAGTGAAAGGAAATTCTAAAAATGCGCTGGATCTCCTGTTGGCAAAAGGATGATCCCAATCACTCTCCGGATTCGCAGAAATTGGAGAAGTGAGTATACCTATCAACAAAATAAAGAAATAAATCATTCGGAGTCAATATCGAATTCAAAATGGTTTTCTTTAGTATAGTCGGTATTTCACGTACATTTGGTCATCAAAATGTTTAATTATCACCCATAAAAAGAAGGATGGAAGAAATATCTTCATTCTCCATTTAACGTTTCGTAACACTTTACTAATGATATGAAAAAAGTCTATAGTTTTTGTATGGGATCGATTCATCTAAAAAACGTTCGATTTCGTAATATCGAAATCAAAAAAACGTATAAATCTTTTCTTGCATTCTCATTGGATTGAATACGGGAGAAAGCGATTATTGAATTTCCTTAGCAATTATTCATTTGTTCAATAATTTTATAGAATAATTCATCATATTGAAAATTTGGAAAGTAAAATGAATTCACTAAATCGATTGACTTGTCTTCTGTTCTTGTTTCTATTCGTCACAGTCTCTTACTCACACACGTCTAACCAATGGCTCACGCAATGGGGAAATCCCCAAAGGACTCGGTATTTTTCATCGGACTATATTCCTTCTCTAAAAGCCACCCTATTGACAAAAAGGACAATCCAATTGCCATTCCCTGTAGAAGACTTTTTCTATACGGCGGACGTCACTGGAGATGGAAAAACCGAGTTCGTTTCGTTGATTCATGATCCACCTTCGATTTTAATCGTGGATCTTACGAATGAATCATACGAACAGATTCCATTAGAAAAGAGTCCTCATCTGACAGAAGAGGATACTGAAATCGAATATGCGATTAATCAACTGGTGGATTATGATGACGAACCTGGATTGGAGATTTTCTGCGAAGTCCTGCCAGTCGTTCCCGGATCATATTATGATGGCAAACCAACATTTTACCAGATTGTTTCTCCCCGTTTAAAAAAGGTCATTCATCGATTTTCTGGTATTACCATTGAAGACCGGAGTGGAGATGGGATGTGGAGCGGGTGCGAAAGCGCTTCCATTTTATTTAAGGACCAAACGGATCAATGGAAAATGGCCGCGTACATGTCGGCCGGTCATGAGGATTACAAACCAAGATCGATCAATATATACAACGTTGAAAGCGGTCAGCTGGAGGCGCAATTTCATACGGCCACAAGCACACGGATGATTTCATTGCTGAAAACGGAAACCGATGAAATATTGATGACGCTTTGGTCTCACACTCCTGATAATTGGATACGGATCAATGGAGAGATTCAATACGATGAAGATGGAAATGAGATTAATGTAAGTGAAATCTTGGATGAAAAGGTCGTAACCGACAAAGAAGGTTATAGTATCTGTTTGAACTATGATGGATCGCTGAACGAAGACGCGCTCCAATTACGCTGGTATTCAAAAAACGCGGATTACTGTTCCATCAACTCAGCAATTATCCAAGACTCTCAGAATAGATACCTTGCCGTAGATTTATGGCATATCGTTCGCGCTTGGGATCCGCTATCCGCTGGAGGATTACGCATTTTTGATTTAGAGACAGGAGAGACAATTTATGAATTTCAAGCCGATGAGGGATTATCGTTTGAGCATATCATCGCTCCACCCCATAGCGATAGGATTTACACACGAATTTACGAACTTCCCCATTTAATCCAATACAATATCCAAAATGGCCAGAGTAAAATTGTGGAATTATCCGACAATTCCATCGTGCAATTAGAACTGATTGGGGCGGCGGATATGGATGGCGGCGGTGAGTATGATATTGTTGTTATAAGTAATGCCTCGGGTGAGTTTGAATTGATTGTCCTGGATACAGATCTGAATGAAAAAACCTCCATTCCAATTCCTCCATCCTATAAAACCGCTGTTTTTGGGGACGCGAATCAGGATGGATACCCCGAAGTCTATTTGATCGATCAAAATACCAACCAGAGTCTCACCATTATTGAATACGGCAATCCTTCTTCTTTTTTCCCGTTTAACGATTACAAATAAGGGCTTATGAATTTCAGTCTTTCATGCGGGATAGTATGCTTGAGTCTTTCAATGCGAACTGGCGGCCTAGGATCGACACTCGATTAGCAAGGGAACCATCATCCTGGATCCAGATAGGGGCGCCCAAACCCTGATTGAGAATTCGTTTATCATACGAATGTTCTTCTTCCAATGCGCCTTTTTCGTGCAGCCGTTGAACGCCTTTCTGGGAGAGAGAATAAATGAATTCCGGCCGCCCTGACTGCCCGCGTACAACTCGCTTTCTTTCAATCACGTAATCCAAGCAAAACAATTTCGACATCCGCCTGCGGACAGTCCGAACATGGGCGCCTTCCAGGACGGCGATTTGCTTGACCGTCAAAAGCCGGTATTCCGCAATCAAGTACGCCAATTTCAAGTCTTTCGAATCGATTTTTTGAGTCATGATGTTTCCTCCATCTTTTTAAAAAAAAAGCGGGAAGAAGTGACCAGAAATTTCAGGCAAAGCGACTTAATTATTGTAATTCATATACAAAGTCAAAATCATTTTAAAAACTACGCGCTGAAAGGATTCATCATGAAAAATCGGAGAATTACTGGTTTTTATTTCGTCTTCGTATTGTTTAGTTTCGTGGTTTTAGGGAATGCGCAGGAGCGGATTCGGTTTGATTTTTCTGGGGCTACGGCTAAAGAGAATAACGTGACGATAATGGGGGCAGGGTTTGGGACGTATTCATTGGCGGATGTTTTTTTTAAGGACATCGCTACGGATAACGCTTTTGAAGACGCTACCGATGGGCATGGTGTTTTAATCGGGGCTGATGGGGGAGAAACGGTTATGATCATTGGCCCTCAACTCGATATGCCCTACGCCGCAATGATCCGTTGTTCCGTACGAACGAATAAACCTCACGTGGCGGTTACTCTTGCCACAATCGACCAAGGCCCCAACGTATTTATCTCGACAAACTCACCCAATAATGGAGGATTTTTCCTAAATCAATATAAACGGCTTTGCACGTTCTGCGTCCCTCCATCGACAGGTTTTCAACCATTAATCCAAGTCGTGAACACCAGTGAGGCTGAAAGCGTCTTAATTTCAATCGATAACTTGGATATTTACCCAATTCTTCCTGATCGATATTACCATGGGGATTTTTTGAATGGAGATGAAAACGATCCTTCATTAATTAGTATTTCTTCTGAGGATATTAAAGTTGGTGAAACTCCTACACCAGAGGCTAGAAGCACAAGTGTACCTACCGTGATTCCTTCACCAACAAAAGCACCGACGGATACTCCTATCCCTGAGCCAACGATCATTATACCTCCTGTAATCGATATTCCTGGCCTTCAAGCCAATGCTAAAAAATTGGAATTGGTCCAGATTGGCTGCAATATTGGGATGGGGAAATACGAAATCACACAGGCGCAATGGGAAGCGGTGATGGGGAGTAATCCATCACAATTCCGAGGCGCTAATCATCCTGTGAATAGGATTTCACCTGATGATGCAGATAAATTTGTGAGTGCCCTCAACGCTATGAGATTGGTTGATGATACATGTAAATTTCGCTTACCAACTGAGTCCGAGTGGGAAAACGCTTGTTCTTGGAGTGGAGAATCGATTGAAGATTACGCATGGTATAATTTAAATTCTAGAGGTATAACACACGAAGTAGGTCAAAAGAAACCCAATCAAAACAATCTATATGACATGCTAGGCAATGTTTCTGAAATCACCTCGACACTTTACTCCAGTTCAAATTGTGTTTTACGTGGTGGATCATTTCTTTCAAATTCCACTTTTTGTACGTGTTCACAACGAGATAGTGTATCCAATAGAACAAAGAATCCATATAGTGGTTTAAGAATCTTGTTGGATATCAATAGAAACGAAAATTTACTACCAACAGTTACTCCAAATAATACAATCCACCCGGAACCTACATTTACACCAATATTAATTCCTACACTAACATTTACTCCAAAACCTCCAAATACACCTACACCTACATCAACGCCTGATATTTACCAACAATATATTGGATTATGGGCTGGAGAGATGAACGAACAAAATTCTCTTGAAAGCGATGACGTAACATTTCTTTGTAGAATATTTAATATTGAACAAAACAACAACGAATTAATTGCGTATCATGTTTTGACTAATTCAAAGTATAATGTTAACGTAAATGAAAATTCTTGCGAGGCAACATCATTTGATGGAAAACAATTTTTATCTGGAGAAAAAAAAGACGCTGTTATTCTAGGAACTTATACAAACAATGAAGGAGAAGATGATCAAGATAATTATTCATTCATTTTTCATAAAATTACTCATCCATCCAATAATTACGATGGAGTATGGATTATAGATAGTCAAAATATGTATAAATCATCTGGAGGTATTCTTGCTAAAGGTAAGATGTTTTTAAGTTTTGAAAAAGTACTAACAAGTGGAAATCTTTCATCATTTATTATGAAAGATCTTATCACAAACAAAGTATACAATGCTTATATTGCAGGAAATTATGGAGAAGGTGAGTCAGGTGATGATAATTTCAGCATTAAATTTTTAAGCAATGAATACTTTGAAGGTGTTATTTCCTGGGAAAATGGTTCTACATACGGGTGGGGTAAAGCAAATGGAAAAAAATATCAGCCAGGTACAAATGTTAATATTTCAGGAAACTGGACGTTATCGTTAAATGGTTTAGATGGAAATGATGAAGGAGAGTATTTTACTGTACCCGGTGTTAATGTCAATTCTGTAGGTAACAATTTAGATATGAGATTGCCCGATGGAACTAATTATTATGGATTAATGTATGCAGATTCTTTTGTGATTACTGGATTTGATAGCGATAGAGATGAATGGAATATATTTGGAACAGTAAGTGGTAATACAATCTCAGGATATGCCATACAAGAAAGACAAAATTGGTGGACTTATTACAGTATGAATGGATGGCGTTAAGTGTTAATCACAAAACATAGAAAAAATATGGCTTCTTATTTTGTAATTTTTAGGTATTATGATATAAGCCATGAATAAGTAAAAAAAAAAATACTATGTTGTAAGAGGATTGTAGATTTTTCGGCTCAAAATCGTAACATTTATATATCACTTCATCACCACTATATAGAAACAACAGCCGTGGTGATTACATTGAATTTCGGACAATCAAACTACAATCAACATACGCCTTATATGGGCTTGGAATCGAGAACGGATTATTTGAATCCTTCTTCATCGGTTTATTCCCAATCTAAATCCTTGTCCCTTAAACAACCGGAAACTTACTCTGGAGAGATTGACTCGGACAAAGTTTTGTCCCCCACTCATCTGGATGCGCTGACTGATGGAATCCGATCTGAAAAAACGAGGGATCCGATCAACCATTTTCTGGCGGATAAGAAAGCGTTTTTATCGAAAAGCGTGGAAGATATTTTGGGGATGATTTATGAACGAGAATATTTACGGGATACGAACTGTTACCGGATCGATCGGGATTCCTGTTACATCTCCCAGAAACTGTATGAAATCTACTACATTCCCATCGGCCTGAATCCCAACATCGATAAACTGCGCTCCAATCTCGAACGGGAGATGATTGCGTTTGAACGTGAGAAGCGGATGGAATCGGTGGCGTGCTGGCGAGATATCACCCGGTTAAAAAGCGATTTACGCGAAGTTATGCGCGAGTTTTCCCAGGAGAATCGCAAAGGTTATCTGCTGTCAGGTGATCGATAAAAATGGAGGTTTATGAATTATGCCGGAAGCTGAAACCCGTGTTAGGCGATCGAGCGGATCGATTGTGGTTGGCCTATCTGGCCGAGGACAATCGCGGGAAACAGGAATTGGAGATCGCGTTACAGTTGTTAGCCGCTCAACACCTGGGCGTGAACGTTCAGGTTCCTGATGTTCATTTATCCGCGCCGCCAGCGGATAAAGCATTTGGCCAATATAACCTCGGTTCGGTGGTCTATTGCGATCGGCCGCTTCATGCATTTGGGCTGCGGGAAGATGAACTGATTCAACATACAGCGATCTTTGGCCGGTCGGGAGCGGGAAAAACCAATACGGTGTTTGTCCTTCTGGAGAGTTTGCTGGATCAAAAAAAGCCGTTCCTTTTGTTTGACTGGAAGCGGAATTACCGGGATCTTTTATCCGTGCGGAAGGATGAAATCTTGGTTTATACAGTTGGAGGGCAGACCGTTCCCTTCGCGTTCAATCCACTGATTCCTCCGGAAGGAACCAGCGCGGCGGTTTGGCTCAAAAAAATGATCGAGATTATCGCTCACTCCTACTACTTGGGAGAAGGCGTCATGTATCTTCTCCAGGAAGCGATCGATGCGGTGTATCACTCCTTCAATGTGTACAAAGGAAATCCACCTAAATATCCAACCTTTCAAGATGTTCTGGAATGGCTCGAAAAACATCCAGTCAAAGGGCGAAAAGCGCAATGGATGGATTCCGCCCTGCGGGGTGTTCGATCGATCTGTTTTGGGCATATGGGAAACGTGATGAACACCAGCGTTCAATCGAATGTGGGGGATCTCTTAAACCAAAATGTAATTTTGGAATTGGATAGCCTGACGAATGCGGATAAAACGTTCACGATCGAGTCTCTCTTGCTTTGGATTCATCATTATCGTTTGACGCAGCCGGACCGGGAGACCTTCAAACACGCCATGATCATCGAGGAAGCCCATCATATTTTATTGAAACGATCCGGCGCCGGAAGCGGCGGTGAAGCGATCACAGACACCATTCTCCGTGAAATCCGGGAACTGGGAGAAGGGATCGTATTGGTGGATCAGCATCCGAGTTTGATCTCGATTCCCGCGATGGGTAACACCTACGCCACGATTTGCATGAATCTGAAACACCGGTCCGATGTCAACGCGGCGGGAGGGGCGATGCTGATTGACAATGAAGAGCGGGAATTATTGGGCCGGCTGCCAATCGGTCGAGCAGTCGTCAAACTCCAGGGGCGTTGGCTGCAACCATTTGAGATCTCGATTCCCCATCGAAAAATCCCTAAAGGTTCGGTGAACGATACCGCTTTGGCGCAGCACATGGTAGAACGGAATATCCTGAATCCCTATGCTGATTATGATGAGATCGTAAATGGTGATGAGGATGCTACCACTGTTGAATTGAATGAGAATGAAAAAACCTTTTTAATCAATGTGTTTCAGAATCCACTGTTTGGCGCGGTGGAACGGTACCGGCATCTTCATCTAAGCCGCCGGAAAGGAAACGTAATTCGGGAATCATGCATCGAAAAAGGATTGATCGTACCGGAAGAGATACGGACACACAGCGGGAAAACGGTTCTGTTGGGATTAACGCCAAAGGGCAGAGTCTGTCTACGAAATATGGATCTTGATGTTCCGGATAAATCTCGTTGGGGCAGTCTGGAACATGAATTTTGGAAAGAGAAAGCCGCGCAACAATTCGTTCATTTGGGTTGGACTGTAACGAAAGAAGAATCCGGCCATGGATATACCGATCTTGTGGCGGAAAAGAATGGCCAGAGAATCGCAGTAGAGATCGAAACGGGAAAATCAAATTGGCGGGAAAATATTCGTAAAAATCTAGCGGGAGATTATCGAGGTATTTTTATTCTAACCACCAATTCAGAGGCGCAGAATCAGATATTAAAAGTGATTGAGGAAACGAATACAAAGATCCCCATCAAAGTGAAACAAGTCCAAGATTTTGTAAAATAAGGGAAAATAAAGTCATTGGAGTGAAGCATTGCGGAAAGAGAATCCGATTTCAGTGATTCCAGGAGTATTTGCCTTTTACATTTCGATTGACGTTCTATAGAGCCTATTCCAGTCTAGGATAAATAGAATCTTGGAATACCTCCATTCGGAAGAATCCGTTGAATGATTCCAAGATTCACGACCAACCACTGCATGTGACAATTGATTTTCAATCAATCCCTGCGTAGTGTAAATTCTTCCCCTTTTATGTGAGAGATTCGATCTGAGTAATGATTGTGGATGCGCATCGGCGGATCTTCTCCAGACGATTGAGTAGCTTGGTTTTGTCACCTTCCCAGAGACGGATGTAATCGGACGACGCTTGGATAGCCTGTACGCTGAACCGTTCACAGACAACACAGGCGACGGCTTCAGCTTCCAATTCACGCAACGAGCAGGAATCGTTGGACGTTTGTCTTTGATGAAGCAATTCATGGGCAAACTCATGCGCGAGCACAGCGAAGGTTTCCGCGGAATTCATCCCCTTTTTGATCGTAATGGATCCTTTTTTGGAATAGCCGTACGCCCGGCCTGTGTATCCATAATCAAGTTGGATTCCATTTCTTCGGACAGTTTGCTCCAGCATGGAAAGACATTGCCTCGCTTCACCTTGTGCCCGAAACGGTTCCGGTAGTTTTGCGCCATACGTCTGTGCTTGATCGAAAACACAGACCGTGCGGAAGGAATATATTAGGTCTTCCTCGACTGGCTCTTTCGAGTCTTCTTGCTTTGTTTCTTTTGACTGTGTTGAAGTTGTTTTCTTCTTGTAGCAAACCGGAGCGAGGATGCGGATGGCTTTTTCGCCGCGTTTAATGGATCGATGGAGGCGTTTCCAGGTTTGAAATCCGGCGACTTGCGTGGCTTCGGGGCGCTGGGCCAAAATGAGAAACTGATTGGAGGTGGAGTACGCATGGAAAAGCGCCATGGTTTTCAGGTATCGAGTCATCTCAATGGAGTATCCTTTCTCCAGCTGTTCCCCCAATTTGGCGATGGTCTCCTGGATGATTTTCCGGCTTTGTTGGATCCGATCTTTGGTATTTTGGTTTGGTTTCATTTGTATCCTCCGGCTAACTGGCCACCGTTGGACCAGTTGGCTGGAGGATCTCATCGAAGTAAGTAAAAGCATGAAATAATTCAGAGAATCCAGCTGGATTATGTCCACTAATAATTTTCAATATGGAAGATAATTCCTTAAAAAAAGGGGATTTCTCCCCTTCAATTCATCGCAATCAATCCTACCGTAAGAATAGAAAATACCATCGCCGTTTCGGTTTCTGACATTCCGTTTCACGATGGATACGTTGACGTTCCAGATCGTTAAGTTTTCGTCCGATTTCTTCGGTGGATTCTTCCTGAGCTACAGCGCGATAGGCGGTGACGCTTTTGAAGATGACCGGTTGATATTTGGCTTCGACGATATCGATCAGTTCGAGAATCGCCGCGCCGATCCGGGCGGCTTTAACATGCTCTTGAAGATCGTTGAAATGGCTGTCGAAGATCGATTGTTCGGTCAGGATGTCACGTAATCCACGGCCGACGTTTCGGTTTGATTTTGCGTTAGCTGTTTTACTGCCGTTATTATTCATGGTGTTTTCCTTTCTGGTTTTTTTTAGATTTCTTGCCAGACCGATCCAGAATTGATTCCAGGCGCAATGGCGTGCGCGGCGGCGGTCAGTGTTCGATAGACGGTTCCGTTGAACAGGATGGATCGGCCATCGCAGCGTTTGTTGGATGGATCGTCCACGATGATCGCTTCGTAGGTTTTACCACGGTAGGTGGTTTGAATCGTGGAGCCAACCGGCGGGATTTCCAATGGTTTGCGAGTATGTTCGGGGATGTATTGCTCATCTCCGGTTTGGCTTGGAATCTTGGTTTGGATTTTCTCCTTTCTTTTCGGTTTTAAGCTTTGATTCGATGTTGGCGTCGTTTCGACGCTCTGCTGCGGTTGTTTTGAATCACAATCGCCAAGGCGTCTTTCTTGTTCACGCATACAATTGGTTTGTATGCCACAGCTCGCGCATTCCGGAGCGATGGGATCAAACAGGGCGAAGCAGGATGGATTTTGGACACAGGTACCCATTGATAAATCTCCTTTCGAAATTAAATGGTTATTTGTTGCAGGTTATTTGCGGTTTCTGCGGAGCAATTCCGAGAACTTCGTGTAGAACGCTTTGGGGAGTTCGGGCAGGTTTTGAACGACTACGTTCTCTTTGAAGAAATTCTTTACGTAATCCGCTTGGATGCCAACGGCCACACACTCGATTCCGGCCTGTTCGCATTTGCGCAGATTTTCTACAAGATGTTTGATGACAGCCAGCTGCATCGTTGGATTTCCGCTATACGGTTCTCCATCGGTAAGGACAAGGATGATTTTTCGCGTTTCCTTCCGAAAGACGATCCGTTTAGCGGCGAAAATGATAGCGTCATCGATGGGCGTGTACTCCAGGGCGTTCATGGCGGGAACGCGCGGTTTCAACGCTCGGAATGGTTCGTCGAACGCCTTGAAGATGGAATAGACACAGGGAAAGAAACGGGTGTAGAGTGTGGAGAGTTGTTGCAAATCCATCCCCGTTTCCCGTGTCAATCGAGCGAAGGCCCGTTTGGAAGGCTCGGTTGTAAAACCGATCACCTCTGACGGGATACGCAGCTGGTTGAGTGTTTCAGCGAACAGAATGACGACCTGGCGGGCCAGGTAGATGCGTGGGCCGTTCATCGAGCCGGATAGATCGATAAGAAGCGACACCGCCACCGAGTCCGATTCGCATTCCTGGATTTGTCGGAAGACTTTGTTCGAGCCCTGGTTGAGTAGCGTATAAAGCCTTTTGCTATTGACCTGGCCTTCTTCTTGGTCGTTGACCCAGAACCGGGTATCGCGCGAGCGGAGAGTTCGAATCAACTGCTGACGAAGAGCGCCTACATGAGGCCGAACGACATTGCTCAGGTTTTGATAGGTTTCACCGTTATCCAATGATAGAGGCGTGACAGCTTTATCCAGCGATGGATCGTATACCCGGTAGGCTTGGTTTGTTCCATTGCTGAATTCTTCTTGGACTTGCTCTCTGATAGTGCCTTGGAGCTCGAATGGATGGCCGGTGGATGAGTATTGTCCGTGTAGGGCTTGCTCCATAGCTCCTTGATTTCCATTCTCAGATTCATCTTGTGGACTGCTTTTCATGTTTGAATGCGCATCTGAACTAGAACCATTTTTGTTTATCCATAGAATCATCCTTTTGTTCCCCAGAACTGTTTTGCCGATTGTCAGATTCTTCTTGACCGTTAGAGGAAGCGGATTTTGCTGATCGCTGCTCCTTCTCTGTTGATTCTTGTTTGGATTCACCGGATGAGGATTGTGAGTGTGATTCTTGGTTCTTTTCCGCGCTATTTTGCTGCTTTGAATTTGAAGGTTGTCTTTCTTGCTCAGCTTTATGCTTGAGGCGTTCCAGGATACTTTCCGCCATTGCGCAGGCTTCGTCAGTGTTACGGAGGGATTTGAACCGCTCCGCATCGTTCTTGAATTGTTCCACCATTCCGATCGCGTCTTCGCCATACTGGTCATAGAGCAGATCCATTCCAGCGAGGAACAGACCACACAAGAACCGGACTGGGAGAGGCATTTGATCGATGGGATGGGTACGAGTGATCTCCGCGATACTGTGCAGGATGTTGTGACGGGAACCCGGATACTCCTTCTGCATGGCGTAATTGACTCTCACGTCTTCAATGACATTAAGTGTGTCGAATCCGAAATCGCCCCATTTCTGTTTGAAATTCTTCATGCGGCCATCAAAGTCGCTGAAGAGGATATGGGCGGTCTCATGATCCAGCTCGCCACGGACCAAACTCCATAACGACTCAGAGATCTCGTCCGGCAGCGCCGGCAGCCAGATAGTCCGGCCGTCGGTCTTGCATTCGTTTCCTTTGCATTGGACCGAGATGTTGTACTTGCGTGACAAGATTCGACCAACACGTTCCAAGGTTGTTTCTAATCCGCTTAGATTCTTCATGATTCATTTGCTCCTTTCGGTTGGGGATTCATGAGATCTCCCAGTCGCCGCTGCGCGATTTCTTCAACGACGCGCCGGTCATCACGGGAGAGTTTGTTGAGAACGGTCAGTTCCAACGCTTTAGTTAAATTACCGAGTTGATCGTATTTCCTGGCGAATGCGAGCAAGCGACGGGTGGAAAAACTGCAATAGCACTCTTCGCGTTCCGCCGCTTCCCGGACCTGGCGAGCGCATTTCACCAGTCGTCTGATGTCAGTCTTTTTTAGGTTGGAGACTTTTTGAGAGAGGATTTCGGTTTCGGTCTTCTCATCCGGGTAGTCCAAATATATGACTGTGTCAAAGCGGTCTTTGAAGGCTTCGTTGAGTATCTGCGTTCCAGCGTATAGTCCGGACTCATCTCCATTACCAAGCGTATTGGCAGTGGCGATGATGCGAAAATCGGGATGGGGAGCGATAATCTCGCCGTCTTTTTCAAGGAGTGTGAGCTTGCCGCATTCTTCGAGCACGCTTTGGAGCACGAATAGAATATTCGGCAGCGCCGCGTCGATCTCATCGAGCAGCAACCAATCTCCATTCTTCATGGCGGTGGGCAGGATGCCCTCGCTGTAGACCATCTCTTTGCCGCGAACAGTCCAGCGTCCCAAGAAATCAGAGACCGTAGTCTCGCCATTTAGGTTGCAGCGCCGCAAAGGCGTATTGGTCTGGGCGGCGAGCTGCATGACCAGCGAACTTTTCCCTGTGCCGGTCGGACCGACGATCATCACGTTTTCCTGGTGGTTGATGGAGTGGATCAGGTAAGCGGCCTCGGGCGGGAATTGGTAATGCGGATCAGAGTTAGGCACTATCGGATTTGCGCCATTTCTCTTTTTGAGCGCCGCGTCATGTATCCGGAATTCCGCTGTGGCTTGAACCGGTGTTCGTTTGACGGTTTTGCCGGATTGAATCTGGTTGAGTAATTCGGGAGCCACCAAAGGCGCGCCCGGATATTGCTTCAGGTACTCTTGCGCTGTTGTACGGTGACATTCACCCAAGTGACCATACAAGGAGCCATGGATTGACTCTCCACAAAGCTGACAGGTGATAGTATTCATCTCGTTTCCTTTCTAATAAAAAAATCCTGGCAAAAGAGCCAGGTTAATGTGTGAAATTAAAAAAACTGTAAATGTTCGTAAATCTTACATATATTATTTTTTGATACCTCCAGCTTGTATACTCCATTTATTTGAGCCTATAATAAAAAAGAAACCATAATTGAATTGATCGCGTCACAAAAAATAACAATTATAAGAGTGGCCAATTAATCAAAGTCATTCTCGTACTCTTTTTCCAATTGTATGAAGTAGACAGAACTGATGCATCAAGTACTCAAGGGAGGATTGATTGAAATGAGAACATATTTAAAACTACTTCCAACTTTTATCACTTTTTTCTTTTTTACCATCACTTATGTAGATGGACAATCAAAGATAGATGATTCTCATATGCGTGAAAGCGCCGCTTTACGTATCAAGAAAACCCATGGCATAGATGTTGACTGGCGAAACGCTTCCCTTCTTGAAATATCTAACATTGAATTGCGGCTTGACACTGTGGCAAGAATCAAACGCGAACACGCGATCACCCTTGATTGGCAAAATTCCTCCTTGCAACAGTTAATTGATGCTGAAGCGAGGATAAACACTGCAAAGCGAATAGTGCAGACTTCAAAAAAAGACATTGATTGGAAGCAATACTCTTTGGAAGAACTTTTGCATATGGAGTTAAGTTTGAAACAAGCCAACATGACTCCAGGCAAAGTGTTACTTACATTTGACAATATTTTCCCTCCAGCTAATCAACATGAAATGGGATTACATAAACTTACAGATGAAGAAAAGGAGGTATTACGCAAACACGTGGAACTACTTTTAATTACTGTTGCGCAAGCGGGAGATAGCTCAAGAACCACACAACAGCCACCACATGTTTCAGATCAGCAAAATACTACATCGTCTGGACTACGCGTAGCCGTGATTGCACCAAGTGTTTCTACATCAATGGAAGCTAGATCAATCAAGGCAAGATTGGGATATATGGAAGTTAGCATTAAAGAAGCTGACGCAGTTCTTGTTGTGGTTCGCAGTATGCTCTTCAATCCACTTAACCTTTCTTACGATAGTATTAAGGAACTTCAGGATGATGCCGAGAACCAACTAAATATTAGTGGTGAGAACTTTCACATATATATTTATCAAATACACAGCGACATGAGTGTGACACAGATCAAGCACTCTAACTATAAAGCTAATTGATGGTGATATTTATGTAAAAAATATCGTTATAAGTTGGCAAGCCTGACAGTTGGAACTGATGATAAAGGTATGCTGAATCAAATAATTTAAAAGTAGGATTCTCTGATCGACTACCTCTAAAAGAATTTATACTAATAAGGTGATGTTCACGAAAGATTGCAAAGAATGTACGATATTATGAAATGCCGTCTATGCTTACAACAAGCAAAACTATGTAACTCGCATGTGATTCCGGAATTCTTTTACGAAAAAATGCAGCTTTATGACTGCAAGCATCGCTTTAATATTCTCTCCACGGAGCATAGGAAGCATCCTCGTATTGTACAAAAAGGAATCCGTGAAAAATTATTATGTAAGAATTGTGAAAACAAATTAAGCCAATGGGAAGGTTATGCTCACAAAGTTCTATATGAGAGAGAATGCATTGCTACCACAACAAAAAGTGCAAAAGGTTTTGAATGTGAAATTGATTATAAAAAGTTTAAATTATTTCAACTTTCGATCCTTTGGCGTGTTGGAATAAGTACACAAGACGGATTCTCATCTATTAACCTAGGAAAACATGAGACTACTATCAGGAATATGCTCCTTTCGGAGGTGCCAGGGGATACAGAAACTTACGGGTGTGTCATACTCTATTCCTCAAAGCATATCGACATCACATCTAATATGATACACTGTATAGGAATGTCAGATATTGATGAAACTGCATGGGTGGGAATAATGTTGGGTGGTTTTTTCTGTTTCTTTTTTCTTTCAAAAAAGGCAATTGATCCACGTCAAAGAGAATTATTTTTTCAGGATACTGGACACTTGAGGATATTAATGACGAACCAAGATCCCTACCAATTCATTGAACATCTAGCCAATGATTTATACAACGCTAATCCCAATCGCTTCAATCAATTGAAAAATTAGATATCGCTTGATACGTTCGCTAAAATGGTAAAACCTAGTAACATAAATTGATTCTCTGCAGCGTTGGTGGGTAACAATGTTCATATCATCTCTTAAAACAAAAAGAAGGCGGATCTATTTAGCTTAAGAGCTGTTCGTCTTTATTCTTGGCTCCAATGAGTGTTATCAGCTCATTGGATCTTGATTCCAGGATCGGTGAAATCTTTCTCACAGTTTTGGCAGTAGAGATATTCCATTACTGGATTGATTCCGTCTTCGACAGAATCGATTTCCTCTTCCGCCCAGATCAAACCACGATCGTCCTGGTAGAGATTCCGATAGATGCTGGAAGGGAGCACGACGCAGAGCTGGATACGTTTCACATTTTCATTTCCACAATGCGGGCATTGGATTTCTTTGATGCACATTTTCTTTTTCCTTTCTTTGATTCGTGTGGTTTACGGTGAAATTGAAAAAGACCGGATAGAACCTGAGTTCCATCCGGCCTTTTGCCTATGAATTGATTCAAATAGAACTAATCAACATCGATGTCATTGATGTTGAGGTAGCGCATCATCTATGCGGGGGAAGGATAACTTGTAGGATGATTCGAGGAGTGAGAAAAAGGAAAGTGGATTACTCACTTCCCCAAGTGGAGACCATACATGGATCACCTTCTTCATCCGGTTCCGTTTTCTCGCGTAGCTCTTGTGCGGTGAGACTGTCCACATCGTAATCCTGGACACGGATTCTTACGCCAGCGGGGATGTTTTGAATATCCTGGATGACGCCACCGCGCACAAAGACGGTTACTTCATCCAAATCCATGACTGTAACATCCTTGATGGCCCGGCAACCGATCATCGCCATTCCATCGCTTTTAAGGTTGGCCATGATTTCACGTTCTTCCTCCGCATCATACGCGTACATCGCAGCGAGTTCCTTGTAAGCTTGATCTTCTTTGTTTTCACCATCCGATTTTATGAAGATCGTCTCACAGTACTCGTGTTCTCCATCCACGATAGTGTAATGGACCTTCATCGTTCGATTTCCTTTTCTTTTGGTGTTTTTCATTGTTTTGATACCTCCTCATTTTTTTTATTGAATTAGTAATCCTCTGGAAAAATCAACGACACGAGATTCTGTCCATCGGTTCCGGCTCCTTCATCCAGGATGCCCCACAACCGGCTTCCATTGATCTGGACGGTCCATAGGTTGGGATTGGCTGGATCGGGAACCTTCATCTTCTCAAAGAGAATCGTGAACGCGTGATGGATTTCCTCCGGTGTCAATGTTTCGTATACGGCTCGTGACACAACGATCTGGGGCTGGCTTTCTACGGTACTGCTTGTTCGATTGGTTTCTTTCATTTTGGAACCTCCATTGTTATGGTTGAGGCAAAACGGCCTGGCAGGCCAGTATCTGCCCTGCCAGGTTGTTTTGCTATTTGGATGCGGTTTTGAATAGAAAATGCGATCGGATCGATCGAGAAGAGAGGCAGAGAGTATTCACTAGGCGAATCTCGCCATTTTACGTTTATCGACGGGAATGTCCCGTATGGATTTCATGTCTTGACCACAGACCATTCATTCGCTGTTCAACGGTTTGTTGGGACAAAACCGGATACGGACAATGGTTTCATGTGGTCTTTTTTTTATTTTCCAACCCGAAAGTCATCTCATTTTCCTGGTGGAAAAGATGCTACTTTCGGATGGTGTTTTGTTGTTCTTGCGCAGAAGTGAATTCTCTCCGATTTATAAATCTTCCGGTTTTTAGCGTTTGGACAACTTCATTTTGAGAGGATTGTTGTATCTCTTGAGTGACTGCGAACCGTAACCTTTAAATAGTAGTGACAATTCTCCTTGTCCCATGAAACGAATCACACCCCACACACCCGAGAATGAAATCGCCGATTGGATTGAAGAACAGCTCAAAGAAGTCAACCTAAAAGTCGAACACATTATTTACCGGCTGCGATATGAAGATCCGCGCATTTGGTTGGCTGAGAACGAGTGGAAAGACAAGAGAGTCAAGAAATATTAGTCAAAATAGTTGTCTTGGTTTGAATTGTTATTTTTTACCCCTGCCTTTTCGATCAAAATAGACGGTTTCTGAACGAATTCATTTTTTCTTCCTTGTTAAAATTTCGTGACTCATCTTTTGGAGATCTTCCAAAAATGATCTCCTACTGAAAACCGTGCGAAAGCGTGTGATTTGAGCGCAAGGGGGTGGGGGGACAAGCGAACTCCAACTAAAAGATTGAAAAATATGCAGTTTTCTTGCGGAATGGGATGAAATTTTAGGAGGGTATATACCTTTACTATCGTGTAGGCTGTCCATTGAACTTATGCATATGACTTTATCGACGAGAAACATAAATTGAACTCATTTTTTGAGTATTTTACAGCAATCAAAAGAGAATTCTCAAAGGTAAAATATCAGATCCCTTTCTTTCTGTTCCTGGACGGAATCCTTCTTCTCACGGAATTTTAGAACTAAATTGGCCACTTTCACTAAGGCCCGGGGAAATTTGTTTGAAAACACCCAGCCTTCCCGATAGCCGTAGGTTTTGTTGAACCGGGAGACATGATCGATCAGCCCCATTCGCCGCATTTTGGCGCGAACCGTTTCCAAACTCCGGCGGCTCAGTCCCAGTTGATCCACGATGGGATCCAGGACCGGCAAGAACTGATCCTTGGCCCATTTCAGTTCCACAAAGATCGATAGAAAAATCTTTTGATGATTAGAGTTATCTGGAAAGAGAATTCTCGCCAACTCATCCGCGGATTCTAACCGGGCTATCGTGTTGTGATTGATCTCGATTTTTGTCGAAGCCATTTTATTTGGGGCGGTAGGATTGATTGGCATGATTGACTCGTTTGCGTAATGTCACTCGTTCTTTCGCGATTTCAAGCGCCTGAGATCGTAGGTATGAGCCAAAATTGGATTCTAA
This sequence comes from bacterium, assembly GCA_963663405.2. Classification (GTDB taxonomy): domain Bacteria; phylum Hinthialibacterota; class Hinthialibacteria; order Hinthialibacterales; family Hinthialibacteraceae. Next base: position 62,105 of record CAXXSM010000004.1, on the reverse strand, counting down.
CCAATAGATCGTTGTATACGCGTTCACGTAAATATCATTGAATAACCGTTGGAACCTCCATCGGATTCCCTGGCGCGTCATGCCAAACGCGCGCTCTATTTTCGTCCCGTAATTTTTTCGCAACACCAACGTCTTCGGATCGGTCTGCTTCAGCTCGATCGACAGATCGTTCTCCTCAAACAGACCTTTCAACCGTTGAATAAACTCCAAATCCTTTTGTGTTAGTTTCACATTTATCTCTTGGATAGATGTTCTATTTAAGGTTTTCGATCTCTTCATCGCAATCCCGTTTGAACACCCAGATATCATCCCCCTCTTGCCGCAAATGGACTTCCCGGTCATGTTCCATGAAAATCAAGGTGATAAACCGCCAGATTCGATCCTTCGGTGTGGAAGGATGCAACGCGGGGATTTGTGAAAAGAGCACACCGCGCTGGTTGACAAGAGTGGAAATGGCTCGGTGATAATCGGTCATGCAGAACGTCTCCGAACGATTAAACGCAAACACATCATTCCCCGATTCGGTTCCAATCAACCGGTTTAAATCTTGTTCCAATCCTGGGATGGTGTCCAATTGGGGATAATCCTCCAATTCCAGTTCTTTCGAGCGGGAATCAGCAAGTTGTTTTCTCAGCCTCTCCCGGAGTTGTTGTTTCCGTTCCCGTGATTCTTTCATCCGCTCTCTGAAATAGTCCGCGTCGAACAGCCTTTCATCGAAGAGAAATTTGGACGGAACCGCAGCGCCGCATTGCGTACAGACGTAATGATACACTTTCTTCGTTAACCTGGCTTTGCAACAGGGGCTTGGTTGAAACTCGATTGTCGGATCGAGTTGAACGCCACAGGAACATCGCCATGTCGTAGGAGAGTGAACCTTCATTTTTTGGCCGCAGTGGGGGCACCGGTAGCGCATCCGCAGCACTGCCAAGTAAAAATTCCGCGCAATGGTCTGGATTGTTGTCACTCGATCGTGAACACGATCGATCGCCGCAATCAGAGGATTTGGATTCCTTCGTGTAATGATCATGTTATTGAGGATATGCGCAAAGCATATAGATGTTTCGGTTGGAAAAACGAAAGGTTTATATAGATGTCGAGACCTATTGTTTTACAGGTGATCAAGTATGGAAGAACTATTTGAATGTCCTTATTGTTCATCGTCAAACACTATTTGGCGGGGCTATCGTAAATTGAAAGAAGGAAGCGTTCGAATTCGCCAATGCAAATCCTGTAAACGGCGATTCACGCCCAAAAGACAACCGGAATACGGTGATGAACCATGAATGGAATAGCCGCTAAACCGGAGATGGAATTTAAAGCCGGGGCGGTTCGCGCCGCTATCTGGATGAATCCACATCAATCCACCGATGGTAAATCGTTTACCAGCGCGAAAGTCGCGGTGGAACGGATCTACAAGGATGAAAGCGGTCATTTTAAAAGCACACACCGGCTTGATATCAATGATATCCCCAAGGCGATCCTGGTTCTTAAAAAGTCTTATGAGGTGCTCATACTCAAGAAACCAGAGTCAGGATATCAGCCGACACAGTCTCCTCCCCATCCATCGATCCCTAACCGTCTACCATGAATCCCTGCTTTGAAGACCGGACTTTTTTAGTGAGTGAACCACTGGATTGGATTACTATTCAGAGAATCAGAGATCTGCGCAATATGGTTGATGCGAGTCGCAATCGCTTAAATAAATTACACCGAAATCCTCAAAAGAATTCATCAGAGATCCGGTTCGAAGAAACCACTCTTCGGTCCACCTTACGAACCATTGAGAAAATGGAACATTCATTGTTTCCGGTAATGAACGATTAAAGATTCTGTTCGCAGGTCTTGAAGACCTTCTGAACGACTTTTTCTGGGAGAGAGGAAGACAGCTCCCGGGTTTTTCCGTAGCGCCCCTTTGAGATCACCCGGGCGTTGATCAAACCGTAGATATCCAAAAAACTGACGATATCGGAGAACCGCCGCTGCGTGAGTGTTCGCACATTCCGCCGGTCACAAATGGATCGATAAATATCATAGGCGGGCCCGGTCCAGAGTTTTTCTCGTGAGTTTTGCAACCCTGTATAGCAGGCTAAGAGAGCGCATTTCTGCTGAGGCGCGAGAGCGTGGATTAACTGTTCGGTTTTGTCGATCTCCAGCAAGGAATCCGCTTCGTCCACTTCACGGACGCCTAAATAACCGGTCGAATCTTCGGCGATTTTGACTCCTTTGACCAGCAACTCGATGGCTTTGCGCGCGTCGCCATTCTCCCGTGACGCGTACGCGGCGATTTTCCGGATCGCCGCGGGATCGACTTTCCGGGTGTCGAGGGCTTTCTCCACTCGGAGATTTAAGATTTCAATTAGATCCATAGCGTCGTAGGGCTCAAAAATGATATCCGTCTTTTTGAGCACGGAGAGAATTCGGGGATCAAGGGTTTTATCCCATTCGATCCGGTTGGTCAACAAGAGGTAAAACAGGCGGACTGGAATCCGTTTGGGCAAGGTTTTGGCTAAAAATGTGTAAAAGAGATCGCTGTTGGAGGTGATATTGTCGACCTCGTCCACCACAATGCAGACCAGATCATGGCGGGCCGTCAGCGCCCGGATGACAGTCTCCTGCATCTGGTCCAGCGCGATGCCCTTACGGTACCGTTTGGTAGTCCCATCTAGGGATAAGGCCAGCTCGTTCAAGGCGCCAAAACAAGTTTTCGGAGTGGTGAGATCCACATAATAATACTGAAACTGGATCTGTTTGACGCCGCACATGGAAGCCAAAGCGTTGAGAAAATGTAGGCAGGTGACCGATTTGCCCGCCCCGGAAGGGCCGTAGATCAGGAGATTGGCCGGCGAATCACCGGCGAGCACCGGGGACAAGTATTTGGCCAATCGATGCAGTTGTTGCTGGCGGATATTGCGCTGAAAGATCTCCTGCAGAACCGTCACCCGTTCGGATTCCGTCAGTTTTTCGTCATCGAGATAGGAAGGATTCAGCGTGATTTTCTTGTCTTCGATATGGAGAAACGCTTCTTGTATCAGGGATTCTGTGCTCGCTGTCGAGGTAGATGTACCGGTTCCATAGGAAATCTTCTGACTCATGCTGCATAGGAAGGAGCCTTTTACTATTTAAATCTTCTTTTGTCCTGAAAGAGTGAAAACAGAGAACTGTAAGGGAAGATTTCCTGTGGAACGTAATTATAAAATAAGTTAATTGTTACTTCTTTTATTACTTACTATATAGAAAACAAAAACATACATTCAATAATCCAATTTTTTTTCATACATATCACAACCGAAAATAAGTTTCCATGAGAAATCTTCTCACAGTTCAATCGAATTTTGTACGGATTTCCAATCGTAAAATTTATATTTGAGTAGGAACAAATATGAATCCATGATTGGAAATCGAATCGCAAATGGGATAGATCATCACGCGTGGGTAATCACAAGATCGTCGATTCCCAATGGATTTTCTGCTTTGACTCCATGGGAAACCATCTTTGATCCAACCCATGTTTATCTTCGTTATTCCACTGTCATCGATTTTTTCGTCTTTGCTCTTGTCTTTATTGGAATCGCTCATTTCAGTCTCCGAAAGAAATTTCCGGGTAGAGCGGGCAGGGCGGTCAGTTTGGGGATTGGATTGGCATTGGCTTTTTCCATGATCTCTGTGGAAAAGAAATATCACTTTACTCTTTCTTCATTCGGAACGGTGGCGATCGTCCTTTTAACGTTTCTGTTTGGGATTATGGTCTATCACAGTTTTTTGTATTTGAAAATGAATCCGATTCTCTCTTTTCTTTTGACATTGATTGTGACGATGTTGGTGGTCACAACCATCGATCCTAACTTGTATGACTTATCAAGTACAATCAATCCCTTTCTATATCCTTTTCTTGTAATCGTATTTCTTGTTTTTCTGCTGAAAGCGCTTGCAAAGATGAGTGTAAGGAATCCGGATAAAACTCTGAAGGTCAAATTACGCAAACTCTCCCAAAATCATTTCAATCGAATCCCAAATGAAGAATTAGCTACTGAAGCGAACTCTTTGAAGAAACTCGGTATTCCAGGAATCAAAAAAATGCTGTCCAATATGAAAGAGACAAAGGCATCGTTTGATGAACTGGATTCTGCCATTCAACATTATGGGGCAAATCCCCGGGCAAGATCCTTGCTCGCTCAGAAAATACAAATGACGTTTCAATCGAACCGCTATTTGAAGAAATCACTGGATTCTCTCAAAACACTTAATGAACGTCTCCTGGCTCTGGATTCCAGTCTGTTTTCTGCAAAACAGCGCCAATTGATGGAAAAAATGAGTCTTAAAGAACGAAGAAAATTGAAAAAAGAAATACTGGATGAACAACAAAAGGTTGGATTGGAATCGGAAATCGAGGAGTTAGAAACGAGGATTGAGAATCGGGAAATCGCGATCAATCAATCGTTGCGTGATTCCATGAGAAATCTTCTGACTGGAAGAATAGAGGAAGCGCTCAAGAAAATTCGAATAGCGAGAGTCTGGAAGAAAGAAGGCTATTTGATCGCCCAGCGGATTCAGGATTTGGAGAAGAAAATTTTGAGAATTAGCTTGCTGGATATCGATCAAACGAAAATTTGATGGGTTAGTAAATCAGTGGTTTTGCACGGTCAAAATCGCATTCATGATCTCACTCATACGTTCAATTGCATCGATCTGATGAGAATCACTGTGGTGATACATCACATCAATCCCAGCAAAGAGATCCCTGTGCTGACATTGGACTTGATGCAGATTCTGCTTATCCGCTTCTAGAACCAGGATAAAACGATATTCATTCTCCCAACCTTGCATCTTCATATCCGGCCGCGCGCGACAGAAATATTCCTCCGCCCGGTGAACTTGCCGGATGGTTTCACCAATATCGTAGAGCCGAGGTTTCATTTCACAGATCAACCATGTCGATCGTTTCTGGTCCACATAATCTTTGCGAAGTACAACATCAATTACGCCCCGATCCCCGTAATGGTTGTACATGATCTCACAGCCAACCAAAGAGTATTGTTGTTTCTTCATCGCCTCGATGAAATTCTGCGTGAATGCAGCGTGTTGATGGTCTTTTGTTGAGGGCATTTTATCATTAGACCAAGTAAGAATGTATGGTTTATAAATCTTTGGATAATTTCAACTCAGTGACCAGTTTAATTTATGTCATTATTATTTGTGAGGATTTTTTATATCAAATCAATTGCTAGTTTATTTTCATATTCAAATTGATATCACTTCTGCTCAAAAATTGATGTATCCTGATCCTTAACCGTATTTAGTTACTAGCGCGAATCTTCCAGTTTAAGCGATTGTTGGGTTGTCCCATACAGTTCCTGACGAAACTCGTGAAATTTATTTTGGAACGCTGTTTTGCTGGCATCTGGAAATCCATAGCCCTCTGGGCCGGTAAAGATAAATTTTGTGTTCAGGTCGGGATTTTCTGATTCTCGCTTTTCATGAAACATCTCCAGCCACACGTCATAATGGTGTATTAAATCTGATGCATGGTCAAGTAGATCCAAGGGTATTAGATGGGCATTATCCAATAACAGATCCCGAACACAACGGTTGGATTTTCCGATAACCTCCATCTCTAGAAAGAGTTGCTTCTTCTCCCAGCGACAAAATGCGCGTTCCGTTCGCTCTAGATGCATGAAAGTAGGTCCGAGAACTTTCGCGAGCGCCGCTTCTTTCCATTCTCGTGTGGAGCGAATCTCCTCAATTTTTGCCTCCGCGCTCACACGCAGTTGTTGTTCGATGGATTTTACTCGACGGTGAAACAGAATTCCGAGGACTGTTGCGCGAAGACATGACGTTAGCAGGATTGAGCGAAGGCACGCAAAAAGAATACGTCCGAGCCATCGCCTCATTCGCCCAAGAATTTGGTTGCTCGCCAGAATGCATTAGCGAGGAACTCGTCCGGATTTATTTACTGAAATTGCGAGACGTGAAGAAAGTCGCTCTCGGAACGTTTCAGGTTCACTACAGCGCGCTGAAATTTCTCTATCAAACCACGTTGGATCTGGGGTGGCCGTTGTTTGCAAAAAAAAGATTCGCAAGCCCCGCCAAAAGCGTCTGCCACATCCATTAACCCATTCCCAGGTTCGCGCCCTCCTTTCCGTCGTCAGGAAATCGCCCTATCGGGTGGCCCTGGCTTTGATGTACACATGCGGTCTCCGAACCAGTGAAGCCGTCTCGCTTCCGGTCAAAAAGATCGACTCCAAGCAAATGTGTCTACGTATTATTGGGAAGGATGACAAAGAGCGAATCGTTCCTCTCCCCGCCGCGTTGCTGGATCCGATGAAAGAACTCTGGTTTACGCATCACCATCCCACTTGGCTGTTCCCCAACCAAAAGGGCTCTAACCACATCCCCGCGTCGACACTCTGTCAAGCGTTCCGCTTGGCCTGCGAGGAAATCGGTTTGACAAACGACATCAAGCCGCACCAGCTACGCCACTCCTTTGCCACCAAATTGCTGGAGAGCGGCGAGAACATACGAATCGTCCAGATTCTTCTCGGTCATTCCAGTCTTCGTTCCACCCAAATCTACACCCATTTGACGGAGCCACTTCGCCACGAGGTGCAGGAACGTGTCAATGCCGTGTTCGCCGATCTGATGTTAGGAGGAATCATGAATTGCACTTCATCGAACCTCGAACTCGGCGACGTGGTTCGCCGGTTCGGTCCAGCTTACATTAAAAAACAAGGCAAGCGTCTCTTGCCGTCGCAACGCAAAGCGCTGCACGATATCATGGCCTGCCATACGGCGGAACTGGGAGGGCATCGTTATCACTGTCAGGACTGCGGTGAAGACTTCTGGGTGTATCACGGGTGTGGCAATCGATCCTGTCCGTCCTGTCATTCCCAGGCGATGCGGAAATGGATCGAGAAGCGGGAAGACCAGATGCTTGGCTGCCGTTACTTTCATGTGATCGTGACAGTTCCCCAGCCCATTCGAGCGGCCTTTTTGGCTCATCAAAAGATTCTCTATGGGTTGCTGATGACGACGGTGGCTTCCTGTGTCATGGATCTGATGCGCAATCCAAAGGTCGCCGGCGCCACCCCGGCGATCCTGACCGTGCTGCACACTTGGCGAGGGGATCTGGATTTGCATCCGCATGTCCATCTATTAGTCAGCGCCGGTGGGGTGAGTGAGGACGGCCACTCTTGGATGGAACTCCGCCACCCGAAATGGCTCCTCGATGTGGGAACGCTCAGCTTGCTCGTTCGCAGGCGCTTGAAAGAGCGGCTCGAAAAAGCGGAGCCGGATATCTTCCGGGAGATCGATGCCAAAGTCTGGAATACGGGATGGAACTCGTTCTGCAAACCGTATGGCAAAGGTGTGAAAGCCATCTTGAATTACCTGGGGCGCTATGTCTATCGCATCGCGATCTCCAACCATCGGCTTCTGGCAATGGACGATACCCACGTAACGTTCCGCTACAAGACCTTCAAAGAGAAGCATTGGCGAACTATCCGCATGCGGGGCGAAGAATTTCTGCGGCGCTTCGTGATGCATGTGCTCCCCCGTGGCTTCCATAAAGTCCGCTACTATGGCGTAAGGTCAAAAAAGTCGACTGAACTGTAACCGCCCTTGATTAAAAGACTTGGAAAAATTACAAATCCATGATTTCGGCCCATTGACATACCGCTTCCCTACCCCGATTCTATGACACCACTTTGAATCTGGGGATACGATGAATTTCATTTTACAGCCATGGCAATTCTTTTTGCTCATCATTGCAGGTTGGGTAAATCGAGAGCAACAACAGGTAATCGAGTTTCTGCGGACAGAGGTCGATATACTCCTCGAAGTCCAAGGCAAAAAGCGTATTCTACTCAACGATAAACAGCGGGCCCGGCTCGCGGTCAAAGGAAAAACTCTGGGACGGAAAATTTTGAAGGAAATCTCGACAATTTTCACCCCGGATACGATTCTTCGCTGGCATCGTGAACTTGTGGCTCAGAAATGGAATTATAGTGAAAATCGACAGAAGATCGGACGCCCTCCAATCTCACAAGAGGTCATCGAACTCGTTCTCCGTATGGCCCAAGAAAATCCCACCTGGGGCTATGACCGGATTCAAGGCGCGCTGGCCAACCTTGGTCATGACATTTCGGATCAAAGTGTCGGCAATATTCTCCAGAAACATGGAATCGAACCGGCGCCGACACGCAAGCAGCAGACAACATGGTCCACATTTATCCAAGCTCATTGGGACGTTTTAGCCGCCATTGATTTTACGACGGTTGAGATCTGGACAATAGGCGGGTTGATTACCATCTACCTGCTCTTCGTGATGGAACTCAAGACAAGGCGCGTTCATTTCGCTGGTTGTGTCTCCAATCCTGAGGAAGCGTGGATGAAGCAAATCGGACGAAATCTAACCGACGCCGAAGATGGATTTCTCAATGGCATGCGTTATGTGCTCATGGATCGGGATGGGATATTCTGTCCGGCTTTTAGAAAATTGTTGAAAGACGCCGGTGTGAAGCCGGTCCGTTTACCACCGCGGAGCCCGAATTTGAATTCCCATTTGGAGAGATATCATAGATCCTTAAAAGAGGAATGTTTAAACCGAATGATTTTCTTTGGCGCCCGTTCCCTGCGTAATGCGGTTCGCGAATTCCTTGCTCATTATCATCATGAAAGAAACCACCAAGGCCTGAATAACCATATCATTGATCCCGGTGAAGAAATCGGGAGAATTTCAGGTGACATACAATCTCGTGAGCGTCTCGGTGGTATGTTACGATACTATTACCGCGATGCAGCGTAATGCGCTTTACTTCAGTTAAGCCATTCCGAAAGTCTGTCCACCAAACCGCCTATTGTTGACTTTTCACGACCGAAACATACCAAAACTGTACAAGACTGGATCACGCTCGATCAAGATTTATTCAAAATTCCGATCTCAAGTCTGCATTCTACAAGAACTTGATTGTCATTCGAGTTTTTTGACCTTACGGGGCAAAAAAATACTAGGAAGGCAGGGCGGGTATGCGCGGCAATCGGGCAGTTGGAGAAAGCCCCGACTTGTTTCGAGACGGAATTGGATGTGGCGCAAGGCGGTGTGTTGTGGGCGATGCCTGCGTTGTTCGCTAACAGGCTATTGAAGAATATCTCGAAGAACTTTTCTCTTCCCAAAGAATTTTACAGTTGCATCCATTTTTTTTGTTTGCTTTCCCCGGAATCGGCAAGGTGTATTCACTCTATTAAATCCGCCTCCCGAAGAGGCTCCATCACACCATTTTGAAGTTTACTCTTATCGAATCCTTCTACTGATTCTGCATGGATCGTGATATTAACCTTGCCAGCAAGATCTGCGAGATTCGCTACAGCGTTCCAGGCCGTATAAAGCTCATTTCGATCGGCTGAGAATGAGACTTGGACCACTTTCTCTGTTTCCAGAATGGGGGGAGGTATTATTTCACACACGCAAGGCCACTGGCCACAATTCGAACAAACTTGAGGATTCTGGCACTGGCATGGGATATGTCCACATTTGGGACAGACTGCTGGTGGTTCGACACACTCGCAAGGGAACTTACCACATTTCGGGCAGGCTTGTTGTGGACTCGGTAACGGTACAGAATGCGGAAGCATGATGAATCCGGTGTCCAGATCGATTTCGTCATCCGCAACATTAACCGTAAATCTGATTCGTTCCGGTGCGATTTTAAACTTACCGTTATCCTCAAGTTCAGGGACCATGCCGGATACGTAGCCAACAATACCTTCCTTGACACCACGCGCAACAGATTTACGGATCACATCCTGGGAAGTCAGTCGAGTAAACCCGATAAACGAGTAGAAACCTTCAACAACTTCTGATAATCGAATGCCATAACGAGGTTGATCTCCTTCACCTAATTTGAACAATTCCAAAATTTTTGTTGGAGCGAGGCTTCCAAAAAGGCGCTTGTGGACGACCGAAAGCAATTCCATTACGCGCTCGTGGATTGCAGCTTGTTTCCTATCGTTAAGTGTAGTCTGAAGAGGACGACCACCCACCGATACAGCATCAATGTCTATGCCACCCGATTCCGTGCGAGGCAGCCATACATCTGTGTATAACTTAAGAAACGCCGATTCTGTGATTGCCTTTTCTGTGGATTCCCGTTCTCGCAATTGACTCTTTTGCTCGTCAGTAAGGTTAAGCTGCTTGGCCTTTGATTTGACTTGTTCGATGGCTAAAAGATAGCGAACAGATCGTCGTAGTATCTCAATTTGATCATCGGATGGAACTGCAAGCCCTAGTCCGTTTCGATGTTTGCGCGGCTTATCTCCGTACTTTTCAAAGAATTCCTTTGCCTTCTCAAACTGCACAGATTTTGGTTGCCCACTAAATTCAATGGGTAGATAAGCAATTAAGAATCTTGGATCCTCATTCGGAATATCAGTCGTTTTGACAGGCCATACAATAGCCTCATGGTGACCTGCTAGACGCTCTTCCAACATTTCCTTTATCTTCGCACGGACATAATCCTCATTGCGAGCGACGGAATTTGCTTCTTGTTCGACTAGAAGCGTGACATTAGGATCTTTCTTGAAGCAGTAACGCACCCCATCGAAGTGAAGATAAAGGCACTGCTCCTTAAGTTCCTTAAGGCACGCAAGCGCAGTTGTACTGTCAAAATCAGGGCCAACGCAGACAGAGAGAAGTTCCGACTCGCTGATGCCCGGAGGCAACATATCATTCGCGCCTTCACGACGTAGACCCCCGAAAGAATACATGAGAATAGCTGTGGCCAACCGCATTGCATGACGTTTGCCCACTTCTGAAGGTGTTTCCCTAGAACGACGGTCATCAATTCGGCGCGCACGAGCGTTAGCTCCTATAAGATCGTGTTCCAGAACCGCTTGGAAGTCTGCCTGTTGACCAACTTCCTTGAAGAAGGCAAGTCGCACTTCGGCGTCATGTATTGGCACATCACCTGGGCCAAGGACAGTTCTGCTCTTTCCTTCCCGGTGTGACGTACGAAGGCATGCGGCAAGAAAACGCAAAGCTCCACGTGTGCGCTGGAAGTCGGGAATCGCGGCCCAGCGTTCCCGCATTACGTCAATCAGGGCGGGATGGAAGGGATAAGACGCGCGCACACGATCCCGCAAAGCCAGTCCTTCTTCTTCGGCCTGTTTCCCCTCGGCTGTGCTTTGAGCATAAGCTCTACGCATCTGTGTGAAAATTTCTTGATACGCTGTCGCAGCGGGAGAAGCGTCTGGTTCGTTGGGAATCTTGCCGAGAAGACGACGCTGGATGACGGATAGGATCTCATTGCCTTCCACTGGCTCACGGCGTTGGTCTTTGCGAGCGGCTAAGTGGTCAACGGTTTGGAGAAGATTCACGTATTCTAAGGATTCTCTCTTACTCGATTGAAGCGAAAAAACTAGAGCAGTATTATTAGTATTGCCAACAGCCACGGTAAGTCGCTGTAGGAAAGTAAGGGTTTCGTCTCGGAGCGTAGTCTGCTCAATTTTCAAACCACCCGCGCTTATAAGATAGTTGAGCACTTCGTCGAGAAGAATCAGGTTCGGGCCGTTCTTAAGTAATTCCAGGATCTCATCACCGCCAGGAGCGACGCGTGCTTGGTCTTGTTTGCACAACATTTCGTAGCCCTTTAGTCCGCCGAGAGACCACGCCATCCATCCCCACAAGGTTCGTGCGTACTTGTCGGTTCCAGGCATCTTCTTGCCATTGGTAGCATCGTAAAACTGGCCATCGAAGACACAAATGTTTGTCTTGCCGGAATTCGGAAGATCTTTGCCCTCTGGGATCACATCGAGGGCCTGGCGGTTTTTAGAAGCGTGAAAGAGCGACGCCAACGTGTGCGATTTACCGCCGCCGAATGGTGTAATCAGTTTAAGCACACGGTTGCCTACGCCACCACTTAGGCGTGAAAGTACGTCCTTCAGGAGAGACTTAAGGCCAGTAGTGAGATACGATGCCCGGAAAAAATGCTCGGGATCACGGTAGACTGCAGCCACATTTTTATTGCCATCCGCTAATGGTCCTAGATCCAGAGCAAAAATGTCTTCGGAAAATTCGTCCGATAGAACATCAGGATGAAGAGTGACCACTTCCAACCACGGCTTAATCATCGTTGCATTCATTGGCTCTCCTCTTTTTCGAACAAGGTCTTTTGACCACTACGTTGATCCTTTCGCTCTTGTGGTGTCAGCGCGGCATCCTCAATAACGCTTTTCCAGTTTGCAGTGATCTTGGCAAGAGCGGCTAATTCACCAGTTGGCGAGATATCCCCGATCTCACTTCCTTTAAGAGCGGGACCAGCTAGGGCTTGGGCCACGAGACGCATCTGTTCGCGGTTTACTCGGCTATCTCGTAGAAACTCGGTAAGTTTGTGGGGACGATACTCCATAAGCCAAAGAGAGCGGTGTAGGATATCGATGAGTGGCGCGGTTGTTCCGTCGATAGGCAAACCAAGTTTCTTGTCCTCGCCTCGATCTTCAAAGTCGCGCAATCGATACTTACTTTTCTTCTTTTCGACTAATGCGCAGGCCCCAGAGGAGAGTGAGCCCTGACCTTCAAGTTCTACATGCGTACCGTTGGCAAAGACAATAGCTTCTCCTGCGTCTAGCTCAGACCAACGATAGGTATAGCGCCATAAAATATAGAAACGTGTAGTTGGATCTATTCCCATCAAACTGTGTTGACGATTTCCTTTCCCTCCTATTTCTTTGGACAAACGATTTAGTATTGTCTCCAATACAACAGTTTCAACTTCTGCTAGGAATCTTTCTGCTGGGACCTCTTCACCATTAGCATATTCGACCCTAGAGAAACGTGTGAATGTACGAAGCCCGGCACCAACACACGCTATAACAAGATCCGCACCAGAAATCCCCTGATGCCAAAGTGTATCGATCCGCTCTAAAATTACAGTTTCTAATTCTTTTATTACTTCACTTTCATAGTTTCCCACATCGAACTCACTCCGCTTTTTTGCAATAAGGAAAATACTCGATGCAAGAGCAGCTGAATTCATAGCACGAAGCCTACCGCTCCTCTCAGTATCTAGTGGCCATGCTTCAGTCACAATGAATCCTGATGATCTCAAAGCATCTACGAGAGTGGCCCATCCCAATGTCGTTTTGTGTGCATATACAACCAGCATCTGGCCTCCAGGTTTTAATACTCGATGAGCTTCTCGGAATGAACGAGCCATTATATCTTCGTACATTTTTGTTGCACGATTCTTATCACCATTATGCCTTGTTGCGTCAGCAACAGCCTCAGGTTTTTTGGGGGTTCCAATCGATGCAAAGTGCTCTGGATATAAATGAGAAACTGTTCGCTTAAGCCAAACATAGAAGAAATCAGAAATATCCGCATAAGGAACATTATCGTAGTACGGTGGATCAGTAATAACGGCATCAAGAACACCACAGTCGAGTGGTACATGTGTTGCGTTTGCACGTATTACACGTCCAGGAACTTTTCCTGTTTTTAATGCCTCATCAAAAGAAAGTGGTACATCCTGAATGCCAGATACCCAACTTGCCCCATTGGGATTAAATGGATTTGTCTCAGCAAAATCCCATGTCATTGGGATTGCTTGACGGGCCATCGTGTGAAGCACACCTCTTCCACCTGTGTAGTTCCATGTACATCCTGTTGAATTAAAATCTGCCAAACGGTCAAGAATTATACCAAGGCAAGTTACAATGGCTTTACATTTCTCTTCACTACTATTGTATCCTATTTGTAGTTCCGATTTTCGAATTGCATTTGCAACCGTAAGTAAACAAAGCAATTGTCGGTCAGTAAACAGCTCTCCAAAACTTGTTAGACCATACAAGTGTGTCCAACAACTATTTTTCGCATCAGTAATGATCGTTTCTTCAGGTACAGTTATACCGCTTTCAGCACATAATTTAGAAATTCGACTATTGACTTTTTCAATGATAGACATGACACCAGACTGATCAAAATCCAGATAAACCTTTCCTTTCTTTCTTAGACTGATGCAAGCGACAGCCATCATTTGTTCTCCGATTCGCTTAGCGCAACCTTCCGCTTTTATATAGTTGCTATCTGCAACTGTACCACAAAAAGGACAAGTAGCATTTCCTCCCTTCGATCCAACTGATGGATCAAATCCAATTTCCTTTTCATTCACTACTTCGATTATTTCAAAACGAACCAGTTTTGAATTTATCTCCGGTACCATCTTCATGGCGACATATCGGCCCTTTTTCTTACAGAGCCAAGTCTGCTTTAACCAATGGCACAGTAGCGCCACATGATGGATTCTTGCATTTAACCGTGCGCGTCCAGAGATAAGCGACGGGCATCAAGTATCCAGGTGGCACTACTCCTTTCACTGTCCATCTGGAACAATTCCCCTGGGTTTACATCGCGTTGGCCTTTGAAATCAGGATCTGGAATGAGAGGATAGAGGTCGCCGATTTCGGCTTTGACTTTTTTAAGTACCCATTTACCCCAGTAACGGACCTCATTCGCAAGACCACCCCAAGTTGGCTTTCCATCAGCGCCTTTAGGGCCGGTCATACCACGGGCATTCGGATCCGGCATACCGTATTTCTGCGGGTAGACGAGAGTACACAGCTGAATAATGTGCGCAACGGGATTGAGATCGAGAGCGTACGCTTCACACCCAAGACGTAACGCTTCCAACGGAATCGCACCGCCGCCCGCAAACATATCGAGTACACGCGGACGCGGGGCGCGGCCTTCTACGATATCTTCAGTCGTAACCTTCTCCTTTTCTCTATCCCACTTGAATTCTTCAACCCATCCTGGCCACTCAGATGTTTCTTTCGCCCTTACCAATTCATGAGTAAGGCGTTCGGCATGGGCAGATAGAATGTGAGACTGCGCTTTCTGAATCGTATGTGGCGCTCCCGGATACTTGCAGAGTTCCGTAACGAACTTCGCTGCGTTTGCACGTCCAAGCGATTGTTTCTTATTATCAGGCCCATTTTCTGGTACAAACTGTGACGCGGGTACTAACGCCCCATAAACAGCAGCGCGGCACGCCACTAATGGCCGCCGCGCCCACCAAAGATGAAGCGTGGAGATATGCCCTTTGCGAACGGATTTCTCACGAGACGCCTCAGCGCTGATCGCCTTGATCGGCAGGTAATCTTCAATCAGTCTTTTTTCCATTGGTCACAATGCATTCTTTCTGTTTTTTTTTCTGAAGTCATTTTCTTTACAGGCTCCGTGGATAGACGTTTTAAGATGTCGTGCGGTGTCAGTTTTTCGGTCTTAACATCACGATACAATCTTTCCATTATCTTCTCATCACTCATGCTGGGAGCGCTGGCGCGCACTCGACGGATCACATTCGTGATCTCTTCAAAGATAACCTTCATCTGCGTCGGAAGAAAATGTGTGAGAGAATTGGCGTATACTAGAGCCTTCTCGTCTACTATAGTCCGAGGACTTACAATGGTTGGTAAAATCTGTGTTTCTTTGTTACATGTGCAATGTTCTCGCACCCATGCCTCATGGCTTTGGGCCTGCCGTATATCATTGATCCCTATAGGATCATTAGGCGTGTGGTCGGATTTTGCTTCATGAACTATGTGGATATCGCTTCCGATTGACCACACACAATCTGGATCACCGGTACCATTAGGTACCTCAGCGTTGAAACCAAGCATTTCTCCAAGCGATTTCAAACCGCAGTGGAATTGCTTGTGTTCTTTTGCCTGAAGGTCTTTAATTGTTTGAGAGATTATTCTCTCAAATTGTTCTCCTGTTGTACCCCATTCAGTTAATTTTGCGCGTATATTCTCAATGGCGAGAGCCGTGATTTCATCTATCTCGATCGCATCAGTAGTTTCGGAAGCCAATCGCGATTAAACGGGCAAACCAGCTAATTGCGGAGCAACACTTACCCGCTCGCTTGAGACAGTCTTTGGCTTTATTAAGGAAATTGTCTTCTCCAGTTGTTTCGTGAAGTGCCAGGGCAACGTCAGCTGTAAGGTAATACCACCAGCCTCTATAGCCCTTAGTTTCATCGCCACCTAGGGCGTCTGCAACAGTTTGGGCTGAGACCAAGGCGTCTTCGTAATTACCATTCCACAGCGCGTACTGGTAAGACACCTCATCACTGACTATAGAGGACAGTCGTTCCGAAATGGGATCGGCATACCGAGAACTTTGCTCTCGTAGGTTGACGATCGCTCCCTCAGCTTCCTTCCAATCGTCACCTTGTTCTATAAATTCCTGCAAGAGTTGCATAAAATCGTCAGATTCCTTATCCCTACTATTTTCGATTCCGAACTTAAGTTCCGCCTGAAGTTCCGGGTGGAGGATGCGTCGGTTTTCCTGCTTAAGAATGAAATCTACCATAGGACGACCTAATACGAAGATCACAGAGAAATCGTTATCAGAACGGGTACAACGCCCCACGCCTTGTGTAAATCGTGTGAGTATACGGTCTCGCAGCAATGAGAATGCTGCGATTCTGGACCATAAGAATTTCTCCTGAAGGTTCATCCCGCTGGGCAATCCACCGATGATTAGCAATCTACACGCTTCATCAGGAAGGTCTAAGCCGTCATAGCGAGATAGAATTAGAACAGCATTCTTCTTGCTTGAAAACGAATCGATCGAATCTTCGATGTCTTTCGCCCCAAGAATAGTTTGGTCTTTTCTTTTCAATTCACTGATAAATGGTTCCGATTCATAATAATTGGGAGTGAGTATAAGGCTTCTATCGACAACGGTGACAGCGCCCTTTATAATTTCCATTGCCTCCTCATCAGACAACGATACTTGTGGAACAAGGAATAGACGCCGCCCACTACCGCGCTTATCCCAACCGGGAGGTATAGACAACCGTTTAATAGAGTTTACTCCTGTGATACGCTCTAGTTCACCTCCAGCGCCAAGGGTGGCGGACATGTAGACTCTTTGGTTTGCATGAGTAAATGCGGAGTGAGTGAGAGTAGGTGGAATAAACGGACGAATCAAAACCGAGTTAAACGAAATAAAAACACCGCAAGCGTGTAAGTGTTTCTTCACAATTTCCCATGCATACCATGATGACGTATCCTCTTCTATACCGTTATCGAGTAAATCTCGAAGGGCGGAGACATAATTCCTGACATACATACCAGGTACGAGCTCAATCAAATCTGATCTTCGTCTATCAGTATCATCTACATTGTAAATATCAGCGTAAAAGGAGTCTGGTAATCCTTCTTTAAATAGTCCAATTATATCCTTATAGAGACTCTCGTTATCGCTTCTATTAATCTCAACAGACCACATATATGCGATGTAATTCTCACTAGAGTGGGCATCGTCCAGGATGAGCGCCTGTGCATCATTGATGCGCGGATTAGAGTTGAAGATAGCGCTGTAGGTAGTAATTGCAATTGCTTTGCTGGATTGGAATTCGCTAATTTCTTTCTTTGGGTAATCTTTTTGTTTCCCTATGAGAACGTGTGCTCTGATACCATACATGGCCGCTTGTGTGCCAACTTGTCGTGCGAGCTGGCGTGTCGGACACAGATAGGCGACCCTTTCACTGTCGGCTTGTCGTCGAAATTCGGCGACGAGTAATCCGACAAGTGTCTTTCCTGCGCCTGTTGGGAGTTCGATAGCCACGTCCTTTGAATTCTTGAAATTTTTATAATAGGCCCTCAGAATGTCGGCTTGATGCGACCATAGGTGTCTGATTACAGGCGAACGACCGCGCAGGTCACGGAAGAGAGATTCTGGATCAGTAGTATGCGAGTTACATTCGAAATCAGTCTTGAATACGGATTTCTTCTTCATGATCTAAAACCTACCTATTCATCTGTTTCGCTGCTTGTTCCACCGCCTCCGCCGGAATATCAAAATAGCGCGCCGCCACGATTTCTTTCTTTGCATGATCAAGGTGTTTAACCGGATTCTGAATGCGTAGCGGTTTGGGATCAGGATTGTCAAGTGGATTCCATACGACGTAAAGCCAGTAAGAATCGCCAAGCTGTGCAGCTTTATACCACTCATTTGTGGTGAGTCTTATGGGCTGCCCTTGTATTCTTCCCTTTACCTCAATACGGCGAATACCAGTAACAGGATCTCGGTATCCGGTTTGCGAATCGGCCGGTCCTATGCTACGGATATCGAAACCGATCTTGAGATGCCCGACGCGTTCGCATTCCCAACCACGAGACTCCTCAAACGCAATGGTTATGTCTTCTGCAGCCAATTCAGATCGACGTCGAATATCAGGATCAATCTCCTCGGTTAGGAGTTCGGCGATATCCGCGCCGGGTGGGAAAACGATAGCGGTTGCTATGTGACGGACCGGTCCATGCCGCGCTACTTTAAGTCGTTCAAGTCCCTCCAAGCGCTCTTTACGTGTTCGTTCGAGATCGGCTAGATCGTTTTCGGCGCGCTGTCGCGCCAGTGAAACTTCCGGGGAAGTCTCCTCGCGGGAGCGGAGACTCATGACCCTATCTTGAGCGGCCCGAATACGGGCATCGAATGAGCGGATCAGATAGTCTCGGCAGACCTTTACATAGTGTTGTCGCTCATCTTGACATCGGCCACGCGCTTCCATCTGGTAGGTGCTCTTCAGGAAGTCAGCCGCTGGTGTGGAATCGAATTTCCCAATCTCGGCGGGTGGTCTAGGATGAGCGGGGAGATCAAGCAAACAGTCAGAAGGAACGATGGAAAAGCAGTTGGGAGGAGATTCTTGTAGGTCTTCACGCACAGCTACAAGTTCAGCGTTCAGCGTGAGAGGTTCACTTTTAGTGCCTTGACCTCGAATGGCCATCTCAAAAAAATGCAAACGATATGGCAGATCCGCGATAGTATCCACATAGACGGCGATACTACCTAGGCAATCTGAAAGTTTTTCGGATAACCTTTCATCAACGGCTCCATAGAGCGGATGACCTGGCCCAAGGAGAATAGCATCAAGGTGCTGATCCTGGTCAAGATGCTCTTTGTGGAACGTAACCTTTCGGTAGGATGATTCAGATTTCCCAAGTCTCCTGATAACTTCAAGGCGCTCGGAGCGTAGATCAGCTAAAACATGAGGGATCCGCCATAAACCATCGGCTCTAGGCTCAATCTTTAGAGCAATTTCTTTGCAACTATCCAGGAAATGTCGCTCAACATAACGAGGCATCAGGCGACGCTCCTCAGCTTCCGCGTTTGACTGTTGGAAAGCTGAAAAATCAACGTTCGCCCGTGCTAGAGCTATACCGGTTGCTTCTTCATAAGTCTTCAATTTCTGTGGATCTAGGTGCTCAATCAAGTCAAGATATTCATCCAATCGCCGGGGATCATGAGCCACTTCACGAAGCATATCCGGTAGATTTACATTATTCAGTGACAAGACTTCACCGATGACATCAAAAACGCGATCATCCAGGACGTCACGCATCTGGTCCATCTTTTCTAATAAACGATGCAGGATGCGTCCCTCAATGACAGGCTGCCCCTCTTCAGAATCACTAGCAACAAAGTTAAATACATGGCAATCCCGATCCTGCCCAATTCGGTGAATTCGACCAAGCCGTTGTTCTAGACGAGTTGGATTCCAAGGCAGATCGTAATTGATCATAAGGTGACAGAATTGAAGGTTGATTCCTTCACCTGCCGCTTCTGTGGCCACACAAATTTGACTAAAGGTTCGGAATTGCTCCTGAGCCCTTTTGCGATCGTGCGGATTCATACCGCCGTGAATGTCGCAGGATGAATATCCCCACTGCCTAAGTTTTTCACATATATAGGTTAATGTGTCACGGTGTTCAGTGAACACAAGTAACTTCCCACGGCCATCGGTTAGTTCTTGAAATTCTGCTTTTTCAAGACATTCTTTCAAGGCGGCGAGTTTTGAATCGCGCGCATGATCTCGAACGCGCTTTGCGTGGGCGTGTAGATCACGAAGCGCAGCAATTTCGGCGCGGAGCTGATCTAGTTCGACAGCGGCGGTAACCTCATCGACAAGTTTGTCACGGATCTCATCGTCCAAGTCATCTTCGTCCTGCTCCATGTCATCCAAACGGCCTTGTAACTGAGCTAGTCTCTTAGCTAGTTGTTTGGGGGGTAATTCTTCTAGTTCTTTCAGCAGATCATCCTGACGTTCGAGACGACGCCGGATTGATTCACATATAGCATAAGTTGAACTAGCTAATCGTCGTTGTAAGACTGTGCGTGCAAGCGCAACGCTCGCTTTTTTACGTCCACTTGCTTGAGGAAGGAAACGGTTGATGAAAGCCGTCACTTCCTTATAAAGATGATATTCATCCCGATTTAACTTGAACGTCATTGTATGGGCATGGCGGTCGGGAAAGAGACGCTGTCCGTGAATGTCACTGAGATCTTCTTTCAAGCGACGTAGCGCCCAAGGGCATTCCGGTCCAAGCCGAAGAATCTCCCGGCGGATTTCTCCTGATTTGTCAGCCATGCGATGTGGTTCAGGAAATAGATCGCTGTCTAGCAACCGAATAAAATGAGCAAAGCGGTCATCATCGCCATGATGTGGAGTTGCTGTGAGTAGTAAAACATGATCAGCTTGCCCAGCAAGACGTTCAGCTAATTGGTAACGCTTGGTCTTATCAGTGTCATCACCACGGGTAGAAGAATGTTTTGTGTGGGCACTACATTTGTGTGCTTCATCTATGATTAGTAAATCCCATTTCTGCTGCCAGACACGCTCTCGTACATCATCCTGTTTTGCGTAATCAAGAGAAGAAACGACTTGGTTACAACGTTGCCAAGGATTCACTAGCTGCTGTTGATCAACAGCAGAGAAAATTATATCAAAAGATTCACCAAACCAGCGCAGCAGTTCGTCCTGCCACTGTATTGTGAGGGGAGCAGGACAAAGAATTAGAATACGATCAATGGCTTGTCGGAGTTTCATTTCTTTTATCAGCAGTCCAGCCATGATAGTCTTGCCTGCGCCAGGATCGTCGGCCAACAGAAAGCGTAGTCGGGGCTGAGGGAGCATCTTCAAGTAGACTGCCTCTATCTGGTGAGGGAGTGTTCGAATACCAGAAAGACTCACAGCGAATTGTCGGTCATGTGCATAAGCAAGGCGTATTCGCGCAGATTCCACAAGCAAACGAATTCTTTCAGCATCCACAGTGGCTACTTTTGTTTCTATTTCAATTGTCTTGCCGAAGATGGATGTAGCTTCTTCAAGCGAGAGAATTGCTTCATCAGGAGTGCCATCAATCAGGCGGATACGGCACTCGTAACCTGCTCCAATAGAGCGCACGGATTCCAATACGACCGGCTCAGGGAAGTGCCCAGGCAAATTTATACGTTGTCCAATTGGGAAATTAAGACTATGATTCATTGCCTAATCTAAATCGGTTACTCCTTTCCAAATATTTAACCAAGTTCATTATTCATAGACGTTGCCTAAAGTCCCATATACAGTAGTCTTTAATGATAATTTTACCAATATTCTTTCGCTTGATAAAAAAACGCACTCATAGAGTTTCTTGTTTATATATACGAACAATCCGTTACAATCTATCACACATGATCTCATCGAGTCAAGTATTGGTTTATAATGAAATCGGACCAAAGCAAGACGAGAAAGTAAAGATGGATTATTCGATATAAAGGACGAAATCAGCCAGAATAGACCGAACGATAGAGTTCTCACTAAGCCAGGAAAGAAAAAAGAAAGAGAAATGGGGAGAAGATAATCATTTTCCTCTCCCCAATATTTACATTTGATTAGCGCAAATACAGAAAATACCATCGCCGTTTTGGCTTCTGGTTTTCTGTTTCACGATGAATGCGTTGACGTTCCAATTCAGAAAGTTTCCGTCCGATCTCTTCGGTAGTTTCTTGCTCTGATACAGAGCGATAGGCGGCGACGCTTTTGAAGATGACAGTTTGATACTTTGCTTCGACGATATCGATCAGTTCGAGAATTGCCGCTCCGATACGTGCTGCTTTGACATGCTCTTGCAGGTCATTGAAATTGCTATCAAAGATTGATTGTTCGGTCAGGATATCGCGTAATCCTCGGCCAACGTTACGGTTCGATTTTGCGTTTGTTGTTTTACTGCCGTTATTATTCATGATATTTTCCTTTCTGGTTTTTTAGATTTCTTGCCAGACCGATCCGGAATTGATTCCAGGCGCAATGGCGTGCGCTGCTGCTGTCAGCGTTCGATAGACGGTTCCATTGAACAGGATGGATCGACCGTCAGAGCGTTTGTTGGATGGATCATCTACGATGACGGCTTCGTAAACCTGGCCCCGGTAGGTGGTTTGAATCGTTGAACCAACCGGTGGGATTTCCAACGGTTTGCGGGTGTGTTCGGGGATGTATTGCTCATCTCCAGAACTGGTAACTTGATATTTTGCAGGTAATTTCTCCTTTCTTGTTGGCTTTGGATTCGATGTTTCCGGCGATTTCACACTGGATTGACATTGGTACGAATCAGGATCGCTGAGATGTTTCTCTTGTTCACGCATGCAATCGGTTTGGATACCACAGCTCGCGCATTCCGGTGTGATGGGGTCAAACAGGGCGAAACAGGGCGGATTTTGGACAGAGTTACCCATTGATAAATCTCCTTTCAAAAACAGAATGGTTATTTGTTGCAGGTTATTTGCGGTTTCTGCGGAGGAGTTCGGAGAACTTGGTGTAGAACACTTTTGGGAGTTCAGGCAGGTTTTGAACGACTACGTTTTCTTTGAAGAAATTCTTTACGTAGTCTGTTTTTATGCCAACAGCCACACACTCGATTCCGGCCTGTTCGCATTTGTGCAGGTTCTCTTCGAGATGTTTGATGACAGTCAGCTGCATCGCCGGATTCCCGCTGTACGGTTCTCCATCCGTGAGGACTAGGATGATCTTCCAAGTTTCCTTCCGAACGACAATCCGTTTCGCAGTGAAAATGATGGCGTCGTCGATGGGCGTGTATTCCAGGGCGTTCATAGCGGGGACACGAGGCTTCAGAGCCCGGAACGGTTCCTCAAACGCTTTGAAGATGGAATAGACGCAGGGAAAAAGCGGGTATAGAGTTTAGAGAGTTCCTGTAAATCCATTCCCGTTTCCCGTGTCAATCTCGCGAAGGCCCGTTTAGAAGGTTCGGTGGTAAAACCGATCACTTCCGAGGGGATACGCAGCTGGTTGAGTGTTTCAGCGAACAGAATAGCGACCTGACGAGCCAGGTAGATCCGTGGTCCGTTCATTGAGCCGGATAGATCGATAAGAAGCGAAACGGCTACGGAATCGGATTCGCATTCTCGGATCTGCCGGAAGACTTTGTTCGAGCCTTGATTGAGCAGCGCGTAAAGCCTTTTGCTATTGACTTGGCCTTATTCCTGGTCGCTGACCCAGAACCTGGCATCGCGCGATCGGAGAGTCCGAATCAACTGTTGTCGAAGAGCGCCTACATGGGGACGAACGACATTGCTTAGATTCTGATAGGTTTCTCCATTATCCAGTACTAGAGGCGTAACGGCTTTATCCAGCGATGGATCGTATACCCGGTAGGCTTGGTTTGTTCCACTACCGAATTCTTCTTGTACTTGCTCTCTGATAGTTCCCTGGAGCTCGAATGGATGACCGGTGGATGAGTATTGTCCGGCTAGCGCCTGCTCCAAGGCGCTTTGATCAGCATCCCCAGTCTTATCTGATTTGCTGCTGTTCGAGCTGAAAGGCGACTTTGAGCTCGAATCATCTTGTTGATCCCCAGGATCATCCTTATGATCCTCAAGATCTCTGTGCAGATTATCAGATTGTTCATCCCCGCTAGAGGAATCGATTTGTGAAGATTGGAGATCTTCCTCAGGCGATTGTTGGTCGGTTTCACAGGAAGAGGATTGAGACTGTGATTCTTGATTCCCTTGTTTATTCTTAGATTGCTGGGAACTTGAAGATTGTCTCTCTTTCTCTGCTTGGCGTTTCAAACGCTTCAGAATGCTTTCCGCCATCTCACATGCTTCGTTGGTATTGCGAAGGGATTTGAACCGCTCCGCATCGTTCTTAAATTGTTCTACCATTTCAATCGCGTCTTCGCCGTACGGGTCATATGGCAGATCCATTCCGGCGAGGAACAGGCTGCATAAGAACCGAATTGGCAAAGGCATTTGATCGATGGGATGAGTTTGGGTGATCTCTTCGATGCTGTGCAGAATGTTTTGCCGTGAGCCCGGATACTCTTTCTGCATAGCATAATTGACTCGAACGTCTTCGATGACATTGAGTGTATCAAATCCGAAATCGCCCCATTTCTGTTTGAAATCTTTCATAGGGCCATCAAAGTCGCTGAAGAGGATATGGGCGGTCTCGTGATCGAGCTCGCCACGAACTAAATTCCACAACGACTCTGAGATGTTGTCCGGTAAAGCTGGCAACCAGATGGTCTGACCGTCGGTCTTGCATTCGTTTCCTTTGCATCGGACGGAGATGTTGTACTTGCGTGACAAGATCCGTCCGACACGCTCCATGGTGGTTTCTAATCCGTTAAGGTTTTTCATGATTCATTCGCTCCTGCCGGTTGGGGATTCATGAGGTCTCCCAGGCGCCGTTGCGCGATCTCTTCGACCACGCGCCGGTCATCCCGGGAAAGTTTGTTGAGAACAGTCAGTTCCAATGCTTTGATCAGGTTACCGAGTTGATCGTACTTTCTAGCAAATGCGAGTAACCGCCGTGTCGAGAAACTGCAATAACACTCTTCGCGTTCCGCTGCTTCCCGGACTTGGCGTGCGCATTTCACCAAACGTTTGATATCAGTCTTTTTCAGGTTGGATACTTTTTGAGACAGAATTTTCCGTTTCGATCTTCTCATCCGGGTAGTCCAGATAGATGACTGTGTCGAAACGGTCCTTGAACGCCTCGTTCAGAATCTGAGTACCCGCATACAATCCGGATTCATCCCCATTACCGATCGTGTTGGCGGTGGCGATGATACGGAAATTGGGGTGAGGAACGATAATCTCACCATCTTTTTCGAGAAGCACGAGTTTACCGCATTCTTCGAGTACGCTCTGGAGCACGAACAGGATGTTCGGCAGAGCCGCGTCGATCTCATCCAGTAATAGCCAGTCACCGTTCTTCATCGCAGTGGGTAAGATGCCTTCGCTGTAGACCATCTCTTTACCACGTACAGTCCAGCGGCCCAAGAAATCAGAGACCGTGGTCTCACCACTCAGGTTGCAACGCCGTAAAGGAGTATTGGTTTGGGCAGCAAGCTGTATAACCAACGATGATTTACCCGTGCCCGTGGGACCAACAATCATGACGTTTTCCTGATGGTTGATAGCGTGAATCAAGTAAGCGGCTTCAGGCGGGAACTGATAATGTGGATCGAGGTTAGGCGCCATAGGATTAGCGCCATTACGCTTTTTGAGCGCCGCGTCATGAATGCGGAACTCTTCGCTTGCATTTACTGGTGTTCGTTTGATGGTTTTGCCGGATTGGATCTGATTGAGCAATGCCGGCGCCACTAATGGAGCGCCTGGATATTGCTTCAGGTACTCCTGCGCTGTTGTGCGGTGACATTCACCCAAGTGGCCATATAAAGCGCCATGGATTGATTCTCCACAAAGTTGACAGGTAATAGTATTCATATTTTTTCTCCTTTCTAATGAAAAAAATCCCGGCAATTGCCGGGTTTGTTCGTTTGCGGGCTTTACGCCCGAAATCATTCGTTCATAGATTGAGAGCAGATCATTGGATCTTGATACCAGGATCGGAGAAATCCCGTTCGCAGTTTTTGCAGTAAAGATATTCCATTACCGGATTGATGCCGTCATCAACGCTCTCGATTTCCTCCTCCGCCCAAATCAAACCGCGTTCATCCTGGTAGAGATTGCGGTAGATGCTGGATGGGAGTACGACGCAAAGCTGAATACGTTCCACATTTTCATTTCCACAATGTGGGCATTGGATTTCTTTGATACACATATCTTTTTTCCTTTCTTTGATTGGTTTTTTTTGTGACAAAAAAAATGGCCGAACAGAATCTGGATTCCATCCGGCCTTTGCCATGTGAATTAATAGAAGAGTTTTGATTCAACATCTCGATTGAATATGTTGACTTAGGGAATCACTTTTGTGGGGGATCAATATCTTGTGTGGGATTGTTTAAGGAGTGAGTGATATGAGAGTGGTTTACTCATTTCCCCAGATGGAGACTATGCATGGATCGCCTTCCTCATCGGGTTCAGTTTCCTTGAGTAACTCTTGTTTGGTGAGACTGCCTACATCATAATCCTGCACACGGATTCTTACGCCAGCAGGGATGTTTTGAATATCCTGGATAACGCCACCACGTACAAACACAGTGATTGTATCCAATTCCAAAACAGATACGTCCTTAATTCCTCTATGGCCTACCATTGCCATTCCATCGGTTTTTAGGGCGGTCATGATATCATGCTCTTCCTCTTTGTCGTCCCACGAAAACATTGCAGCGAGCGCTTTGTAAGCTTGTTCTGTATTGTTTTTGAGATCTAATTTCATTGAAAGTGACACGAAATACTCCTCTTCTCCATCTACGATAGTGTAATGGACCTTCATCATTCGATATCCTTTATTATTTTTCATTGTGTTCTAACCTCCTTCATCATTTTTGGTACTTCAACTAATAATCCTCGGGATAGATCAGAGATACGAGATCTTGCCCATCAGTACCGGCTCCTTCATCCAGAATGCCCCATAACCTGTGATCCCTGACATGCACGGTCCAAAGGTTGGGATTGTCCGGATCAGGAACTTTCATTTTCTCAAAGAGAATCGTAAACGCTTGATGAATCTGTTCTGGAGTCAATGTTTCAAAGACTCTTCTTGATACAATTGTTTGCATCGATTTCTCTCCAAGTTTGTCAATCACTAAATTGGGTTGATTCATTGTTCTTTACCTCCATTTTTCTTTGACCCGGCAGGTCACTTGGGCGCCTGTCGGGGCATGAATTCCATCTCAATTTTAAAAACGGGACCTCCTTTCTTTGAATGTATTGGGATTGAATTTTCTTGTAGAATATTGGTGTGTTTATAAAGCGAAGATGAGTAGAGTTTTCACTACAGAAATCGTTGTCTCGCACGTTCTCGTCGAGAACAATGTAGACAGTACAATTGCGAGACCTAATGGATGTCGCCGTTCAACGGTTCAGGTTATTACACCTGTATCCCCCGGATTTGCGAAAAGGTCTCGAGTTCTAACAGCTCAAGCGAACATTCGTCATCTGTCTTGTGTGGCAGAGAATGGAATGTTCCGGTAGCTGTTTTTGGTTTTTACGCTAGCCTGGATTTCCACTTCAATAATTAATCTAAGAAATTAACTAATAAACGTATTACATGAATCCATATTGTGAAACTTAGCGAAGAGTAATTATAAAATTTTTGTTATTCACCCATGGCAGTTTAAAGGTAGTATTGATTAAGCCCGATTCAAGAAGTATAGGATTGTTGGCCCGTTTGTTCAATCGTATCTCTATCTCTTTTTTCCCGATGAAGATCTTGGCTGGAGTATCGATGAATTTTCGGAAAATCACGTCGGCTCCACAATATTCGTATCCTCGTAGTTTTTTAGCCAATATGTGATAAGTGGCCTGACCGACAAGAGTCAAAAGAACATCAAAATCAATTCGAATGGCGACGGAAGATGATAGGGCTCGATTATGAAAGAAATCCACTCCATTGGCTATAGAATTTTCGATCAACATTCTCCGAGCATACCGTGAAATGAGTTCGGAGGAGGAGGTTTTTTTATCATTCGTAATAATGATAGTAGGAAGGTCATGTCCCAGTTCTTTTACGAATAGTTGTCTGACAACACCATTATAATCTCGGAGTTGTATTTCCTTATCGATCACTTTCGGAGTCTTATATTTCCTGGCCACATTACTCAGTTTAATTCGCCGCCATGCGGAAAGGGGCACATTCGCAATTTCTTGAAGAAGTTGAGGAGTTCTCCTCCTTAGAGTGACAAAAGTGATATTTTCATGGTTCAGTTTAGATAAGTTTTTGTAGGTTGTCAGCTGTGAATCAAAGACCAAGTGAGGAGGCTTCCTTCCCGTTTGTTTTTTCCAGAATTCGATAAATCGAAAGATTTCATCCGACTCCTCTCCTTTTCGCAAATCCGAATTGCTGTAACAAAATATTTTCGATTCCGCATCCTGGGCAAAGAACACTAAAATGGCTTTTTGACGGCGAGAACGCATGGAAACATAATGCTTTTCAATCACATCTTCTTCCCCAAAATAGGGAATGGATTGAAAATCCAAATTGAAGGATTTTCCTTTTATGCAATTCGTTTTTCTAAGATTCTTGAGCCAATAATGCATAAAATTCAGATTGTCTTCATGAGTAATCCTTTCCGAGTATTCTGAAATATACGCGGTCTTGGGAACGACGTTCAGGCCATTCGCAAGAGCCACCCCTTCATCGAACACTAAATCCATGACGTGGCTTTTTCTTTCCTTGCCGATTAACTTGAGCAATAAAGAAGAGAGAAAGGCGTTTTCTGGAGGGATCATTTTGGATCCATACCATTGTAAAGATTTGGGGATCTTATGAATTTTCATCTCGGCCAGAATTCGATAAAGTAAAAATACACCTCCAAGGTGTGTTTCAATAACGCGTGGAGTAAACGAGAGTTCCCGAATATCGGCATAAGCGGCTTGTTCAGGCCTGGGTCTTTTCGGCCGCTCCTCATCAGCTCGTCTGGGGAGGCGTGAAAAACCTTCTTGTTTGAGGATTGTCCAAATGGATACAGTACTGAGGTTCAATCCTTCTTCTTTCAAAGTGAAGTGAATATCCTGCACCGAATAATTTTTCTTACGAAGTTGAATAATCCGTTCTCTAGAAATATCTTTCTTGGGACTGTGTTTTGGCCCGGGTCGAGTTTGGACAAAAAATACTTTATCAGGATCATGGCGAAACTGGTGACAAAGGACATGAAACGCGCCTGGTGTGTATCCAAAACGGTAGGCAGCGTCCTTGGCAGGAATATTTTCAACAAAATAAGCTCGCAGAGCCTCGTACTGACGTTGTTTTGGATTCTCTGGTTCCAAGAAGAATTTGGCTTCGTGTCTTAGCGGATTCCTTAACGTAGACATAAGGTTTGTATCTCCTTCTATCTCATAGTCTCATCCACCCTATCGCAAATAAGTCTATATATATTGGAGAAGAGTAATTTATATCTATATTATAGTTGGTATTATCTAAGTACACAAGCACTTTATAGATTTATTATTTAACTAAGCATAAAAAGACACATTATTTTTGTCGGAGTCTGAAAAATGTGATTTTTTCCGAACAATCTTTGAAGAAAATGATCCTGGGGATGGATTGATAACAATAATTTAGATAGGTTTTCTTAGGGGAATTAGTACTTGTGGAAATTCAGGCTAGAGTGGAAACAAGAGAGGATTTATATATTTTTCGGTTACGCTGCAACGTTTTGAAAATCGTGTGTTTGAAAAAAGAGTTTATATACTGATCCAATGTTGAAAAGAAGTGAAAAAGGGAAAGCGTAATTTGAGAAATCCAAATGCTTGGAACTAAAAGAGGATTTCCAGGTGGAATTATTTTGTATGAATAGGCGTTACAGTAACTTCAATATTTACTTCGGAGATTGCTTGTTTAGTTCTTATTTCCAAGCAGGTATGCATGAAGTCTTCTTTGGCCGTTATTGTCGAGTCTGGCGCTTTATACTGGGAAAGTTCCAAAGGTACACTTCCCAGGATATTAATTACAGCGTCGGACCACTGAACTTCATAACGATGATCTGCGTTTTTTATCCGGATGGTTTCATTAGTCCCAAGATGATAGCGAAATAGTATGATCTCATTGCTTTCTTTCAGGCTAACGATATCCCGGATACAGAGTTCTTGCGCTGTCCAATCGACTTCACGTAGCCATTGTCGTGTTTCCGTATAGCAATCACTGCACTCGACATGGACTTTTCCTCTTTGCTCATTGAGCTGATGTACGGTGATTGACGATACACAACCCGGTTGTTGCCAACCAGTATAGCGTGGGGTGGTCTGCGCGGGATAAGGACGCTCGGGAAAAAACGTTCCAATCTGCAACACGTTATGGCCAGCGCCAGAAGCGTAATGAACACCCATATCTGGATTGGAATACGATGGTGTGCCGGCTTCAATTAGTATCGGTTTGCCTTGCGCAATAAAGTTTACGTGTCCCCGGTCTTGGTGATCGTGCTGATCCAGTTCGTGACCGCCACGAATCCAAACTCCAGTGGCATCGTTTCCCCAATTGTCACGCCAGACAACCATCGCCGCCCGGTCATAAGCGGCGAAAGATTTGGGAGGCGTTTGGCTTATTTCTCGGCTTAATACGCGGCACGCTAGACCAGCTAGATCTTCGGATGGCCCATCAAACTGGTTCTGCAAAGCCCAGTTGGCTACTTCGCTTCCCGTTCCAAATACCAATAGAGAAAATAGGGAGCGCCAGACCATATTCTCCTTGGAGATTTGTGCGTTTCCTGCGTCGAAACAGTTCACAGACATCCTCCCTGGTTGGATATGGTGTACAGCCCAAGTCGGGAAATGGATTAGAAATGGATGTTCAATAGCGCGCCGGTCATTTAAGACAGCCATGGCGCGCGCTGTGTGTAGCATGGAAGTTAAGGTAAAAGCGGCGTATCCGATTCCTTCTTCAAACTCACCGGCCTTTCCATGAACGGAAAGGGCTTGCAGTAAATTCTTTACACCCAGTTCATAAGCCTCCTTGTGTTTGTCGATACCCAAATACAAGCACGCTCGCACGAGTCCTTCCGTCGGTAAAACCCATTGATTTGTAATAGCGTTGTTACTGCGAACAAACCAAGGCCTCTTGAATTCCCAATCCTCAACCACACCTGTAATTTCTTTTTCGAGTAAATCAGCCAGAGATGTTTTTAATGTGTCACTGATGTCATCTCCCATGATCTCCAGCGTCGTTATGATCGCGCGTACACCTGTACCGGTTGCTAACCAATTTCCGTCCTTTCCATCTGATGGCAGCCGGTTTCCCGGCTTGTAGAGTGTCCAACCAGGGCGTTGCAAAGGCTGCCAACCGCTCATCTCTTCCAACTGAGCGATCACATGCTCTCGAAGAAGAGTATCGTTTGTAATCTTCGCGGCGGCCGCTACCATGGGCAGCATCCTCGATAGTGTATTGCAAGCCGCGAAATCGCTCATGGCCAGCGCGAAAGTCTCACGGATTTCATCTTCGAGCGCTTCAGAGCGGCCATCTAACCATGTTCTGTGGAGACCAATATCTTCTAGCCGGTAAGCGCGACGAACCAAACCTTTATTGACTTCCTCTCTTGCTTGTCGCACAAGCCAATCAATTTCTTTTTGAAATGAAGGTTCATCTCGTATCGCCTCGATTAATTCTCCCCATCCCAACACTTTATTCAACGATTTATTCGAAACGTTGGCCGTAGTCCAGAAGAAGCAGAAAAGAGCAATGCAAATTACTGTCAGCTGTTGGGATCGAAGAATCCTGGATGTTGTCTTCTCCATTTATGCCCCTCCAAATGATATTGAAGAAAAATAATCCTGTAGCAATGCCTCATGCCTTTGCATATTATATAAGCGGAATACGAATGGAAGTTGAACGCGATGCCCGGTCTCAACAGCGTGCTGTTACAATTCCGAATTATGATCTATATCAAGATGAAAGAAGAAATGCTTACTTGGTTGGTTTAGTCATTCGGACGTTTCCCTACAGCGATCAGGCGTTGCGCGTCATAACCGTACTCATTTCCATCGAAATCACCATAGAGATCAATTTCCTTAAATCCAACTTGCTCCATACGCTCTTTTAATTCTAAGCCCGAATAGATCGCGTGTTCGACTTGAAATGTCTTTGTTTTTCCATCGCATGCGAATATCCACTCGTTGCCCATACGCGTCCATTCTTTCATGATTTTATGACGAACGATCATTAATGTCCCATCTGAAGTCTGATCAGAAGTGGTTGCTTGATATATTTTGGAGAGAATCTCTTTCCCCATTACATCGATCACGCAAAAACCACCCGGTTTAAGATTCGTAAAAAGATTCTTCAAAACAAGAATATCGTCTTCAGGCTCCTCGAAATAACCGAAGGAAGTCAGCATACATAAGGATAAATCAAATAAGGTGAAGTGCCCTCCAAAATTCGGACAGTGGTTTAAGGTGGAAATCCGCCGAGTCGACAACTTGGCTTGGAGGATTGACCATGAAGAACAAACGCAAACAATTCAGCGGCGCGTTCAAAGCCAAAGTCGCTCTGAACGCGATCAAGGGAGAGAAAACCCTGTCCGAACTCGCCAGTCTGCACGAAGTGCATCCAAACCAGATCCGACAATGGAAAAAAAAAGTCATGGATGAGTTGCCCAATCTCTTTTCCTGCAAGCGCGAGAAAGCGGACCAGGATCAGGAAGCGCTCATCGATGAGTTGTACAAACAGATCGGCCAGTTGAAAGTAGAACTCGACTGGCTGAAAAAAAAATTTGATCTTTTCGGTTGAGGTCAAACGCTCGTGGATCGATCCGGACCATCCACACATTTCCATTTTGCGTCAATGCGAACTCGTGGGTTTCTCCCGGTCAGGCTATTACTATCAACCAACAGGCGAGACCCGTTGCACTATGAGTTTGATGAATATGATCGATGAACAATACACCCGGTATCCGTTCTATGGCGTGCACCGCATGACCAAGTGGCTTAGGCTTCAAGGCTGCGTCGTGAACAATAAGCGCGTCAGCCGCTTGATGCGCCGAATGGATTTGCAGGCGATCTATCACAAGCCCCACTTGAGTCAGGGTACGGACGAACACAAGAAATATCCTTACCTGTTCAACTGTCTGACCATCGATCGGCCGAATCAGGTTTGGTGTACGGATATCACGTATATTCTCTTGCGAAACGGTTTTGTGTATCTTGTGGCGGTGATGGACTGGTATAGCCGGTACGTGCTGTCATGGCGGCTTTCGAATGCGCTTGAGGTGGAGTTCTGTCTGGAGGCGTTAGACGCCGCGCTCGGCTTGGCCCAGCCAGCCATGTTTAACAGCGATCAAGGCAGTCAGTTCACCAGCGCAGCGTTCACTGATCGGCTCCTCGCCGCGGGGGTGCGAATCAGCATGGATAGCCGTGGACGAGTCTTCGATAATATCTTCATCGAACGCTTGTGGCGAACCGTCAAGTATGAAGAGGTCTATCTCAACGATTACACCAGTTTGAGGGACAGCCGGACGCGTCTGAACGAGTATTTCACGTTCTACAACCGGGAGCGTCTTCACCAGGCTCTCCGGTATCAAACGCCGCATGCGGTCTATTGGAGCAATTGATGTAAGACATCCCGGCGCCGAACGAAACAAGATCGAAAGGAGATCGAAAGGAGAAAACTCATGGCTCGAACAGCAAAATTAAAGTCCCCCCTCCGCCCCACAGGGGGAACGCGTTTTGATCCAATCCGGTATGAAGACAGCCCCAACAATAAGGGACTCCGTACCGTTTCGTCGCGGGATGGACGCCTCCATGGCCCGCACTGCCTGTCCGGAGTCTCCGGACAGACTATAGACGAATCCAGAAATTATGCTAAGGTAGAAATAAATCTTACGATATGAATCTCATACGACACGGCGGAAAAACTACCTTAATTCCTCCCCAATTTTGTCCAACGATTGGGGGGTGCCTTACATATCATTAGGTTTAGAATCTCTATTACAAGATGAAATGGGGAAAGTAAATGGCCACGGCTGAGCACCTTAAAACATTGATAAAAACTCATTTTAACAATGATAAAGAACGCTTTACGTCTCTAACTCTTCAAGTTGCCGCCTATGAAGCGCGTCAGGGGCATACTGCATTAGCTCACGAAATACGGGAAATTGTTGATGAGTCGAAAAAAACGCTTGTTAAAGTGATTCCGTTACACAAAGATCTCGAAGATCTCGTTTTACTATCGACGCCTCAAGAACGATTAAAAAATCTCATTGCTAACGATCCAACTATAAAACGGATCAAGCGGATCATTCATGAGTTTCGACAACAAGGAGCGCTTAAAAAACACGGTTTAAATAATCGCCGTAAGTTATTATTAACAGGCCCTCCCGGTACGGGAAAAACAATGACGGCTTCCATACTGGCCTGCGAACTTCACTTACCCCTGCTAACAGTGCTGATGGATAAGCTCATCACAAAGTTCATGGGCGAAACAAGCGCAAAACTCAGGCAGATTTTCAATGTGATTCAAGAGAAACAGGGCGTTTATCTTTTCGATGAAATCGATGCGATAGGAGGTGAACGTGGAAGGGATAACGATGTAGGAGAAATGCGCCGAGTTCTGAACGCCTTTCTACAATTCATCGAACAGGATGAATCGAATAGCGTAATCATCGCTGCAACCAATAATGTATCGCTTTTAGATCAGGCTTTGTTTAGGCGATTTGATGATGTGCTTCATTATGAAAAGCCCTCTATCGAAGAAGCGAAATTGTTGATCGAAAACCGTATTTCAAATTTTAAGCCAAAGCGATTTCCTCTCGCACGTTGTGCAAACCATGCTTTATCACTTAGTCATGCGGAGATTACACAAGCGTGTGACGACGCGATTAAAGACGCAATCTTGAACGAACAAAAGACGATTTCCGGGGCTTTATTGCAGGAAATGTTAGATTACAAAAAAGACGCATATAATAATAGAAAATGATCTAACTCATGGCTGATATCAAATTTCCACACTATTTCAGCGACAAACCGCCAGAAGATATCGATTACACACCTAGTGGAGGTGGTAGTCGGCCTAATCTCCCTCCAAGAGACCGCGAGAAACACAGCCAACGATTGTTACGTCAATTAAACCAAGCATGGAAAAAAGCAGAACGAGACGCTGTGTCTATACAAGCGAGAGAAGGCGTGTATCTAGAATTCAAAAGCCAAAAAGGATTTGAATTGCCCTCTCATCTCTTGGAAAATCGACAACAAAAAATTCGTTTTCTATCGCAACGAACAGAAGGAGAAGATAAAGATCAAACAACAATTTCTACTGTATATGTCCCCATTAACAAAAATCAATATTTCATCAAAAAGATTGAAGAGTATGCAAGGATAGATACAAAAAAAGGGAATCCGAAAAACCAGAACTTGGTGGAAAGCATTCAAAGCATCAAATTAGCATTGGTTAAAACATTATGGCAAGATGAAGCCCCGATTCCTACGGAATCGAAAGACTGGTGTGAGGTTTGGTTGTCTAACAACAATGATGGTATTGAGTCTGATTTTCGAGAACTATTGACTGGTTGCAATATTAAAGCAAAAGAAAATAGTATAAAATTCCCTGAAAGAAGAGTAATGTTGATATGGGCTGATATAAATGATTTATCCAACTTGTTATCAAAAAGTCCAGATATTGCGGAGTTTCGTTTGGCAAAAGAGACAGCGCATTTCTGGTTAGAACAAACGAATGTTGAACAAACCGAATGGGTAGACGATATTGTTGATAGATCAGATTTTCAAAACATTTCAAACGTTTCGATTTGCATCCTCGATGGTGGCGTAAATAACGGTCATCGTTTGATCCAACCGATACTCGTTGACAAAGATTTGTTTACTTACGATCAAAATTGGGGAGTTAATGATACGGAACCCCACGGGCATGGTACGTTAATGAGCGGCCTTTGCGGTTATGGAGATTTGGTTGAGATTCTAAATAACAACAATCCTATTTTTATCGAACATATATTAGAATCATGTAAAATTCTGCCACCTAGAGGTGAAAGCAATCCCAAAGAGCTCTGGGGAGATATTACTTGTCAAACCGTTAGCCGTGCAGAAATTGAAAATCCTGAATACAAGCGAATTCATTGCATGGCCGTTACTTCTATGGAAGATCGTGACCGAGGTAGGCCTAGTTCTTGGTCTGGCGCAATCGATATATTTAGCTCCGGTTATAACGATGAAAATAAGCGACTGTTCATTATTTGCGCAGGAAATGTTGATACAAGTGAATCTCGAATATATCCAGATGGGAACAGGACACATTCTGTTCACGATCCAGCGCAATCATGGAATGCATTAACTGTTGGTGCAATTACGAACAAACAGATAATAGACGAAACCGATTTGAGTAGTTATCATCCTGTTGCTTCATCTGGTGGATTATCTCCTTTCAGTTCTACAAGTTTCACATGGAATAACGATACTCCATTCAAGCCTGAAATTGTAATGGAAGGCGGAAATGTGGCAATTGATGAGAGTGAGTTCTATACGGTATGTGACAGTCTTTCACTTCTATCGACTTCTCATCAACCGCAAGAAAGGCAGTTTGACACGATATGGGCAACGAGTGCATCATGTGCTCTTGCTGCAAAATTAGCCGCCGAAATCCAGATAGCCAATCCCAACGCTTGGCCGGAAACTATTCGAGGTTTAATGGTTCATTTTGCTGAATGGCCAGAGGAATTAAAAAGACAATTTCTAGAAGAAGATACGAAAACCAATCGTGCAAAAATGCTTCGCATTTGTGGTTACGGCGTGCCTAACTGTCAACTCTCCATTCAAGGTGATAGAAACCATTTTACACTGATCGTTCAACAAGAGATACAACCTTTCAAACTAAACGATAACAACAATCCAATAATGAATGAAATGCACTTAATTCAATTGCCCTGGCCGTATAGTGCCCTGGAACAATTAGGGGAATTAGATATAGAAATACGAATCACCCTCTCGTATTTCGTTGAACCAAGCCCTGGAGAAGTTGGTTGGAATGATAAATTCAGATATCCTTCACATGGCTTGCGTTTTGAATTACAAGCGCCTACTGAAGATCATGATCAATTTCTTCGTAGGATAAACCTTGCAGTTCGTGAAGAAGGTGAGACGGTTCAACCAAGTAGCCAAAGTGAACGATGGTATTTTGGCAAGAATAGTTGGGGAAAAGGCTCGATAATTCATGATCGTTGGCCAGGATCAGCTGCAGAAATTGCCAGTTCACAAAATGTTGCGGTTTACCCAACAACCGGTTGGTGGAAGACCCGAAAGCACCTTAGATGTGTTGAGAAGCAAACAAGGTATTCCTTGATTGTTTCTTTAGCCACTCCTGAAGAGCGAACGGATATCAACATTTATAGCATGATTGTCAATGAAATTGGAATAAAAGTTCCGATTCAAACATAATTATTTATTCTGAATTCTTCAAAATATACACTCCTCTCCTCTTTCTTTCCAAATACCCATTCTTTTCTAATTTTCTCAAGTGCTCAGTGGCCGTATTTTCGGCGATCCTGAGTTACTTGGCAATCTGTTTTGCTGCTGCTTGTTTTTTTTCTTGTGCTATTTCGTAGATCAAATGTAGTTTGTTTAAATTTCTAATCACCAGCTTTGCTTTGAATTCATCCTATCCCGTATGGTCAAAAAAGTCGACTGAACTGTAAACGCCCTTTATTAAAAGACTTGGGAAAATTACACCTCCATGATTTCGGCCCATTGACATACCGCTTCCCAACCCCGATTCTATGACACCACTTTGAGTCTGGGGATCAACATCCAGTTTTTGTAATCCTTATTCAGGATCCCTCGACTGTGACAGAAACTCATTACGCCTTTCTCATACATGAGAGGTAAAATAGAACTTTTGAAGACAATTCGATCGAACCCAGTGATTACGCCTTTTACAATGCTTGCGAATTTCTGTACAAATGTATTCACGTGTCGCCACTCCCAGTGTTTGTGATTTCATGTTAGAAAACTCAAGCATAGAAGATTGGTAACGCCCTTTAAAAAATTGGGTTGTGGAAGAGGCCCACGTTAGGTATACTGAATCTTGTCTTTGGTCGGGAATTGGTCTTTGAACATTAACACGAAAAGGAGGCCTGCGTCCATGTTGATTCAAGCCGAAATTGATGAAAACGGTGTTATAAAAGTCCGTGATCCTAAATGGCGGGGGAAAAAGATTACATTGTCAGAATGGAATCAGATGGAACCAGAGGGAAAAACCAATTGGGATGCGATTTGGAAGATTTTTCAAAAAGCGGACGCTTTGGATATTCCGCGACGGAGTCCTGATGAAATATTGCGCGACTTGCGCGAATTTAGGGAATCTGGCTCATGAGAGCCTATGTGGATTCCGCTGTTTGGATTAACCGTTTTGAAGGGCAATCCAATTATCGGAAAATTGTTGAAGATCATTTTCGATTGCTTAGTCAAGACGGGTGGACATTGTGCGTTTCGGAAGCGGTTCTTCTTGAAGTGTTGTTTAAACCTTATCGGGATAAACAACAAGCGTTAATTGCTCTTTATCAAGGAGTGTTTTCTCAAATCGATATCCTGCCGAATTACGAAAGCGTATTTCAAGACGCACTTCCGATTGCGCAAAGAGAGAATTTGCGTGCAATGGATTCCGTTCACATCGCTTTCGCTTCTCATTACGGTTGTGAGAAATTCGTTTCTACCGACAGGCATTTTAGAAATCTTGAAACTCTTCCTCCTCACTGGATTGATCTTTGATTCGTTCCTACTCAAAAGCCCCGTATTTCGTGAGGGCTTTTTTTTTGAGAGTTGCGCCGGATTGTAGCTGTTACGCTTGAATCGGACCACGTGAAGCTGTCAAGGGCGAATCGGTCCACTGCTAATCGCTTGACGTTATTAATGTTATATCATATGATCCCCTTTCAATACAGACTCGTATATGGGACCTCGATGGACGTAATTCATGCAGCAATTCCATTGATCCTCAAAGCTCTTATACTATCGACTCGTTGAGTGGGAAGGAATCTGATCCAAAAGGTTACGTAATTTCTTTGGACAACATGAGGAAAGGGAAGATGAGATTCGATTTATACATGATCGAATTTTCCAGTTGGAAACGGAATTGAAAATTTACCGGCGCCAACGAAAGAGAAGAATCAGAAACCACGTGCTGATGGCGGTTGAAAAGCGCCGTTCAAATCCTGTTCGAGAACACTTTCTCTTTTTATTCTTGCCCAAATTTTGCCCAAATTTCTGGTAACTATAGGTAAACAAGGGTAAAAATGGTGATATTCAGAAGAAGAGAAGTTGCTCATAATGTTTTGAATTTATTTACTTTAAACTACTTATTGTTACCTATAGTTACTTGCTTGTTACGGACTACGGATCAGGAGGTTACAGGTTCGAATCCTGTTCGGCGCGTTTTGATTTTACTAGACTTACGAAAAACTCAAAATTCCTCAATATTCTCCAACCAACACACAACCAACATTCGAAAACGTAGAATTATACCAGTATTTTCAGGATCTTTTATATCTCCTGTTGGAGCGACTTGGTTAAACGCCCACTGTAGTATTAGACTGGAAACGTCTTGGGAGGATAGGATAAGCGGTTTTAAGAAGGTTCACGTCCTTTTACTTTATCGTTGGATAGCACGGATACGGGCTGCCCGTTTCTCTAGCGTTTCTGCTTCGTCGTCTCGTTTCATTGCTCGGTATAGTTTAGCAGAGTTTTCTAGACACGTCGCTACATCGGGATGGTCCGGCCCACACGCCTTCTCAATGATAGCAAGTTCCCGCTTATAAAGCGGCACCGCCGCCGTATATTGACCTTGTTCATAATAGAGAGAGGCCAATTTTTTCAGACTCTCCGCTAAAATTGGAGAGTCTGGTCCGTATACCTTCTCCTTGATCGCCAGCGCCCGCTGATAGAGCGGCTCCGCCTGCGCATTATCCCCTTGATCACGGTAAAGCTCTGCCAACCAGCCCAGACATGGTGCTACACGGCCAGAGTTCGGTCCACGCGTCTTCTCAATTATTGCCAGCGCCCGTTTATAGAGCGGCTCCGCCAGCACATAATTTTCTTGGTCACAGTAAAGCCTCGCCAAGCAGTGGAGATACCATACGACCGCGAAATTATCCGGCCCATGCGTCTTCTCAATTATCGCCAACGCCCGTTTATAGAGCGGCTCCGCCTGCACATAATTTCCTTGTTCACAGTAAAATTTCGCCAACGAGCGTATACTCTTTGCTACATCGGGATGGTCTGGCCCATACTTCTTCTCATAAATCGTCAGCGCCCGTTTATAAAGCGGCTCTGCCGCCGTGTATTGACCTTGTCCACGGTAAAGCCTCGCCAACAATTTCAGAATTAATCCTACAAAGAGATGTTCTGGCCCATACACCTTCTCCCTGATCGCCAGAGCTCGTTTGCAAAGCGGCTTCGCCGCTGTGTATTGACCTTGATCATAGTAAAGAATCGACAAAGCCCAACGGAGAATCCATGCGACATCGTGATGATCCGGCCCATGCGCCTTCTCATATATTGCCAGAGTTCGCTTATAAAGCAGCTCCGCTTGCACGTAATTTCTTTGTTCATAGTAAAGCTTCGCCAAGCCTTCCAGAATCCTTGCGACATCGCGATGGTCCGGCCCATGCGCCTTCTCCCTGATGGCCAGCACCCGCTTAAAAATCGACTCCGCCTGAGCGTAATCCCCTTTTTCAGAGAGAGAGAATGCTTTTACCTCCAGTTTTTCAACTACACTGTTGATAAATTCTGGTAAATCCTGAACCTCAATTGCCGAATCCAGATCTTCTTTCTCCTCAATTAAATCCAAACCACGGCTGATGAGACTTGTAGACCTGTTTATTAAGCCTCGATTCTTAACCTCGCTAAGTTGTTTTTGGTAAGGGTTATTGGAATCACTCACGATTAAATTTAATCCTTCTCCAATACGGATAACTGAAGTTTTGCTCTTTCAATATCTCGATCCAACTTCGTAGCCATTTCATATAGCAAATCTCGATCTTCTTCCTCGGCTTGTTTCACTTTCAATAAAAGTTGATAAATTTCCTTTCTCTTCAATTCTTGGATTTCTG
The DNA here is from genome assembly GCA_963663405.2 of bacterium. Classification (GTDB taxonomy): domain Bacteria; phylum Hinthialibacterota; class Hinthialibacteria; order Hinthialibacterales; family Hinthialibacteraceae. The sequence goes on along the minus strand of CAXXSM010000004.1, from coordinate 21,320 downwards.
TATTAATATCTTGGATGCGTTTTTTGCACTTGGTCAATTTTACGTATGATACGAACCAGGTCTGCGCCTATTCCTTCTCCCTTTATTGCCTCTGGGCTTGATTTCCAATCGTCTAAAATTCTCTGTAAACGATTTTCGTCGCCTTCCTGATAGGCTTGAGTTGCATCCGACATGTACTTATTACGGCGCTCATGTTCTAAAGAGTCTATAGCAAGGTCCGGGTGTACACACTTCGCAACCTCTCGATATAATCTTTTTAGATTTTCGGGTGGTTCGAATTTAGTTGTTTCTTCAAACGAAATAACCTCTTCGTTTATTTCACTAGATGATTTATCCGCCTGAGCACGGGCCTCTCTTGCATGATCTTTTAAATCATCATCATCGGGACTTTCTTCAGCAAGCAATTCTGCGATTTTGGCCTTTATGTCATCGAGTTCAGCATATCTGCTGCCGACAATTTTCAAGTAACGCAATTCAAAATAATGCAGTTCAGTTATTAATGTGGATAGAGCAAGTTCTTCGTTGGCTAATTGAGATTCCAATTGTCTGAGTTTTTCTCGCTTTTGATCTAATTCTTTTTCTTCAGGCGTTTTGATCTTATCTATTCCCTGAGGACTTTGACACATGAATTACTCTCCTTTTTTTATTGATCGCAGGATTGTTTATTCATGACAATACACTGAATCTTGTAGTGAAAAAATCAAGTTAATCGCAACATTCTGTTCAAATGCATCTGCCAATAAATTTGGGGAAATATTAAAATTCGTCCCAAAAAGATATTTGATTTGAATTGTACAACATAAATAACATGTAAATCTATAGACACTTAAAAAATTAAATCAAAAAAAATTCCCCCGGTGGGATCGGAGCGAGGGTGTTTCATGGGGAGAGGGTGAGGATAGAATCAGGTTTGTTGAGGCTTGGAATTATCCTGGATAAATCGTTTTTAATGCGTTGACGAGTGTGGACGCAATCGCACCGGCGATGAGCGTCCCGGCTCCCCAATCAACCATCTCGACACATTGGGGAATCCACAGGACCAGGGCTCCGGCCATCGCAATCAGAAAACCCTTACCGATCTTTCTGTAATCCAATTCGTTCAATTGATATTTTTTCGAACCTTCCATTTTTACGCCTCCATTAATTGTGATTTCCAACGTTTTCGATAATGACTATCATTTCCGTGACGCGCTTGATCCGCGTCCTTGAAATGGAAAATAAACAGTTAGATTCCCCCTTGATGGGGACTAAATTCTCAGCCGCCGGGATCGATATTGAGGTTCCCCCGCCTTCGAATGGGTGTTGATTATAAAGCCTCGTTGCGTGAACCTCTAAACGGTTACAATCCTCTATATCCCAGTGTCTAATCATGAACGATTGACAACCGGCGAGAAAAACAAGAAGACAGAAGATCAAGCATATCGCTTTCATATCAAGCCGCCATTTCGAGAATTTTATAATACGGTTCGGTTCGCGGTTTCAAATCGAGATGCAAGCGATCCCGCTTTTTGTTTTTGTACTTATACCAAATCACGCCGGTCCATTCCCCCGAATCTATCGCGCTGTTATAAAGCCGTTCGCAATCCTGACACGTAACATCCACCGCGATCCCCACGCGGTATGTATCCGGTTTTAAAATCATCTTGCGAACCATTTTCCCGGCGGCTCGAATCCGATCGATGATCGTTACCCAGAAATACGGAAGGTGACCGCTATCCGCCGCCCCGCCCTCTGATCTGTTGTGGGCTTCGCATCGGCAAAAACTGATGATTCGAATCGGTAACATGATTCGATAGGCGAGAGATTCCACCATCCCAAGAATTTTGGGATGAATCGCATTGAAGCCGCATCCACAATTACAGCCGATACTTTCTATTTCGATCCATATTTGTTCACTCATAATCTATCCACCTGGGAAGAGTTTATAGAAAGCAAGAGCGAGAGACACGATAGCCCCGATCCCGATAACAACTCCATGAATCCATGAGAGTTTACTAAAAATCTGATTCTGCGTATTTCTCATTTCTTTGAGGTTTTCTTCAATTTTTTTATCCCGTTTATCCATTTTTTCAAATAATATTTCAATCATTTTTTCAACCTCATTAATCCGATGGTCTATATGACCTTTCCATTCGATCCCCTTTTTTACCCCATCACCATTTCCAAAAATCGAACACGAACACGTATTATTATCATTCATTCCGGCCCCCGTTTGTCATTTTCGTTTCAAGCGCCTCGATCCGTTTCAGCAACTCTCTATTTTTGGCTTCGAGTGTATTGATACGCTCACGGTCTCTTAACTGTTCTTCCCGAATTAATTTAACATATGAAATCGTTTGTTGAGCCGTTCCATCGAGCGATAAATCACGCCGCCCGTTTTTGCGTTCAAAAAACATGGGACTATCGGGGGGAAGGTCATCGGTCATTACTCCGGTCCGTGTGATGGTGTAATGCCTTGCGGTTTGTGCGGCTTCCCTCCTCGCGTTGTATTTCTCCAATTTTTCCGCCCTGGTTTGGGTTACTCGATTTTCCATTCGAGAAACCTCGATAGGAACGTTTTTTGTGGAATCCGTAACCTCGTCATATACGTAGAAATCAACGAAATCTTTAACCTGGAAAGCCTCGATAGTATTCTCGAAATCGTTAATCGATTTTTCTTTAGGAGTACGATATTTAAAGGACTGCAATTCGAGGGAATCGAGTTCATTTAAAAGGTTTTCTTTTTCCGGATCGGTTAGAGGTTTGATTTCCCGTTTAGTGATACGGGAAGAAGGAGCGCCGCAGGTCCCCGTATACGCAATATTTCCAGTGACAAATAACTCATAATTATCTGTATCGCCAACCCCACCACCGCCAATAGCCACACCTTCACCATAAAATCCGGCGATAGTTGTACGATTATAATTTCCGTAACCTGTAGGTTGTACGTATAAAACACATCCCTCATTTGTTGCGGTCCAATCTCCGGTTGCATACCAAACGAGTTGACCTGCATTAACAAGTTCTGGGGTATTGTTATACCCTGCTACTTGTTGAATCGATAAAATATCATGATCTTTTATTTGTGATGGGCTGCTCTCTGTCCCCCTGCCTTTTACTGTTCGATACACTGGGGCATGTACACCGTTATCATAGAATTGTTTATTATAGATAATTGAATAATTAGTCCCTTCGGCTTTTGCTGTCAGGCCGTTAGTAGCATTAAAAACGATGTTTCCACTATTCGTGAATGTCACAATAGGTTGACTAGCGGAATCAATCATTTTAAATTTATCGGAATCATCCCCATCAACAAACGCCCGCCAATTTAATCCATCGGTCGAGCCTTCACAAAAATCAAAACCGGTATCATATCCGGTAGAAGCGGTAGATTTAAAAAATCCATCGCCTACCCCCGCTCTATCTATATGTACTTCCGGCCCCCAAAATTTAGCTATCAAATTACTATCTAATGTAAATGCAGTCATATTGTTTACGCCCAAATAAAATGGATAATTACCGAAACCCCATATTGAGCCTTTCTCATTCTGATCGACCCCATATTGCCAACCACTTGAAGCCGAACTTCCCGTCGTTGCATTCGTAAATAATAAGAAAATTTCACCACTGGAAGATTTGTGAGCGTGTAAATTTTTTTGTGGATTGACCGCGCCGAAGCCCGTATATCCATTTCCTAAAATCGTAAATCGTTCCGTTGAATTTGTGCCAAATCGAAGCGCGTTCGAGGAAGCGTTTTTGATAATCATGTCATTCGGCGCAGAGCCAGCAAACCCCGCGTTATTTTGTAAGGCCAACAGGATGAAACCTATGTTGCCTTCCCCATTCCAAAAATTAAATCGAGGATGATTGCTCCCTGTGCCGATCAAATTGATTGTATTTGTAACGCTTAAGACGCTTGTAATGTCAACGATTTCCGCCCCCGCGTTTTCAAAAATCCCATGAGTAGCGTTGATAATATAAATCGGCCCCACAACCCGAAAGTTTTTCAAATCGGACGTTCCCCCCCCGTCCTGATGGGAAGGGACGGAACGGTCAGCATAGACCATCCCGGTTAAAGTTAAAACGTAAATTAGAATGGTAAGTTTTTTCATTTTATTGCCACCCACTTTCAGCGCTTACACCTGTCACGATTCCCCATGTGACTGTGATCGTGCGTGTTTTAAATTGTTCTCCGGTAAAATCAATATCCGTTATAACTGTAAATGTTGAAGAGACTCCATTCGTGCCATTCACAACATAAAAATCCGCGTCGATTTCCATGCAATCCTCGATTTTGTTGTTATCCATATCAAAGTTATCTGTAACAATAATCGAAGTTCCACCGCTGTATTCAAGCGTATCAATATCCGCTGTGCCAATCGCCTCCAAATCATTTCCATTCATATCCAGATCGCCATTCATGTCATTCGAACCATCAGTACGAAGAAAATCCCCCGGACCGTATCCACTAGAATCTAATTCGCCCCCCGCATCCATTACGGGAAAATTGCCAGAGGAAGGGGAAGAAATCTGAGAAATGTAATTGTGAGTGTGACCGAGTGCAGAATATTCATCGTCATGGTTGTGGTCATCCTCCGCAAAACTGGACGGACCATAGGCGCTTGTGACTAACTGCCCATCGCTATCCATCAATGGAAACTTACCGTCAACCGGCGAAGTAATCAGTGGAATGTAAGCGCCGGTCAATGTGGAATTCGAGATCAATCCAGAGACATACAAATTCCCCTCCAAATACAAATCCCCATTATCCCCCTGTAACATCATCGAATCCGGATTCTCATCACTCCCGAATTCGAACCAACGATCCGAATAGATTTTTAGTGTGTAGGGAGCGATATCGATTCCATAACTGTGCGAATAGAATAATATTTTTGTGCCCGTGATATCATCAAACTCGATGGTATTTGAGAGACGCAATTTCGGCGAATCAAGATAAATATCGAGTGAAGATTTCCAGACGGAGAAAGTGTCCTCGATTGTAAGGTAGGATTCGAATCCATGATAATCACCTAGATCATATCGGGACGCGGAAAATATCGCCGCCGTTGCGGTTTCTACGGTATATGAATTCTTAAAATAAAAATCAACCAGGGGACTCCCATGCGGAACATCCGGAGACAATTCCCCCGCGTTACTCCCATTGAGGAGATAGGCGCGCTCGAAGGTTTTATCCTCCACATCGGCGAATAACGCAATGAACGCCCCCGCCCCCGGAGAATAGGAAAACCGCACAGTAACCGCCCCGCTCGATTCATGCACAACATCGACGGGAACAAACCGTCCCGCGCCCCCATTCTCGAAGACCTGACAGATCGGGTTAGATAGCCCGTGTTCGATGGTATATTCAGACGTTCCGCCGCCGATTACTTCGGACGCCGCCGCCGGGAGAAACGAAACCAAATATTCATCCTCGCTGGGGATCGTATTAAAAATGAAAGTGGCTTCCGTCGCCGATTCTCTGCGGACTTCGGGAGATATCTCTTTTTTTGATCCGTTAGCCCTGCGAATGGAAAACAGCCAATACGCGCTATTTAAGCCGGTTTCTATCGTGTAATCCGTCGAAACTCCATCCCCGATCCCGCTAACCGTTGTAAGGGACCTTCGACAAACAACCATATATTGATTCGGTTCTGGAGGCGTCGAGAATGTTATCCGGATCGTATCCGAATCGAGATACTCGATATCCACGCCCCCCGCGATTTTCAGAGACTCGATTACATAAATTTGAACGATGGGAAATTCCGTATTAAGACCGTGAACGATATCGAAAACCGCTCCCGCCCCGCCGGGAATCGGCGCAACCTGCCCGCCTTCAAGCGCCTCGATAGCCTCATTGAGTTGATCGAGCCGAACCAGGTCATAGTAATAGACCGCCGGAAGCGCTCGCAACCGCCCCCCGTACTGTACATTCCCCGGCCAACCCGGTTCATACTCCCCCGCGAAACAGTTAATAATTCCGAAGAGGAGTGTAACGGCAATAAAGTACAGCAGGGAAATCCTCAGAGCCAACCGCCTGACGGATTGTAATGGTCGTATTCCCATTCGATTCTTCATAATCGTAGATATCCAATTCTTCCGTTTTCTCGGTTTTCAAAAGCCTTGGAGTCTTATTAATAAATAGTTCTGTCGATCCGGATACAAATTTCTCCCCGATAGAAAAGACCGTTTCCCCGCCGGTCGATTCCCATCCCGTATCCGATTTCTCGACATGCGCGCCCCGGATTGTCGCCCCACGGCAATCGATGAATTCATAAAATAGATTGAGTATCCGCAGAGTAAGACTCATGACCATTGATAGTTTCCGGAACCATCCTTAGAGCAATCGAGGTAAGCCCCATCCGCATGACAATAGATTTGATTCCCCACCTGGAGTTCATAAAAAGACCATGCCCCGTTCTGATAATCGGCGACATAGCCTTGATAACCATCCCATGCCCCCGATGGGGAAGAACCTACAATGTAGGTGTCACCTTCGCTTGGCGCCGTAACGGAAATTCCGGAACCGCTCTCATCCTGGATTTCCCCTTCGCTGGGGGAAGAACAAATGATCTTATTATCAGAGACCTTCGAGGTTACTAAAAATTTCCCGTTGTTCTCATCGTTAGACGAAAACCCGGCCATAGTAACCCACATCCCAGCCACAATATCGGCGAAGGCGTCACCGGTTGTTGTGAAAGAACTATCCGAATTCGCCGCCGTGACACTCAGCCCCGTAAGGGCGATAGTCACCGGCGCGTTAAGATCATTGGTTGCGATTCCCTCAGATAGCAATACCCACAATTGACGGAAATTCTCATTGAGTGGGATTTCAATTTGGGTAGTATTCCCGGTTATTATTTCGAGTGTCGCAGTCATTGACTAAAACTCCCCGCGCTTTCATAGCCGTCAAGAATTTCATTTTGCTGAACGATGGAAACATCGATGGAAGACGCCAAGCCCCCTAGACCGTAGTATTGATTCTGACGATTCAGGAAAAGGGTAGGACGATAGTTATCCCCCGTTCCGTATACGCGCAATGGAATATTGAGCGTTCTCCCGTTCGCGGTTATCACGATCTTGAAGCGGATATCCCCCAGTTCCGAAGTGTCACCCTCCCCAATCGCGTAACCCAACGGGGAGCGCCTGAGCCAAGTAATAATCCAATTTCCAAATCCATCGGGGACCGCTTCCAACGCCCCCGGCGCGTATGGTTTCTTACAGACAAAATTACAAGTGAAGTTCACCGGAGAAACTGAATCCCTATCTTCCCCCCGCGTAACGAATTTATATTTCAAAGAGACGCCCAAATCCGTTTTTTCAAGCGGAACTTTTTGAATGGACTCATCGAGGAGAATGAACGTTTCCCCCGCGCCGTGCAATCCCGTAGCCCATTCCGTTCCCAGCCGCCCCCGCAGTAGATTGGATAGCGTATAGGAGCCGTTCCCGTTATCCACGACGTTTGAAAACTGAACGATCTCCCATTGATCATCCAGGTTACCTACATAGGCCCGCCCCGCCCCGGCCAACACTTCGGCTTCTGAAATGCTGGACAAAGAGCCATGCTGGAGAGTGATCGTAATCGAGTTAACCCGATCCCATCGATGGGTTAGACCATCGCCTAGGGTAGTCGAACAAATCCCCGTAACGGCGGCCTGTGGGACTAGGCCAAAGCGTTTATAGGTCGTGCCGCTATCCCGCGAAATCCAAAGTTCCCCCCCCGGCCATTCGTTATCTTCGGTTTCCGGATTCGCGCAGAAATGCAAGCCGTAGTGAATGTATTTATCCGGAAAGAGATTCGGGATATCGAGAAGGAAGCCCCGCGTGTTCGCCCGGATCGGGGAGACGCTGTCAACATTCCCCCCGCTCTCGATCCCCTCGATAGAGCGTGTATACAGACTCGAATCCTCTAACGCGCTCTCGCATTGGAGAACCCCGTCAATATAATCAATCCGCTCCAAACGGACCTTGTAAGAATCCCCATCCTTTTCGAGAGTGATGACATCGGTCGGATCGAGATACAAATAGGTATACGGAATCGAAAACGGAATCTGTTGACGGGAGTTCCACGCCTCCCAAAGAAGAATAAAAGCAAGTGTACGCGCTCGATCGGCGGTCATCGAGATATCAAATTGAACCGTTTTTTCGAGATTCGCGGTTACCCCGATCCTTCGATAAGACTGCGTTCCAGAGCCGAAATTCCGCGCCGGATCGATGTAATTCACATTGACCAGGGACGGTAATTCAAAATCGTTCTGACGGTTGATAGGGACCTTATCCGGGTATTCATCCCCCGCGCTTACAGCCCCTAGAACAGTTTCCGGAATCGTTACAACGGAATCCCCGCCCCGCGCAGGGAATTTAATTTTCCCATCAGAAGAAACCGCGTCATACAACCCGGCCCGCATCAATTGTTCTATCGAATTACGGTTAGCGCTTCGATTCCGCTTGATGAAGGATTTATCCTCAATCTCTTCGATCTCGCTAACATCAATCTGTTCTTCGGTCAATCCGGATTCAAGACACAAATCGCGAACGATTGTAGCATGAGAAACTGCTTCCCCGGCGGCCGTTTGCTTTTCAACCTTATAAATCTCATTGTTCGCGATCCCGCCCCGCTCCCCCCCCATCACATAACAATCTTCAAGAAAATCGATCACGGCGGGATACCCCGCCCCGGAAGCGAAATCATCCATCTCTGCCACTAAAACAAGCGTACCTAGGGAAGAATCGTTTATTTCCTCTTGAACGGTTATCGTTGTTTTCTTGGTTCCGGAATCGTACGAAACGTTAGAGACTGTATAACGGCCATTGTTCCCGGTCGATTCGTAGACATAGAAATGGTCATCGGTCGAAACGTAATCCGTTTGATCCCCGTTAATCGTGAAAGTATCCGCCCCGGTATCCACGGTGGTTATCGAGTGTTCCCCCCGCGTGATTGCCCACGGGACCCACGTTTCCCCATCCTCACTAGAAAAGGTTTCTGTTTTCCCGCCCTCCCCATGAACGAATGCAACAAGTTTATTACTCCAAACAACCGCGCCCCACACATCCCCGCTGGACGTTGGTATTTTTGTTGGAGTTATCCCCGTATTCGTAAGGTTCGGCGTCATCTCCGTGAAAACGTTCGTAGATGGATCGTATCGATAAACCCCATTCGAAAATCCCACGCCCCCCGGCTCATGCCCCGTTGTTAAGGTACCCAATGCCCCGCCGGTCGCCTGGACATTCCCAGTCACAAAAATGGCCGTATATCCGGCGCCATAGGAAGCGCTGATGACTTCCCAATATCCATCATTGATTCCCCCATAACTCCCCGTCACATAGACATAGGAATGTATGTCACTCGTTTGGTCGTACTCGATATAGAACACATTCAACGAGGGATTAATCGAGGTGATCGGACAATCGAGAGCGGATACATTATGAGACGTGCCGCCAATCAACCAAAGATAATTTTCAAAATAAAGAAACGAAGCCCCGGCGCGTGTATGCGCTCCGGAAGCATAATATTGATCGGCGGTCGTATTCGAAATTAATTTATGCCATCCGATTCCATCGGCGGTTCTCCAAAGGTCGCGATTGTGGCCGGTACTATCAAGGCCCCCGTTCCCATCCTCCCCGCCATACGCATAGATGAAACCATCATCCGGATTGTAAACAGCCGCGTAGGAATCCCGCGGAAGGATCGAATCACCGGTTATAGACCATTGCTCCCATATCGAGCCGTTAAAATGCCAACAATCGGACAGAATCGATCCGCCCCCATAACCACCGAAAACAACGATAACAGGATAAGTTTCAAACGTGATGGGGTTATAGAAAGTGATTTCAATCGGCGTGAAGGAATCCCGCGCCTGACCGGGAAAGGGTATTTCAGAAGACCAGTTAGAACCATCCGAAGTAGAATAAACATCATCGAGATTTCCCGCGTTATTCAATCCCATTATGATGAAAAGTTTATCGTTAAAAACAACCGCCCCCGCCCCGGACCGCGCCCCCCAGGGAAGGGAAGGGGTACCCGGATTCATGAAGAGCCATTCCGCCGGGGAGACCTTCGCGCTCATGAGGATATCCGCATAAACGCCGGGAGCGGTATTCCCATATTTTTTTAGGTTGACGTTATTGAAGAGGATATAGCCAGTGTATTTATACTTAGGGACATTCCCCACGCCTTCAACCGCTTCCATCGTGGGATCAACGCCTTGGGTAGCCGTGCCATAATAAAAAACGACTTCGCCCCGCGCAACCTTAGCCGCCGCATCCGCCTTCTCTCTCGGCGTCGCATCCGGCGCGTTGTTGTAATAGAGTTTGGAGCCGAACCAAATTTTATTGAACGCTTCCACCTGCCCCGTGATCCGGCAATCGACAAAAGCGGAAGCCCACGTTCCGCGATAATAAACAACTTCGCCAACATCGAACCAACCGAACAGACCGCCCTCGATAGTATCCACGCATTCAATCAAATCGATGGACCATATCCGGCGTTCCGCGATTTTATCCTCTCCCCAAAGCATCGGGAGCGAATCGCCATACCCAGCCGTAGGGACGGACAGATCGTCAAGACGGGGAGCCTTCGCGTATTGCGGATCGAGTTTATTCCCAACAGCGAGACCGATCCCCCATCCCAACCACGTTCCCAGCGTACCGAACGCGGACCCAGCCCAAGCGCCTATAAATGGAAAGATCGCGCCAAGCATAGTTACCCCGTTCCGTAATCCGCCGCTTGCTCTTCTGTCACCGCGTGCGGGAAGCCCTGAAAACTGTCGTTCGAAAATTTGTTATTACATGTTTGAAGAGTACCGTCACACCCTGGATAAATTGTGAACGTATCACCAACCGAAGGGACAAACGGAAAGGGAAGAAAGAGAGTAATCGAGTGATAACCCGAATCATCGTATTCTTGTTCGTAAATTTCCCGAAAGATTAACCAGTTATCCCCGCCGCCGGGAGATGAGTCAAAGGTAATGATTCCAAAATTGTAATACCCATCTGTCGTATCCCCCTCGGATATCGTGATAGAAAAAGTATCTTTCGATGGGGTAATATCGCCGGTTATGGTTCCCGTTTTCGTATAGGCCGCGCTTGCGATATCTACCCCGCACAATTCGCAACCTAGTTTCAAATCACAACCCGGTTGAATCACGCGCCCTGTTTCCTGCTGTAGTTTCTGCGTGAGATCAAGAAAATCGACAGTGTACTTATAATCACTGATATCAACGGAACCGAAGTATCCAGATTTCAACCAGAGCGCCCCCATCGAAACATCGTTCCAGTTCACAAGAAAGATATCACAAAGCGCCCCATCAAACCGCCCCGCAATCAAATCATTTCGAAGGACGCCGTTCAACTCAAAAAAGCCTTCAACGGATAGATTATCAACGGCGAGGCTAGCAGAGGACCGAATCGCGCTGGGGTTATACCCGAATTTGGAATAGTAGACCTCCCCATCATAGGTAAGGTTTTTATCATGCGTCGTCATACAAATCACAACGCCGTCAAGCCGCTCGATCCGCACCAACCGCGCAAGCGTCGTGCGATCCTGGGCAAGATGATTCAAAAAAAGCGTTCCATCATCGGAAGCGTTTAAAACAGTTTTCATTGTTAAATTCTGACCTCTTGAATGGTGACACTTTTCCACTGCATAACATCGGGAGCGATCCGCGCCAAATCCATAGAATCCCCCCCCAACATACACGGGATATCAAATACACAGTTCGCCCGTGGAGTAAATCCGGGAGCCTCTGTAAATGTCGCTATCCCGGTTGTTGAATCCATCGTATACCCAGACTGAATTACCCTGTTTTCATCCGGATAATAAAGTTTCACGGACCCCATGACCGGCTTAGTGACAGTTCGCGTGTAATGCCCAAGACCGTATTGATACCGCTTCACAAGTTGAAAATGGGTGGAATCGATTGCCTCCATCAAAGGCCGTTCGGTATTTAATTCATCGACTAACGTTGAATCCGGCATGTAATAAAATCGAAATTGATTGGCTTGCCCCTGGGCGATGGCGAGAAAAAAAGATAGAAATTCCCGCCATTCGGGAGAACCCTTCGAGGGGACATGCGCTTTGAAAGTGTATAACGATTCATCCCACTCGCTATTACTCTTCCGGAATCCGGAAGCGCATTCAATGACGGATGTATTAAACCCGGCGGAACCAACTAACTCATAACTGATTCGAGTAGGGAACCGCGTTTCAAAAAAACTCATTGATACCGCCCCCCCGCCTGGACCGCTTCAAGAAAATCTTGTGCAAACTGCCCAGCGCTCTTCTTCGATAATCCCCCGCCGGTTACCGATATCAAAGGCGCGCCGCCGGTATCGATTTTGATATCCCCTTTCCCACCTTGCAATTCAGATAACGGCGTAATCTGCCCCGCAGTAGGCGGGGTAAACATCCCCGGCGTAAACACTTCCGGAACACCAATGTAATACGATTTATTCGCCTCAACCGGCCCCCCCGTATCCCGCGATCCCCCAAACAAAAACTTAGCGAATCCCCCCATCTCATACGCCTTCGGTTGGAGAAAGTTAAAAACGTTTGTCGCCCCCATCTCAGCCCAGGCTCTTGTAATATCGCTTACGAATGAATTAAGAATATTTTTCAAATTTAAAGCGCCTGTCGCCGCCCCCTCAAAAACACCCGCGAAAGCGTCATGGACCGCCGCCGCCGACTCCCGCGAAGCCTCAACGATCCCGCTAAACTCATCCTGCATGTATTGACGCATCTTCGAATAATCAACCGGCTCCCCATCGATCTCCTTAATCCCCATACTCTGCGCCTGTTTCAGCATCTCCAGGTTTTCCCGCAACCGGTCGGCGTTCGTTTGTGTGACCGTTTTCATGTCATATTGCAGAGACGAAAGAAACGAACGAAATTTTCCTTCCATTTCGTTCACATTATTAACAATGGCGCCCGTGCTTTTCTCGCTATCCTCCATGATGCTTGAAAACTGGATCGCCTCTTGATTCAGTTTTTTAAATCCCTGGAATCCCTCCGGAGGACCTACCTCAATCTCGATTTCCGCAATCTTGAACGTATCCTCTGGAAACCAATCCTCCTTCGCCATTTTGTTGAAGCCATTCACAAACTCGTTAATTCGATCCTCGATGTGTTGGAAGACGGCTTCCTGCCCCTCCATCATCGCGCCGGGCATCCCCCCCCACAATTTCAATTGAGACGAAAGCGCCATCATCGAAATCTGCGCGAGTTCTTTCCAGCCGAGAATAATCTTCCCGATCCACTGAAAAATCTTTGGATCCCCGATGGACTTCATAAACCGGTCATAGGTAACTAAAAATCCCCGAAAACTCTGCGCCGCCCAAAGCACTTGATTCGAGATATGAATGAAAGCGTTCCCAATCGTTTCCCCCACTTTGACCGCCGCCCCGCTATTGATGAAATCATTGACGAGTTTGATCCATTGATCCGTCACAGACTTAATCGCATTGGCCATCCCGCCTTGCCCGATCTGCAACGCCACTTCCGAAAGCGCCGACTGCATACGCTTAAACGATCCCGCGATATTATTCGACATCGTTTCGGCCATCCGTTGTGAAGCCCCGGTCGATTGTCCCAGTTTTCGATTGAACCGGTCAACATCCTCCACCAACTCAACCAACTTGATCGCGCCCGGACCGCCCCGCGCCCCGAACATGGCCATCAATTTTTCAACCCCCGCCCCCGCATTTTTTAACTTCGTGAAGATTTCCGTGAGTGTATTCGTTCTGGGAGCCAACTCTTCAATCGTCAATCCTAATCCCTTCACGGCTTTTCTCAATGAAGAAGTTGGGTTTGTCAAATCCGTGATAACCCGCCGCAGACTCGTTCCAGCCATCTCCCCTTGAATCCCCGCATTCGATAGAACGCCAATCGCCGCCGCCGCTTCTTCCAACGACACACCGAGACCGGACGCGACCGGCCCCACGTATTTCATCCCCTCACCGAGTTGTTCGACATTCGTATTCGCGCTCGCCGCAATCTCCGCCAAAGCGTCAGCCACACGCCGCGATTCATCAGCCTTAATGTTGAACGCCGTCATAATGTTGGACGTGATATCCGCCGCCATTCCCAGTTCAAGCGCAGACGCCGCCGCAAGATCCAACATCGCCGGGATCGATCCCATAATCTCCGAGGTTTCAAACCCCGCCATCCCCAGAAATTTCATCCCCTCCGCCGCTTCCGCCGCCGAAAACTTTGTGCTCGCCCCCAGCCCGCGAGCGACTTTCTCCATCGCTTCCATCTCTCCAGAGGAAGCCCGCGTGACCGCCTGCACCCCAGACATCGCGCTTTCAAAATCCGTAATCACGCCCACCGTACCAGACAGCACACGCTCCATCGACATCCCCACGCCCACCGCCGAGAACGATGCAACCACCCCAGACCGAAACCGCCGCGCATCCGCCCGCATCCGATCCAGCGTTCGATTCCAACGCCTGGACGCCCGATCCATACTATGAAAAAACTTCGCGGTACCCGCCTCTAAATCAATACGCATACCGCCGATTCGAGCGTTTCGCATTTGCTAGGGTTTTAGGTTGAAGGCTGAAGACGGAAGGTAAAGCAACAGCCCATAACCTAAATATCCTTTCTAAACAATATTATCTGGGTGCCCAGGGCAAGGCGTTTTTCTGCCCTGGCGTTAAACCGTTAAACTCACTTCTTAACCATCCCATCTAAAATCGCCATCTGCACTTCCACACTCTGCCGTTCCCTGTATTGAGGCAGACAGAAATCTGACTTAATCGGTTCCGCCCCCTTCCGCAAAAAGCAATTGATGATCGAACTCGCCACAATCCCCGCCCGATGGTATTCCCCTTTCGAACCCAGCGGATACAGCGCGTCAAACGCCCGCCACTCCTCAAACTCCCGCGCCCCCATCGTTTCGAGAAGAACGGACACGGGCATATGAAGCGTTTCCGCTAATCGGAAGGTGAACTCTCGGCCGGGGCATTCAAAAAATTTTCCTCCGCTTCCTCATCCTCCACATTGAACTCATTCAAATCCGCGATGACCTTCGCGAGTTTTTCATAGGTGGAATGGGAACCTTCAGAAATAAATTTTCGATCTTCATCGGTATCCTGGAAAATTCGATTTCCATTCTCATCAATAACGGAAAGAAGAATCGCCTCAACTAACATATCGTGATTTGAATCTTCCTTTTTGCGCAACGCCAAAAGAGCAGGCTGATCCTTCGCCCGCAACTCACGAACAAAAACAGACCCGCCCCACGCGGGCACGTCCACTTCAACCCGCTTCAACGAAACTCCCAAAATCGCTTCCCGGTTCAATACGGTCATGGCACATACGCTCCTCTCGTCACCTCGCCCGTGACCTGAATCGTCACATTCGCCCGTAGAATCCCACGCACCGGCGCTTGATGGTCGAACTGCGAAACGTATCCCTCAAATTCATATTGCCGTTCGAATTGTGGATACGCGATCCGCCAATACCGAAGCGATTGACTTTCCTGATCGCCTTCCAGATCGCTCTGCACGCTGTCGCTGGGCTTGAAATTGATCTCAAAACTCGCCGATCCATTTTCCTTCAGAATCGGCACCTGTTCGGCGTAATCGCCTGGACTCTCCTGATGCGTCGCATCCTCATACGTTTGACTAGGTGGTGTCAATGTAATATCCCGCGCTTCCGGAATCGTCGTATACGGCCCCCCTTCCGTCACACTCCGCTGAATCAATGTGCCTTTCGCGCCCTTGGCTCCAGTTTTAGCCATCATTCACCTCCAAATCAGCGCCAAAGGCGCCATGCTTTTTATCCTGAATATCCTAAAAATCCTGGCCATCAACCGGCGCTTGCGCCGGGCTTTTAGGATTCAGACACTCACTTCGAAATCGCCAACACCATAAACTCAATATCCGGCGAAGCAGACAACAGAACCACTTCCCCCGTCGCGTTCTTCCAGCCCACTGGATTCGAAATATATAATCCCTGCACGTCCCAACCGGCCGAACATTCCGTAATGAAATCCGCCGTTCGCCCCATCGTATCCGGTTCGGATTTCACCCCCGCCGTCAGGTCAGAGACCTGATTCGCATTTCGCCACAGCACCAAGCATTTTCCAGGATAGGCGAACGAATCAACCCCTGTCGCGCAGGCCGAAGCCCATGCGATATCCATCTCATTCGCAGCCACGTTCCCAATTGGGTGAGGCCCTACAACGGTTTGCACGGCGATCGACGCGCCATCAGACGGTGACGTATAAAACAACACCGCCGCGAAAACCAAGACGAAAGCGTAACTCAAGAGTTCCATGATTTTCTTCATAGTTCACCTCCTTATTTCAACCGGATAATTCCAAATTTAATAAAATCTGTCGTCGCCGAGACATTGACGATATTCGTTCCGGACGCGACCCAGCCATCCGTCGATCCGTAATAAAACGCCGCGTATTCGTAAGCGCCGAGTTCATAAACGATATTCCCCGATCTTCGATATTGATTGGGTTCCGAAATCAATTCGAATTTCATGGGTATTCCCGCTTGGTTATACGCCAACAGTATTTCCCGCCCCGTGCAGGCGAATTGCAATTTGTAATCCGCTACGCTCTCCACGAAATCATAAAAAATAGTAATATTCGCCGAAGCGTCAACGATTTCACCAGGATAGGGACCAAGCACGTTATTGACATTCGCCGTATGCGCCCCCCGCGCCTCCGGCGCCTTCACCAAACACAACGCCGTAACCAACAAACAAATCGAAATCCCCAACAAAGCCCATTCAAACCAAGTCAACTTCCCATTCATGATTCCACCTCTGTTTCTAGGGATTTAGGTAAAAGGTAGAAGGCTGAAGGGTTGCGCCTTCAGCGCCTTTGCTTTTCCTTCAGTCTTCAGCCTAATCAACCTCTTCAGAATGAATAATCTGAAACTCCATAATCTTCCGCGAGATCCGCGATTGATCCTCATAATCATCCTGCGAACTGATATGATTCGACGTGACCGACACCCCGTTCAAATCCACATGGACCAAATCCATCGCCTTCCGCAGTTCGATGGCCGCCCAAGACGCTTCCGTAATCGTGCTCCCCCAGCAATCAAACTGATACCGCGCATCACAAAGCCCCACCTGCCCCTGCTGACATTCCACACTCGATCCATCCACCAGAAAAAAAGTAATCGCAGGCAATTTCGGCCCCTGCGGAAGATGCATGTAATACACCCGATCCCCCACCAACGGTCTTAGTTTCTCATGCGATGTCAAATACCGAACCAACGCCTCTTGAATCAACACTTCAAAACTCCTAAATCCTTGGGTGCCCAGGGCAAGGCTTTTGATCTGCCCTGGCATTGAACAGAAATCTATCGTCTCCCCACACGCTCCACCGCCCTCATCACCCCATCCTTCGTCACATCAATCGCATCCTGCGCCGTAATTCGTTCGAACGCAGTACGCATGAAAGGCTTCGGGGGCATCTGCCCCGTATGTGTCAATCGCACCCATTTCCCATTCAGGTTAAACCAACGCGGTTTTTTCAACACGCGGGGTGACGTGCCAAACTCAATGAGATGTGCGTGAGGCGCCGCCGCCGAAACCACAATCCGCGCCGCCCCGTGATACGATTTCACTTTCGAAACCCGAATCCGCTTCACCAGATTCCCGGTATATTTCTTTTTGATCTTGCTCCGCGCCACTTTGCGCGCTTCCCGCCGGTACAAATTCCCCGTTTTCCGAAGCCCATCCTCAACAGCCTTCTTCACAAGACGGCTATCCCCCAACCGCTTCAACGTCGAAGTAATCTTTTTCGCCCCCTCAAACTTCACAATCGGTTCCATTTTTTAGGTGGATTAGGTAGAAGACTGAAGGCTGAAGAAAAGCCTTCAACTACCATTCCTTTCCAGCGCTAAAGGCGCCCTGCTTTTGTCTTTTATCCTGCCCATCAACCGGCGCCTGCGCCGGGCCTTTGCTTTTTATCCTGCCTTTCCTGCCCATCCTGGCCATCCTGATTCTGACAAAAAAAAAACAATCACCCCCGCCCCAACCCCAATATCTCCAACCCCGCCCGCCGACCAATCTCCCGCACAAACTGAATATCGTAATACTTCCCCTCACAAAAAATCCGCATCGTGGTATCCACGCCCTCCAAAAAGTGAATAAAAAACTTCGTGTCAAACTCAACACCAACATGAGCCGCCGCAAAAAACTCCCGCCCCCCCATCTCCCGCTTCTCCGCCCAGGCCGTAGCATAAGTTTCAGCATCATCCCAATCAAAATAGGGTTCCCCCATTTCTGTTTTTCGTTTCGGCGCTGTTTGAATTTCAATAGGCCGATCCATCTTCCCCACCTGCATTCAAACTCTCCTATTGCTTTTATCCTGGTCATCCTGCCTATCCTGTAAGAGCAGCCCTCGCGGATGCTCGGCCTTTACCTGATTCAGACAAAAGCATTCACTTAAACCTCTCATCCACATAAGGCCCCCACAACGCCTTCACCCCAAACGGAATCTCCCCCACACCAATCCCGGCCCCCATATATCCCGCCTCCCGATTGTTGTACAACTGTCCAATCAGCAACAACATCCCCTGTTTAATCGGACGTGGCACAGCATCCGTCGTATCCCCATACCCGCAGGTATACGAAATCACAACCGGGTACCCCCCCGTGTCAGCAATCCCAACATCAGAAATTTCAGGAAATAATTTTTGATAAGTTGGCATAATCGTGGCCGGTTCTAATTTGACAACTATAAATTCTTCTGAAGACCATGTTTGTTTTTCACCGTTTAAATCGACATACTCAACCAAGTCAACAGATTGCAGAGGAGGAAAATCTATGTTTAACCCTTCCCATGCTGGCAGATACATCTTCCGCGTTTGCGTAATCAACGCCCGATGAAGAAAATCCCTCTCCGCATACTCCCGCGCCGTAGGAATCAACCCCGCAATCAAATCATCCTCAAGATCGTGCGTCACCCGCAAATGCCCCTTCACCTCATCCAACGTCAGAGGCTCCACCGCAGGCCCTTCAATCAATTGAGAAACAGGCATTAACTCAGACATAAAACACCAAACTAATTTTTAGTCCCGTTAAAGCAGCCCTCGCGGATGCTCGGTCTTTGGACGTATCACAGTAGCCCAGGGTTAAAACCCTGGGCTATTGCTTTATGTCCCGCAAGGGACAATAGAAAATAGCCCAGCCTTTCAAGGCTGGGGGGTAAGGAACGCAACTCACTCAACCGCATCCGCCACCCGATCCCCCTGCGGCGCCACAGCCGTTTTCTTCCTCGATTTCGGCGCCGGTTTCTTCTCCGGCTCCTTCTTCACTTCCGGCGCAGGCTCCGGCTCACGGGGCGAGTCATAAATTTCCGCATAATTTTTCTCGACCAACCCCATCGCCTCTTTCTCCGGAATCGTAATCACATCCCCCTTATGCCCCCGGTACTGATCCGTCGCCGCATTACGTTTCAACTTAATCGATACATTTCCCATCATATTCTCCTATGGAGCGCGGGCGTCCCGCCCGCAAAAGACGCCAAAGGCGTCCTGCCTTACCTTCAACCGGCGCTTGCGCCGAAGCTTTTACCTTCAGCCTTCCACCTGCCTTTAAGTTGGGTGCCCTGGGCAAATACCCTACGCTTGCGTAGGGGCCTTTACTTTATTCTGCCCAGGCATTGAACGCACAAACCACCAGGGCAGAAAAGACAAAACCTTGCCCTGGCCACCCTCTCAGAATTATCACGCTGTTCCCGCATCCGGACTAACATGCAATTCCCCAGTAATCGTATCGGCGATATTGTTATCACACGGCTTCACCTTCGGCCCGTACTGAATGTAAAAGGCCATCTCCGCCGTCGCATTCGAACCATCTTTATCGATGTACAGCCGTACATACCGTTTCGTAGGAAGATAAAGATCGGACCAAAAGACCTGGTTATCATCATCCGCCGCCACGGAAAGCCCCGTACCTTCCAGATCCACCGCATCCGAGAGATTCGCTTGATCCCCCTGCTGCATCTTGATCGTCGTCACAGCCCCCGCCGCAATCGTAGCGAACTTGACAACCGCCAAAACCGAATGCCCCCCCTGCATATCCAAAACGGCCCCATCCCGATCCGCCGACCCACTCGCATAATCCAAAGCCGACCGTATATTCACCAAATTCGAAAGATTCTCTCCTCGCATCATGTAACTCCTATGGAGCGCGGGCGTCCCCGCCCGCAAAAGACGCCAAAGGCGTCCTGCCTTTCCTTCAGTCTTCAACCGGCGCTTGCGCCGGGGCTTTTACCTTCAACCTTCAACCTATCAAGCCGCCGTCTTAATCCGAACAAACGCCTCTTCCATCACCGGCATCGCATCCACAGCCATCTTGTCAAACAGAAGACCGATCTGCCCCTTCCGCGCATACAGTTCCAACAACCGCTGAACCGTAAGAGAAAGCGCTTCCGCGATCCAGTAATACGAAAAATCGGCGTACATCCCGATGTACTGTGAGGCGCTGAACGTATTGGGAACGTTATCCCCGATGATGTATCGATCCCCCAAAATCACATTCGACACACCCGGCTCCAACCCAGGCCGCCATAAATATTGACCGTCATTATCCTTCAGTTTCCGGATCTCCGTGATCGCGTTCTGATGAAACAGCCACACGCCTTTGTATCCATGTTTGAGCGTATCCTGTACATCGATCAGATCGTCACTGACCAGAAACGTAGCGGATGAAGTGGTGACATCCTGCGAGGTGGGAATCCCCAAATCCGAAGGAGTAAACAATCCAAGCGGCTCATTCGCGCCGGAACCCAGCATGTACTTTTTATCCAACGACCGGGCGAGAGCCACCTTGACGCGGTCATAGATAATGTTCTCCACATTGATCCGGGGATTCTCCAACAACCGCTTGGAGATTTTGACGGTTTTCCGCCGTAACGGACGGGGCTTGAATTCCCGCATCCCAAAAGCGATTCCTTCATCATCTTCCGATTCGGTCAATTCCCCCGATTCAAAATCGAAATCGCCGATATCCCCATCCAACTTGGGAGCGCCCAGCGTTTCATCGTACCGGCAGGGAAAATGGGAAGCGAGTTGACTGATAACGAGAATATCATCCACGGCCTTCAATAGACCGCTGATAAACCGTTCAGACGAAAAGAAACCACCCCCGGTATCCGAATCCACCTGCAAGGTGGCCCGTTGTTCAAACAACGCATTTCGATCTTCAACCGAAATACCTTCTCCACGCCGTAGATAATTCACAAATGCGCGATGATACCCAATCGACCGATACCCCGTTTCGGGAACAGGCCCTTCACTGCGATTGTAATAACGAAATCGCCGTTCAAATTGAGTGCGCGCCCCCCGCTGATAAGGCGAATCAGGCTCAT
>CAXXSM010000003.1:0-42116 GCA_963663405.2 bacterium | reverse complement strand
GCGGCGGCGGCGGTTGTAGGGCTGGTCGGCCGGGAAGGCGATCTGATCCGGATCACAATCCGGCCAATGATCTATTACGTTATCGCGCGGGAATACTGGGATTTCTACTGGCTTGATAGAGAATCAGGGGATAAATCCCCGTCTTTCCTCCAGCTCAAATCGTCGATAATTTCATGGCGACGATAAGAAGAAGAATCCCCCCGGCGATCTCAACAATTTGGCCAAACGACGCTTTCAAAAAACGCCCAATATATAAACCCGAAACAGTCATCCCCCCGGCAACGAGTCCAATCGCTAGACACGGCCCCCAAGAGCGATCTCCGCGACGCCAAAACAAGACCCACTGCAAGGGCGTCTATACTCGTCGCGGTGGAAAGCGTCACTAAATACCACCCACGGAGAAATCGATTTTCGGCGTTCCGGTTAGACGCATCGCTTCTACGAGCGTATGAACGGCGATGAGGAGCACAATCCCCGACGCAAGCCAATGATCCCATTCCCGAACCCATCTCACGGCGCCGGATCCGATCCCCCAGCCGATGATGGGCATCAGCGCTTGGAACAATCCAAAATGGAATCCCAGGCGGACGTCTGTCCCTTGAACGGTTTTCCCGCGCCAATCCCCAGCGCCACGGAAAACGCGTCGCAGCCCAGCGCCACAGCAATCATTCCAACAATCAAATATTGTCAATTCACTTGAATCCAACACTGTTTCTCCGTCAGTTCATTGCTTCTATTGATTCATGGTAGACAGTGAACATGTAGAAGGAATGGTTTATGTAAAAATAGTATAAAGTCAATTCCCCAAAGGCCGATATCCAAAAAGGAAGATTCCTAGTGATTGAAGAATGAAGATTGAATGATTGCAGGGTGAGGAAATCAGGAAGGGTATATCGGTTGAATGTGAAAAGCCGCGAAGGCTCAAGTTCATATAATTGTGGCGATAATCCTGGAGAGCGCTTCACATGGTCTCCAAACGCGAGCCGCTCCAGAAGAAGAACGGGTTACGATTAACATAAATCGCCTTAGCTCTGGAACGAGCCACGAGACTGACCCCTATCAAGATACGGCGAACGCTCACGCTCTACTTTCCCCGCAGGATGGATGGGGAACGCTTCAAAACCCCGACACGGATGTTGGGCCTTAAGTATCAGGGAGGATACGAACCATGAGCATTACGCGTATCAACAATAATATCGCCTCCATATCGGCGTCGTCGCGCAATCTCAACCGGATCAGCACAAGACTAAACAAGAATATTGAACGATTGTCCTCTGGACTGCGTATAATCGGGCGGGCGATGACGCTGCGGGTCTGACCATTCGCGAACGGCTGCGAACGCAGATTCGCAGGCACCAATCAAGCGATCCTCAACGCGGAAAACGGCATCAGCATGGCCAACACGTCTGAAGCGTCTTTGGATTCGCTGGTCTCTAGTCTCCAACGGATCCGGGAATTGGCCATCGCCGCCGGAATACAGGAACCAACGACGCCGCTTCGATCCAAGCGATCCAAGATGAGGTCTTTCAACAAGTCGACGAAGTCAACCGCATCGCTTCCACTGCGCGATTCAGTTCGCGCCTTCTTTTTACTGGCGATAACGCCACCGTGACAGGCGTCACAGGGGGGCAGGATGATATCGGCGTGCAAGTTTCCAGCGATCCAAACGCGAGCAGTCTCCGCGCCGGCACATCAATACTCAATCTTATTCGAACCAATGAAAGGATATGAAAACCTTATTCCATATAAGAAAGATGACGGCCAAGCATATTCGCCACGGGAATCAAAGATTCGACCGATATCGCCGTCACGACGGGGCAGTTTGTTCGGGACGCGGCGGGCCGGGCGGCGGGTATGGATGACACCTTAAAACGCCCTCACATTCGATGGCGTCTCGATCGGCGCCAGCGATATGATCGCGTTTCAAGGCGTACTGTCGGATGGTGTAACGCCGTTCGCGGGCGCCATCAGTGTGTCCGATTCGATGGGCGCTCATACATTGCGGGATTTGATCGAACAGGTTCAGGCGGCGATCGACAACGCGAGGTGGCTTTGTTTGGGGTGTTTCTCTCAACATCCCCGGCAGTTTCGTGCAGACACACGTCAGCATCGCCGCAGTCGGTGTCGGCGATACCTCGGAGGGACGAATTCGGTTTTTTCAGCGCCAAAGAGGAGGGAGATACCAAGACCAGTTTTTCGAATATCACTGACGCTCCCTCTCATTCCAAATAGTTTTAACGTTACAAACAGCGTGGGAGACCTTAACGATCGACAGTCTCCACGCGCGATTACGTCAAAGGACAAGACGTGGGGGGACAGTATGGGAACACGGTGGCAGGCGATTACTGGATCCACGTTCGACACAGGGAATTTTCAGATCGAAGTTTCTGATGTCCTGCCTCCAAACCGCCGGAAAATGGACGGCACTCTTGTCTTTACGGATCTGCAGGGCGCCATTCTTTCCCGGACCGCCAGTTTGAAATTAGCGGGCAATGTGATCCTGAATGGAACGTTTGTCAATTCGGATTTCACCACGGCGGAAAGCGGGATTCTGTTTGAAGCCAATGATGTGTTCACTTTCGAGGGGACCAACGCCGACGGCTCCACATTCCAAAATGTTTTTACCATCTCTAATAGCGTCAACACGGACACCGACCTGGGAGACGGGCAGTTCGCAACGATCGAAGGATTGATCCGGGAATTGAATTACCGCGACCGCTCCCAAGGCGTCCAAGGCCCAGACGGACAGAGCGCGTTTGAAGACGCAGTGTTGACACTGACCGGCGCGGGCACGCTTCAACTGATCGACGACACCGCGAATTATTCTGAATCCAGTTTCTTTATGAAAGTGGAAGATAATAACACGACGCGCACTCTTTCGGATCGATCACAAATCGCGATTGATGGAAATCCGGAAGTCGCCACGATCGTCGTAGACGGGGGAGAACGAATCCGCGTAGAGGCTGGGGAGACGGTGACTCTCTACGGAACGGAGCCGACCAAGCTGGGTGAATCCACACCACAATTGACCATGCGGTTCGGTGGCGGTTCCCGGACTTCGTTGGAAGATTCCATCTTTACCCAGGGCTCGGATACACTGGAAGTCAAAGCGCAGGAATTCGTCGGCAGTTTGAATGGAGGGCCTCTGGTCACCTTCCAAAACGGCGACCAAAACGTTTTCTTTGAAAGCGGCGAGGTTGAAGGTGTGGCGGAGACCATATTGCTGAATTTCGACAGCGTAATCGACATTACCGGTCCGCCCACAGATGGATCCGCCAACACAGGACGAGCGATTCTCCTGTCTACGATCAACAATTCTCTCAATTTCCAGATTGGACCGTTTAAAGGACAGGATTTACGAATCAATATCCCTGATTTAAGTGGCGACAATCTCGGTTATGGACGCGGCAGCGGGAAAACTGTATCTGTCATCAATGTCACGACAATTTCCGGCGTCAACCAGGCGCTCGAAATTGTGGATAAAGCGCTCGATCAAGTCAGCCGGACCCGGTCCACCTTGGGCGCGTTCACCAACCGGATGGAGACAACAATCAGCAGCCTATCGGTCAGTTCTGAAAACCTTTCCGCGTCGGAATCCCGGATCAGCGATGTGGATATCGCCTCGGAAGTATCGGCCTTCACATCCAATCAGATCTTGTTCCAGGCGGGCACGTCGGTCCTTGCGCAGGCGAATTTCCTACCGCAGGGGCTGCTTTCATTACTCGGATAAACAAACGGATTACCGGTCAGTTTCAACTACCTTAGCAGATAAAGAACGCGGGGCAGGGAGCCATAGCTCCGCCTCCCTGCCCCGGCTCGAAACCAGCGGAGGCAATAGAACAAAGACAGTGTAAACAAGCCTTATCAAGCGTTACGCCATCTCTTCAATGGTTTTCCGAATCGTATTTCGGCGAAAGCGTTGAAGCGATGTAAGGCTGGGATTCGAACATTCCCGCGCGCTTCAAAAGGGATTGATGAAGGCCCAAAACGATCGGCTCCTTCATCCTTAGTGAACACTGGACCATCGCGTTCCAGTACAAAACAGAAAGGAGAGGCATAAAGAGAGATTAAAGATTGAAATGGCGCCGCCGGCTAACGAAGGAAGTTCAATAGCCGCAGAGCGGAAAAAAATTAAAAACGATTGCCTTGAGAACGGGACGTTTATCACGAGTTCACTTTGCCCATAGTGATGGGCGGGAGAACGAGTGATGGAAGATGGATGGTTTGATGAATCCTCTCTTCCAAGCGTTAGGCCTCGTATTCTCTTCCTCTATAGGATCGATGTATAGAAGAGAGAAAGGCGTCGAGAAACGTCCACACGGGGACTGCCGTCTCCAGTAAAGGACAAGGGATCGTTCGAGATTTCAACGGAATCGAGTGAGGTGATTGGAACCTCATCCACTCCATGATTTTCCGAATAAAGGCGCCGCCTTCGGAGAAATCGTTGAATGGATGACGGCCTTGCCAACAAGCGCCGATTCATGATTGAAAGAGAACCAAGGTCATTCGCTATGACATCAAAACGGTTTAGACGCAGGCTTTGTTTTATAAAGAGAAATTTGTTTCGTCAAACGTATCGTCTTTCCGCCCGGTGTCCCGCTTAACGGGAATCCAGCGGGTGCGGCTGTTTGGATTTCACGTGAATGTGTACCGGCAAAGGAGACAAGTATGGATTCGATTCGTGACTCAATCAGTTCCTACCGGCCGATCGGCGTTCGATCGGTCCCGGAACGGTGGCGCCGAGGGAATAGATGGGTGCGGCCAAAACTCCACTATGCCATCCGGCGGACAACTTTCTTCTTCCTCCGTCCGTGGGATGGAGTGGAGGTTCCCCGGCTCCAATGGGAGCGAAGATCGAAACCAGGCGAAACGGAGAGAAGCGGAGGGAGGGAATCCACGGAATCTCAATCCCGAAAGCAGCGCCTTATCCTGTGGTTAAAAGGATTCGCAGAACATCTGCGGCAAGGCTGGCTTTCAGGATTGGGTTCTTGGAAACCCTCCTTCCCACAACTCTCAAAATTCATTACAGGAGAACAAGACGGGGAGACTGTGGTGTTGCGTCCACTGGATCTCGAACCGGAAACAATCGAATGGACAGGAGTGGATTCTCGCAGTCCTGCGATGCCGGAACAGGAATGTTGCGGCGATGCGATCGAGGCATGTGTATGTAAAAAGTGAATACACCATATACGTCCATTCCCCAGCGGCGCCATCCGCCGGGTGGGAACAATGAAAGCGGATTTATAAGTAACGCCGCTTCGATCTGACTTATCCAGACGAAGAATTGGTGAGATATGAGATATAAGAGCGTTTAGATTGCCAAAAGATGAATTAGAACAAGCATAGAGAAAGGTTTCTGTATGAGGAAACTCCTTATTTGAGAATTGACTTATATACCCCACGACAGGGGTAACGATAAAGGTTTATCTATAACAAACCGGCTCGAGCCTCGCTATACGCGCTTCGTATGGTCACCGCTTCGAGTATGGAAAAGGAGAATGTACCGTCTATGACGACTACATAACCCGCCTTCATCTCTGTTTAAAAATAGAGAATGAACCAGGTTGACTGCCTGGGATCGGTGGGAGGGACCATAATGGCCACCTTCTGGTGAAACTGGGACTTCATGTGACGTATTCAAGGGTCACTGTAAGTACAGCAGTCTTTGCGTTCCCCGCGGTCTCCTACAGCGCCCCCGAAAAACCGCGGAGAGAAGGCAAGATTGTATATAAGACGCAGCGGGAATTAAGGCCCTGCAACCAGTGAACACTGCCCACCGGCAGCTTTGCATTTACTTACGCTGGGCCGCAAGCCGAAACACGCCCATACACAGGATAGGCTGTCTAAGAATAGCTCTGTCCAGGGGCAATTTCTAGTGATTGGCTTTTACCGTTACGTTGTTCAAGAATAATGCGCACAGTCACGTCAGTTGTTTGGCAATGTGCGCCGGGGCGATTCACTCGACGTCCCGGCGCGTTGCCTTATTTTTGTTTGCCAAACGAACAGCGCCCAACTGCATAATTCTGGCGTGGCTCGCCGTTTCAAAATAGAAGTCTGTAACCCAAAATCGATCCGGCATGGACGCCGGAAAGGCCCAATTCACGGAGGAATATCATGAGTATCACCAGGATTAACAACAACATCGCCGCCATTACCGCAAATCGGAACCTCGATGCGACGAGCCGGGATCTCCAACAATCGATCGAACGGCTCTCGTCCGGTTTGCGGATCAATAACGCCGGTGATGACGCCGCTGGCCTGACGATCGCCACGCGCATCCGCTCACAGGTCCGGGGACTCGATCGAGCCGTCATGAACGCCCAGGATGGAATCAACCTGGTCAACATCGCCGAAGGCGCGATGGAAGAGATGGTGAACCGGCTCGACCGGATCCGGGTGCTGGCGATCCAGGCCGCGAACACCGGCGTCAACGATCTTCTGGCGCGGCAGGCGCTGCAAGATGAAGTGTTTCAGTCCATTGACGAGATCACTCGAATCGCCAATACGACGAAATACAGCGCCAACCTGCTTCTCAACGGAGACTACAGCGTTGTCTCGGAGATTAAAGCAGGGCAAGATTACAACATGAATTATGGCATTAGCATCGACAGCGGCCCCAGTTCGAGCACGTTGGAGTCCGGCGTCAGCTATCTTAACATTATCCGGACGGAAAACGGCTTCGCCCAGCTGATCCCTGGGCTGGATTCAAATGGAGTTTCGCGCACGATGCACCTCGGAACGAATGACGCGACCGACATCGCCGTCAGCGTCGCTCATTTTTCCGACGCGCGTTCATTCGGTGGACGCGGCTCTGTCGCCGGCGATGGATTCGATGGCGAGTATTTTAATGGCGTTTCCATCGCGGCGCGGAACAGTATGTATGATGTCTTTCAGTTTGATGGCTATTTAGCCGATGGAGTGACGAAGTTTTTCGGCACATTCAGCCTCAGTGGAGCGGCCCAGTTTGGCGTCTCCACCGACACGGTGGCGTCCGACGCGGCGGCGTCTCTCGTGGGATCCATCAACCGCGCGATCGACAACGCGGAAAAGGCTCTCTTTGGAGTGACAACCACCGCCAGTGTGCCGACTTCGTTCCGAACGACAGTCACGATTGGGACGGGCGCCAACTTAGGCCGGCTGCTTCTCTACAATGAGGGGAACTACATTAACCAATCGGAGATCAACGTCTCGATGATCCGGGGGGGGAATGTGGTGTCTCAAGCGGCTGGAGTGACACGCTCCGAGGTCTTGGGCAGGAATTCCATCCTCTCCGGAGGCGGACAGATCGGGAATTCGATTACTGCGATCACAGGCTCGACGTTCACGACCGGGGAATTTGAAATCACAGTCAATGATGTTAAAGCCGCCCAGAACCGGACACTGGAAAGCACCATCATTTTCCGCGACGGCACAGGCGCCACGCTCTCACGAACCGCCTCTCTTGTGAGCACGACACGGGGCTTGTCTCTCAACGGAACCTTTGTGGATGGAATTTACACCGGTGGTGTTTCGATCTCGAATGGGGATACCCTCTCCTTACGGGGAACGGATGTAGATGGCGCGACGTTTGAGAGCGTTTATACATTCAGTGACACACCTTCCACAGACACCGATTTGAATGATTTCCAATTCGCCAGCCTGTCTGGATTGATCGCGGAACTCAATTACCGGACACGGGATTATACGATCAACTCGTTGGATGGTAAGAAAACCCGTTTCGATAACGCGCTCTTCACACTATCGGCGGATGGCAAACTTCAATTAATCGATGATCTCGGGCGGGATGATTCCCAATTGGACTTCACGTTCACATTCAACGACAGCAATTCCTCGGCGACTCCGGCATACACAATCAATGATGACGCGGATCTGATCAAAGAAGGCTTCGCCGAATCGGCGTCCATCAGCATCAATGGAGGCGAGGCGGTTCGAGCCAAGGCGGGAGAGGTTATCACGCTCAATGGACAAGAAGCGACCAAGGAAGGAGAAGTGCCTGAACGGGTGACTCTCCGTGTTGGATCAAATTTAAAAGTCGGCAAGGATATCCTCGATACGCAAGCCCAGGAATTTATCGGACGCTTGAATGGAGGCCCAGCGGTCACATTTCAAAATGGCGCGCAGGATGTGGAATTTATCGACGACGAGACGTTTGCGAGTGGTGTAGCGCGGATTTTGACAGTGGATTTCGACACGATATTAGATATCACTAAATCAGCGACGGATGAACCGGATCCAGGCGTAACACTCTTAATCTCGACAATCAATTCATCTCTCAACTTCCAAATCGGCGCTTTTTCCGATGAGTATTTCCGGACCAGCATCGGCAATCTGACTGCGGAGTATCTTGGCTTCGCCAACGAAGGTCGCACAGTCGAGACGATCAATGTGACCACCCTTTCCGGCGCCAATGAAGCGTTGGAGATTGTTGACAAAGCGTTGGATCAGATCAATCGCACACGCTCACTGCTGGGCGCGGCGACCAATCGGATGGAAGGCACAATCGCCAATCTGAGCGTTTCGTCTGAAAATCTTCTTGCGGCGGAATCGCGACTGCGGGACGCGGACTTTGCAAAAGAAACAAGCGCCTACGCAAGCAGCCAAGTGCTTCTTCAAGCGGGTGTTTCGGTCCTGGCGCAGGCGAATTTCCTTCCCCAAAGCTTCCTCTCGCTGCTCGGGTAGTGGATCAGCGAACGAAAGTGGAAGGATCTTCCGCGGATCTATACATGAGGGTGGTTCCAATCCACCCTCTACTGGCGAAGACGTCCACTCCGGCGCCATGGCCATCCAATTGATTCCCGCGATGGATAGTCATGACTCGTCTGGGGAGCGAATTCGTGATACGGTAAAACTACATTGAATTATGAGGAGAATATCATGACGGATGTTCAATGTCCGGTCTGTAAGAGCGCCAATCATCAATCGTTTTGGCACTGGGAAAAGGAAGATCAACTGATGCGTGAGTGGGCGATGGATACGCGGGTCCATTTTTCAATCTGCCGCGAATGCGCGTTGATCTTCCAAAATCCCATTGTCGATCGATCGTCCCAGGGCGATCTCTTTTCGGATGGATGGGAGACGGGAGCCGAACCGCCGCCTCCTTCTCAAGAACCGTTGGAGTGGCTGCGGCAATTCACCGGTTACGCGAAAGAACCTGGGCGCGCGCTGGAGATTTACTCGAAGAAAAAACGCTTTGAATCCCAACTGAAAGAAGAAGGCTGGGCAGTCAAAACAATTTCGCTTGACCGGCTCCTTCAGGAAAGTGACACAAAGGAAACACAAACACAGGAATCCCCTACCGGCGTATCGGAAAAAGTCAGCGATCCGTTCCTCGTTGAGAATCCATTCTTTGATACAGAGAAAACGGAAGACGCTTCACCAGAAAACACCACTGCGGAATCTCCACCGGACGACACGTCTTCTCTTCCTATGGACGATCCTTTCTTCCAATCGGAAAAACCGGTAATGAACGCCGGACTCGAAGAGGATGACCAGTTTGATATTGTCTTTTGTTTTGACGCGCTGGGACAAACCACCCAACCGTTGGAGGTATTGAATAAAATTCATCCTCACATCAAAGACGAAGGCGTGATTTATGTCGAAGTGGAAAATCCAGCGGTGAATCCCCGCGTTAACCGGCTCTGCCTAAAGAGTGAAGAGCGATGCGCGTTCCCTTTCCATTCCCTCATTTTCACTTTATTCAAAGCAGGATTCATGAACGCGTCAGCGGAATTATGCGGCCGGATTCGATGCGTGGGGAAAAAAATCGAACCCAATCCAAAGGTTGAAGCGGTTGGTTCCGTGCCGAATGAAGTCTGGAGTTACGCGCTCCACCGCTTTCAACGCAATTATGATTGGATGTTGGTAAACAAATTCCTGGAACAATACCAAAACCAGGCGCAGCTTAATAATAACGATCTACTCGAACGCACCCGAACCCAAATCCGCCAAAACACTTGGGAACTGAGTCGGATTCGTGATGTATGCGGGGCGGCCCTTCTCTTTGTAGAAGAAGTGTCGGCGCTGCGGAATACGCTCGCGAAGGATTGGCCGGTAACGATGAATCGGATTTTTGAAGTCTTTAAACAAGATTTCGCCCTTTATGAACTCCTCTTGCGAGGCGTCCTGCAAAATTTGGGCACCTTTTACGATGCCGAACGGTATCATTACAACGATAAAATGGTCTATATGACCAACACCGAATACTTCGAAAAGTATTTCAGTGAAGAGGAAGCGCGGCGGTTGTGTGATTCGATCGTCGAGGCGGGAAAAATTGTCGTCGGGCATTTAAGTTCGTTCTTGTAACATTCCCTCTTCTTCTTTCGCTCTTCCCTACTCTTCCACAAGTTCTTCCACTTTTTGAAAAATCTGTTTGAGCCGTTTCTCCAATGTATATTTTTCCAATACTACCCGTTGACCCGCTTGAGCGATTTTCCTGCGTTCGGATTCGTGGTTTAAATAAAATCGCAACAGATCCTTCAATTCATCAGGAGAATGATAACAGATCAACTCCTTTCCGATATCGAATTCCTCTTCGATCGAAGGATTGGAATCGGTGAGTAGAAATCCACCCACTGAGAGCGCATCATAGATCCGCGCCTGTACTCCCGTCCTGCTTTGGCAGTGATTGATATTTAAATTGACTGCGCTGTGCGCATAAATACCAGGTAGTTCGACGGTGTAGTGAAGTCTTTTTTCCTGGTAACATTTCCTAAGTCTTTCCGGTATCAATTCACTTTTAAACATTTCACTCCCATAGGTCCGTAAATTGAATTCCACCGCAGCTGAGAGGATCGAGATTCGTTTTTTATTTGTAATGTAATCCTGCAAGTAACGAACATAGATCGTACGATCCAGTCTTTCATCTGGGATACCATTTTCCTCAATCCATTCATGTTCGGACCGCCATTTTCCTGCGGCGATTTCTTCACCCGCCTGCTGAAGAATCGGAATCAATTCCGGCATGTAAGGGGCAAAAAGCCAGCGGTTAAGGATTTCGACTTCGCCCAGAATTGAACCGGCGTACGTAACGCCAGGATGCGTCTCTCCATCAATCAATCCTTGGAAATCCGGTCCAAACGACGCGCCGAACGGCTGATAAAACACATGTCGGAATCCAAGGCGGCGCAGGTTATCCAGATGGGTTTTATCATAACAAAACAGAAACGTATTCTTCCGTTCTGTAAATCGCCGGTCGCGGAACCGGATTTGACGGAGTGGATCGTCCAAAAACCAAACGATTTTGGGGATTGGGATTGTGGAAAGATCGCTGCCGTCTGTCAAATCGTCCGCCGTGTCCGTCAGCATAAAAAGAGCGTCCGGTTTGAAATCATTCAGCATATCCAACCAGGCCCATTTACGATAGAATCCGAATGCATGCTCTTTGGCTTTGGGATCATTCAGCAGGGGGATCAATTTACATTCATAACCCCACGTTTTGAGAATGTTCATTATCATATTTTGCATGGGGATCATGTAATGGGATAGAAAGAGAATCCGCTTGGGGCGCTTGACGGGACGGAAAAACTCACGTCGGTTATGAAGAAGATGAAGGGCATTTTGGATATACTGACCGGCGCATTCTTTCCGATTTTGCGCTTCTTGTGTAAGGAGAGTGATTTCCTTCGTTTCTCGTGGGGATAGATGACCTCCGGGAATCACCAACGCCGCTTCTTGATATACCGGTGGATAGGAGTTGAGAACGGGATGATGAAGCGTTTTCGAGAGTGGAACACCGGCAATAAATAGGTTCTCCGATTGCGCAAACAATCTCGTCCAATTGTGCAGATAAAGACTCCTCCGAAACAGTTCGATGTCTTCTTCAACAAAAACAAGACGGATGAGTTGATTTTTATTCAATCTATATAAATAAATCTGTTGGGAAAGAAGACGGGCTGTATAACCGAGACCTGTATTGAGGACAAAAATCAATCCCGCCTGCCGCCACGGAATCTGCTCCGCTGTATGTTGCGCTTCTTTCCAAGGAGAGGCGCCATGAATCAATCCCCGGTCTCCCCGGCTGGGCGCGGTGGATGTCCGGGGTTGGATTTGACAGCCAGGGGCTTGCGGATCGCCTCCCAACCGGATGCGATACATCGGCTCGTATCGGCGGTTCACGATGGTTTCGTATAAATCCGAATAATACCGGCGCAAGTACTCTAGATTTAATTCGTAGAGAGACGTGTCTAATCCAGGATAAATAGGTTCATATCCATCCGAATTCAAACGATTCGCTCCGCATTGGATTGAAGGATACTTTTTAATCCAGACAAGATTCTGGCGTATCCCTTATCACACGAAAAATAATGTAAATGAATGGAAGAGTAAAGATACTGAAATGATGGAATACGAATATCACACCCGTACAAGAAATAATAAAAACCTTATTATAAATAGCTTCACCAAACAGTGAATAAGCAACATTTGCGGATGTCAGGTCAAACCAGATCAGGACAATTTATACTAGAATTTATACACCATTAGTTAATAAATCGTGTAATTTCAATGAAAAATTGATAAATAAGTAGGCAAATTCCTCCTGTTCAGCTCGTGTCACTAGGCAAAATTTACTCAAGAAAATCGGGAAAGTGGACGATATTACCTAATGTCTATTTCCATGTTCAACAAATATGTAATAGATTCTATCAAAGTCAACTAGAAATTTTGTCTCACAAAATATTTTCATGTAATGTTGGATTTCCGCAAAGTCGAATGTACATGAAGGACGATGCAGATACCAGAATTTAAATCAATAACGGTTTGATTTATTAATAAGGAGAGTGAGGAAAGGAGAGAGGAAAGTTACGAAGACAACATAGAAATCCTTCCGCGCCGGAGTGGCGCCCGAGGCTGACAACCTGTGAAACGAAGGAATTATATGGACAACTCGGGGTGAATACTCCCCGCTTCCAACCGAAACAAGTCTCTATAAAAAAGCGGCCGCATCCGCTGTACTAGAGATTAAACTGTTTCGAGTGGAAAAAAGTATTCAACCATCGCACCCAAAATGAACCTGTTGTGACCAAAATCGCACCCTCATGGTCACACGATTCGGCAGGGAAGCCGAATCGCTTTTTCAAGGAGGAAGAAGAATGAGTATTTCAAGAGTTGTCAACAATATTGCGTCTCTGAACGCCAACCGGAATTTAAATAACACCCAACGCTCTCTTTCAAAGAGCATCGAACGCTTATCGTCTGGACTTCGCATCAACCGTGCAGGAGATGACGCCGCCGGATTGAGCGTAGCAAACAATCTTCGCACCCAGGTCCAAGGATTAGATCAAGCCGTTGATAACGCTTCCAGCGGCATCAACTTGATTAATGTCGCGGAAGGCGCCTTGGAAGAAACCACAACCCGTTTGAACCGGATCCGTCAGCTCTCGATCCAGGCGGCGAATACGGCGGTCAACGATCTCAACGCCCGCCGCGCTTTGCAGGATGAGGTGTTCCAGAGTATTGACGAAATCACTCGAATCGCCAATACCACCCAGTTCACCAGCAATTTCCTGTTGAATGGTGATTTTTCCATCACAACCAATACGATCGATGGCCAGGAAGAGATCGGTTTAAGCATCGACGCCTCACCAGTCGCCAGTACGCTCGCCAGCGGAAAATCCTTTCTGAATATTGTCCGAACAAATACGGGAACCACTCAGATCATCGCAGGGGACGGAGTGGGGGAAATTCAAACCCTCAACACAGGAATCCGCAATCAGACGGACATCGCAGTGAGTATGGCCCATTTCTCCGACGCCCAATTGTTTGGAGGCAGTGGGGCGGACGCGACTGATAGTGTGAGCGGTATTTTCTTTAATGGCGTCTCGATTTCCGCTCATGCGGGAAGCGGCGTCTACGACGTCTTCACGTTTGAAGGAGTTCTGTCTGATGGAGTGACAAAGTTCAATGGAACGTTGAGTTTGAGCGGTCAGACAGTGATGGGTGTAGCGACAGATACCGCCGCGACGGATGCGGCGACTTCACTGATTGGCACAATCAACCGGGCGATCGATCAAGCGGAAAAGGCTCTCTTTGGCGTGACAACAACCGCCAGTGTCCCCACCGCGTTCCGGACAACGGTCTCTCTGGGCGCCGGAGCTAATATAGGCCGCTTGTTGTTCTTCAATGATGGGAACTATACCAATGAATCCAGCATCAATATCACCCTGCTCCGGGACAGTAATTTTGTAAGTCAGTCCAATGGCGTAACCCGGTCAGGCGCGATCGGGATAGATTCGGCTCTCTCCGGAGCCGGTCAAATTGGAAACACCATTTCCTCCATTACCGGCTCCACCTTCGGCGTCGGTCAATTTGACATTGAAGTCTACAACGTCCAAGCCGCCCAGGCGAAAAAGATGGAAAGCACCATTACGTTCTACGATGGCAATGGCGCTATTATGAGCCGCACGGCATCCATTACGGGGACAGGCACAAAATCCTTGGTCATTAACGGAGCGTTTGTGGAAGGGATTTACACGGGTGGCACGACTCTGCAAAGCGGCGATACAATCACGCTAGCCGGCACAAACGCGGATGGGACAACGTTCGAAGCGGCGTTTACCTTTGACAATACAGACACCGCCGGGAACCAGAACGAAGTGGACACGAATCTAAACGATTTCAGTTTCCGTTCCATCTCCGGCTTGATTCAAGAACTGAATTACCGCACGCGGGATTACACGGTGACGAATAATACGATTGGCCTTGCGGATGGTGTCCAATCCCGCTTTGAAGACGCGCTCTTTACTTTTACTTCGTCCGGAGTCTTGCAATTGGTCGACGATATCGGCCGTTCCGATTCAGAAATGCAGTTTACGCTGACATTTAACAGCGCGGCGTCAAGCACGAACAAATACACTTTCCAAGACGATGGTGTATTAACTCGGGAAGGTTTCGCCGAGTCGGCTACATTCCGCATCGCCGGTGGGGAAGAAGTGCGGGCGGAAGCGGGTCAAATGGTCACACTGGTTGGTGAAGAATCAACTATCCAAGGAGTTGCTCAACCGAAAGTCACCTTCCGGGTCGGGAGCGGTTTTGCGAAAGGCGTGGACAAACTGGAAGCCACACCGAGTGAATTCGTCGGTCAGTTGAACGG
The DNA here is from genome assembly GCA_963663405.2 of bacterium. GTDB lineage: Bacteria > Hinthialibacterota > Hinthialibacteria > Hinthialibacterales > Hinthialibacteraceae. Next base: position 27,028 of record CAXXSM010000003.1, on the reverse strand, counting down.
GGGTGAAAAAGTCACCTTCCAAAACGGGAATCAAGACGTAGTCTTCATTGATGGAAATAGTGGCGGTAATCGAGGGGTTGCCCGGTTTGTCACGGTGGACTTCGATGGAGTTCTCGATGTTACGCAGCGGACAGACGGACTCGTCGATACAGGCCGGACGATTATTATCTCCACCGTGAATACTTCGATGAATTTCCACGTTGGCGCCTTTTCGGAACAATCCTTCACCGCGGCGATCGGTGATCTGACTTCTGAAAACCTTGGTTTTGGACGGGGCAGCGGCCGCACGGTCGCGGATATCGATGTCACGACTCTGAACGGCGCGAATGAAAGTATCCGTATTATTGATGAAGCCTTAGCGCAGGTCAATAAAACACGGTCCATTCTCGGCGCGGCGACGAACCGCCTCGAAGCCGCAATCTCCAATATGAGCGTTTCTTCGGAAAACTTGACGGCTTCCGAATCGAGAATCCGCGATGTGGATATTGCGAAAGAGTCCACCGAGTATGCGACAAACCAAGTCTTGTTGCAATCGGGTCTCTCCGTGCTGGCCCAGTCGAACTTCACAAGTCAGGGATTCTTAGCCCTTCTGGGATAAAACGTCTTACTTGAATGAATCACGCTGGGAAGTGGATCCATTCCACTTCCCAGCGAATGGAAATCAAACAGAAAGAAAATCAACACTAGGATTGAATGAGGTGTCTTCGATCCCGCTGTTGTTAGAAAGGTGAATGAATCATGCAAGTCGGCGCAATTGCTTCTCATAGTCCACGAGCGGCGGGCGTCGTCTTAACGGATGAACGGGTTCCGGAAGCAAAGGATCACGCGCCTTCATCCATTGAGAAGGCAGACGCCCCAGTGCCCAATACGGTTGTGTCTATGATCCTCGAGGAGAAGACCACTCGACGAGAAAATCAAGAAGTGACCGGTTGGAAGAATACTAACAGCAGGTCTAGCGATCCGGTTGATTCAGAAACGGAGGTTGAACCAGAAGCGTCCTCGCGCCGGTTGCATATTTCCGTCGATCATGATTCGGAAGAAACATCGATCATGATCATTGATAAAGAAACCCAAGAAGTGATTCGGGAAGTTCCTCCGGAAGAGGTACGTAAAATCACCGAAAAAATTCAAAAGACGATGGGCCTGATGTATGACAACAAAGCATAAGTGCTTTTTCCCCAGAGACTTGTACATATTCTAGACATACCGTCCTTGAATAGCGTTCTGTTCTATTGATCCTGCCAATATAGAACGCGTTACTGTCATTATTTTACTAAACTCCTCTGTCTATAACTATTTATTTGGTCCATCTTTTGCTTCTTTTATACCAAACATCCACTTCCATTGATCGGCGGGATTTATAGTTGAGTTTCCATAAATTCATTTATATCAGTTGGTTTTATTATCAAATGCAATCGCTTACAGATTCGTGAGAAGAATAATTAAAAGCAAATTTTTCCTAGTCTCCTTTTCACATATATGTTGCGAAATGTAATTTTGTTTTACGCTCCATAAAAAAATGATAAAATCAGGGTGATTTTGTGTTGAAAACTCAATCTTTATTCTCTTTGGTCGATAACGATAAAAAGATGGTCTCGAATGACATGCTGTCAAACCGCCGAATGCGATATGGTGGCTCTACTAAATTAATAGAGCCAAGAGAAGTTTTCTGTGCATTTTTCTATCTGCATTCAGGCTTGCTGGAATCAATTACCATCGATTTTTTTTTGTATTTCCAATTGTTTTTTGGCTCGCGCCGAATTGATGGGTATTGGATTGATACCGCTTTGGGCTGGGAGGCTTTGATGGAATCATGACGAATTTCGCGATTGAAGGTTTAATATCCGGATTTAATACAACGGAATTGATCGAGTCAATTCTGGATATACAGGCCCGCGCGCCCGTTAAGCAGCTTGAAAGCCGGATTGAAACCTATACTCTCGAACTCGCATCGTTTCAAGCGGTCAACGCGAGTGTCTTGGGACTAGGAGTCGCGGGAGAAAGCCTTGGTTCCGTTGGCTTGTTTAACGGAAAGCAAGCGGCTAGCTCCGATGAAAGCATTGTAACCGTTTCCGCCAGCAGTTCCGCTTCAACTGGAAGTTTCACCATACAGGTAGAGAATCTGGCGCAAGTCGAACAAATCTCTTCGGATATCTATTCTAATCCAACCGATGAATTAGGGCTAACCGGGGAATTTATCGTCAATGGTCAGCTCTTATCGGTCACGGAAACAGATACCCTCACTTCCATCGCCTCAAAAATCAACGGTTCCAGCACAAACGCGAACGCATCCGTTCTGCAGATCTCATCCAACCAATATAAACTACTCGTCAGCGCCGCCAGCGCGGGCGTCAATCAACTCGAAATGCGGGAAGTTGGAACGGATGGGGTACTTGAGTCGTTGGGATTGATCACATCGGATGTCGATTATGATCATACCGTTAACGCGAACAGCTATGGCGCGATCGGAGATCTCTTTACGGTTGGACAAACCTTCGATTATGACGCGGGGGGGGAAACATTCACGATTTACGACGCGGGGGGACAATATAGTGTGGATGTCACACTCGCAGGCGCTGGGAAAACCTTATATGACATCCGGGATGAGATCAACGCCGCCGCCGCTGGCACCAACATCCACGCCTATGTCGATACATCAGACGCAAGTGGCGATGAACGGTTGCTCATCACCAGCGATACAGGCATTCCCACCCAGTTTGATGATCCGGATTCCGTCTTGACGAATCTTGGAGTATTATCCGGCATTCAGAGTGAGGAACTCTCTTCATCCGTGCTTTCCGTTGGCGATTTAATGGGATTAGGAGAGACCAGCGAATCCACCTTCCAATTAACCAATGGGGATTCCAGTTTTTCGATTGATGTGACTGTCGATCTTGATTCGGATTCGCTGGAAGATATCGCCGACGCGATCAACGACGCCGTCACCGCCTCCGCCGGGAGTTCTGATATCTCCGCCCAGGTCATCACCGTGGGAGGCGCATCCCGCCTGGAAATCAGTAGTGATTCCGGCGTTCCCCTTTTCACCAGCGATCCAGATAATGTTTTAAAAACCCTTGGAATTGTCGATAATCTGTTTAAAAATGTGGATCAGCAAGGGGAAAATTCACAATTTAAATACAACGGAGTGACTGTCAACCGTCAAACGAATCTCATCACCGATTTGAGAGATGGAGTTTCATTGGCTCTGGTCAATGAGAGCAGTTCGGTTGTCAATATATCGATTGAAGAAGACCTCTCACAAGTCACATCTGTAGTCGAAGATTTTGTGTCGGCCTTTAATAGTCTGGCGGAACTAATCGCCGATCAAACCTATTACGATCCCGAGGGAGAAGAAAACGGGATTTTATTTGGGAATTCCACAATCCGGCGATTGGAAAGCGCCTTATCCAGTACGATCAGCCGCTCAATTCTCACGATGCCATCCGTTAAAGTGGAAGAGTTGAACGATGGCGCCGGGATCGATTTTGGAAGTATTGTCATCACCGACCGGTCTGGAGTATCCGCGACGATAGACCTTTCCAATGTCGAGACCATTCAAGACGTTCTGGATGAGATTAATTATAATACTGATGTCAGCGTACGCGCGGAAATCAACGCGGGCGGGCGTTCAATCAACATTATCGATGAATCCGGCGGCACAGGTCAATTCAAGATCGAGGAATATGGAAGTGGAACGACGGCGAAAGATTTAGGGATAAAAAGCGCCATCTATGGAGATCAAATCGCGGGCAGCATCATCAGCGAAGGCGGCGCCAGCAGTTTGGCCTCGATCGGGATCTCCCTTTCAACGGCGGGAACTCTGACCTATAACAGCACCGATTTCCAAGCCGCCTTGAATGAGAATCCCGAACTTGTCAAGAATATCTTTACAGCCGCGGATATCGGTTTTTCAGATTATTTATCGGATACCCTTGATACCTTCACCGCCTATAACACGGGGATTTTGGATGTGACTACGGATGGCATCCAGGACCGGATCGATAGTCTTAACGAACAGATCGAACGATACGAAGACCGGGCGGCAGCGATGGAAGCGACACTGCGACAACGATTTACCGCAATGGAGGTCGCGCTTTCTGAATCGCAGCAAATCAGTGATTATCTAACACAGGAATTAGCCGCCGGTTGATAAACAGGAACAAACCAGCGCCCGTGTCTTAAACGGGAGCAATAGAGCATAGAAAAATTGATTCACGGAATCATTCGTGCTACAATTAATAAAATGAGCAATATTTTTTCTATTGAAAAACCGTAGGAGATACTTGGTGGTTACAAATTTGGCTGATCCTCAACAACAGTATCTAAAAACACGTATTGAAACCGCGAGTCAACCGCAGCTCCTGCTTATGCTTTTCGACGCGGCGGTAAAAAAACTCCATATCGCGAAACGAGCCATTCCCGCGAAGGAAATCGAAAAAGCGCATACGGAATTAACAAAAGTCCAGCGCATTTTCACCGAATTGATGGTCGCCCTCGATTTTCAACAGGGCGGTGAGATCGCGGAAAACCTTCTTCGCATCTACGACTTTGTCTATCACCACTTGGTGAAAGCCAACATCAAGCAAGATGTTAAAATGATCGATGAGGTGCTTCCTATCGTGGAGGAACTGCGCCAGGGTTGGACCAAAGCCGTGGAGAAGTTCAATGAGGAACGAGAGATATCCACAGGGACAGCCCCACAGACTCGGTCCATCGGCGTCATCGCCTCGCAAGCCGCCGCCCGTATCGCCAAACCGGCTGTATCCAAACCTGCCCCGGAAGAAAAACAGCGTCCGCGGTTGAATATCCGTGGTTAACCACCCTTTTTAAAACAGAAAAAACAATTCTCCTTTCATGGTCTCCCAGTTGGGAGACTTTTTTATTGGATTAGATACGGAAAAAGTAGTTGTTTTGCGGCACTTGTAATATACTGAGTATACGCGACACCATTAAATTCCAACAAATTGAGTGTAAACAACCGATGAAACGATATAGTTTTGCTGTTTTTGTGTGGATAATCGCAGCGTTTGGCGTATTTCCGGGATGGGTTTGGGGGCAGGAAGATGAGCCAATTTTGGTGCCCTATTCTGAACAAGAAGGTGGGCCAATGTTTGGATACTTCGAAAGTAAAACATTAGAAAATGTTTCTTATATTCGCGATTTCTTAGTCCAGGATTTGGATGGTAATGAAATCCCTGAAATTATCTTTGCGTGTCCTAATGATAAAGAAATAGTAATTATTAAAGATTTTACGGTTCATAATACAGATAATGAATCTTTACGATTTCCCCTTGGTAATGATAAACCGTATCAAGTATTAGCTGCGAACATTGACAATGAAGGTCCGCTAGAATTGATATTCACTGCTGTAACAAATTCAAGTGACAATTCATCTATCAAATCAGTCCAAATATTATATTTTGAAGAACTAAATTTAACAATCAAAAAGAGAGTTCTAATATTTGATAATAAATCTCAAGGTTCTTCACCGCTAAAAATAGAAGTTGGTGATACGAATAATGATGGATTTACTGATATACTTATCAATCCTATATCAACAATTCAAGGTCAAGATGGATGTGCTATTTATCAACTATTTAATAAGAGTGATAATACATTTGAAACAATAGAAACAGAAATTGATCCATTAAATACAGGTTCAGTAACAACAGAAAAAATGGTTTTAAAAGATATTGATGGTGATGGAATAAATGATCTTACATTATTACTACATGATGGCTATTTAAATACTACACCTAGTGGAGATGTTACTGGTATCTATATTTATAAAGGAAACGACAATGGTCATTTTGATAGATCTCCTATTTACGAAAATACTGAAATTGAAGCTCCTTACAATATTGGATTTATGGATACAAATAATGATGATTATTTAGATCTCATCATACATAATAGTCCTTATCCTTTAACTGCAAATCTTAAGTTATATTTACAAACGCCCAATTTTAAATTCACGAAGAGCTCCTCAGAATACAATATTGGAACCGATTCATATTGTTTTGGATTATGTGATATAAATGAAGATGGGAAAAAGGAGATATATGCATCGCAAAAAGAATTAACCAATCCCTCAACAATTATTATTGCTAAAGCTGAAGAAGGGAAATTTATTGATAGAACTCCATTTGGTCCTTTAAACTATCAAACAGGATTCATTAGACCTGGGAAAATCCAATTTGCCGATCTTAATGGAGACAAATGGAAAGACATAATTCTTCTTGAATATTTTTTTAGATCTAACAATAAAACTTGGGGCTGGCTTTTGCAAGAAACTACAATAGCTACACCAACTGAAATACCAATTCCAACGAATACTCCAACACCGGAGCCAACTGAAACGCCAATTCCAACGAATACTCCAACACCGGAGCCAACTGAAACGCCAATTCCAACGAATACTCCAACACCGGAGCCAACTGAAACGCCAATTCCAACGAATACTCCAACACCGGAGCCAACTGAAACGCCAATTCCAACGAATACTCCAACACCGGAGCCAACTGAAACGCCAATTCCAACGAACACTCCAACACCGGAACCAACTGAAACGCCAATTCCAACGAATACTCCAACACCGGAGCCAACTGAAACGCCAATTCCAACGAATACTCCAACACCGGAGCCGACTGAAACGCCAATTCCAACGGATACCCCAACATCGGAGCCAACTAAAACACCCACTCCAACGGATACCCCAACACCGGAGCCAACTAAAACACCCACTCCAACTAATACCCCAACACTGGAGCCAACTGAAACACCAATTCCAACGAATACCCCAACGCCGGAGCCAACGAATACACTCATCCCGACAGCGACCAATACCCGAACACCGGCGCCGTCTACTAACACGCCTATTCCAACAGCGACGAATACTCTTGTCCCAACGTTAACTTCAACGCCTACACCGACACCAACGAAAACGCCGGCTCCGACAGGGACGCGAACGCCTATCCCAACATTGACTGACACCCCCGTTCCTACCTGGACGCCGACTCCACCCCCGACCGCTACGCCCGCGGAATTCTTTGACCGGTACGAGCGGATCGATATTGATGTGAAGGCGGATGGGTTGAGGGATCTTGCGTTCGTAGATGGGGATGGCGATGGGGAAGATGAACTGTTCGTGATTTCGGAAACCACGAATGAATTGATCACGATCGAATACCGTCCAGACCGGACGCTTCATGTTTCGCAGCGGTTTGTTGAAGAATCGTTCCCACGCTCCATCATCCCATTGACCAATGAATCCGGGGCGCCGCTGCTGCTTTCATTAGGGCTGGAGCCGCACGTCGCGATCGTTGACTATTCCTCCAATCAGGCATTGACGCTGCGGAGCCGTTACGACCTGCTCGATGAGCCGGAACGGTCTTATCTAGCCGATTACACAGGAGATGGGATTCCGGATATTATCACCGTTGGAGATTTCGCAGGCCTGCTCTCTATCCTGCCGGGTGTCGAAGGAGGCGGTTTCGGTGAGGAACGCACGATCTATCTCGGCAGTGACACAATGGATATCCTCATCACCGACCTAGAGAATGATGGGCGCACTGAAGCGCTCGTTCTTGGAAAAACATTGGCTCAGATCACGATTTATACGATCCGCGATGAAGGTGTCTTATTTCCGCAGAAAAGCCGGAAGGCGGGTCAAGATCCCTTTATGCTGACTCCTGGATTCTACGATGAGGACGAGTACCTCGACTTTGCGGTCGCCAACGCGGGGAAATATGGCGTCAATCTGTTCTACAGCGCCGGTTCTCCAGGATTAAACCGGATGAAAACCATTGGAGTCACCGCAGAATCTTCATACATTCAGCTACGTGATATGGACGGAGATGAACGAGGCGATCTTCTCATCGCGCAAAAGAGCAACAATTCGGTTTCCATCCGCCTGGCCAAAGATTTCGATACGCCCATCGCATTCGAAACCGTCGCAAAGCCACACATAACAAGAGCGGGGGATATGAACGCGGATGGAATTCCGGATTTCGCGGCGCTGGGTTTCACAAAAACGATTGTGACGGTCTATCTGAGCAGAAATGGAACGGCGGTGAGTGGGTGGAAAATTTTTGAGCGGGAATAAAAATCTATCCCATCAAAACATCCTTGATGGAATCCATTCCTTTTTGCCGTCATTCCATCGAAGCGCGAGGCCATCCTGCGCGGGAAAGAGCGGGCCCGAATAGTATTTCGACACAACCTGCCGCAATTCCTCCACCGGTTTACATTCAATTTCCGGATAAAAATGGACGAGTAAGAGAGTGTTTGGATTCACTTCACCGGCGAGTTTCGCGGTTTCTTCTATGCGGAGGTGCATGAACAGCTGCGTTTCGGCGAAACTCGCTTCTGCGATGAGAAGATCGAGGTTTTCGAGTTGGGCGCTCAATTCATCGAAAGGCCCCGTGTCACCGGTAAACACAATCCGCTGTCCAGAGGTGGTCTCAATCCGCAAACCGACAGAGCCGGGGATATGTTTCACGTTGAATGGTGTGATGGTCAAATCCTCGATCAGGAAAGATTTACCGGCTTTGATTTCATGCGGGATATAGACTTCATCAAAAATATGGTCCAGCCCCCCATTGCCCAACATCTTCCGGACAGCGTTCAATGTGGTTTCTGTGCCATAGAGATGCACGGGCTTGCCGGGGCTGTATCCAGGCGTATACCGCCAAGCGACCGCATGGCGGGTCAATTCAATGCAATGATCGGGATGACAATGGGTGATGAAGATGTGTTGGATATCATCCAGGACTTGATTGATATCGCCAACAGCGCGGCAGCGCTGATAGATGGCGCCGTTGCCAAAGTCAATATGAAGATTCGAATCCCCATCAACAATTTCATAACTAGTCTGCAAAGAAAGGTTCGATGATGCCGACCCGCATCCATACACACGCCATTCAGTCATATCATCCCTCGTGAATCAATTGAATCTATTAGTTTATAACAAGCGAAAGAGATTTACAAAGAGTAACAGATTATTTTTTTGAATTAAGGTTCGGTTTTGGAAAGAGATAACGATTAACGTGCTGAAACCGATATCTAATGACAGTAAAAACTACCAAAATAAAGCCTCATCAATGAGACTACAGGATGCAAGTGATAATAAGTTTAGAAAGGAATGAAAAAATGGCTATTTTCATAAATCATCCTTATAAATCATCATGATTGAGATCACAACTGCATATGAAAATGAGTCGCGGAAGAGTTTACGAATGAGAAAGTTCTGGAGACTTATTTTCATATAAAAAAAAATTGCGCCAGAGGTCATCTGGCGCCAACGGGGCACAAAGGCCCCCAGGGTTGAGGGCGATGAGGGAGGAGTTCGGTTTTGCTGAGGGAGGAAGGTCCGAGGCTCCTCACACATCGTGTGGACGCGTGTTAAAGGGTACTGCTTTACTCTCCTGTCTCTTTTCAGACTTCGTCAATGCTATTAATTTGATGACGCTTGAGCGCCTTGATATAGTCATCTAATGCTTCCAGCGTTTCGCTATGAGCGCCGAAGAGAGTCTCTTCTTCAGCGGGAATCAGTGACCGCATATCCTGTGAGTATTCCGCTGGATCGAATTCCAAATCGTTTAAAATCCCTTGGTTTTTGGGGATTATCAGTTTCCGTTTCCGTCTTGGCTCCCAGAAATGCACGATAAAAATTGCCAGAGCGAGTATTCCACAGATTAAAAATTTTAGTACAGGTGATATTGTGTAGTCGATGAATTCCAGAAGTCTCATCCTTCTTGCCTTTCATCGCTTCTGACAGTAAAGCAATAAAGCAAGAGGGATGCCAACTTTGACTTATTGTTCTCAAATACTTGTTTTTATTATACTTAAATATATTTTTCATTTTGAGTTTCATTTTAAGAACCGGGAACAAAACTCCAAACCAAAGCTATAAATCAGGTAAATTCTTCCTCCATAAGTTTATAAAATCCAGATTGTAACCAATACATCGATTGATTCTTATTCTGAATGCTCGTTATTCTTCTAAATTTTCTGGATTTTCTATTATTTCTTCTTCCTCACCGTTTTGGACACCGTTTGCGTTGACTTTCTTTTCTTCTTTCGCTTCGGGGAGTTTTCCAATCGCTCCGACTTGATCACCCTTTTCAAGACGGATCAACGTCACACCCTGTGTATTGCGCGAGATCGGGCGGATTCCATTGACGCTCATGCGGATCGCGACACCACCCTTGGTAATAATCATGAATTCATCATCATCGAACACTTCCAGGATTCCCAGAACTTTTCCGTTACGGGACGTGGTTTGAATATCAATCACGCCTTTTCCTCCGCGCCGGATTTTCCGGTATTGTGAGAGGGCGGTTCGCTTACCATATCCGTGTTCAGTGACGGTGAGTAGAAACGCGTCTTCTTTGCAGATCACCATACCGATGACGCTGTCACCTTCATCAAGACGAATCCCGCGAACCCCACGGGCCGCGCGTCCCATCGACCGGACATCATTTTCAGAGAAGCGGATGGCCATGCCATTCCGTGTGGCCAGCAAGATATCATCGTCGCCGGATGTTAGCCAAACACTCAGGAGCCGATCGCCTTCATCGAGGGTAATCGCGTAGATCCCACCTTTCCTTGGATTGGAAAACGCTTTCAGATCCGTCTTTTTAATCGTCCCGTTTTTCGTCGCCATGATAAGATAGCGGTCTTCAGCGAACTCGGCGACAGGCACCATCGCGGTGACATTCTCTCCCCGTTCAAGTTGCAGCAGGTTGACGATGGCTTTGCCTTTGGAAACCCTTCCAGCCTGGGGGATCTCATAGACTTTCAGCCAATGCACCCGGCCCATATCCGTGAAGAAAAGCAGATAGTGGTGTGTCGAGGCGATGAAGAGTTGCTCAACGAAATCTTCTTCTTTGGTGCTCATGGCGGTAATGCCACGGCCCCCTCGAATCTGCCGGCGGTAGACGGATGTGGCGATTCGTTTCACATAACCGGTGTGGGAAATCGTGACCACCATATTCTCTTCGGCGATCAGGTCTTCAATTTCCAGATCCGCCGCGTCCGAGACAATCTGGGTGCGCCGTTTGTCACCAAAGCGCGTTTTCAGTTCGAGGAGTTCCTCCTTCATGATGGAGAGAACCAGTTCGGGGGTGCTGAGAATTTTCTTGTAGTATTCGATATCTTTAAGCAATTGCTGGTATTCGTTTTCGAGTTTTTCGCGTTCCAGCCCGATCAACCGCTGTAGTTGCATCTCAAGGATGGCTTTGGCCTGAATTTCAGTCAATTCAAACTTCGTCATCAAGCCGTCCATGGCTTGTTCACGGCTGTGGGAACCCCGGATTATAGCGATTACTTCATCAATGTTGTCGACCGCGATCCGAAGACCTTCAAGAATATGCGCGCGGGCTTCCGCTTTTTGCAGATCGTATTCCGTCCGGCGAACGATGACCTCGCGGCGGTGTTCGATGAAGTGCGAAATGATTTCATGAAGCGTAAGATACTGCGGGCGATTATTAACAAGCGCAAGCAGAATGATACCAAAGGTGGATTGCAGTTTCGAATGTTTGAAGAGCTGGTTTAAAATCACTTCATGATTTTCCCCGCGCTTCATTTCGATTACAATCCGCATTCCATCGCGATCCGATTCGTCACGCAGATCCGAGATGCCTTCAATTTTCTTCAGCTTCACCAAGTTGGCGATTTCTTCAACCAGCCGAGCTTTGTTGACCATGTAAGGGATCTGAGTGACGACGATCGCCTCTTTCCCTTTTGAAAGTTGCTCTTTATGAGTAATGGCGCGCATGATCACACGCCCGCGTCCGGTCGCATAGGCCTCGGCGATTCCCGCGCGGCCACAGATACAGGCGGCTGTGGGGAAATCGGGGCCTTGGATGTGTTCCATGAGTCCGCGCAGGTCGATTTCCGGATCATCGATCATGGCGATAACGCCGCTGATTACTTCGCTGAGATTGTGTGGGGGCACATTCGTGGCCATACCGACCGCGATCCCGGAAGAGCCATTGATGAGCAGATTAGGAAGTTCCGCCGGGAGAACGGTGGGTTCCATATGCTCCCCATCGAAGTTGGGCATAAAATCGACGGTCTCTTTTTCGATATCGGTCAGCAGTGTTTCCGAAATCGCGTCCATGCGGGCTTCGGTATACCGCATGGCGGCGGGATTGTCGCCGTCGATCGAACCGAAGTTGCCCTGTCCATCGACGAGGGGATAACGGTAGGAAAAATCCTGCGCCATCCGCACGAGAGTGTCGTAGATCGCCGAATCGCCATGGGGATGGTATTTCCCCATCGTTTCCCCCACGATACGGGCGGATTTCTTATAGGAAGAACGATGGCCGAGGCCCAATCCCTTCATAGCGTAGATAATTCGCCGGTGAACCGGTTTCAGGCCATCACGCACATCGGGTAAGGCTCGTTGCACGATAACAGACATCGCGTAACTGATATACGATGTCTTCATTTCTTCTTCAATATTAATCGGTTTAATACGTTCGTTCTGCGAATACATACAATGCGCTCCAAATCACCTGCGAGCAGAAATTCATGAGATAGTCAATTGCGATGGGAGGGGCCGTCATTCAGCCTGGGATCGCCGCCTGTCCAATTTCTTAATGTCCGCTGTTCAACATTTAATAATCATCAACCATTTTCATATTTTGGTTATTAAAAACTTTTCGTAGTATTATTGGAGGAAGACGCTTCGGTTAGAGATAAGAGGCGAATCGTCCTCAACCGTCAAAATAGCATAACATCCCATCGCGTTCCCAATTTTGATATGGGAAGAGTTATGAAAAAAATCATAACCATAAAGGAATCATAACATTATTATATGTAATTCCTTGAAAAAATTCAATAGGAATGTCAAGAGTGACATCAATTGTTTTTAGCTCCACTCGCCTTCTATTCACGTGTTCTGCGAAATCTAGACAAGATAGGGAATAAGAAATCTTTTTAATATTCTAGAATTTTGATGGATTTATAAAGAGTTTAGACTTCACAAATCTAAAAAATTTAACCACACTTTAAACTATTATATGAAAATGAATTTCCGAGACTTGCTCGTTCAAGATTTCTACCGCAATTCATTTTCATTTGCTGGATGAGAAAAGTGATACCGGCGTGTCCGGATTCTTGGAGGAAAGACAATGAGAACAACCCCAATTGGAATTGCCATGCTCAATGATGAGCGCGAACATGTGTATACCATCAACAACGAAGCGAATATGGCGGTCGTGAATGAGTGGGCCGATTTCATCCGCAAAAAGATGAAAAATCTCGATGGCAGCGCGCCCGAAGTAGTTACCGGCAGTGAGACTATTGTTGGTACACGAAGCGCGCAAAAAGTAGGGGAAGAACTATCCCGCGCCAATTGCAAGCAAGTCATTATGCTGTACAACGTTTGGAATTTTCCTTTCCTCTGCTGGCCTTTTCTTAACAGCATAGGTGATGTGCCGGTCTTGAGCCTGTCCAACAACAATGGCGAGTTTCCGGGCAATGTCGGTCTTCTGGCGACGGACGGCGCGCTGCGGCAGGCCGGGAAACGGACTCACCGCATCATCGGTTCAATCGATGACAAAAAAACACAGAAACGGGTACTTAACTGGATTCGCGCCAGCCAGGCCGTGACGGTCATTCACAATGAAGTCTTCGGTTGTTATGGCGGGCACTCGATGGGGATGGAAACCGGCTTTCCTCATTTGACTCCAACGCTGAAAAGCCTGGGCTGTACGATCCGGCAGATCGACCAGTTATGGCTCGTGAAAGTCATGGAAAATGTCGATCCGGACGAAGTGAAAAAAGGCCGTAAATGGTTTGAAAAGATGCTGGGCGATCGGCTGAAATACGACGGGCGTATTCTTTCCGAAGAAACGCTTGAAACACAGATCCGCCTCTATCTGGCGATGAAAGAGGTGAATGAAGATAAGGGCTTCGATTTCTGCGGCTTGAAAGGGCAGAGGGAATTGACTGAACACGTCTGTCTCGGTGATGTGCCGGAAATGTTGATGAACGATCCCTACGACTGGAATGGCCCCAAGGAGCCGGTGGTTTGCTCGACGGAGGCGGACACCTACGCCGCGATCACCATGCAATTGCTCAAATATGTTACCGGCGGGCTCCCCACACTCTTCATGGACGTGCGCCTCTATCATCCCGATCGCGATCTTTGGGATTGGTGCAATTCCGGCAACCATGCCAGCTGGTACGCCGCGCGCAGTTCCAACCCGGAAGAGAATTACAAGCATATCACATTCCACCCCGCCCTCGAATTCTATTTCAAAGCGGGCGGCGCATCCGTCGAATTCGACGCAAAACCAGGCAAAATGACTTTCGCCCGGTTGGGATTGTGGGACGATAAACCATTCATGACCATCATGCGCGGTGAGGCTGTCAAATTATCCGAGGCGGAGCGGAAAAAATTGAACGAGATGACAGATCCGACATGGCCTCATGTGCACGCCAAATTAGAGTGTGATTTCGAGGAATTTGTCAGCGTATTCCCCTGCAATCACGTTCTGGGAGTCGATGGAAACTGTGTACAGTCGTTAATCTATCTCTGCGAGATCGCCGGAATCACTCCTGTCGTGCTGGGAAAATCAAAAGATGATTATTATCCACCGGTTTGGGAACGGGTACGATAAAAAAAAATGAAATAGAAACGCCGCGCAATCGTTTACTATACATTAGAAACCAATGCGCAGCTGCGCCGCGTCAATCGAACCGGAGACGGGGAGCATTGATTCAAAACGCTGGGAGCGCAGAAAAACACGCTCCCGGCTTTGGAGTATAAGGCCATGACAAAGAACTATCTACGCGGGAAAATCGTACGAATCTTGGATAACCAGCGAGTGATCGTTAATCTGGGATACGAGCAGGGAGTCACGCCGGGAAGCCATTTCTTCATCTATGAAGAGGGAGAAGAAATATTCGATCCTTCCTCGAACGCATCGTTAGGAAAATTGGAATTGATCAAGGCGGAATTGGTAACGTACAACGTACAGGAAAAAATGAGCGTCTTGACGCCCCGGCAAAGAGAGGGCAGTCAATCTACAACTGTGCTATCGGCGACCCTGGCGCAGACGTCGAGTACTCATGGTGGCGTAAGCAGGTCTGAAAGAAATCATCTCAACGTTCGGCAGGATCAAATCAGCGGCTTCCAGAGCCCTTCGGTCATCGCCCTGGGTGACCTTGTCCGTTCCGTTTCTCCCGTGGAGAAATAAGACCTTTTTATCCTGTTGGATCAATCTATTTGGCTAGATACTGGGCAATGGTTCGATCATATTCAGAGGTGTGCTCAAAAGCTTTCGCCGCCAACCGGCGCCGTGTAGCCAAGCAGACTCCCCCATTGTTCTTGAATTCACTCATAATCACTTCATAGTCACTGGGATCCGTTACGACCGTGACCGACGCGAAATTTTTCGCACCCGCGCGGATCATTGTCGGCCCCCCAATATCGATATTCTCGGTCGCTTCCTCAATGGTCACCCCTGGTTTGGCGATCGTAGCGGCAAAGGGATAGAGATTGACGGCGACTAGATCGATCGGTTTGATCCCGTATTGCTCCGCTTCGACGACTTGATATTGATCTTCCCGCTTGAAGAGAAGCCCACCATGAATTTTTGGATGCAGGGTTTTCACGCGTCCCTGCAGCATTTCAGGCGAACCGGTGTATTCACTCACTTCCTGGTACGCAATCCCCGCTTGTTTCAACGCCCTTCCTGTTCCACCAGTCGATAAAATACGCGCGCCTCCTTCAGTTAATACTTGACCGAGTTCAGCGGCGCCCTCTTTGTTAAATACGCTAATAATCGCTTGCCGGATATGTATTATGTCCATAGATGCCCCCTTGTATTAGTTGAATAGTAAAATTGTACAGGCTATCGATGATTTATGAAGTTTGTCTGGAATATCTTGTGTTTTATATGAAAATGAGTTTCCGAAACTTTCTCGTTCACGATTTCTCCCGCAACTCATTTTCATCTGCAAGTTGTGATCTCAATCATGTTGGTTTATATGAAGAAAGAAGTGTTAGAATCTATCGTTTTGTGGAGGGAAGATGGGAACGGTACCAATTGATCTTTTCTTGGAGACCTTTTTGCCGGGCCAGTTTGAAAGCTTGATCGAAAACGGATTTCGCTTCATGAAGCGAGACGGGATCTCCCTTTGCGTACAGACCGGCGCCTTCGTTGTAATAATAGATTGCTTGATGAGGGAAGAGGTTTTGGGCGGCGCGGGATAGTTCGATCAACATAGGGTGATCTTGTTTCCGGTAATAGACCTCGGACAGACTCTGGATGGAGGCTTCGGACGTGTCGTTGATCGTCACGCCAAAAAATTCCTCCGCGAAATCGAGCCATTGATGTTTGATATATTGATCAAGCAATAAACGCTGCGATTGAGAATTGGAGGGATTTTTGAGAACGGTGTCTTGCAGCGGTTTGATGCCGGATTGGTCCTCCAGATAGGTTTTTAATTCATCGATACGTTTGTCGTCTGGGAAATACGCTTTCAGACGGTAGTAATCGCTCTCGACCGTTTTCCCATGTTTTAAATGAAACAGCGCTTTTTCACGCATCACCAACGCATTCACAAGATCATCCCCTTTTAGACCGGTTTCAAGGATTTCATCGAGCTCATTCTGCGCCGAATAATACTTGCGCCGTTTCATCAGGTCTTCCACGTAATTCATTCGTTTTTCTAAAGGCGCGTCTTTCCAAAGATCCTGGATGGGGGATGTAGCGTCTTGGGGAACGCTGGGAGGTTCGAAAACCGAACGCGGGGGCACTTTTCCATTTTTTTCGAGAATGTCCCATGCTTTTTCTTGATCCCCGTCCGGCCCTAGGTATTCGGATAGGTCAACCGGTTCGAACACACCGCGCCGTTGTCCCAATTCAGGGCGAGGTTTTCGTGTTTTGTTCGAAGATTGCTTGTTGATCTCCTCGGCGGTTTTCCGAAGGCGATTGAGCAGATCCGTTTTGAGAATATCGCCCAAGGAATTATTGTCCGACTCGGAATTCAACACAGATGGCGGCAGTGAAGGCGTGGTCTGCGCGTCAGCGGATCGATTCACGCATAGAATCAACGCGCCGAATTGGATTATACCTAAAATCAAAAGGGGACGCATGATCGCAAGCCTATTGTAGGACGTTAATTGATAAAACACTTCGAAAATTTACTATTCCATTTATATCAAGCCAGATTATAATTGATCAATAAATGTGGCTTCTCTATTTACTCCTCATGAATATACACTAATCTATTAATCTTCTTTGTCCTTTCGCTTTGTCTTTTTTAAGCGTCTTTTCTATTTCTTCTTTTATATTCTTCATTTCAAGTTCAACTCTTTCATCTTCTAATATTTGAAGGTATTTTTCAGGGGTTAAAATTCTGATATTATTGTCCATTTTTTGTTTTGTACTTGTTATCTCTTTTCAAAAAAGGTCTCGGTTTTTTATCGTCACGTGTTATTAATATTGGAATATTCATATTAATAGCTGTGGATAAATGTATTGAGTCATATTGACACAGGCTAATTTGAGCCAATGATCTAACTGTGTTTGCCCCTTCCGCGATCTCTTGACCGATCGCTATCATATTATTATAAATTCTTTGAAAAAATTTTCTGACTTCGAGAACTTGCAATGGTGAAGATATTCCATCTATTTTAACTGATTCCACAAAGGCTAGAGTAGAAGCATAAATTACTATTCTACCCTCCTCAAAGCTTTGCCAAATTTCCTTGATCGCCTCGAAATATTCTTGATCCCTATCTGGAATTACGATTCCTTTTCCCATAAAAGCACTAATAAAGTCAATACAAATACAAGAATCCCAAAGCATATTCTTTTGATTAATCAATAGCATAATTAGATTTCGTTTCTTACTTGCTTGATATAATCTACAGAATTGACACCATTAGTTAGATTCAAGTCAATTTCACTTCGTTTTTTCAATATGGAGTCAACTTTCGGGATTATTCTATAAGATTTTATTTCAGTTACTTGGAGCGGTTGACCTTTTACATTGAATTTAACCTTCCCAAAAACGGATATATCTATAGGATTTAGTTTTAAATTATCATGAATTTTTTGAAAGTCATTCTCATCATCATCAAAATAACACTTCACGGAAGCGCTAAATAAATTTGGTTTTAGAGTGAAATAAGGATTTTTTTTCCCCGACTGTGTTTTCCCACTCAACTCTTGAAGTTTACCAGTTAAGGTAGTCCATTCGTAATGTTCAAAACTAGTGAGTGATTGTAGTAAAACGCTCAAATTGTTTTCAAGAGTTGTATTGCTTACGAGCTCATACTCGTCATACATAAAACGAGCGCTTTTCCCCGTTCTTTTTCTGGCAGCATATACTCTATTAAGTGATTCTATCGCATCCTTGCTAAATGCTTCTGGAATCTTGTGACTCTTAGATATAAGCTCCTGGCCGGAAAAAAAAATACTCCGTGCTTCCAAAGAAGTATCTAGGGGACATTGTTCACTGGGAGAAAAAACAGCATGAAATGGACTATTCATACTTAAATATAAGACCTTCCAATTATTTAATTCATCTTGAGATCTAGTTATTTCCTGCGAAATAAATTTTAAAGCATCCGCCGTACCAATTAAAATCTCGGAAATATCCTCCGCAGACATTTTTTTGGGATGCTCAAATAGTTCAAAAGCAAGTTGGATTTCTTTTTCCATCTTTTCTTACCACCAAATCTTGAAGAAGATCAATTTGATCTTAAACTCCGACATTTATCTTTTTACCATGATTCAATCTGTCATGTCCAGTGAAAAAAATTATTCTTACGAGATGATAACAGGTCTTTTTCTAATTATAGCACATTTGTTCACTCATCGACCACTTGAATTCTCTACATTTTACATAAATAGGTTTTTCAATCTCAACACTACTCTTCAATTGTCTGAGTATTTTCTCTTGATGCATCTTATAATGGATGTGATAGCACATATATAAGATAAGATATCTATGATTTCAAACACCAATCGAAGTTAATATCGACGCCCACTGTTTTTTAATTACACACCATACATATAAATTGTATGATACGCATAATTTATTCTGTTCTTCGCGCCGGTTCGTTTAGCGCGAGTTTGCCTGGATTTAGAATGTGATGGGGATCGAATATATTCTTGATCTCTCGCAGGATTTCTTGTTCGCGGATTCCTAGTTCGTAATGCAGGTAGGGGGCTTTCGTGATTCCAATCCCATGTTCGCCGGAGATGGAACCTTCATGGGCCACCGCCGCGCGGAACAATTCATCCACCGCCGCATACACATCGGGATCGTTTTCGTTGTGGGACATGAAATTGACGTGAATGTTTCCGTCTCCCACGTGTCCAAAACAGAGAGTAAGCACGTCATATTTCTTCGCGATCTGATACGCTTTCTCCAGCATGGCGGGATATTCAGAGATCGGGACAGAGATATCCTCGTTTGTTTTCAGGGGCGCCATAGCGTACATCGCGGGGCTTAGGCTTTTCCGGATTCCCCAGAGTTTCAGCCGTTCTTCATCCGAATGAGCTTCTTGAATTTCTGTTGCGCCCTCCTGCCGGCATATCTCCATCAGGACTCGGAGATCATCAAAAACGGTCTCTCGATCGCGTCCATCCGTCTCTACAAGGAGCAGCGCTTCGACTACAGGCATGTTTCCATCTTGAACATGTTTGTTGGCGGCTTCGAGACTGACGCGGTCGATCATCTCCAGCGCGCAGGGAGTGACGCCGCTGTAGAGCATCGCCTGCACCGCGTTGGCGGATTCGGAAACCGAGTCGAACAGCGCGATAAATGTGGCGCGTTCGGTTGGATTGGGGATCAGGCGCAGCGTGGCTTTAGTAATCACCGCCAGTGTTCCTTCCGAGCCAATCAGCAGGGGGAGTAGGTTGAATCCCGTTACGCTTTTCCGCGCTTTTGAACCGAGATTGATAATATCCCCCGTTGGCGTGACGGCTTCGACTTTCATCACCCAATCTTTGGTCGTACCGTATTTAACGCAGTTCAAACCTCCAGCGCATTCGGCGAGACAGCCACCCAACGAAGCGGATTTTGCGCTGGACGGATCGGGGGGGAAGAAAAAGCCTTCTTTCTGAACCGCTGATTTCAGCGCCGCCAGTTGAATTCCCGGTTCGGCGGTAACCTGCCAGTTCTTTCTATCGACTGGCTCCATATTGGACATACGTTCCAAGGAGAGTAACACACCACCTTGCACCGCGAGCGCCCCCCCGGTTAAACCAGTTCCCCCTCCACGCGGATAGACAGGCACGCGACATTCACAGGCGAGTTTCATCAATGCGGAAACCTCCACCGCCGACTGCGCCCAGACCACCACCTCCGGTGGGAATTCTTTCCGGGTCGCGTCGTACGCGTACGTCAGGATATCCACTTCATCATCAGATACCCGCTGCGGCGTAAAAATCTCCCGCAAACGTGATTTAAACGCGTCATTCACGCGGCTATAGGCGCCGGATATGATATCACTCATTTTTCGATCGGCCTTCGTGTAGTAGGTATCTATCTCTCGATTGAGGAATGCGTTACAGTATAGTTGAAACTTGTTCGACAGTTTAGGATAGATCGATAGGCTCAATCAAAACTATTGACTAGAGCGATCCAAAATTGAGTTTTCATGAAACGATAAACATCAATATGAATCGGTGAAAGGGGATCAATAACTAATGAATCATCATAAACGATTGACGCGGCGGACATTCCTTCAAAACAGCGGCGCCGCCTTGGGGGCGGCTTTGGTAATCCCTTCAACGGCATTGGGGAAAGATGGTTCCACCGCTCCGAGTGAGCGGGTGTCGATGGGATTTATTGGAATGGGGACTATGGGAAACGGCCACCTCTTTGGAGAAGCCTGGACCTATCTGCCGGGGGGGTACCTTGCGAGAAAAGATGTGATCGTTCCCGCCGTGTGTGACGTCTGGCGCAAAAAAAGAGAAAGTTCCCGCGACCGGGTCAATCAGTTTTATACGAAACAAGCGAACGGAGGGAGTTACAAAGCCTGTGAAGCGTATCGCGATTTCCGCGATCTGCTGGCGCGGAACGATATCGACGCGGCGCTGATCGCCACGCCGATTCATTGGCACGCCACAATGACCGTCTACGCGGCGAACGCGGGCAAGGATGTCTACTGCGAAAAACCGACAGCGGTCACGATCCGTGAAAGCCAGGCGGCAGTGAAAGCGATCCAGAAAAACAACCGCATCTTCCAGGCGGGAACCCAGCAGCGGTCGGAATACGATGGGAAGTTCCACCGGTCCTGTGAATTGATCCGGAATGGATGTCTTGGAAAGATGAAAAGCATTTACGCCTATCGTGAAGGCGGCGGCGCGATCTGGCCCGAGACATTTGAAAATACCGTCCCTGTTCCGGAAGACTTTGATTGGGATCTTTGGCTTGGTCCCGCGCCGATGCTGCCCTATCAGGGCAATCCTCACGCGCACTTATTCGGATTCGGTGGGATCAATTGGGGGCAGCATCATTACGACATTGTGCAGTGGAGCCTGGGCGCGGACCGCACAGGACCCGTCGTGATCGGCATAGACGATGACGGGAAAGCGGTCTACCGGTACGCCGATGGCACAGTGGTTTATGGGCGGCCTTATAAAGAAGAGAAGATCGGGGAAACCGGCGGCGGCTGGTACTTTGGAACGGAAGGGCGAATCGCCGTCGACCGGGAACATCTCATTTCCGATCCGCCCAGCATTTTAGAAACAGAACTCGGCCCCGGCGCGAAGCGTCTTTACAAAACTGAAAGTCATTCCGGCAATTTCCTTGAATGCGTCAAAACGCGGAGGCGAACCATCTGCGATATCGAAACAGCGCACCGCGCCGCCAGTCTGTTGCTGTTGGGTGGAATCGCCCAGCGCGTTAAACGGCCACTGCAGTGGGATCCAAAAGAAGAATGTTTCTTAAACGATGAGGAAGCCAACCGGCTTCTTACAATTCCAAAACGAACGCAGTGGGAAATCTAGCGTTCCGGGTAGATACCATGAAAATTCTCGTCACAGGAGCCAGCGGCCTTATTGGGTCGCGGCTCCTTCCTCTCTTGGGAAACGAAGGGTGGGATGTCAGTTATCTCACACGGCGGCAAGATCCATCGCCGGAAGCGATTGTCTGGAATCCCGCTGCGGGTAGCCTTGATCCATCGCGATTGAATGGCTTCAACGCGGTCGTTCATCTCGCAGGGGAGAATATCGCCGGGCGATGGACGCAAGAGAAGAAGAATCGCATTCGAACGAGCCGCGTTGAGGGAACCCGGCTGCTCTGCGAAGCGCTGGCGGATGTAGAAGCGCCACCGGAAACTTTCCTCGCCGCATCCGCTATTGGATTTTACGGGCATCGAGGAGAAGAACGCCTTGATGAAAGCGCAAAAGTGGGAGAAGGCTTCCTTGCCGAAGTCGTGCGGGATTGGGAAGCAGCCTGCGATCCGCTTCGCTCTGTGAATACCCGCGTAGTCAATTTGCGCATCGGCGTTGTGCTCGCGCGGGAAGGCGGCGCATTGAAAAAAATGCTTCCCGCTTTTTCGATGGGGCTGGGCGGTCCTATCGGCGATGGAAAGCAGATTGTCAGCTGGATCACGATCGATGATCTGGTCCGCATAATTTCATTTATCTTGAACCAGCCTGCCATCGAAGGCCCCGTCAACGCCGTCTCACCCAATCCATGTTCGAATACTGAATTTTCGAAAGCATTGGGACGAGTTCTCCACCGCCCCGCATTCCTCCCACTCCCCGCCTTCGCCGCACGGTTGCTATTCGGAGAATTGGCGAAGGAGACGATTCTCTGCAGCGCCCATGTAACGCCGGATAAATTGACACAATCTGGATTCGTATTTGAAGACGCGGAGATTGAAACCGCTTTCCGCAGGTTGTTGGCGTGATCCCATTCTACCACATGACAAACGCAAAGAAATCGTAAACAATAAACAAAAGATTTCCAATTCGCCTGCCGAAAGGTATCGATGATGAAAAAACCATTTCTCAACTGTACCCTTATTTTTATCTTCTCGCTTTTCGCCATTCTTTCTGCGCAATCCCAGGACGAAACGGCATATCCCGATATCCCACGAATCGACGTTCATACACACGCCACTGATGATGTAGACGCCATCTCGAAATATCTCGAACTCCGGGACCTTTTGATTCAAACACATAAAGCGGATTTAGCTTTCTGGATCAACCTTGGCGGCCGAAGTGATCTGGTCTCGAAATTTGATGACATCATGAAAGCGGGCAAGGGACGCATGCTCTGCTGTATCTCGGATTATCGAACGTCCGACGGTTTGAAATATCCACCGGACGAGTTGCAGCAATGGCTCGATCGTGGATTCATCGGGTATAAAATCTGGTCCGGACCTCCACATCGAATGATGAAACCGGGAGAAGAAGGATACCCATACATCGACAATCCCGCGCACGAGCCTACCTTCTCCAAAATGGAAGAGATCGGGATGCTGGCCGCGTCCATCCATATCGCGGACCCCTGCGGCCCGTGGGGAAATCGGACGGAGTGGCTTCCCGATCCGGTGGAATATTGGAAACAGATCATCGCGTGGCGTCACGTGCTGGAGAGACATCCGAACCTTCATGCGGTTTGCGCGCATTGCATGTGGGCGATTTGCCAGGATGGGCAGATCGACTACCTGCGCAACACATTGGCGACATTCCCGAATTTCAATGTCGACCTGGCGGCGACATTTCAATATTACAACCTTGTAAACCGTGATAACCTCCGTTCATTCATGATCGAATACGCCGATCGTATCCTCTATGGCACGGATGTTGGAAAATGGCAGAATGAGGAACAGACAAAACAATACGCCCAGCGCTACTTCCGGACTTTCCAAATTCTCGAAACCGATGCGGTGGTTCAAGGCAGCTTTTTCAGTCAAGACGAAATCCAAGGCCTCGCGCTGCCACGGGATGTATTGGAGAAGATCTACTACAAAAACGCGATGCGGATTTATCCACGGGTGAAGGAGTGTATGGGGGAATTGGGGTATGAAGTGGATTAATGCTATCTCATCTCTTCTTCTCGATAATTTAGAAGTAAAGGAGCAAGGATAGCATGACAATAGGTCAGAAAATAGAAGAGAATCAATACACTCGTGATATAATATATGATAAGTAAATAGGAATTCTCTGGAGAAATATTGTATTATAAATTAAGGAAAAACGATTAATGTATCGTGTTTCACAAAGCGAAGAGAAATGAATACACAAGCATACATAAATCGAAATATTGTAGAATGGGCGATCGCTAAAAATTCCCTGACAATGGATGCCGTGGCCGATCATATAAATGTAAAGCCAAATACCATTGAAGATTGGATAAGAGGCAATAAATTACCTACATTCAAACAGATTCATAGTTTAGCGGAAGCTTTGTTAATTCCATATGGTTATTTATTTTTATCCTCTCCCCCAAAAGAAACTTTACCTATACCGGATTTAAGAACAGTAGGCAGTATAGGAGTAACTGATTACAGTACTGAATTTCAAGAAGTTCTATTCAGTACGATTAGAAAACAAGAATGGCTAAGAGAATACTTAGTTGAGTCTGGTTATGATGAATTGGGATTTGTCGGCAGATTCACAAAAAATGATAAGCCGGAGGTTATAGCAAAAGATATTGCCAACACTCTTGCTATTGATGAAGCGTTTAGGATGGAAGTAAAAGGATTTGATCGCTATTTTACTAAATTGGTTCGTAGATGTGAAGACAAGGGTGTAGTAATTTTGAGAAGAGGATATGTAAGAGATTATACGAAGAGAAAACTCGACATCGATGAATTTCGTGGATTTGTGCTGTGTGATAAATACGCTCCATTCATATTCATAAATTCCAATGATTATAAAGCGGCGCAAACATTTACGTTAATTCATGAATTGGCACATATATGGATAAACGAGGAGGGGGTCTCCAATGCAAGCGTCAAAGCGGATAAAAAATACCCAAACGATGTTGAAATTTTGTGTAATGCGGTTGCCGCTAAATTCTTAGTTCCAGATGACGATTTATTGGATTTATGGGATAGAAATAAAAATCTCGATGAAAATCTTAAAAAGATAAGGTTGAAATTTCAGGTTAGTCATTTAGTAGTATTAAGAAGGGCATACGATTTAGAAATTATAAATAAACAAGAATACGATGATAAGTATATTGAATGGTTAAATTATTACAAAACAAAAGAGGAAAACAAAAAGAAAAAAAACAGAGAAAGAAGTGGAGGTGGTGGAGGGATCAACGTATTCCTCTCTCAAAACAGCCGCCTTTTTACAAGTCATTTAGTGTCTGCAACGTATGAAGGAAAACTGCTATATAGAGATGCTGTAGATTTGTGCGATAAAAAGAATCCTTCCTCAATAAATAGGGCCGCGGAAGAACTAGGCATAGGAAAATAATATGGACCGATATTGCCTAGATGCAAATGTATTCATCCAACCCAAAAACCAATTTTACCCTTTCGCAATAGTTCCTGCATTTTGGGAGTTTCTTGAGCAAAGATTATTTGATAGAACCTTATTATAGTGTATCGGCCATTTATGAAGAGCTGCGTAAACAGGAAGACGATTTGTCAAATTGGTGCCAAAAGGTAAATAAACACAATGTATTTATAGAACCAATTTCTGAAGTTCTTGAACAGTTAGGATTAATATCAGATTACGTTGAAACTAATTACAAGCCCGAAAGAAGTATGCAATTTTCTAAAGGAGCCGATCCCATGCTTTTGGCTCAGGCAAAAGCGGATAGTTCTGTAGTAGTGACTTTTGAGAAAAAAAACAATTTAGAACAAGAAAAAAAACCATACGGATCTAAAGTGAAAATTCCAAATATTTGTGAGCATTTTGAAATAAAGTACATAAGTTTATATGAATTGCTTTCGCTCTATAAGCCCACATTTATTTTGAAAGGCGGCAAAGAATGGATCGAAAATCAAAAAACAAAATACCAATCTCAATTTTCTTTGACTTCGAATAAACAAACCAATTTTTTCTTGAAACAAAACCGCCAAAAGATAAAGACAAATCACAGAAGGTTGAAGATTATGTCACTTAGAAAAAAAGTTCGAATAAAATCCACGTAAAATTGTTCTGATTTTCAAAATATTACTATCTTAAATTTTATTTCTTCTTCTCAATCAGTTTCAGAAAGTTTGATAACAGGTGTTTTCCTTCCGTTGTGAGGATGGATTCGGGGTGGAATTGGACTCCGTAGGTGGGGTATTTTTTGTGTTTGAGGCCCATGATTTCGTTTTGGTCCGTGTGGGCGGTGGTTTCGAAAACATTGGGGAGCGTGTCTTTTTCTACAAGAAGGGAATGATAGCGGGTGGCTTCAAAAGGATTGTCCAGGTTTTTGAACAGGTCTTTCCCATCGTGATAGATCAGGGACGTTTTGCCGTGCATGAGGCGATCCGCGCGTTTGACTACGCCGCCGAAGTATTGGCCGATGCATTGATGGCCCAGGCAGACGCCGAGAATCGGGGTGCTTTTATGAAACTTTTCGATCGTTTCGAGGGAGATTCCTCCATCGTCCGGCGTTCCCGGTCCGGGTGAGATGATGATTCCGTCCGGTTTTTTCCGCTTCATCTTGGCTATTGTGATAGCGTCGTTCCGGTAAATCTCCATTCCGGAGCCGAGCTCTCCCAAGTATTGTACTAAGTTATAGGTAAACGAATCGTAGTTGTCGATGACCAGTAACATGATTATTCCTTCGAACACTCCGCGATTTCGATCGCGCGAAGCATGGCGCGGCTTTTATTCATACATTCTTTATGTTCCAGGCGCCGGTCTGAGTCGGCGACGATCCCCGCGCCCGCTTGGATGTAGGCTTTCGTGCCTGAGACGATGATGGTGCGCAGAGTGATGCAGAAATCCAAGTCACCCGTCAATCCGAACCAGCCCACAGCGCCCGCGTAAGGGCCGCGCCGGGTGGTTTCGAGATCTTCGATGATCTCCATCGCGCGAATCTTCGGCGAACCGGTTACAGTCCCGGCGGGGAACGTGGCGCG
>CAXXSM010000002.1:0-39222 GCA_963663405.2 bacterium | reverse complement strand
GAACGCTCAATCCCAAAAATACGAATATCCATCCCTGCAGAATCGGAATGAATCCCCCGATGACGCCGATTATTAGAAGAATTACCCCTAATGATATCCGTCCAACTTTATAAAGCCATTCTTTCATTGTTCAATCTTCACCCATCGCAAATAAAAAAATCTCTATATTTATACGAAGCGCACGTTTAAAATATTTCTTTCTATTTTCTTTTCCAAATGGATGGCAGGTGAATTCATACAGTGCGTCTACTTGCTATTCCAGCCAGAGGATTCGATGCAATCCCAACGCGGTCAGCTGCTCCGCCACTAATTTGGAGCAGCGCAGAATACAGCGCTTTCCCTGACTGTGACATTTACCGCTTACAATTAAGATTCGACCGATTTCCTGCTCATTGAGAGTGGTTTTGCTGGAAAGAAAAAGCGTAAGGACACGGCCTTCCTCTTGCATAGAGACCTTATCACAAGAAATAATACGGGATGGCAGATCGTTCCCATCCCGCGCGGGATCGAATTGTTGTATGGATTCATCCGGCATGATAGGAAGAGTATCCCGTGATCGAGAAAAATATCAAGGAACGGGACGAAAGGAGATTGACGAATGAGAGTATCGATGATTTGTTTGGCCGTGGCAGCGATGGTTTGCGTCGTTGGGCATCCTGCATCCGCCATGTCTTGGAACGCGGCGGATTTTGGCGCAAAAGGCGATGGAAAAACCGATGACGGACCTTCCATCCAAAAGGCGTTGGACGAAGCGGGGAAAGCGGGTGGAGGGGAAGTGTGTCTTCCCGCCGGGACGTACCGTATTGAAGGATCCATTGTCATTCCATCGGGTGTAACGTTGCGGGGCGTTTGGCAGGCGCCGCATCACTCCGATCAAATCTGGGGCACAGTTATACACGCCATCGGACATCGGGGGGAAGAAGACGGGCCGGGATTGATCCAACTTTCCCCCAGTTCGACTGTGCAGGGATTAACGATTTATTATCCTGAACAGCGGTTTCCGGACATTGTCCCATATCCCTGGGCGATTCAGACAAAAGGCGGCATGCATGGCACGGTTCTCGATATTACCCTTGTGAACGCGTACCAGGGAATCGACTTCGGTTCCCGCCATCATGAATTACATCTGATCCGCAATGTCTTTGGAACGGTGTTGCGGCGCGGGATTTACATCAACAACTGTACGGATATCGGACGGATTGAAAACGTTCACTTCAATCCTCATTATTGGGCCCGTTCCGCCGTTCCTGGTGATCGGAAAATCAAAAACATGGGCGCGTTGATCGACTATCTCAACGCGCATACGGAATGCTTCATCTTCGGCAGAACGGATTGGGAATACGTGCTCAACACCTTCGCGTTTGGTTTTGATAAATGTTATAAATTCATTAAAACAGAAAATGGCGCCTGTAACGGGAATTTCCTGGGCATCGGCGCCGATGGGGGGCGGTACGGCCTATGGGTTGAAGCGACACAACCGCCCGGACTTCTAATTACCAACGGTGAATTCGTCACATTCAACGGAGGAGACGATCCAACGGAACTCGTCACCACCGAGTCGTTTCGAGGTGTTGTTCAATTGAATAACTGCTCGTTCTGGGGACCGGCGCATCAATGCGCGTTGATCCGCGGTCAGGGATATGTTTCGTTCCAACAATGTAATTTCGACGATTGGGCGGCGAAAAAGGATAAAAACGCGCCCGCTCTTCAGATTGAAGGAGGCGAGGTCCAGGTCTCTTCCTGCCATTTTGTCCGGCCGAAGAAGCAGATCTACCTCGGTCCAGATGTGCAAACCGCCGTCATCATGGCCAATCATTTCGTTGGAACGATGCAAGTGCAGAATAAGAGTATGGGAGATGTGCAGATGGGATTGAATGTTGTGCGGCCGATTAAGGATTGATACTAAACTGTTCATAGAAATCCAGAGGAATATGTTTATATCTCCTGGATGTTTTAATTGTCCATGAATTATATTGTTTGAATGCGTTTAGTCCTATAATTCTTATTTATCACCGGTTCTCGCATTAATCTCCTTGTGCATATCATCGATCTCACGAGCTAAACGGCTTTTAAGTCTGGATAGTTTTTTTTCAATATTCATTTCCTGGCCGAAGATGGCGCCGATTACAATATAATCCTTAAAACGATGATAAATGGCAAAATGATTTCCTCCGGCCGGTTGCATCAAAAATGGTTTTGATCGGTCGAATCGGATTTCATCACAGTGTGGATTATTGGCTGCGTTCTCAAATCCATTATAGATCTTGGCCATGTATATTTCGGTCTGTGTATGACCGAAATTTTGCTCCGATCTTTCTTCAATCTCATGAAGCTGCCGAAACATACGCCGTGTGATGTAATAATCAGTCAAGGATCAAACCCAACCATTCTTTTCTTTTTCTTCAAATATCTTCTTATCTTCGTAATAATTTCCTGTAGACTTGAAGATGCGTCCAGCAAGAATATCGGAATTACTTTCACGCAAAACTTCGGTCATTTCTTTCAACATAGAATCTTCCATGTCGTGCCGGATTAAATCGCGTATGTATTCACTTTGATTTTCATATAAACCTTGCGGCCCAATGTTCCGTTCAACGTATTCGGCCATAGGACCTTTGATTCGTACATTGATTCGAGATTCCTGAACATTGCTCATGGGTTTGATCTCCTCATATTTTCACCATTTTTTAGTATAGATTTGTCGCTCTGAAAGTCAATTGCTTGCGACAATAGTGCGGATTGAGTATTGGAAGATGATGTAAACTTTTTAGAAGAATATGAGATTCATCTAGTGAATAATGTATTAGCGGGTGCCCAGGGCAAGGCTTTTTTCTGCCCTGGCTACGTTCCGGAAATTATGCAAGGGGAGAAAAAAGCCTTCCCCTTGCTACCCAGCTGCTTGATATATACCCTGTGCGATCATAATCTGCGTTTCTCATTACCAGAAACAAGCCCCGTTGAAAGTTAAATATGGATTGAAAAGCTCAGATTATGCCCGCGCTCAGTATAATTCCCTGTAGACTTGAAGATCCGTCCAGTAAGAATATCGGAATTATGACTCAAATGGTATTCTAAAAAAGCATCTCATAGTGATACGTAGCGAATCTTTATTTTCTGTTAAAACAGATTTCTAATGCTTGACGATCTGTTAAAATGGAGTAACTTGAATTTATATATGTTATGTAATACTATGGTTAGTAGTAATATGGTCACGTAAATGCGGGGGGAGGAAATCGATGAAGAAAAAATCGATTGCGGAACTCGGTGATTTACAACGGGAGATTATGGAAATCCTATGGGATATGGGGGGCGGCCCAGTTCATGAAGTGCGCGAGATGTTGAAAAAGAAACGAGATCTCGCCTATACCACGATCCTCTCTTCTATGCAGAAACTCGAAAAAAAAGGCTGGTTGAAACACAATCGAAAAGGGAAAAACTATATTTACATCCCCGTCCTGACGCGGGAGGAAGAAAGCGCCCGTTCGCTGCGGTCTTTCATTGACGATGTGTTCCAAGGCGATCCACTGAATATGTTTCAACATTTCATCGACTATCCAGACTGGAGCGATGAGGATCTGAAAGAAATCCGCCGGATGGTGAAAAAACGGCGCAAAGAAAAAATTGATTGATACGAATATCCCCTAAATTTCACAACTGATTACTTGATATTTTTTTCGTCTGAATCTGGATGGCCAGGATTCACAGGATTATATGAATACCGCATAGTATCAGCAAATGACGCTTGCCTGCCTTGTGTTAGTCCATCAATAAATGCGCAGATTTGATCGATAGGATATTTTTTTTGTGATACTCTTCTTGTTAGATGCGTGAAAACAGTTTTGGGGGGAATCCATGCGTAGAATCTTCTATTATATTTTTCGGCGAAAGCTTGATCCACGGACGTTCATTACAGGTGTTTGTGTTGTTTCAGCCGTTCTTTTTTTTCTTCTTGTTGGCATAACACTGTTTAAAACGAAAAAAGAGCGTCCCCCTTTGGTTGTGTATCCACCGGAACGGGGGATGGAAATCGATCGAGGTGAACTCTCCGTGATGGATACGCTTGAGTATCCCATTCGCGGCTCCGAAGGGGAGATCCTTCTCGGTTTGGGGGATCTTTCAGCGTTTGCTCTTTCTCCGGATTGGAAGCGCCTCGCTACGGGGAGCGTTTTGGGTGTATTTGTATGGGATATTTCGGGAAAAGATCCCATGCCCTTGAAATGGTTCCGGAATGAGAACGACGTGCCCAGTTCGCTTGCGTTTTCGCCTGATGGCCGGCGCCTGGCGCAGGGGAACGCGAAAGGTTCCCTGACTCTTTGGGAGTTGGAGAGTGGAGAATCGCTCTTTCACATTCGCGCGAATATTGGCGCCGCTATTTTACAACTTGCGTTTTCTCCCGATGGAAAACAGATGGCCACAGGCGATAGTTCGGGATGTGTGATGATTTGGGACGTAGCCGCGGGCAGCCAGATGGGAAAGTTTCGATATACTAGCAGCGCGATATCCGGGCTCTCTTTTTCTCCGGATGGACGCTATATCCTGGTCACCAGCGACCTTTCAAGCACGATGACCGTTTGGGATTTAGCCAAGGAAGCGTTGATTCTACCCAGGCAGTATCAGAGCTTAGTGTCTCCGGAAACGTTTATTCTACCCAGGCAGTATCAGAACATAGTGTTTCCAAAAACGTTTGATGTGAAGACACCATCCGCGATGTTTTCACCTGATGGCAAGCGGATTCTCTCAAGATGTTCCTCTCAAGCGACTCAACCGATTGTTGTGTGGGATGTGAATCTATTCGAAAATGGGAGTGAGATCAAAGGGGAAACGCATTTGCTGCGATCCGCTACCGATACCGATGGATTAATCCAATTTCAGAACGCTGTGTTTTCGCCGGATGGTCAGATGATTTTGACCGCTTGGGAACGGATCGATATATGGGACGCGCATACCGGCGCGCCTATCCGTTCGATTCAGGAAGAGCGCGGCGCGATCTCGTATTTAGCGTGTTCCCCGGATGGTCAGCGAATTTTCACGTATCATCCGCAAGCGAATCTGTTTCAATTCAGAGCGCTGGAAACGGGGGAGGTGATCCGTTCGTTTTATCTTCATTCGAAGAACTCGCCCTATATCTATTTCATGCCGGATAACCAGCGCGTGATGACTGGCACGCAATACGGTGAAACAATTTTCTGGGATATTGAGTCCGGCCGCATCACAGGCCACTCATTCTTGAGCACAAAAAATAGGCAATTGACGGTCAACTATTCTTCTGACCGGAAATGGCTCCTTACGCAGTCATACGATAAACAATATAGGATTTACAATAAGGTGGGTAATGTTTGGAATGTTGAGACAGGAGAAAATGTATGTTCGTTGGATGGAATTACTCCCCGTTTGTATTACGGCGTTTTCTCAAAAGATGGTTCGAAACTGATTTGCAGCGCAGGACGTGGAGAAGTAACAATATGGGATCTTGAAACGGGTAGAAATACAACCTCAAACCACGACCAACTCACTGATTGGAGTAGTGGTAAGATTAATACGGAGAATCCGAATCAGGACATGCAAGAAATTATTAGATCTTCCATCACTGATTTTGCCGCTATTATTACGATCGGATCTGAAACCATTCATTTTTGGGATACTCATACGGGGAAGTTTGTGCGATCAATAAAATTAGATCGACCAGTTAATGAAATGTTTCCACGAATTAATTTATCTCCCGATGGGAAATCCATTATTTCTTTTTATGATGATAGAAATACTCTTGATTTTATCGATATAGAAAGTGGAACTACACGAGAAATTCAGATCGAAATGACAGAAATACGGAATATGATTGGTGCGCTGCTTCGTCCCCGCCATTCGGGAATAAACTCCGATCAAAAAATCCTCGTAGAAGTAATGTATGGATCGAATCGCCGTGTGATAGCTTGGGATTTAGAGAAGTATCGAAAAATCGGTGAATTTCCCCATAACGTTTCGAACGTTAGTAGCTACGATCTATCGCCGGATGGGAAATTACTTTTAATCGGCGGCAATGATGGGACGATTCGAATTTGGAATCTATCCGATCATCTTATCCTCAGCTCGACAGATACAATCCATCAATAACTGGATCAATCCATCCGCATTCATTCTCTCAAAATAAACATAAATCAACTATCGCGCGTTTATGTAATGAGGAGGAATGAACCATGCGTAAAAATCGGTATCTTTTTTTCCAGCGAAGACTTACTCCGCAGACGTTTATGACCGGCGCAGGAATTGTATTCATCATTGTTTTTATACTTTTCGCCGTAATCGTTTTTTTTAAACCAGAACAAAATCCACCGGGCGTTGTTGTATCTCCGCCGCCAGTTTGGGAAACGGCCATTGATCGAAGTGGACTTTCCGTACTCGATTCGTTGGAGTATCCCATCAAAGTGGATTCGAAAGGAACGATTCTCCGCTTGGGAATGATTTTGACGTTCACTTTTTCTCCCGATTGGGATCGCCTTGTTACGGGTTGCAATATGGGCGTTTTTATCTGGGATATCACGGAAGATCCGCCCCGGTTATTGAAATGGCTGCGGAATCAGGATGATATACCCAATGCATTGGCGTTTTCACCGGATAGCCGGCTTCTGGCGCAGGGAAATGATGGAGGAACTCTGACGCTATGGGAACAAGAAAGCGGGGAAATACTCTTCCATATCCGCGCGTATCTTAACTCGACCATCACAAAACTTGTGTTTTCTCCTGATGGGAGCCTTCTTGTTACGGGTGACGCTGTTGGACGGGTGAAGATTTGGGATACAGAAACGGGGAAGAGGATCGGTCAGCTTAATGAGCAGGAAGGCGGGATTACGGCGCTGTCGTTTACTCCAGATGGGCGGTATCTTCTGGTGGGCGGCGCGCAAGGGAACACAGTGACTGTGTGGGAATGGGAAAAGAATCGTATGATTCTATCCAAACGGGGGGGCGAACTTGCGTTTCATCCATACGATCTCAATTTGATGACGCCTTCCGCTCTGTTCTCGCCAGATGGGAAACGGATTCTCTCGCAATGCGTGTCCAGCGCGACGCAGCCCTTTGTTTTGTGGGATGTAAGTTTGAATGACGCAAACGGTAAGATTGAACGGGAAACCCATTTGATCCAATCGGCCACAGGTCAGTCCATACCAATCCAATACCAAAACATCTCATTCTCGCCGGATGGCAAGTATGTGATGACCGCCTGGGAGCAGGCTTCGTTGTGGGATGCGGAAACGGGGGCGCGTATCTGCGCGTATCCGAAACTTGACGGCGCTTATTCTCATGTGGCGTTTTCACCGGATGGATGGCAGTTTGTTACATTTAATTGGCGGACACATGATTTTACATTTAGAGAGTTGGAAACAGGAAAGGTGATCCGCTCCTTCGAACTGCATTCCAATCCATCGAAATTCACTTTGTTTATGCCCGATGGGCGCCATATCTTGTGTGGAAGCGATACCGGTGTCACATATATCCGGGATTTGGAATCGGGGCGCGTCACGGAGACCTATTCACTTAAAACAAATGAACCGCAACGTGTGTTTGGATATTCCTCTGATCGGCAAAGGCTGCTTAGTGAGTTTAGAGGGAAACCTGGTGTCCTGTTTAAGGATCGAAAGAATGAATGTTATGTTTGGGATCTTCAGTCGGGGGAGAAGATCCAGACGTTTAAAGGATATAAATCGTACTTGCGATCCTGTGTTATGACGCGAGATGGTTCGAAAGTGATCGGCGCGGGGGTGGATGGGGATATCACAATATGGGATGCTGAGACGGGTGAGATCATTGAGTCTATTCAGGAGAAAAAATCTTTTTCGATAGAGGCTTTCGCCTTATCTCCAACAGGAGAGAGCGCCGCCGTCATACTTAGACCAATAAAATACCAACCTGGATCACAAGAGCATATTGTGAATATATGGGATATCCAAACCGGTGAATTGATTTGCACAACAAAGTACATATCTGGATCGTCTTCCCCTCTTTTGTTCTTTCCAGATGGGCGATCGATATTGACCGGCATTGGCGACAGATATCTACAAATCTTTTCGATTGAAAATGAAGAATCACGTGAGATCCAATATGGAAGAAATCAGTTCTCAAATTCCGCTGCGATATCGCCCGATGGGAAATATCTTGTGGGCAGTGGATATGGAGGCCGGTTGATATTTTTGAATTTGGAGACGCCGCAAGGAGTGATAAATGTTGGAACAGACCTGCTCACCGGCCCACTTCAATCCAACCCAGGGATGACCAACTGGAAGAAAATGGGAACGCAATTTATATACAACTTTCCTCAAAGCGCCCTTGAGGTCCAAGCCCTCGATTTTTCTCCAGATGGCAAACGGCTTTTACTTAGTGGATCGGATGGGAATATACAAATCTGGAATCTGTCTAACATACTTGCGCCTGCTCCTGCGCCTTGAACGAACTGAGGTATATGTGATGCCGAAAATCTACCATCTTCTTTTTAAGCGAAAACTTGATCCACGGATGTTTATGACGAGTGTGGGAATCGCTTTGATTCTGATTTTCATCGTTCTCGTCATCGTTGTAGGGGGAAAATTAAAACAATGGGAGTCGGATCTCGTTGTATATCCTCCAGCCAATAAGGGAAGAGTGATCGATCCAAGCGAACTTTATGTCGAAGAGAAAAGGCAGTATCTCACGACGAATGATCCGGGTGAGACCATTTTCAGTTTAGGGCAGATAACGGCGTTCGCTCTTTCATCCAATTGGGATCGGCTTGCCACGGGATGTGAGTTGGGTGTGTTTTTATGGGACAACACGGGAGAACGGCCCACTATTTTGAAGCGTTTTATCAATCCATCTGATGTTCCAAAATCGCTGGCGTTTTCACCAAACGGTCAATGGCTGGCGCAGGGAAATGATAAAGGCTCGCTGACGCTTTGGGAGATTGAACGCGGGAAGGCGCTCATTCATATTCACGCGCATGTATCCAAAACCATTTCACGAATCGTGTTTTCTCCAGATGGCGCCTCGCTTGCGACAGGAGATGCATACGGGCGGGTAAAGATTTGGGCAGTGGAGACAGGAGAACTTATAGAACAATTTATAATGGATAGTGATGTCACATCAATTTCCTTTACTCCGGATAGCCGATATCTGTTAGCGTCCTCACTGACATCCAATGTATTAATCGTATGGAATATAAAAAAGAACAAGAAGATTCTATTCAAACAAGGATTGAAAAATAATCCTTATAGCAATGTAAATGTGGCGCCGCCATCCGCGATGTTCTCACCGGATGGAAAGCGGATACTTTCGCACTGTTCTACCCGTGAGGCTAACTCGATCGTTCTCTGGGATGTGATACTATCGAGCTATCGATGTGATATTCTAGGTGAAACATACCTGTCGCGGCTCTCCTCCAACCAGCCGCAAGCGGCTGAGTATCAAAACGCGACGTTTACTCCCGATGGCCTGCGGATTTTGACCGCTGGAGACTGCGCCGTGTTATGGGACGCTAAATCGGGGGAGCTCATCCGCACATTTCAAGAAGAGAACGGAAGCATTTCTTATGTGGCTTGTTCACCTGATGGAGAACAGTTTCTTACAGTCCATTCCAATAGCAATTTTTTTGCCTTTAGAGAATTGGAAACGGGCAGAGTGATCCGGTCTTTTCAATATCACTCCGCTCCAACGCCATATACTTACTTCATGCCGGACAGCAAGCGTATTTTAAGTGGAAGTTATTTTGGTGATACGTTGATTTGGGATGTTGAATCCCATCAGCGGATTCGAACTCCCTTACTACAAACAGAGGAAATGCAATGGCCAATCGCATATTCTTTGGATAGAAAAAAAATTCTCACTCAATCGTACGCCGAACATTATAACAATGGAATATCCGTGTGCAGTATTTGGGATGTCAAAACAGGAGAAAAAATACAGACGATCGAAGAATATTTCTCTCCTTTCATCTCTGTCATTTTCTCAAAAGATGGTTCGAAGTTGATTACGGGTGATGAAAATGGGCTGATCACCGTTTGGGATATTGCTACGGGAGAAATCACGGCTCAAATGCAGAAGAACTACCATCTATCAATTCATAGTTTTTCGCTATTTCCCCATGAAAATTGGATTGCGGTCAACTCGACTGAATCCGATACTGTTTACTTATGCGATATCCAAACAGGTCGATTTTTGCGCTCGTGGCATTACCCGGATGGGCTGTATCTTCCCATTCTTTTTACTAGGGATGAAAAAACCGCTGTTTCGAATACGAGAGAATTAGATTATCTGATGACAGATATAGTGAGCGGCGCTACGCGCGTGATACCCAGTGGAAACAGCAGTAAACTCCGGCTCCAAGATTCTCTTGTGTCTACGTCCTTCTATAATCATCTCGCCGCGGCGCCCGATCGCCCCTATTTTGTTGATGTCACGGAAGGGATTGACGGTCAAGTGAAAATCGTCGATTTAGAGACAATGAAGATGATAAAGCAATTCCCCCATAAAGTCATGAAAGTTACAAGTATTGATATTTCTCCAGATGGGAAATGGTTGTTAATCAACGGCGCGGATGGCAGTATTCGAATTTGGGATTTGTCTGAGCCATTCGAGTAAAATAACATCTTTTCTTTTCGTGCGGAGTACATATCCACATCTATAAATGTAATAAAGAAAAGGGGAAAACAATGCCAAAATTCTATCACGTTCTTTTTCAGCGAAAACTTGATCCACGGGTGTTTATGTTTTTGATTGTGATCGCGTCAGTAATCATTTTTATTGTACTCATTTTGACGATTATGTTGTTTAAGGAAAAGCAGGCGTCTTTTGTTGTTTCGAATCCGGTGAATCGGGATGCGAATATCGATCCAAGTGAACTTTCTGTTCTCGATTCGATTCAGTATCCCTTACGAGGGGATTCGGGGGAGATCCTTCTTGGTTTGGGAAAGATCGAGGCGTTTGATTTTTCGTCCGATTGGAAACGGCTCGCTACGGCCAGCGAAATGGGTGTTTTCTTGTGGGATATAACGGGGGAAGAACCAACGCTGACGCAATGGTTTCGGAATCGGAACGAAGTTCCGCGATCGCTTGCGTTTTCGCCGGATGGAAAACTGTTGGCGCAGGGGAATAATAAAGGCTCGCTGACGCTGTGGGATTTGGAAAGTGGGGAACCAGTCTTTCACATTCGCGCGCATTTCGTCACGATTATCACAGCGCTCGCGTTCTCCTCGGATGGCAGGCGGCTTGTCACGGGAGATGTGCAGGGATTGGTGAAAGTGTGGGATACAAAAACGGGAGAAAAGGTTGAGACGTTGAATACAAGTCATGGGGGGATCTCAACCATTGTTTTTAATCCGGATGACCGATACGTATTGACGGGCAGTTTACAAACCAACACACTCACCGTTTGGGAGATTGAAAAGAGCCAATTGCTTCTAACCAAGAAGGGGCAAAATGTATTGTCTTACCGTCACGATCAAAATGAAATTTCACCGTCAGCGGTGTTTTCTCCCGATGGAGCGAGGATTCTCTCACCATGTTCCAATAATCCGGATCTTCCTTTGGTTGTGTGGGATGTGAATTTTATCGAAAATGGGAGTGAGATTACCCGTGAAATCTATTTGCAGTTCTCACCCTCTGAGGTGAGTGGATCGTTCCGGTTTTTTAACGCTTCCTTTTCACCGGATGGAAAACACGTTCTAACCGCTTGGAATCGCGTTGAGTTATGGGATGCAGAAACAGGCGCTCCCACTCATCATTTTCCGGACGATCGCGGATTGATCTCCTACGCGGCGTTTTCACCGGATGGCCAGCAGATCGTCACATTTCATCCTCAAGCGGATTTATTTCAATTCCGGGAATTTGAAACCGGAAAAACGATCCGTACTTTCCACCTGCATTCCAATCCAACTCCGTTTGCCTATTGTCACGCTGGATGGGCGGTATGTCATAAGTGGATGTGAATCAGGCGATACACAGATCTGGGATATCGAGCAGGGACGGCGCGTTCGATCGTGTTCTCTACAAACGGATGAGTGGCATTATCCAGTCAATTATTCCCCTGACAGGCAATGGGTTCTCACCCGTCCTCGTAGAAATCCAAATTCCACAACCAAGGAAGAACGTTATATATGGGATATTCAATCGGGAGAGAAAATACTGACATTAAAGGGAAATGTGAATCATCCAGTATTTACGAATGATAAATCCAAAGTCATCGGCGTGGAAAAAGGACAAATCTCTGTCTGGGATATCAAGACGGGAGAAGTGAGCGTGTCCATGGAGGAGAAACAACAGAATCCGATTTACGGAATTCTTCAATCTCCCATTCCAGATACGATAATAACGCAGTCGATGCTATCGGATACTCTAACATTGTGGAATATCGAAACCGGAGAATTGATTCAATTAATACAAAATCAAAATATATTTCATCCTATTGCTATTACACCCGATGGGAAATCAATTTTATCCGTTGATGGCAGGAAAACTCTTCAAATTTACAGATATCGAGAGCACTAAGAGCCGCCAAATTCCGAACGCAATAACGGGATTTTTGAAATGCTGCGCGGTTTCGCCCGATGGAAAGTATTACGCGGCCGCTGGTGAAGACGGGCGCGTGTCGATTCTCGATTTAGAGACGTTGAAGATGATCGGTTATTTTCACTCAAATGTTTCTGTCATTCTAGCAATTGATTTTTCTCCAGATGGAAAGCAGCTGTTAATCAGCGGCGCCGATGGCAGTATTCGAATTTGGAATCTATTTACAAACCTTATGCCCATACCCACTCCCACCCCTATTCTTAAACCATAAGCGACAGATTCACCGATACAATTCTCTCTTTTAAACGTTAATCATTAAATGCTCTTAGGCGTGGGGGAAAAGACTCGATGCGTAAACTCTACTATCACATTTTTAGACGAAGACTCAAACCGCGAACGTTCATGATTTCTGTTGGCGTTGCGATCGTTGTATTTTTTATTGTATTTGTTGTGATTACATATCCAAAACTTAAAGACGTAAAAACAGGCCTCGTTGTCTATCCACCACTCTATGGGGAAAAGGATCTCGATCAGAGCGCGTTGTCAGTTGTTCATTCGGCGAACATTCCTTTACAAGAAGATTCAGGTGAGCCGATTCTCGGCTTAGGGCCGGTCTTGACATTCACTCTTTCGCCGGATTGGAAGCGGCTCGCCACAGCCAGTGATTTAGGGGTGTTTTTATGGGATATCACACCACAGCGGCCCGTGTTATTGAAATGGTTCCGGAATCAGAAGGAGACGGCGCAATCCCTGGCGTTTTCGCCGGATGGGCGGCGATTGGCGCAGGGGAATGATCGAGGTTCATTGACTATTTGGGATGTGGAACGTGGGGAAGCGCTTTTTCACAAGCGCGTTCATTCAAGAACCATGATTTCGGAAATGTTATTTTCTCCAGATGGCGTTTGTCTTGTTACAGGCGATATTTTGGGACGGATTAAGATTTGGGAAACGGAGACTGGGAAGAGAATCGGGCGATTTAGTAAGGGGCATAGCAGTATCTCAGCGTTTTCTTTTACTCCAGACGGTCAATATCTTCTAGCGGCCAGCAACAAAATCAATTATCTTACCGTTTGGGACATGAAAACGAAACGATTGATTCTCTCCAAGCGGAGTGACAACTCATTTTATGAGCGATCTGAAAATTGTGTGACGCCATCCGCGATGTTTTCTCCAAATGGAAGACGGATTCTCTCGCGCTGTTCTTCTATCCTGGAGCAACCCATTATTTTGTGGGATGTAAACCTATCTAATAACCATGGTGAGATTGGACGGGAAACGTACTTAAAGATACCTTCAGATCGATCAATCCAGTTTATGAATGCTTCATTTACGGCGGATGGAAAGTATGTTTTGACCTCAGATAACAAAATTACATTATGGGACGCGGAAACTGGTGAGCGTATCCGGGATTATAAAAAAACTCAGGGCCGGATTATCTATGCCGCTTGTTCTCCGAATGGCAGGGAGTTTGTAACATTCAATTTCTATATAAATCTATTTACATTTATCAATGTATTCACATTCGGAAATTTGGATACGGGAGAGGTCATACGCTCCTTCCCACTTCATACCCGTCCTACGCATTGGAGTCAATTTCTGCCGGACGGCCAACATATTTTAGCTGGCGCGGATACGGGTGAAACGTACATTATGGATTTAGCGTCTGGCCGGACGATACAATTTCCCTTTCTTCAATCTTCGGATTGGCAATTGACAATCGCCTATTCTTCCGATGGACAGCGGCTGCTATCACAATCCATTGCGAACAATAATATGGAATCCGATCCTGTCTTTCATGTATGGGATACACGGACCGGGGAGAGAGTTCAAATGCTTAAAGGGTATTCATCCATATTGGAAAAAGCCTATTTCTCAAACGACGGCTCGAAAGCCGTTGGCGCTGATAAGGATAATACTATTTTCATATGGGATATCGAGACGGGGGAACTCATTACTACCCTTCGGGGGAGACTATTAAATAAGATTCAGGGCTCTTTAGCGTCAACCGGTCAAGAGTGGATCGCAGTTGTCCCCGATAATTCCAACGATATTGCTCAATGGGATATCCAACCGGGCGTCTTGATTATGACGATTGAGAATACACATGGTGTGTTATCTCCGATCATGGTATTCCCAGATGAAAGATCCGTTCTTGGCCTGAATGCGATGGGGTATCTTCAGATCACGGATATGTTAAACGGCGTCAAATACGAGATTCCCAGCGCAAAGACAAGATTCACAAGCGCTATCGCATTATCGCCCGATTCAAAATATCTTGCGGTGTCTGACGCCTATAACCAAGTGACGCTTTGGGAATTGGAGACCATGAAAAAGGTGGGAAGTATTGAAATTTATAAAATTCCATCCGGACCGATGATGGGGATGCAGCCAAGTGGCTGGCGAGACGTGAGCGGATTCCCCCGCAATCCTGTTCAAATCAAATGTGTCGATTTCTCTCCAGATGGCAAACAAATTCTGTTCACCGGCGCTGAAGGAGCCATTCGAATCTTGGATGTTCCCACTGCTTTCGAACCGGAGCCTACTCCTGCTCCATTGATTCAAACCAAACCTTGATCGTTATGCTTTTTAAACATCAAACAATAAACGCGCTGTATAGGGGGAATTCATGCGTACATTCTATCATCTCTTTTTCCGGCGGAGATTGAATCCACGGACGATTTATATCATTGCTGGGATCGCTGTAACCATTTTATTTGTTCTTCTAATTGTGCTGACATATTCGCAAGTGAAAAATAAGAAGACAAAATTGGTCGTGAATCCGCCGGTTTTTGGAGAACAAGAACTCGATCGGAGCGAACTCTCGGTTACCGATCCAGCAGGATATCCCTTGCGCGGTAATTCGGGGGAGATTCTTCTAGGATTAGGCGCGCTCTCGGTGTTTTCCTTGTCTCCCGATTGGAACTATCTAGCCACAGCCAGCGATTTAGGCGTGTTCTTATGGGACATCACGCAGGAACAGCCCACACTGTTGAAATGGTTCCGAAATGAGAAGGGGCTTTGCCGATCGCTGGCTTTTTCCCCCGATGGCAAGCGGCTGGCGCAGGGAAATCACGACGGCTCATTGACGATTTGGTATGTGGGAAGTGGAGAAGCGCTTTTGCACATCCGCGCGCAATCTGGCCATTTCATTACAGGACTCGCGTTTTCTCCGGATGGAAATCAGCTGGCCACGGGAAATGAACTCGGTCATGTTAAGACTTGGGATATGCGGACAGGAGAAAGAACAAGACGCTTTCTCCATCGTTATGGAGAGTGCACGGTGATTTCCTTTTCTCCCGATGGTCAATATCTTTTAGCCAGCAATGCCCGCGTGAATTCCATTACCATTTGGGAATTAAAAAGCAATCGGATGATTCTATCGAAACAGAGTCATCCATTTATTTACAATATGAATTTCAATTTATTGACGCCTTTAGCTATGTTTTCTCCCGATGGCAGCCGGATTCTTTCCCGTTGTTCGAATAGCGCGACTCAACCGATTGTGATATGGGATGTGAATCTGTTCGAAGACAAATGTGAAATCAAGCGTGAAACCAATTTGCATTTTCTCGTCTCCGAAAAGGACGTATCCGCCCAGTATCAAAACGCGTCGTTTTCACCGGATGGGAAACAGATTCTAATCGCGCGAGACACTGCTCAGTTGTGGAATGCGGAAACAGGCGCTCTCATCCGGACTTATCCGGAAGATAGTGGACAGATCGATTATGCGGCTTATTCCCCGGACGGCCTGGAGTTTCTCACGTTTCATTCCCAATCGAATTTGTTTAAATTTAGAACGGTGGAAACAGGCGCGGTGACTCGTTCCTTTTATCTTCATTCCAGTATTTCAAACCGCGCTTTCTTTTTGCCGGACGGGCAACATATCTTGAGTGAATCCGTGAACGCAGAAACGTATATCTGGGATCTGAATACGGGCAAACGAATTCA
Source organism: bacterium (assembly GCA_963663405.2). GTDB lineage: Bacteria > Hinthialibacterota > Hinthialibacteria > Hinthialibacterales > Hinthialibacteraceae. The sequence goes on along the minus strand of CAXXSM010000002.1, from coordinate 22,746 downwards.
AAATCCTTCTCTTCAAATCAATGAAAAATATCGTTCGATCGCCTATTCATCGGATGGACAACGGCTTCTAACGCAAGTGATGGGGGTTGGAGATATTCATGTAATGTATAGTAATACCGCGCCCAAGCAGTACAGGCATCATTTGGGGCATCAACCAATCTATCATGTATGGGATGTCCGAACGGGAGAGATGCTGCAGACGATACGAACGCAGGATCTCTTGAGATCCATCGTTCTCTCCAAAGACGGTTCCAAAGTGATCGGCTCCACGAGTGATGGTTTGATCCATGTATGGGATGTTCAGACAGGAAAGATCACAACAACGATTGAGGTGGAGCATTGGAGTTCGATTCATTATTTCGTCTTGGGTTCAGATGATAAATGGATCGCTGTCTATGCGTCACAATCCAATACGATAGATTTATGGGATATCCAAATCGGGGTCATTATTCAAACTTTAGAGTGTCCGTTGAAATTGTTTTATCCTGTTCATTTTTCCTCTGATGGGAATTCTATATTAACCGGCAATACTAAGGGACATCTTCAGATGATTGAGATCGAGAGTGGAGAAACTCACGAGATTCCCTGCGGGAAAATTGGATTTAAGTTTACCCCCGATTTTAAGTATCTGGTATTCGCCAATGAAACCAACCGCTTGACGCTCTGGGATTTAGAGAGAAAACAAGAGGTGGGAAGCGTTAAACTCAAACAACGCGAATCCGTTCCATTGACGAACGAGCCGTCAAGAATCTGGCCAAGTTTTGACGAAGGGGTCTCTATGACACCTCAAATCCGGTATATCGATATTTCTCCAGAGGGAAAACAGATTTTAGCCAGTTGCACCGATGGATGTATACGAATTTGGGAGGCGCCCGGCGCCTTCGCGCCGAAGCCTGTTTCGACACTTGTAAATATGAAACAATAAACGAGCGATTTGGGGGGAATATTCATGCGCACATTCTTTCATCTCTTATTCCGGCGGAGACTCGATCCGCGATCGTTTTTGAATGGATTAGGCGCCGCTTCCATTCTTATTTTTATTTTTCTGATTGTATTGACGCTGACGAAAGCGAACAAGCGGCCGGCGCCTTTGGAAGTGTATCCTCCTCTTAGAATGGGAAGGGATATCGATCAAAGTGAACTCTCCGTGATTGATTCGATCGAGTATCCTATACGTGGCGCCGCGGGGGAGACTATTCTTGGTTTAGGGAGTATCAAAGCGTTCGTCATTTCTCCTGATTGGAAACGCGCTGCTACTGGCAATAGCATGGGCGTGTTCGTTTGGGATTTAGCGGAAGATCCACCCTCTGTATTGAAATGGTTTAAAAATCAAAACGACATCCCTGAATCTCTCGCTTTTTCGCCGGATGGTCAGCGACTTGTCCAAGGGAATGAGAAAGGCTCTATGACGCTTTGGGAAATCGAAAGCGGGAAAATCCTCTTTCACATTCGCGCTCATTTATTTAACTTCATTACACGAACCGTTTTTTCACCTGATGGAACTCAGCTTGCCACAGGTGATCGTACCGGAATCGTTAAACTTTGGAATACAGAAACGGGGAAGATCATTGAGCGGTTCAGCGATGGGCATAAGGCGATAACCGCCCTCTCTTATACTCCAGATGGTCAATATCTTCTTGCGGGCAGTGAACAAAACGATTCACTCACCATCCGGGCAATTCAAACGAATGAGTTGATTCTATCGAAGGGGGAGGAATCTGCGCGTTACTTCTCTAATAATCTTAACTTATTAAGACCATCCGCGATGTTCTCTCCCGATGGGAGGCGGATTATTGCTCTCTGTCCCTCCAACGCGACTCAACCCTACGTTTTATGGGATGTGGATCTATCCGAAGACCGTTGTGAGATTAAGCAGGAACAAAAGATGCGGCTCTCAATAACCAGTCCAATGTGGTTGAACCTATTTCAACGGATCGCATTCTCGCCGGATGGAAAGCAATTGTTAAGCGGTGTGAATAAGGCTGAGTTATGGAATGTGGAAACCGGAGAACGAATCCGCGCGTATCAGGATGATGGCTATTCGATCGCCTATGTGTCTTTTTCTATGGATGGCCGCCAATTCGTTACGTTTCATCCCCACCAGAATTTCTTTCAATTTAGAGCGGTGGATACGGGGAACGTGGTTCGAAAATTTCACCTTCATTCCTACGCCACGCCGTATACGTATTTTCAACCGGACGGTCAACATGTCTTAAGTGGAACAAGTTATGGAGAAACATGGATCTGGGATTTAGAGACCGGCCGGAGTGAGCAAGCGCCTTCACTGAAGACCGAGGAAACACAGCTCACGATTGGGTATTCAACCGGTGGCCAATGGCTTCTTACGCAACCTGGAAGAAAAGAGAATGTAGAATATAAGGCGGTTTGCTATTTATGGGATGTCCAATCGGGAGAGAAGATTCTGACCTTGAAAGGGCATCAATCGTTTTTGTATTCCTGCGTTTTTTTTGATAATAATTCTAAATTGGCCGGTGTTGGTGGAGAAGGCGATATCACCGTATGGGATATTGAAACAGGAGAAATGACGTTTTCGGTTCAGGAAAACCAAGCGTATGCGTATTTTGGCGCCGCGTTGTCACCCGATCAAACAAAACTCGCCGTTCTGTCAAAGCAATCCAAATCCGTGGATTTATGGGATCTCCAAACCGGCGCCTCACTCCGTTCATTGCCGCATCCAGAAGGGTTGTTTCCACCCATTCTTTTCACCCCTGATGAGAAATCCATTATTACCAGTAAAGGCCTGGAATTTATACAAATTGCCGATATCGAGAGTGGCTCCGTGCGCGCGATTCCTTGTATCAATAAACAACGCAAGAATTGTATGGCGGTATCTCCTGACTGCGAATCTCTCGCTATCGCTGGATCGGATGGGCGCATAACGTTTTGGGATTTGGAAACGATGAATATGACCGGCTATTTCCGCCATAACACGAGGTTTCCCATGACGATCGATTTCTCTCCGGATGGAAAACAGCTGTTAATTAGTTGCTCCAGCGGATTGATACGAGTTTTTACTGTGTCCGATCATTTAATAACCAGCACAATTTCGATGGTTGAAACCAAGCGGTAAAGGGGAATAATCCATGCGAAAATTCTACAATCTCATGTTTAAACGAAGACTCGATCCGCGAATGTTTATGACTGGTGTTATGATTGCTGTGATCGTTGTTTTGATTCTTCTTGCCTTGATGACGATCGTGCAATCGAAAAAAAAGGCGGCGAACCTGGTTGTTTCTTCTCGGGCCAATTCGGAGGTGGAAATCGATCATCGTGAACTCTCGATTATTGATCGTATTGAGTATCCTATACGAGGCGATTCAGGCGAGACCATCCTTGGTTTTGGCAAGATCGAAACACTTGTTCTTTCCCCTGATTGGAAACGTCTCGCAACGGGATGTGATATGGGTGTTTTTCTATGGGATATCACAGGAGAACAGCCTGCGTTATTGAAATGGTTTCAGAATCAGAACGAAGCCCCAAAATCACTGACGTTCTCTCCTGATGGGAAACTGCTGGCGCAAGGAAATAATGAAGGCTCCCTGACGCTTTGGGATGTTGTAAGCGGCAAAACACTCTTTCATATTAACGCGCATCTAGGCGCCGCCATAACGAGATTGGATTTTTCTTCCGATGGCGCCCGGCTTGCCACGGGAGATATGAATGGATTGGTTAAGATTTGGGATGTACGGACGGCGAAGAGAATCGGTCGATTTAGTGATGATTCTGGCCGGATAACAGCAATTTCCTTCAGCCCGGATGGGCGCCATCTTCTAACAGACAGCGCCGCAACCAATTCCCTCAATGTTTGGGATATAGAGAAGGAAGCGTTGATTTTTTCCAAACAGGCAAAGGGACTTGGGAATATGCATTTTCTAATACCGCCGACGGCGATATTTTCGCCGAATGGCAAGCGGATTCTCTCGCGGCATGTTATCGAGTCGACTCAACCCATTGTTGTGTGGGATGTGAATGCGTTCGATGAAACGTGTGAAATTGAACGGGAAACATGCTTGCAACTCGCCTCCATTGGCCGAACGGAAAATTTTTGGTTTCATAACGCCTCGTTTTCACCGGATGGCATATCCATTTTAACTACATGGGAAGACACGGAGTTATGGGATGCGGAGACAGGGGCGCGTCTCCGTGTTTTAGAAAAAGACAATTTTCTGATTGACTACGCGGCTTGTTCCCCGGATGGTCAGCAGTATCTTACGTTTGATTCTCGAACGAATTTATTTACATTTAGAGAGTTGGAAACAGGAAAGGTGATCCGCTCTTTTAACCTTTATTATAGTACAGCGGGGCGTACGTATTTTCTGCCGGACGGCCGGCATATCTTGAGTGGAACAATGGTAGGTGGTCAAACGTTTATCTGGGATGTAGAGTCTGGCCGATGCGCGCAAACCCCATCTCTTAAAACGAAAGAAACGCAGCATACGATCGCCTATTCTTCCGATAAACAATGGCTTCTCACGCAATCATTGTCTTTGAAAAATAACGCGCGCCATTCGATCTTCACGATTTGGGATGTCCAATCGGGAGAAAAAGTACAGACGTTAAAAGGGCATACAATCCCCTTGAATCACGGCGTTTTCTCAAAAGATGGCTCGAAAGTGATCGGTGTAGACCAGAAGAATGCGATTGTGATATGGGATCTTCAAACCGGAAAAGGCGCGGTCTCGTTTGTGTGCAGACAATTGAGTTCCGCAAATCGTTTAGCGCTATCTCCCAATGAACAATGGATCGCGATCCACTCGGCGCGATCCGGCGACGTGGAATTATGGGATATCCAAGCGGGCGCTTTAATTCGTATATTACAGCAACAATATGGATTCATGCATCATATCTTTTTTACTCCTGATGGAGAGTCCATTGCAGCCGTGAATGAAAAGGATCGCCTTCAAATAACCGCAATTGTGAGCGGCGCCACACGAGAGATTACATTCGGTAACAAAAATCCCTTGAAAACCATCGCAATATCACCCAATCAAAACTATGCGGCGGCCAAAGGGAAGGATGGCCGATTGACTCTCTTAAATTATGAAACGATGAAAATTATTGGCCGCACTCCCCCCACTGTTTCAATTGCCTATTGCGCCGCGGTTTCTTCGGATGGAAGACAGGTTTTAACCAGCGATCCCAATGGATGCATTCGACTTTGGAATGTATCCAATCACCTGGCGCCGAATTCTACTCCCACCCCTTAAAACCAGACCTTGAAAGTATGGATCTGTTCGATGCAATATAGTTGTTATTAACCATTTGTAACTTAAAGCGCATTTTGAGTAAGGAGGTTTACGCGATGAGAAAATTATATCGTCTTCTCTTTCGGCGGAGATTGAATCCACGTACGTTTTTTATCGCTGGCTCTGCCGCGGTGATTGTATTATTGATCGTTCTTTTCTTATTGGCATACTCCCTATTGGAGAATGAAAAGCCTGCCTTAGTCGTTAATCCACCGGTCTTTGGGGAAGTAGAACTCGACAGGAGCGCGCTCTCTGTTATTCATTCGCCTAAGTCTTCTCATCATGACAATTCGGATGAATCCATTCTTAGCTTGGGACCGGTCTTGACATTCGCATTTTCACACGATTGGAAGCGTATCGCCACAGTCAATTCTTTAGGTGTGTTTATATGGGATATTACGGGAGAACGGCCTGCTCTGTCGCAATGGCTGCGTAACGCGAATGAAATTCCTGTATCGGTAGAGTTTTCTTTGGACGGTCAGTGGCTGGCCCAAGGAAATCATAAAGGCTCTCTGACTCTATGGGATTTGAAAAATGAAAAAATACTCCTTCATATACGCGCTCAACATACTACATCAGGTATAATTACCGCTTTATCTCCAGACGGAAATCAAGTAGCTACTGGCGATAACTATGGGATAGTTAAAATATGGGATACACGTACGGCTGAAAGAATCGGGCGATTCATCACACTGTTTACCAAAATCTCCTCACTCTCATTCTCACCGGATAGCCGGCGCATTCTTGTTGGCAGTTCACTTGGCAGCAAATTATGGGATATTAAAGAGAATCGGCTACTTCTGTCGAAGAAGGGAAACCCTAGCCTTATTTGGCGAACACCCTTTGCAATGAAACCTTTAGCGTTGTTCTCTTCTAATGGAAAAAGAATTTTATCACATTGTTCCTTGAATTTGACTCAACCAATCGTTATTTGGGATGTAAATCTTTTGGAAGATCGGTGTGAGATTGAACGGGAAACGTTTTTACAAACCTCCTCATTCAATCATCTGGACCAAAGTGGATATTGGAATGCTGTGCTTTCACCGGATGGACAATATGTATTGTCCGCTTGGAATAAAATCCATTTATGGGATGCAAAATCGGGTATGCGCATCCGCGCTTTTGAGAATGAAAACGGACAGGCCGCATTTTCTGCATTTTCACCCGATGGTCAGCAAATCGTTGTATTTAATAATAGAACGAAATCGTTTACTTTTCGAGATTTTAAAACAGGCGCGATCATTCGTTCTTTACCGCTCTCTTCAGAGATTACGAATTATTCTATGTTCCTGCCCGATGGCCGCCGCATATTAAGCGGAACCTCATTTGGCGATACATATATTTTTGATTTTAAAACTGGCCGGACAATGCGAAATCCACCTCTAAAAAAGGCTGATACACAACTCACAACCGCCTACTCATCCGATGGCCGATGGCTCCTCACACAACTCATGGATACAGATCAGCAGGATCTTGTGATCGGAAATCATGCGTTAAAAAATGTCTGCAATGTTTGGGATGTCCATTTGGGAGAAAAAATCCAAACGTTTAAAGGACACTCATCATCTTTATCTCAGGCCATTTTTTCTAAGGATGGCTCGACAATAATCGGTGATGACCAAAAGGGGACACTCACGCTATGGGAAATCGGAACGGGGCGAATAATCACCAAAATCCAGGGACGATTGTTGAACGCGATTCATGAAACCGTATTCGATACTACCCAAAACTGGTTTGCAGTCAATCCTAAGGATAGTGTCGACATAGACTTATGGGATTTCAGCAAAGGCGCTGTCATCCGCAGAATCAAGAATAAAAATGCGCTGTTAAAATCCATCATGGTCTTACCCGATGAAAAGTCCGTTTTGTTTTGTAATGCTATGGGATATCTTCAAATTATGGATATTGAGAATGACGTGAGTTATGATATTCCTAGCCGTATACCAGGGACTTATCAAGGCATTGCATTGTCGCCCAATGCAAAATACATTGCGGTAGTACAGAGTGATGGATCGGTAACGCTTTGGGAATTAGAGACGATGAAAAAACTAGGGAGCGTTGAAATCGCTCAACTCAGACCTATCTTCACAATGGGACTTCGATTTCAGCTATTTCAGCAAATCATTGATGCCCCCAATAGTGAACAAAACGCTCCTGGAATCAGGTGTATTGATTTTTCTCCCGATGCGAAACAACTATTAATCAATGACGCTCAAGGCAGTATCCGTTTCTTGGATATATACCCAATCACTTAACTCTCCTTCCTTAAAACCAGACCTTAAACGTGCGGAGTTCGTACGGTTTGATATAGAAATCGATTGTGTCTCCGTTTAATTTAATTTTTTTACCGCGCCGTTCGAGGAGATTGCATTCTTCTACCTTCTTGGGTTTTATTCCAAAATTAAGTGTGACGGGGCCGCGTTGGTTGCGGTTTTCGTAAAGGCGAAGAATTACAGCGTCTTCTTTTTCCGCGTATTTTATGGTTTCAAGGATGATGTTTTCCTGGTCGACGGAGACGAAGGACGCGCCGGTTTCTAGATGGGGGTGAGAAAAACGTCCTTGCAGAACCAACGGCGCCGTGTTCAATTCATATGCTTCCTGGGGGATGCGGGCGGCGCGCCAATCTCCTGGATGGGGGAAGAGACTGTAGGTGAAGAGATGCGTTCCCACGTCCGCGTCCGGATCGGGGGCGTCGGGGCATTTGATCAGCGTGAGGCGGATCGTGTGATCGTGGATATCGTGCCCATACTTGCAGTTGTTAAGCAGGCTGACGCCATAATCTCCCTCGGATAGATCGACCCATTTCTGCGCGCAGGTCTCAAACCGCGCCCAATCCCAGCTCGTGTTCCAATGCGTAGGACGTTCGACGGAACCGAATTGGATATCGTACGTGGCCGCCGCCGCATGAATCGCGACGGGAAAGGCTGCTTTCAATAGCACATCTTTGTTGGTCCATTCAATCCGCGTTTCGAAATCGACCCGGCGGGAGTGGCGGCAAAGAGATATATTTTGAATGATCTCTCCATCCAGAATGGTCTTACGAATCTGCAACGATACCCGCAGTGGGCCTTTTTCTAAAATCTTGATAGATGCTTTGGAACCTGTGGAGAGTAGTTTATCCTGATAGAAAATATCAATATCCCAAGCGTCATTCGAAAGAGGCTTGTCTTCAAAGGCTTGGAAAACATTCGCCACTTCACCGGGATTGAGAACTTCCCGTTCGATCTCTTTGTCGTAAAGCGACACGATCTCACCGTGATCGTTGAATTCGATTCGCAACAGCGAATTCTCAAGCGAGTGTTTCGTCACCCGAAGCGATTTGTTATTCGTTTTGAAAGGAGAATTGATTTCCAACACGGACGCGCTGTAGGGATTCAATTCAGCGTTGTCGATCAATAGTTTACGCTCTCCCTCCAGAGTCTCGACCGGCTGCGCGAATGCGGTTTCTTCACCAATATGAACTTCCATTGCTTCGGTCAGGCCGGGATCGGGGATCAGGAAAGGCGTAGTTCGTTTCCAGCCGAGAGTATTCACGATTGTCGCCGCTTCTTTTTCTTTCTCTGAAGACGTGGTGATTGTCTGTTCCGCTTCAGAGAGAATCCGGTTTGTTTCGTCTTCGATCCAGGCGTAATCTTTTGCGCTGTCCTCGTACACTTCGCGGATGGAGGAGCCTGGAATGATATCATGGAATTGATTTAAGAGAATTCTTTCCCAGATCGCTTGGAAACGTTCCCGTGGATACTCCATCCCCGCGAGCGCGGCGATGGCCGCGATAGTTTCCGCCCGTTGCATGTGGAATTCCGCTTCCCGGTTAAATTTCTTATTTTGCGCCTGAGTGGTATAGGTTCCCCGGTGGTATTCCAGATACAATTCCCCATTCCAGAGAGGGGCTTTGTCTTTTACTTTCTTTTCCAAGCGTTGAAAGAATTTGTCCACACGGCCCATTTTAACTTGCGGGTAACCGGGTACATTTTTAAGGCATTCCGCTGTTTGGATCATCTTTTCGGTAGGGCCGCCGCCACCGTCCCCATAGCCGAAGGAGAGAAGAACCTCGTCGTTAATCTCTTTTTGCTGATATGCGTTCCATGTTTCGGCGGCTTCTTTTGGCGTGAGGGCGCCATTGTATGTTTTAAACCATTTATCGCATGGCGTCGTGATGAAGTGTGTGAGAACCTCTGTGCCATCGATCCCCCGCCACTGGAATGTGTCGTAAGGAATCTGGTTGTATTGATTCCACGAAATTTTTGTCGTCATGAAATAATCGATTTCACATTGGCGCATGATCTGCGGCAGCGCCCAGCTGTAACCGAAGACATCGGGCAGCCATAGCACGGATGGAGACACGTTTAATTCTTCTTCAAAAAAACGCCGTCCATAGAGAAACTGGCGGATGAGGGATTCACCGGACGTGACGTTGCAATCCGCTTCCACCCACATCCCTCCATCCGCTTCCCAGCGTCCCTCTTCGATCGCATTTTTGATTTTTTCAAAGAGAGGGGGGCAATCTTCCTGGATGTATTGATAGAGTTGGGGTTGACTTTGAATGAAATGATAATTCGGATACCGGCTCATCAATTCGAGAACGGTTGAGAAAGTGTGAATCGACTTTTGCCTCGTTCGTCGCAACGGCCAAAGCCAGGCGACATCAATATGGGCATGTCCCGTACAGCAGACTTTTTCGCGTGAAGGCGCCGCTTTCAAACCACGGATTTTTTGTGTCAAATACCGCATGGCGTCTTCAACAGACGCATTAAATTCCTTTCGATGTAAATTCGTATAATCAATCCGCTCGAAACTTTTACCTAATATTGACAAAATCTCTAAACGGAGACGTGTATCTTCTGGGAGTGTTTGCGCGGCTTCAAAAAAGTTTTTTGCTTGGTGATAAAACGCGGTGGCGTTTTCGTCCGGTGCAGCGACCGCGCATTCCACCAGCTGGTGAGGGGGAATCTCTTCCGGTTTGATGAATTGGAACTGTTTTCCTGTGTAGACTTGGATCGCCACATCGATTTTTTCATCCGCTTGCGCGTTTGAGGTTAGGAGAACATTCGCATGATTCCGGTCGATCCCCTGACGGATTTCTCCATTAACGAAAACCAATCCTTCCGGTGTATGGAGGGTATATTCTTTCGATAGAACTACTCTTAATTCAATCGCTTGACCGGTGAGGGAGCGGGGAATCTGGATAGCTGGACGAATCCAGTAGTAGGAGTCAAACGAAGGCCAATTGGAACCAATCTGAAAATCCCGCCAATCTTCCTTCAGACCGGGAATTTGCAAGGAATACTGATCCGCTTTCAGAATCTGAATTGGATTGGCTGTCTGTTTCCATTTATATAAAAAAGAATTGAACTCAGTTAGCCGTGATTGTACTCGTTTATAAAGCAGTTTCATTACAGATAACCTCCAGGATGTAAAACAAAAATAAAACTGCGGTACGCAGAATAACAATTCATTTCCAATCCCATTGCAGAAAGGAAAATAGAAATTCCATATGCGGGATTTCCATAAGATCTCATTGATGAATATATATTCCCGCCGCCGTATTTATCATAGTAATAGAAAATGGAAACGAAAGAAGGTTGGGTCCCTATTTCGTCACTGGTAATTTATATAAAAATGAGTTTCCGAGACTGACTCGTCCCTGATTACTCCCGCAACTCATTTTCATTTGCAGGTTGTGATCTTGATCATGATGATTTATATAAGAGTTGGAAAATGAAAGAAAACGCGGTGAGATGAACGGCTGTTTCTTTTTATGGCCGCCTTAAAACACTTGCAGTGAATCCGCGATGGCGCAACGGCGCACCCGGCTGAATGTTCGCGGTGTGCAGGAGCCTTCACCACTCGCTCCAGCAATTGTAAGCGCCGTAAATCCTTCTCCACCATTGCCCAGCACCGCTCCGCATGGGCCGTTCGCAACGAACAATCCGACTTGAATGGCGTTAGCGAACGCTGTAATCCGGTCCATATTCTGACTGTGAATGATCGCAGTATGCCCGAATCCATGTTCCGCTTCCACGGCTAGACGAACCGCTTCTTCAAATGAATTCACCCGTACAATCCCCAAAATCGGCATCAGCAGTTCATGTTGTACGAACGGATGGCTTTGTCCGACCTCGGCGATTAATAGATCGCAACTTGAAGGAATGGTCACATTGATCGCCTGGGCAATCTTGCTGGCGTCTTTTCCTACCCAATCGCGGTTTACGTGATTGTCGGCGGTGATGACAACACGGGCGAGTGTATCGGTCTGACTTGGATTTAACAAATACGCGCCCTGCTGTTGTAACGCGGAAAGGAATGGATCGTACACGGACGGAAGCACGTAACATTCCTTCTCGCAAATACAAGGCATGTTATTGTCGAAACTGGCTCCGGTATAAATCGAACGAGCCGCTTTTTGGATATCGGCAAATTCATCTACAATGACGGGTGGGTTACCCGGCCCGGCGACAATCGCGCGTTTCGGGCTTTCCATCGCCGCACGGACCACAGCGGGACCACCGGTTACGACCAATAGATTGATCGACTCGTGGGTCATAATCACTTTCGCCGTCCGCAGGGTTGGTTTTTGGATTGATGTCATCAAGTTCGGCGGCGCGCCCGCTGAAACGAGCGCCCGGTTGATGTCTTGCATCGCTTTGAGCGTGCATTCAATCGCTCCCGGATGAGGGCCGAATACGACGGTATTGCCTGCTGAAAGCATAGCGATCGCGTGATTGATCACCGTCGCCACCGGATTGGTGGAGGGAGTAATTGTGCCGATCACGCCAAAAGGCGTGTATTTTTGCATCATGATCCCTTTATCGCCGGTGATACAAAGGGTTTCCAGGTCTTCCATGCCCGGTGTTTTTTCTATTGCCAGACTGTTTTTCGTAACTTTATGATCGACACGGCCCATCTGGGTGTCTTGGACAGCGAATTCCGACCATTCTTGGTTCTTTTGCCGGGATGTTTCACGAATTAACGAGATAAACCGGCGGCGATCGTCCAACGAAACCTTTTTAAATTGTTCGAAGGCCATTTTCCCGGCGCGGATCGCGTCTTCAATGTTATCAAATACTCCATCGCGCCCACCGCTCGCCGCTCCACCCGCGCAGGCCGAGATGTGGGTTTCATACGCCGCCTCACCGGGCAGCTGTAATTCCCGCATGACCTGCTTCACTATCTCCGCAATTTTGCTTTCATCCATTGTTTTTATCCCAAAGTATTCTCGCTTATAATCATCAATCCTGCGGCACGATCACAACTTCAATCCCCCGTTTATGAAGCAATTCCAACGCCAAGGGAGTTATTAATCCACCGCGGGCGGCCTTTACGACAGGGCCTTGCATAGCCGCGGCGTCTTCTTCTGTCACGAGGGTTGTAATCAGATCCGGTCCGCTTTCGGCTTTGTTGAGAACCACGCGGCCCACTTCTTTCACCGCTTCTTCCGCCGGAGCGAGTTTCATGCCCATTTTGCGCAGCTGTTCCTGATATTTATCCAATACTTCTTGAATGCCGGGAACGTTGTTGCCACAAACCACACAAGCCGTTGGACTTAAGCCGTCATCGGAAGCGATTGTAGGTGTATTCTGCGCGAGCGCGGAGAGCATTAGATTTAAAATAACGGTATCCGTAATACCGAGGGCCAGCTTCGCCGCATGGGTGCGGCTGATCGAGGGGACAAACACCGCCGCATAGCGGTTCATCTCATACATGATGGTCCATAATTCGTCTGGACGGTCAATCTGCCGGAGACCGAGTGATGTGATCTCATCCGATGGAATCACATCCTGCGCGCCCCGTGAAAACACCGCGTCCAATCGAAATCCCTCACTGCGCCAAGTTTGAAATGCGGAACCGATCACATCCCACTTTTCGCGCGCTCCAGTGAAGAGACAGAGAATCGCCGGTCCACCATCATCCACCGCTGGAGGTATCGCCGGCGCTGGAACGGGATTCATTCCCGTGGGCATGACGCAGGTTGGCCCCTGACACGCGCTGGCGTCAAGCGTTTCGTTTGGATTGGGTGGAAAGAGCGTCCCTTCATTCCTCTCCTGTTCGGCGAGGACTTTTTGGACTTCTTCCTGGATGATGCGTTCGAGTTGATTGGTATCCATTCAAATCTCTTATTTGCTTTATAAACCTTATTCGCATGTAGGGTGGGTCGCGTCTTTATGACCCACCGATTTCGAGAATCATTCCCGGTGGGTCGATAAAGCGTGACCCACCCTAATTTTCATGTTGCGATCTCGATCTTAATAGTCTATACGATGATCTCCACCTGTTCGCCTCCGCGCAATCCACAGGCGTTACCATCATCAGTGTCTACATGCATTTCATCCACAAATGAAGGATCTACACGGACTTGGGCGTCTTCGAGTAGAGTTTTTTTCATTGTTTCCACCCGTACGCTAACAATTTGGTTGTCCCGGATTCCCCATTTCTCCGCTGATTTTGTAGAGAGATGGATATGCCGGTTCGCCAGAATGACTCCCTGTTTCAGATGGACGACACCCACAGGCCCCACGAGAATCAATCTCTCACTTCCTTCGTGATTGCCTGACGGCTTCACGGGAGGGTCGATGCCGAGATAGATCGCGTCGGTCCGGGACACTTCGACTTGTGTGTTTTTCCGGAGCGGGGCAAGGATACGGACATCGCCTAAACAGCGCATACGTGGACCTACAAGGGTGACGGTCTGCTGAGCGGCGTATTGGCCCGGTTGATAGAGTTCGTTGCGGGATTCCAACTCGAATCCCGGTCCGAACAAAACTTCTAAATCCGCTTGGCAGAGATGAATGTGCCGGACGGAGATATTGACAGGAATCAACCGTTTTTCCGTAACGCCTGCGGTGGCCGTCTGCTCTCGCGCCAGCCGCGCGACAACACGCTGCGTCACTTGTTTGACTAATGCTTCGTCCAACAGGAAATTCGCCATTCTTCCATCTACCAAAAAGAAATCACAGATCCTTTAATGCGGAAACTCAAAACACTGGAGGGCAGAAAAAAGCAGGCGCGGCGCATTGGCCGCGCCTGCGCTCATTGTCTCAATCGTGGTGAATCAATGAATCCAGCCCTCTGGAAAAAGGCGTGGCCGCGCAGGCCGCTCAGCCCTTGACGGGCAGAATGCCTTCAATGTCCGAGTGAGGGCGTGGGATGACGTGAACGGAGACCACTTCTCCCACTTTCCGCGCGGCGGCGGCTCCCGCGTCGGTGGCGGCTTTCACAGCGCCAACGTCGCCTCGAACCATAACGGTTACATAACCGCCTCCAATTTTTTCTTTTCCGATCAACGTGACACTAGCGGCTTTAACCATGGCGTCAGCGGCTTCAATTGAACCGATCAATCCACGGGTTTCGACGAGTCCCAGGGCTTTACCTTCCACTGGCCGTTCCTCCATTCTGTAGTAAATATTTCGTTTAAATTTAGTCTATACCAAAGGTTCCGGCGCCTGTCCGAAACCTATTGTGTTCAATGATATGAGGCTACTGTCCACGCTCCAAACTGTCAAGACAAGCGTGTCAACTTCTATCGTTTCAAGAGAATCCATTGATAATTTCTCTTATTCCTACGCTTCTTTTTTGGGAGATTCTCCTCTCTCCAACAATGTATAAAACTGGTCACGGCACCGGCGGCACAGATCCAACTGGAACGGATAATGCACTTCGTCGTTCAGTTCTTTTTCGCTTTTGCTTTCTGCGATTTCGATGGTTTTCTGAATCGCGTCTGGAATTAATTCTGAGGGGATGAGGGTGGATTCATCAAAAGTACCACCATCGTAAGCGCAGTATAATTCGCCTTTTAAGATAAACCGGGGGCGTCCGATTTCGATCAGATCACCGCAGAAATCGCAGATGTATTTTATACCACGTTCTTTAACCATTGTGTTATCAAGAAATCAGCTGGACATAGACAAACATGGCGGGGCCGATCCAGAGCATCGAATCGATCATATCGAGCACGCCGCCAATGTCCCCGTGTAGGTCACACCGGAATCTTTGATTCCCGCGTCGCGTTTCATTGCGGATTCACAAAGATCTCCTACATGGCCGATGCTGGACATAATCAACGTGACCGCGCAGAGATGACCATAGCGGTGGGGCCCCGGCAGCCAAAAGGTGGTTCCATTCTGCACACTGATACCGTAGCCCATACCGGTGATGACAAGAATCGCCAGCGAGGTGCCAATAATGGTTCCTTCCCAGGTTTTATTGGGGCTAACGACCGGCGCCATTTTCGTTCGGCCAAATAGGTTACCCCCATAGAGGGCGCCGATATCCGTCATGCACGCTACAAATACCATAAACGTGAAATAAAACGGGGCCGTTCTCGATCCCACGTAAATAGATGAAACAGGCGATGGGAAAGAGCAGATAGATTAAAGCCAATCCATGCGCCGACATTTCACGGCGGCAGTTTTCTACGGATTTCCAGACGGTAATCAAACAACTTCCCCAAAAGAAGAGAAAGGAAAGCGCGAGCAAAACGCTGACGTTTTGAGTCACAGTAAAGTAGAAGAAAAGCAGCGCCAGTAAATTTTGCCAGATAAAAAACCGTTTGCGGTTTTCCACGTTTAAAAGATTGTAGAGTTCATCCCGCGCAAAAAGAAAAACGCTAGGACGACTACAGCGTCAGCCAAGCTCCATGTTCCCACAAAATGCAAAGAAGCACGATGGGAAGAAGGCAAACACCAAAAAGAATTCGTCGTAAGTGCGTAGAGATCCAAACCATATCAATCCAGTAAACGCGTGGGATTATATCGCCCCATCAATATCAACACCGCCGAATCGCCGGTGACGCCCTTGATAATCCCGCAATGCGGCGAATAAATGCTCCTTTCGGAAATCCGGCCAAAGAACCGATGTGATCCAAATTTCCGCATAGGCGATCTGCCAGAGTAAAAAATTGGATACCCGCATCTCTCCACTCGTGCGGATCAGGAGATCGGGATCGGGATGCCCCGCCGTGTCCAGACAGTTCGAGAACAACTCCGCGTCGATTTCATCGACTGTGACACGCTTTTCTTGCACCGCTTGCGCCACTTTTTTCACCGCGTCTAGAATTTTCTAATCGGCCTCCATACGAAAGCGCCAGGGAGAGGCGCATTTTTTCTCCGTCCGCTGTTTCCGCTTTGGCGTCCTCAATCGCTCGTTGAACGGCCAGGGGGAGTTCCTCCGTTCGTCCCAGCGTATGCAGACGGATTTTGAAATTTTTTCATTCGCCGTGTTTCCCGCCGGAGAAAATTACACAAGAGGATCATTAACGAATTCACTTCCATAGATGGCCGTTTCCAGTTCTCCGTGGAAAACGCGTATAATGTGAGATAGGGAATTTCCAGGCGGGGCGCAGGTTTCTACGATTTCTCTTACGGACAGGATCCCCGCCCGGTGTCCTTCAAATGCGGGGTTTATTCGCTGCGCGGGCCCAGCGGCCGTTTCCATCCATAATAACGGCCACATGCCGGGGCAACCGCTTCAGATCGACGCCCGCCTCTTCCGCGCGCCGCATCGTTTCTCGTTGATGGTCTGGGAGTGATTCCGTTTTTACCGCTTCGGTCACGCCTTTTCTCTCCTGCTTGATACGGATAGTCTATCCGTTCGTTCATAGCCCTGCCGGAAACGCTCACAATCCGGCGCTGAGGAGATATACTACTCCTCATACTAAATTAACGCAACGAAAGGGTGAGTGCAATTCTTGGAAAGATCCAGGATTTACCTCTCTGACTTTCCTTGAACGCAGCCGTTCCAGCGCGCTTGGTTGCGCGGGGCCGCTCTACATTCTCCCGAGCGTTTTCTCTCTCCTCTGGAAGGAGGGGAGGGATCGTGCATGCGATGGTACAGGCGAATTCATTGCAGAATATCAGCGGAGCCCCAATCGATCAACTTGTCCAGGTGACTTCCCGTCCCATCTGCGCGGTAACCGGCCCGACCGCATCGGGAAAAACCGAACTCGCTCTTGAATTGGCGGATCGGACCGGCGCGGCCAATTCTCTGTGTCGACGCCATGCAGGTCTATCAGGGATTGGATATCGGTTCCGCCAAACCTACAATCGAAGAACAACAACGTGTTGTCCATTATGGGATTGATCTCGTTTCCCCTGTAGAAAATTATAGCGCGTTCCGATTCGCCGCGTATGCGGAACCGATTCTTCAAGAGACCAGGGAAAAAGGCAAGCCTCTTGTTCTCTGCGGAGGCACTGGATTATATTACCGCGCGCTTCTCTCCGGTTTTTTTACCGCGCCGGATCCCGATCCCGCGTTGCGAGCCTCGCTGAACGAGCGAGCGGAAAAAGAAGGCGGCGCGGCCCTGCTTGGTGAGTTGAGCGCTCTCGATCCGAAACCGCTCAGACGATCCATCCCAACGACGCGCGGCGGATTGTCCGCGCGTTGGAGATTATCCACCAGACCGGGGAAACTGTGACTGAACTCCGGAGGCGGCAGGAACAGAAATCCTGGATCCGGCAAACGTATTTCATCGGCCTTCTGCGGGACCGGGAGGAACTCGTGGAACGGATCGAAAAACGAACCGGATGGATGTATGATAATGGCTTGATTGAAGAAACGCAAACGCTGATCGAACTGGGCCTGTCATGAGAAAAACACCGCCATGCAAGGCCTGGGATACAAGGAGTGTTATGCGTATTTACAAGGAAAAATGAAACTTGAAGACGCCGTCGAACAGACGGTTTTAGGAACCCGGCGGTACGCCAAACGGCAGATGACCTGGTTTCGCCGCCAATTCGAAACACATTGGCTTACCGTAACCAAGAAACTTTTTTGAGGAAACTGTGCGTAAATCTATGCGCATGTGGTTGCAAAATCGGGATAATGGATGTTCAATATAGGGGTAACATCCATTTTTGGCGAACGGCAATAATGCGGTAACCCTGTTGAATTCCCTGGAGATAGGCGCGAGGGAGTATTTATAATTATAAAAATTGCAGGGCGATCGTTTTGGCGCCTTCTGTTTAATGGAATATGATTGATCGTATATATTGATGAAATGCCTGATTCTGTGAAGAGGGATGTGCAATGGCAACTACTAAGTCTGTGATGAACATTCAAGACAGTTTTTTGAACCAAGCTCGCCGCGAACGAGTTTCGTTAGACGTGCATTTGATTGACGGCTCTGATTTGCATGGGAAGATATCCGCGTTTGACAGTTTCACCATCATTTTATTAAATGACGAGCGTGACGAGCAGTATTTGGTTTACAAACATGCGATCGCCACTGTTATGCCGGCGCCCAAAACCCGGGTCCGTTGGAACCAGATGGGGGATGGCAAGAAGTAAATCCATTATTCCCGCCTATCATCCAGAGGGAAACCATTCGTCAGATCAACTGTATTGAATGGGCGCGGATTGGCATCCGGGGCTAAGAGGGAAATATTCTCTTTGTTCGTTTGCCATGGCGGTCATTCTTTGTGAGATGTATCCATGCAGATCGTTCCCGGTGTTTATCTCGTGGGCAGTCAGGATTGTTTCTTGACGTATACGGACTGGCACAGTCCCGATTGTGAGTATATCGATCTGCAACGTTTTCGCGATTGATCTGGGAGAACAGATCATCCTCTTCGATTGCGGGAACGGGGAATCGCTGGACCAAATCGACGCCAATCTCCGCGCGTGGGATTTAGATCCCGGCGCTATCGCCTATTGTTTTATCACGCATCCGCATTTCGACCATTCCGGCGGCGCGTCCCTTTTGCAAAAACGGGGCGTGAAACTTGTGGCGCATACGATCTGCGCGGAAGCGATAGGGCGGGGAGATGAGCGTGTCTGTTCCTATTTGTACCATAAACCCTATCATCCCTGCGAAACTGATCTTTTCCTTCGCGATGAAGACCGTTTGAAGATTGGGGATCTGAGCATTGAAGCGATTTACATGCCCGGTCACGCGGAAGGTTCGATGGTGTATTCGTTTTCCTGGCGGGAGCGAATGGTTTCCGTTACGGGGGATCTAGTAGCGGAATCAGGGAGTTTGGGTTGGTCTGGAAGCATTGATTTCAATCCGAAAGCGTATATTCGAAGTCTAAAGCGCTTTGTGCAAATGAAACCGGATATCATCCTGCCGGGACATCGCCGTCCCGCGTTTTCCCGTGGGTATATCTGGGCTGAACAGGCGTTGAACCGCCGCGATTATGACATGGGGTAGTGAATCGGCGTAGTTTTATTTCCAAAACGGCCATCCCAGCCATATCAATCCATGCAGGATCAGGCAGGCGTAAACGCTGGCGATGAGATCGTCGATCATGATTCCCAGTCCACCGCCCACACTCTCAAGTTGCCTGGCGGGTGGGGGTTTGATGATGTCAAACAAACGGCACAACAGAAACGCAGGAATCGTATACGTGATTCCCGCAGGTACGAACATCACCGCCATACAATATCCCGCCACCTCATCAATATTGATCCGTGACGCGTCTTTCTTTCCTAATAGCCTTTCCGTGTTATCCGCGCAGAATATTCCGATGATTGTAACGGAGGCTAGCGCGGCGCAGGCGAGTTTCCAGTTCGCGAGTGTAAACGCATGGGGAAATAAAAAGGTGTGAATCGTCCAAGCGAGCAACGCCCCCCAGGTTCCAGATGCGGGAAGATGTCCCAAACAGAATCCGGTCGATAAAAAGTAAGACATTTTTTGGAGCAATGTTGAGGCGCCAAAATTCGGGGGAAATGATTTAAACGAGAGAACTCCAGGTTTGAGTATCATTGCGCGGGCGCCATAACCTCCACATTTACATGACCGAACAGATTTTCTTCGTCCGCTTCGGTGATCCGAACCCGCGTGAATTGCCCCACGCGCAGTTTCCCTCCCCGGACGAAGACGCGGCCGTCCACATCGGGCGCCTGACCTTCATAACGCCCCCAGTAGCCTTCTCCATTGGGATCTTTGCTATCGATTAATACGGAGAGGATATCGCCGATCATACGCTGGTTCTTTTCACGGGCTTTATCCGCCGCCCATTCAATCAATGTCCGGTAGGCGTTTCTCTTTGATCCGGTCCGACATATGGCCAGGGAATCCAGCGGCGGGTGTACCCTCTTCGCGGGAATACATAAACACACCGACGCGGTCAAAGTCTAATTCTTCGAGCAGGCGCATCATGGTTTCGAAATGCTGATTTTTCTCTCCGGGAAAACCGGTAATAACGGTTGTGCGGATCGTGACTGGGTTCCGCATGGATCGAATTAGATTGACTGTCCGGCGGATCGGTTGTTCGCTTGAACCCCGATTCATTAATTTCAGGATCTCTGGATCGCCATGTTGAATCGGGATATCCAAATACGGAACCAGTTTTTTACTCACGGCGAAAAAATGCGCCAAACGGTGATCGACGAGGTTGGGATGCGCGTAGAGGATGCGGAGCCAATCGAGAGATTCAATTTTCTCTAACTGGGTCAGCAGATCGACCAGAGCGTATCGTTTGTATAGATCAAAGCCATATGAGGTGGTGTCTTGGGAAACGAGGACCAATTCCCGCGCCCCACCCGCCACTAAAGAGGTGGCTTCGTCGGTGATTTCATCAATCGGACGGGAACGAAGAGGGCCGCGGATCTGGGGAATCACGCAATAACTGCACCGGTTCAGGCAGCCGTCGGATATCCGAAGATAGGCGAGATGAGGCGGCGTCGTTAATAGCCGGGGTTTGTATTTGTAATGAGGCGGCGTTCGTTCGGGGCGGCGGTTGAAGCAGTCCCACGCGATCCGCATGAACGATTCTTTATCTTCGACACCGATAAACGCATCGACTTCGGGGAATTCATCGATCAGTTCCCGGCGGTATCGCTGTACCATGCAGCCCACAACCACCAGACGCTGCCAGGATTGGCGCGGCGGCATTCCACTAAATCCAGGATGACGCCGATCGTTTCTTCTTTGGCTTCCGTAATAAATCCGCACGTGTTGACGATCAGCAAATCGGCCTCATGGGGATCAATTGACCAGCACCATCCCCGATATGGCCAATTGGGCCATCATCTCTTCGCTTTCAACAAGATTTTTCGAACAACCCAGCGAGGTCAGGTGGTATTTCAATACCCGGTTCACCCATTGAGGATCGTTCGAATCCAGCGGATTATACGTGGACACGATCGAAATTAATCCAATCTACTTGAGTTTATTAATGTTTGAAAAATTATACTCTTTAGAGAAGAGACGTCCAGTGATTACTATTTCCTCGCTCATAGCGTTGACAACCCATAGGGTTCCCAAGTACTCTTACTTATGCGGCGGCAAGGTGAAACCCTTTTCAGTAATTTCATGGCGCTCCGCGCTTCGTTTTTTGTTCTTCCTGTTATGAATGCGCAACATTTCCAGCGCGCCATTGATTTCTATAGAAACGATACACGGTCATCATGGATGTCATTGATATTAAAATTCGAGATCAACGCTACGTCGCGTGTTTCCAAGACAATCCGTTCGCCTTGGAGCCGTATGATTTATGCCTTGTGGAACGCGATGGTGATAAAGAAATCGCCAAGGTTAAATCAAAACCATATGTTTGGGATGAAGATCCTCCTCAGGAATCGGAGATCTATGTATTGCGCGTGATCGAAGAGAACGATCTCGCCATTCTTCGCAGCAATCGCGAGCTTGAACAAGCCGCGTTTGAGGTCGCGCTTGATAAGATCCGCGAGCGGGATCTTCCGATGTCCTCGCTTGTGTGGAACGCGCGTTCGATGGAAGAAAGATGCGTTTCTTTTTCACCGCCGACCATCGCATCGATTTCCGCGAACTCGTCAAAGACCTGGCGCACGTCTACCGGACACGGATCGAGATGCGGCAGATCGGTGTCCGCGACCGGTCCAAGAAAATCGGAGGATATGGGATCTGCGGGCAGGAACTCTGCTGCGCCCGGTTTTTGCAGAAATTTGAACCGATTACGATCCGTATGGCCAAAGATCAAAACTTGGCGCTAAATCCAACGAAGATATCGGGCTCTGCGGGCGGTTGATGTGCTGTCTCGCCTACGAGGTGGACGGGTATGTTGAAGCCCGGCGGGAATTCCCCCGCAACGGTGTCCGCGTTGATACACCGTATGGCAAAGGGACGTTGACCGGGATGAATTATGTGAAAAGCACGGTAAATGTGATAATTGATGAAGGTTCGCTCATGGAATTCACCATGGATAATATCAACGTCATAAAAGGGGAAGCGTCAAGAGACACGTCCTAAGAGCCTTTGCATGATTCGCCAAAACCAATCGGTTCGAAACGCGATCGCCAATCCCATAAACGCAAGAAACACGATCCCCGCAGCCGTCGATAGAATCCAACCCGCCCAGGACGCTTCATAACACATCCGAATGGTATGATTTCCGGCGGGCAGCGCCAACGTTCGCAGACCTTCGGGAGAGGTATGAACCTTCACTTGTTTCTCTCGTCCATCATTTTGCAGGAGATAGGCCCGCCATCCTGGATAGGACCATTCGGAGAGACGCAACCATACCGCCTCTTTACAATTTGCGGAGAATACAATCTCATGCGGGTT
>CAXXSM010000001.1:0-36410 GCA_963663405.2 bacterium | reverse complement strand
TATTTGCAGAGGGAAAATGTCACCCTCTCCACGATTTTACTTCGATACTAGAATGCCATAAAACACGAAAAGAATAAAGTGTGGTAAATGGATTTTTTTTTTGCTTACTTATCACATAAATATTTTCAAGAGAATATCTCAATCATAACAGAGTGTTAAGTAAAAAATATTAACTTATGACCAATGATCTTATGGCAGCAAAATGCAAGGTAACACTATTTTTTCTGTGAAACATTAACCTCATTACCTAAAGTCAATTTTGTTAGTTCATTTACAAAACGTGTCAAGCAATTTTAGACGGCTCCATGCCGAAATTAGTGAGCCGTCTTTGCTGAGAAGTGTTTCAAGAAAAAGATACTCTTGTGACGCCTTAAACTGTCCTTCGGCCAGGCGTGGGTTTAGGCATCAGGAATCTATCAATCCGATGAATTGTTTTAGGGGGACGCAGAAGGAGCCGCCTACTACGCCCACTCATCGTTTTGATGAGCGATTGATCCTAAAGGGCTCTGTAGGCATCATAAGTCATCACATAAGAAATCACCGCTTGCTGGTATACTCCTCGTTATATTGGCCAACTCTTTTGATCGCTTCTTTGTCTCACCATATCACTGAAAAATGACCGCTTTCACTTCTGCTTCAAACCTGCGTTTAGTTTGCTTTTTCATTGGACAATCGAAAAGTTCCATATAAATATTTTCCATCTGGGTTCTGATCCCCTGTCCAAAAAGCAAGCCCATCAAGACGGGGTAGTAGTGTAGATTAGTTGCAGCCTTTCCTCATAATTGTCTCTTCGTCATAGAACCATCCAAAATCAATCATATCAAGAGGTTACGGGTAATGTGCCTCTTATTTTTGTTCATTGACATGTCAACTATATATGACGTATTGGAATCGTATATATGTCGATCATCAATAAAAATAAGAATATATCACCAATAAAACGTCATATATGGTTGACACTTTGCGCCTTCGGGAGTATAATTCTGTGTACTTGAATTCGCCCACGGGAGTGAACCGATGAACGAAACGAAATCGCAGTTCCTCGCAAAAGAAGGCCTCTTAAATCCAAAGCCGGAGCGAATCTCTTCCCCCCTGTTCCAAACTCTAGATTTCTTCGATCCCTTCGACCTGCCCCAGGTTCGATATGAGATGCTTCGCGCGGCTCGAAGTGACACGATGTCTGTCGCTGAAGCCTGCCGCCTCTTTGGGTTCTCCAGGGAGTATTTCTACCGGCTCGAACGGATGTTCATGCAGCGGGGCTACGTGGCTTTGCTTGGCTCCTCCATGGGCCGCCGCCCCCTCCTCGCTCTCAACCAAGAGATTGTCAACTTCATCATTCACCGGAAACTCGAACAACCTCACTTGTCGGGAGAGAACTTGCGGCAAGAAATCTTACGCCTCTATAAAGTGGATTGTTCACGCCGGACCGTCGAACGGATTGTGGAAAAGACGGGTCTGAGTAAAAAAGGGCTCCGCTGACATTGGCCTTGGAAGTGAACGCGGGAGACAGTCCTCACCGGGTGTTCTTTGAAGACGAGGATCAGGCCCAGGGACTCTATGAGAAAGCGCGCAAGGCCGCCCTTAACCAACGGTATCGGATAGACAAGCGTCTCCGGAAAACCCTGACCATCCATGGCGTAGCTGGTCTATTCCTTGATCCCGAACGAATTTTTTTGAGGGCCTCCCCATCCCGAACGTCTCCACGGAAAAACACCGCGTTGCATCATACGCGTCTCTCGGAAGAACGGTTTGCCACCATTGCCCGATCCCTTGCGGAAGGGGTGGGGATCTCGCCCACGGCGCGCATTCAAAACGTGAACAAGAAAACCGTTCTCATGGTGTTGGCGAAAGCCGGGGCGCATGCTGCCAAGGTCAACCGCGCTCTCCTCGTGAAGGCGGACGTCTCTGAATGTCAGCTGGATGAAATGTGGTCTTTCGTCGGGAAGAAGGAGAAAAACCTGGAGCCGTTCGAGAAACTTCAGCGTGTGTTAGGCGACGCCTGGATTTGGATTGCATTCGATGCTGTCAACAAGGTCGTTCTCGCGCATGTCATTGGGAAACGAACGTTGCCTTCCGCCGTCGCCCTGGTTGAAGAGGTGAAACGAGTCACCGTATCCATGCCCGATCTGTTCTCCTCCGATCAACTAGATCATTATGCCAATGCGTTGCTTCAAGTCTATGGAACATGGGTTCAGCCATGCCGGAAACCGGGACCGGGAAGACCCCCGCATCCTCGACTCGTTCCCCCGAATGATCTGGTATACGTTCACGTCGTGAAACGCTACAAACAATACAAAGTGGTTGAAGTCACACGAAAAGTGATTTTTGGTGATCCAGCAAGAGTGGAAACGATTTTGGCGGCATCCAAAGTCAGCCGGAAAATCAACACATCCTACGTCGAAAGAAATAATGGGACCATTCGTCACATGGACTCACGTTGCGTACGCAAATCGCTCCGATTCTCCAAATCCATGGAAAATCACCACCATCAACTCGCGTTGACCCTTGCCTATTACCACTTGTGTAAACCACACGGAACATTGACCAAGCGGCATGGAAAATCCACGACTCCCTTCATGGCCGCGAACCTGACTGATCACGTCTGGAGCATGGGGGAACTCCTGAGATTCACCAATTTTTGACTTGCAGTTAATATGGACCACTACCCAAGACGGCCTTTAACAAGAAATTCGACGGGCAGGGATTTTTCCTAAAGTGGAATGAAAAATTCGGATACTGCCATCCGGTCGGTGGCGGACTTCGACCTTGGCTTTGGCAAAGTGCTGTCGGCCATGAGCAGGGAACAGCTGAAAATGAATGTTGTTGTAGGAAATGGTATTATCGTTGCTGACGGTCCGTTTGACTTTCACGCAAAGAATATCGAAAAGATCCATTCTTGGAGGAAGAGCCCGCCAGACGGGGCTCGGATCACGTGGAGGGACTCCAAATTTTTGTGCGATGTCGGGGATGAAATGCCTATTGAGGTAGCCGTTGGCTTCGGGGAGAGTCGTGATGCCATGATGATCCAGTTCCGCCACGAGACGGTTCTGAAATGTCCCATTCATTCGCTCGATACGTCCCCGAGCCTGAGGACTTTTGGAGAAGATTAATTGGATGCTCAGTTCTTCCATGGCCCGTTGGAATTGGGTGGGGTCAGTGACATGAGCCGAAGCCAACCTGTTGTGTCGCGTGGTTTTGAATTGAGAGGCCCGATCGAGATAGAAAATCTGTGGGAGTCCGTATCGCTTAAAGAGTTGGCCCAGGAGAAGAAAGCAGCCATCTCTATCTTCCTGTTCCCGAAATAAACCCATAAGAGGTTTCCCCGTGGCATCGTCACAGGTCAAGAGGAGAGTGCAGGGGGAGTGCTCCCTTCCAAACCAATGATGAGGGCTGCCATCGAGAAAAAGCATTTCTCCTTCACTCGCTTTTCTAAGACGACGTTTGCGATGTTTGTTACTTTTTCGGATCTTGCCTCCTAACTTCTCACTGCGCAGCCATCCGCGCACGGTTTCTCGGCTGATCTTAATCTTGTGTTCTTTCTCCAACGTTTCAGCAAAATGAGTGAAATTATAAGATTTGTACTGTTCTTTGTACAAAGTAATAATGCAGTCTTTTTGCCCACGAGAAAACGCATTGAGAGGAGTACGGCATCTATTGCCGTGAACAATTCTGGCATCTCCGTGCAGTAAAATATTCTTGCGTAAGCGATAAATTTGACGCTCACTTAAGTGAAGAATTTCTGCCGCCATTTTCGCAGTCATGCGTCCTGCCAAAGTTTCTTTGATGATTCCAAGTTTCTTTGCTTCATTCATGCTCAATGTCACCTCGTTTGCCATTTCGGAAACTTCCTTTTTTGAGTTCCGTTATCGGCATTATTTGTCATGGGAGGGTGACATTTTCGCTTTGCAGTTAGACCCTGACATTTTCGCTTTGCGGCGACATGGGTAAACGAACGTTGCCTTCCGCCGTCGCCCTGGTTGAAGAGGGGAAACGAGTCACCATATCCATGCCCGATCTGTTCTCCTCCGATCAACTGGATCACTATGCCAATGCGTTGCTTCAAGTCTATGAAACATGGGTTCAGCCATGCCGGAAACCGGGACCGGGAAGACCTTCGCATCCTCGACTCGTTCCCCCGAACGATCTGGTGTACGTTCACGTCGTGAAACGCTACAAACAATACAAAGTGGTTGAAGTCACACGAAAAGTGATTTTTGGCGATCCGGCAAGAGTGGAAACGATTTTGGCGGCGTCCAAAGTCAGCCGTAAAATCAACACATCCTACGTCGAGAGTAAAAACGGGATCATTCGTCACATGGATTCACGTTGCGTACGCAAATCGCTCCGATTCTTCAAATCTATGGAAAATCATCGCCATTAACTCGCGTTGACCCTTGTCAATTACCACTTATGTAAACCACACGGAACATTGACCAAGCGGAATGGAAAATCCACGACTCCCTTCATGGCCGCGAACCTGACTGATCACGTCTGGAGCATGGGGGAACTCCTGGGATTCACCAATTTTTGACTTGCTGTTCATATGAAACACTACCCTTATTTCTAAATCATAGGAATCTCTTTTAGATCGATCAATTCTTCTTTCAATACGACCGTGCTCATCTAGGTGTGGGAATCCCATAGATTGAAAATCTCCTGTTTGAGCTTATCGGTTCCAGTCTGAAATGTATGTTCTTGTTACTGGACTAAGTTAGGATTGTACATTAACATTAGCGTGCAATCCACGCCAAACACAGTTTTTTTAGCGCCGATGAAAACGATGCGTTGATGTGACTTCCTCGCCGTTTTCCAAGGGGAGATCGAACAGATCCAGATAGTGCGTTTGTCGACACAATAGAATGGCATCGAATTCATATAGTCTATCCACAGTCATTACGATAATTCTATCCTACATTATTCTCCAAATTACGCAATGCAACCTTCTTCTCCTCCTGAAGAACATTTAAATATCGGCTGGTAGTCACAATTGTCGTATGTCCAAGAATCTCCTTCACCACCGCGAGATCGGCGCCATTTCGTAACAAATTTGATGCACACCAATGGCGCGCATCATGGAAGCGGAAGTTATCAATCTTACTAGCTTTCAAAAGCGCTTTCCAACGATTCCATATCTTTTTTCGTGGTTGCTCTGGATTCCTCGGTGAAACAAAGATGACGCCGCGGCAAAAAGTCTGCAGAAAAAGTATGTAAAAATGGTTAAAACTGACTAATAATTCTTGAAAAAACTACCAAAAAAGTGTATACTTAAATTATGTAAATTCAATGTGTAAGGTTGAGAGATGTTCCGAATTGATGACAATCAGCAAGGCTCTTTGATCGATCCCTTTGACTACCTCGGGCCCAAGCGGAAAGAACTTCTGAACTCAGGTTGGGCCGGTTTTTTCCAGTCCAACATAATTGATCAACTCCCCGTCGAAGAGATCCAATCCAGTTTCCATACCCACATGGGGCGGCCGACCAAAGAAATCCGGACGGTTCTTGGTGTGCTTATCTTGCAACAGCTGTTCGACCTGACCGATCAAGAGACGGTCCACCAGTTTGCTTTTAACACCGAATGGCATTATGCGTTGAACATCCGTCTGGAAGACGATGAGTCCAAATATCTGTGTGAGCGCACGTTGCGTACTTATCGTTCGCTTGCGACGGAGTTGAAAATCGATACGATCCTCTTCCGGTTGTTGACCGATGAACTGCTGACCAAACTGAATATCCCGACGAAAAAACAGCGCTTGGATTCCACGCACATTCGATCCGACATGCGGCGCTTAAGCCGGTTGGAATTGTTTCTCAAAACGATTCGAAAATTTTTGAATGTGATGAGCAAAGAACACAAGACTCTGTTAACCAAGAGAGTGGACAGCGAACTGATCGATCGGTATCTGGGTAAGACAAGCGGGTATTTTGGGCAGGTCAAACCGTCGGAAGCCCAAGCCGCTCTGCAGCAAGCCGCCGAGGATTTACTGGTCTTGGTGGAGATCTTTCGCCTGCATCGCAAGATCCGGGGAATGGCAGTTTTCCGCCTATTACAGCGTGTGCTTGACGAACAATGTCATGTCAGCGGCGAAGGGGAAGACGCGAAGGTGGAAGTGAAAAATCCCAAGGAGGTTCCGTCCGACAGTCTGCAGAATCCATCGGATGAGGACGCGGGGTATAGCGGTCATAAAGGGCAAGGCTATCAAGCGCAGTTGATGGAAACATGCCAGGACAAGACGGCCGATGTGTCGGCGCAGAGGGAAAATGTCATGTTATTTGCAGAGGGAAAATGTCACCCTCTCCACGATTTTACTTCGATACTAGAATGCCATAAAACACGAAAAGAATAAAGTGTGTAAATGGATTTTTTTTTTTGCTTACTTATCACATAAATATTTTCAAGAGAATATCTCAATCATAACAGAGTGTTAAGTAAAAAAATATTAACTTATGACCAATGATCTTATGGCAGCAAAATGCAAGGTAACACTATTTTTTCTGTTAAACATTAACCTCATTACCTAAAGTCAATTTTGTTAGTTCATTTACAAAACGTGTCAAGCAATTTTAGACGGCTCCATGCCGAAATTAGTGAGCCGTCTTTGCTGAGAAGTGTTTCAAGAAAAAGATACTCTTGTGACGCCTTAAACTGTCCTTCGGCCAGGCGTGGGTTTAGGCATCAGGAATCTATCAATCCGATGAATTGTTTTAGGGGGACGCAGAAGGAGCCGCCTACTACGCCCACTCATCGTTTTGATGAGCGATTGATCCTAAAGGGCTCTGTAGGCATCATAAGTCATCACATAAGAAATCACCGCTTGCTGGTATACTCCTCGTTATATTGGCCAACTCTTTTGATCGCTTCTTTGTCTCACCATATCACTGAAAAATGACCGCTTTCACTTCTGCTTCAAACCTGCGTTTAGTTTGCTTTTTCATTGGACAATCGAAAAGTTCCATATAAATATTTTCCATCTGGGTTCTGATCCCCTGTCCAAAAAGCAAGCCCATCAAGACGGCCTTTAACAAGAAATTCGACGGGCAGGGATTTTTCCTAAAGTGGAATGAAAAATTCGGATACTGCCATCCGGTCGGTGGCGGACTTCGACCTTGGCTTTGGCAAAGTGCTGTCGGCCATGAGCAGGGAACAGCTGAAAATGAATGTTGTTGTAGGAAATGGTATTATCGTTGCTGACGGTCCGTTTGACTTTCACGCAAAGAATATCGAAAAGATCCATTCTTGGAGGAAGAGCCCGCCAGACGGGGCTCGGATCACGTGGAGGGACTCCAAATTTTTGTGCGATGTCGGGGATGAAATGCCTATTGAGGTAGCCGTTGGCTTCGGGGAGAGTCGTGATGCCATGATGATCCAGTTCCGCCACGAGACGGTTCTGAAATGTCCCATTCATTCGCTCGATACGTCCCCGAGCCTGAGGACTTTTGGAGAAGATTAATTGGATGCTCAGTTCTTCCATGGCCCGTTGGAATTGGGTGGGGTCAGTGACATGAGCCGAAGCCAACCTGTTGTGTCGCGTGGTTTTGAATTGAGAGGCCCGATCGAGATAGAAAATCTGTGGGAGTCCGTATCGCTTAAAGAGTTGGCCCAGGAGAAGAAAGCAGCCATCTCTATCTTCCTGTTCCCGAAATAAACCCATAAGAGGTTTCCCCGTGGCATCGTCACAGGTCAAGAGGAGAGTGCAGGGGGAGTGCTCCCTTCCAAACCAATGATGAGGGCTGCCATCGAGAAAAAGCATTTCTCCTTCACTCGCTTTTCTAAGACGACGTTTGCGATGTTTGTTACTTTTTCGGATCTTGCCTCCTAACTTCTCACTGCGCAGCCATCCGCGCACGGTTTCTCGGCTGATCTTAATCTTGTGTTCTTTCTCCAACGTTTCAGCAAAATGAGTGAAATTATAAGATTTGTACTGTTCTTTGTACAAAGTAATAATGCAGTCTTTTTGCCCACGAGAAAACGCATTGAGAGGAGTACGGCATCTATTGCCGTGAACAATTCTGGCATCTCCGTGCAGTAAAATATTCTTGCGTAAGCGATAAATTTGACGCTCACTTAAGTGAAGAATTTCTGCCGCCATTTTCGCAGTCATGCGTCCTGCCAAAGTTTCTTTGATGATTCCAAGTTTCTTTGCTTCATTCATGCTCAATGTCACCTCGTTTGCCATTTCGGAAACTTCCTTTTTTGAGTTCCGTTATCGGCATTATTTGTCATGGGAGGGTGACATTTTCGCTTTGCAGTTAGACCCTGACATTTTCGCTTTGCGGCGACAGACAAGACGGCCGATGACGAATCGGCGGCGCCGGATTTGATCACGTACGTTGACGTGGAACCGGCGAATTGCAGTGACAGCGACGCGGCGCTGCCAGCCATTGAAGAGACGAAAGAGCGGGGCTGCGCGCCGGAAGAGTTGTTGGTTGATAGTCTATATGGAAGCGACGAGAACGTGCAGAAGGCGGCGGGAGAAGGAGTGGACTTGATCGCTCCCACGATGGGAAAGCCGAAAAGCAAAGAGACCAAACTCATCTTGGACGACTTTACGGTCGATGAAGAAACGGGGGAAGTGACGTCGTGTCCGGCCGGGGAGGCGCCGTGTGAAATCCAGCGCGGGAAAGACGATGGATTGAAAATTTACTTCGATCCAGAAATCTGCGCCAACTGTGAACATCATGACTATTGCAGCGTGGGAATGAACGCGGAATGTAAGTTGGAATACACGCCGAAGCAATTGCGATTGGCGCAACGGCGTGTGGCGGAGGAGTCGGATGAGTTTCGGGAGAGGTACCGATTGCGTTCAGGGATTGAAGCCCTGAACGCGAAACTGAAACGAATGCTGGGATTGGGGCGCTTGCGAGTGAGAGGGCTGGCGAGAGTGCGCTTCGCGGTCACGCTGAAAGCGCTGGGTTGGAACATCATTCAGGCGGCGCGGGCGTAAAAAGGCCCGTTTTCGGCCTTTTTCGACGTGAGAACCACCCGGGAGGCTGTCAAAACATATAGTTGGAATCCGGTTCTTTAGAATTTATTATAGACATACTGCATAGGGTATGAGAAACGAGTATTTCGGGATAAATCGAAATTCGGACTTTTTACCGGGGCGTCAAAGATGTATTCAGAATTTCTTTTGATCTTTCTCAATTCTTTCCACACGATATCGGGGATTGGAAGCCTCCGGCGTTTTCCATTTTTGGTCTTGAGTAGATCGAATTCTTGTTTCGACTCATCAACATCCGACCATTTCAAATTCATGATCTCGCCCCGCCGCATTCCCATATACAATGCAATCAACACAATTGGACGAAAATCCGAAAATTCTTTCTTCTTGAGCGTCGATAATAGACGTTGCAATTCTTCATCCGTTAAAATTCTCTCCCGGTGGTTTTCTTCTTTGAGTAGTTTAAATCCAAGAAATGGATTTCTCTCAATGAGGTCAACTTGCAAAGCCCAATTCAGAATCCTTCGTAACTCTGATAGTTCTCTGTTGATAGTAGCGTTTGAACGAATCGAACCACGGGATGAAGGACTTTTACGTTCTTTCACGTATTGTCCGAGCGATTCATGTGTAATATCACGAACATGGGTAAAGCGTTTTGTAAACCGCCCTATGACATTCCGGTGATGGACTCTTCGTTTTTCATCCCATTGTTCTTCAAACGCCTGGCAATAAGCTTCATCAAGTTCTTGGAGTAAAATAAAATTCTTTTTCTTCACTCGATCTTCCAATCCAATGCGCCCTTTTCGCCATGGGAAATTCGATACATCATCTCCTGAGCCCATTTTTCGGCTTGGATTTTATTCACCGCCCGCCGTTTCGTACTCGGTTCTACAACCGCGCGTACAAGTTGTTTTCCTTCATGACGAAAACTGACATACCAAAACCCATTCCTCTGATAAAGACAACCGGTCCCCATAAACTCTCTTGATCTTCTTTTTTCGGGTTTGATCAGCCATGATTTTCCTCCAAAATCACTCTAAAATATACGTATAAGATATCACAACAAATTTTTGATTTAAGGGGAAAATTGCTTGAATTAAGATTGCTAAAGAATAGAGGATTTTTTGAATAATATAGTATTATATATACCATATTATTATATGTTTAACTCATTAATAATTTAATTTTATATCATATAATATTCTCATATGGAAGCCGATTTTGCATCCGTATACCTCTAGATTTCATATAAAACGAACTTAAATATAAATAACATAAAGGTTTATGCCATTCCATCTCTCACAAGATAGATTTCGTGCTCATCCTGAAGCCGGATAATCATTCATTGGTTGAGTGTTTTGATCGGAATGTGGTTGATTTGAATCTTCACACTGATTCTGGGGGTGCGCATGTTCATGTTGGTCACCCTTTTCTTCTTCCGACTGATCCAATTGATTTGCCGTCATTCTCTTGAGTTTCTTTCCTGGCCGGAATTGAACAACTCGTCGTTCAGGAAGTTCGATCGGTTCACGAGTCCTTGGATGCAAGATTCGTCTTCTTTTACGATTTCTCGCATGGAAGGTTCCGAAGCCGACTAACAGAACTCGATCACCTTTGACGATCGCTTCCGCAATTACATCAAAGATTTTACTCACTATTCTACCCGACCGCTTCAATGTGAGATCAAAGTTCTCTGAAATCTTTCGTGACAGGATGTATTTATTTATGATTTTTTGTCTTTCCATAAGGATAGAGAATTCGTACACCTTATTAAAGTTTTCGTTTATTTTCACCGGAATGACGGGAGAGTAGATTATGATTTCGCTTCGATGTGCGCATCTGGACAGAGCGCCATAGGTTGGGATCAAGAAACGTATCATGACGGCCATGAATAGCGCCATCAATGTAGAATGGATTCTTCAAGATAGATCCAACTGTAGAGCGTTTGACTCCTGTGCGTTGAGAAATAATCGAAAGCGACGATCCATTCGATGCGAGGGTGAACACTTCTTTGATAATTTCGCTTGCTTTTTCATCGATCACTATGCGATTATTTTCCATACGATAACCAAGCGGTGGACGGTTCATGAATTTACCGTTTTCGCGTGCTCGTAGCAAACCACGCTCAATACGCGCTCGCCTTAATTCATGCTCAAACTCCGAAAATACTGCTCGGACCTTGGAAAACGCTCTTTCGGACGGTGTCGTTCCCACTCGATCATTGATAAGGATGAGTTCAACGCCTTGCTGCATAAAATGTGTGTACAACCATCCGAAATGAAAAACATCGCGAGACAAACGATCCGCCTCGGTTACGATGACCGCTGTCAAGGATTTATCGACGGAATCGAGCAGTGACATAAGACCGGCGCGTTCCCGTAACTTGGTTCCACTGGTCTGGTCTTCAAATATCCGTAGTAACTCTAATTCTTTATTTTTACAATACAACTCGATTTCAAGTTTTTGTGCTTCTAATGAATATTTTTTTCCTTGTTCACCGGTTGAAACTCTTATATATCCAAATACATTTTTTTTCATTTGTCATTCACCACTCGAAATACAATGTCACCACGATCGATAAACACTTGTAATTTGTCTCCTCCTTGAAGACGAAGGGCTTTTACCACTCCAGAGGGGATAGTGATAGTGAATTGGCCGTTACTCCTTTGTTCTCGTAACACAACAAGATTTTGAGAAAGGCGCTTTCCACGTTTATTTGGAAAAGTGAGGATAGGATCAGTTGGTTGTTGCATAGAAATAACTATGCATGAAATTATATATAAATCTATCGTTAAACCACGAATTTTCTTGGTGGTCCAGAAAGTCTACCTTCTTGGACGAATTGCGGAGAAAATGAGAGAACCTATAATAGTGCATAGAATATGGTTTCACGTCTGGCAGCCCTGTGGCGGAGCAGACTGAGTGAAAAACTCTTTACCAAGTGTCTCTGATGTGGTTGGAGGTTTTTTGGTTGGGGAAATCCAAGTGGGATAGCAATGGGACTGCCAAAGTCCATGCATTGACTTCAGGTAAGTAGAGGAAAGATAAACGATCCCTCTTTGTCGCTCTTCCTAATAATCCATCGGCATTGTAACATTTGCTTGAAATCGATCTTTAACCGGAAGCAAGCACTAAAAAAGAGGGACTTCATATCGTTTTTTCGCTTGATGTATGCCTCCATTCCGTGGCCCGCACGGCCAGTCCGAAATTCCGGACTGGCTGGCCATAGACGAATACGAAAATTATTCTAAAAGGGAGAATGTAATCATACGAAATATATCAAAAACGACACGAAGGAAATCTGAGTTTTTTTAGGAATGGGCTGTCATGCTCCAGATTGTTTCCGAAAAGCGTGATGGAGAAATGACATGAAGCGATCCGCTGCGACTTCAGGCTTACTACAAGATCCTTTCGTTGCGGCAGGTTCGTAAAAAAAAAGAGAAAAATATATCATATCTCCTTATGCACTTTACTCTAGTGCCATTTTGAATACGTGTATAGGCTCTATTGTTCTCAATTCAGAGGTGATTTTAGTAAGCCCAAACAATATCGTCTTAATGCTTCTTTGGCCCGTAATCACCACAATAGCGCCGTATTGGACCAAATCAAAGGAATTCCTTCAACTAGAGTAAAGTGAATACGCAATTTATCATAAAAGTAAATGAGTTTTAGAGAGAGCAACAGAAGGTGGCCGGAATCCCCGGAAAAGGTGGCCGGTTTACTCCGGAGTATCAAGTCAGTCATGTGAAGTGATAACGGGTGGGAAAAGGGGCAATTTTTCGGTTAGTATAAAATCGCTGAGAGTCGAGACGAGCGTCTGGATTGGATTATAGCCTCGCCGTTTGAGAGTTCGAAACACGGTCATCAAAACGGATTGAGTCAATGCGCCATCGGCGCTGCGGTTCCCATAAATGACTTTCCGCATCAACACGGCCGAACGGATTTCCCGTTCCGCATGATTGTTATCGCTCGAAACATTTGGGTGAGTTAAGAAAGTGAACAACTCTTCCCGGTATTTCTCCAAGCGCTTCGCCAAACGGCGCGTATCAGGATCCGTGTAAGAGGCCAACGCCAAATCCAACAAGCGTTCATAGAGCCGGTCGATTCGGGACGCATAGGTTTGGGGAGTGAAATCCTCCTGCGCGCGTAACCGAA
The DNA here is from genome assembly GCA_963663405.2 of bacterium. Lineage (GTDB taxonomy): Bacteria > Hinthialibacterota > Hinthialibacteria > Hinthialibacterales > Hinthialibacteraceae. The sequence continues at coordinate 23,316 of CAXXSM010000001.1, read as the reverse complement.
GAGCGTCTTTGATCAAACGCTTTGTCTTTTTGGAAAACGCCTGCCACTCATCCGCGGCATTCCGCTGGTTCACCTTTTCCAACTCGCGCAGCAGATGAACCAGACAAAACTGCCGGTCTCCATTCGTGACCGCATCGTAAGCCGCCCAAAAGTCCGTGACCAGAATCCCATTGAATTCTTCTTGGAAGAATCGTTTCAGGGCCGGACTGCCCCGGCTGCGATCCACCATATAGAAGGTCGTGTGATCGTTGGTGAAGCACCATAACCAATGGGTCCTGTCCGTTCACGCGCTAGCCGGTTTCATCCGCGTGCAACACCGCCGATTGTTGGACTTCGGCGGCCAGCGCTTCATACCAGACAAGCAAGATCATTCGTAACTGATGCCATTTCTGGATCAAGCCTCCCTTGCTTAATTGAAAGTGCAAATGGTAATTCAGGGTGTCCAGGAATTTGCGCCGTCGTCATCCCCAGCGCATAATGCCAGAAGGCCGTCAAACACAACAAGCGATTGCCAATCGTTGATTTTCGCAAAGCGGTATCGATTTTCGGTTTCAACGTGTTTTTGGCAGGCCGGACAATAATCTCGATGGATAATGTGTTCCGTCACTATGGGCTGAATGTCCTCTGGAATATCCTCGATGATTCGAGAACGAGTGCTTTGCTCTCCATCGCATCGCTGGAGAGGCCCGCCGCAATCAGGACAGCGGTCGAGCCGATGGTCTTCTTGGTGGTCAATTTTATCAGGTTTGGAACGGCGGGAACCTGGATGGCCCTTTTGGGCGCCCGCCTTCTTTTTTTCTTTTTCTTTTTTGTTTGTGCAGATGCTTTTTGATAAGGAGGAATCATGCCAGAAGGCGTTGAGGGGGTGATTGATGATGGGTGTCCCTTCTCCAATTCTTGAATTCGTTTGGAGCATTGGAGAAGAAGAAATAGAATGCCGTCTTCTCCATTTTCCATGAGAGTGCGAGCTAAGTTTTTGAGATCTTTTTCTGAAACAGAGACCGATTGATTTAAAAAAATCTCCAATCTGTTTCCGAATGACTTCTGTGGGCATTTTCCCTCAAGCAATTTCGCATTATAGACTATATCTGTAGTCAATCTAAAGTAGAGGGATTTGTAAAGGGGGATATTACACAATATGTTATTTAGAGGGATTTTTCACTTCAGGTGGCTGACCAATTACACTCCGAAAATAGTGACCTAAATCAGCGGAATGGAATAGACAAGTAGACTTTAAACGTTTCTAGAGCGGCCTTCTTAACGTCTCGAAAGTTCAATAAATATTAGGAGAGTTCCTCAGTATTGCATTCTGGCGAACAATCGAATTGCCGGTGTGAACGAGACTAAGGCTCGGGTGTATTCTTTTTGTGTGACTTCACTGATTCTTGCTAATCGGAATGTCATATCTTCCAGAAATCATGCGTTTTCGTAATTAATTCATGATCAACATCCTGGAAGTATTGGATTGTTGACAGTCTTTCAAGCACTGCCTTCTCAGTTGTAATACATGACAACTCAGTAGATTTAGGAGGGGTATTCTATAGTCCCATAATCCGGCACAAAAAATTCTGGGTCAGTACCGCTTTGTCCAATTTTCAATATTTTATCATCCCTGATTGTTTTAAACATTTTCAATTTCCGTAAAGTATCTTTGTAGTATAAACTCACACCCAAATAAGGATATGATGTATTATCGTGAGGATTACTATCATCCATGAAAGCTATAAAGTTATACTTTTGTAGACCATAAAACCACAAATTATTCATACTTTTTCATCCTTCCATTTATCTCTAAAGTTAGTAAAGATTCTATATCATTTTTCGCCGAAGCAGATCCATTGTAAATAGCGACTTTTGTCCTCATTATTTTTATCCAAATAGTCTAGATGATAAGTGTATATATTTTGTTTTTTCTTAAAATAATTTTCTAATTTTTCCGTAAATTTTTCTTTGATTAATTTTGCATCTTTTTCAGATAAACAAATTACTTCCATTGATAAAAAATTTGGATTCCATAAATATTCATAACACATATCAAATTTTTCTATATCTTCAATAAGTGTTTCCTCGTTCCTGACAACTCCTATTATTCTTTGCATGATTGATGAATGATTCTTCTCCCAAGATCGAATTCCCTTCAGGTGATAGGGATGGATAAAATCCATATAGACCATTCAACCAATTCTGGGCGCATTGAATATAAAAAGGTGATATCTGATCTTGTATTCTTATGCAAAGGGTATTTTCATTATTGTTAATATTTGTAATAAGAGGATTCGCAGAATCTGATAGAAAATCAATTAATATTTTGTCTAAATTATATTGTTTTATAATTTCGACAACCTTTATTGGATCATCAAGTGTTGCAGGATGCCATAAAGGTTTTAAGTTAGAAAATAGAGATTCCAAACCAGCATCAACTTCTGAGATAGTTAATATCGTCGATTTGATATCTGCTTTATCGTGGATAGAATCTTGTAACATATGTTGGGCGGTAATGAATTCGCACAATTTAGGAAAATGAAATACGGGAAATAGCTGAATCAAGTTTATTGATTTATCTGGTTGAAGAAGCATTGATCCCGCCTCTATCATACGATAACTTGATGTGCTCATACCAAGGCGTTTGGATAATTCTTCAACAGAACGTCCTGATTGATCTCGAAAAATGCTTAAATACTTGCCCCATCAATTGCGATAATGGATTTTTCATAATTCATTCCAAATATATAAAAGTGACCAATTTGATTATTGATGCTATATAAATAGTCAAATAAGAAATCATCTATTAACAGTTACAACCTCCGGTAGAGTCGAAGACCTGTAAATAATAAACCGCTCAAAGCGTTATTATTAAGAGTCGCCTAAAGGAGGAAGTTATTTCTTCGGATTCTTGCAATTGACTTAACCACCATATCTATCGTTCATCCTCTTTATAATATATTCTCATCTCTTTCTACGCCATTTCTGACTATAGTAATTATTTCATCTATATCATAACCCAAGAATAATAGGTTACATATATTCCATAAACAATATCATTTATTGTCAAAAATTTTTCATAATCTCATTATCTTTAAATTTGAATGGTTCAAAAAAAAACTCTGTATTCCCGGAATTGTCAAACTCTCTGAGTCACAAAGAAGAGTCGAGGATTATTATATTATAATAAATCAAAAAATCAATATCAAAATGAATCAATATTTTTATTATCTATTTATCTAATATTTTATAATATTAGTTAATATATTTTAAAAAAAATTAAATTTATTTTTTTTGCCTTTTATATTATTTTTTCTGTCTAAGTATTGACAATATTCTTGATTTTAAGTATACTAAATTTTTTAACGCGGTATAAACAGGTTTGGAAAAATGAACGATCAATCAAGTTCTATTAGTTTTAAAAGTCAAAATGAGTTTTTGGGTTATAAATATCGATACTTCGATAGATTTATTGGTAAAACATATATTACGATTTTTGAACTAGAGTTGATTTTCTCCGCTTATTTGTCGCTTTTAGTATTTCGAAGAGAGATAGGAGGTGAATTGTATGGTTTATGTTCACATGGAGGTAGATCGATCATATGTTATGCATCGCAACCCGGCCCAAAATCAATTTGTTCTTCAAGTCGTTTTAAACAGGATTTAGACCGTCTAAGAGAAGAGAGCGTGCAGAAATATTCAGAGCATTACATTCAAATCCATGGTGAGCAACATTCACACTGGGAATTGGGATTATCTGAGCCATCACCAAGAGATCAATTTCGCATGGCGTCCATGTCCCGCAGAAATAATATCGATCAAACGTGTGAAATTATCTTTACCCATGAAAGAAGAATAAGTAAAAAGGATTCTTTTGTCTTATTGTACACCGACTATGAGAATGCTGAGACGGAACTGACGCTACCTTGTCCTTTAAATCGCAAAAATCAAATTTCATTTTCTGTCAGAGCGAATTCGTTCGTTTATTATGACGCAAAAAATGGTCTTTATACAAGGTGTCCTATGAAAATCATTCGTGGGATGAGTCCTGTACGTCTTGCAGAATTGCACAATCCTCAGTTATTTAAATACAATCAAGCGTTCATTGAATTCCTTAATCAAGTGTTAGTTGAGGCTCCTCATTTGATCCCTAATCACTTACATAATTTATGCCAATCAATTGTTAGTATACATTTTCGAAAAGTAGAATTAAAAAATACGTTAAAAATCATTGAAAATAATAATGCGATAGATCTATTTATGGATAGAGTTAAATTAAAAGGAGAATGTAAAGCACTTACAACAACTATAGATTATAGAAATAGTTATTTACATAAGATCATATCAAAACAAACTTTCAATTTTTTGTATTCAATTGGAATGACAGATATTAATACTCCATATGAGGTGATGAATCATGTTATCTACAGAATTAAAGATTGAAGAAATGGAATTAGATTATTCAAATCGTGATAACAATAAGTTTTACCTATATAATAAATACGGGAAACAATATCTTGTAGGTCAAGTGTTTTTTATACTTAGTGGAAATTACTACAATATTCAATGTGAAATCCCAAACACTTATCCAGATGTAACTCCTCATATATACATAACTTATCCAACTACTTTATACAAATTTAATTCGCAAGAAACAATAAATGCGTTGAATGGGAGTGAAATATATAAAACCTGGAGGAATGGCCCTGAGGGCGTTGTGCAGATCTGTAATCACTATTGGAATTCAAATAAAAGATTGATCGACATAAAGAAGCTTGTGAATTTATGGTTAAACGGGTATGAAGAACATCTCAAAACAGGTAATACCATTAAATCGTATTTAGACAATTTACGCAGGAGGATGAAAAATGATAGAGCAAGATTGGATATCCCAGATTTTATCAAACTTAGATTCAGCGGAGAATAGCAGTAAAGAGTTAATCGCAGACAGAGACACTAATCAAATAAGAGAAGAATCTTCTCTTGACGATCCTGATAGCGCTCCTAGGTTTAGTCCTGAGGACACGATCGTTGGTAGTGAAAATCCGATCATTGTTTTTCCAATAGAAGAATTCATATCATTGCAAGCATGCAGTAAATGTAAATCCATATCTTTTTTCGAGTGGGATAATGGAGAGGTTTACAATGCTTGTTTTCAAACATGCCATACAAACCGTTACAACACTATACCGGGTTCAATCAATCCTGTAAATGAACTTGATGACATTGATATTGATAAAATAGGTTATTCAAATGATCATATCAGGATTGTTGTCAATGAAAGAATTCTTACCGATGATATTCTTCATAAATAACAAAAGAATTATTAAACGAAAATGTTACATCCTACTACTTACAGGCATCAAAGAAGTGGATCCCTGCTTCAATGCAAATCGTACCACTAAAAGAAGAATTATATTCTAGAAACTGTGGGATTCTAGAAGCCGATCATTTAGCGGAAAAAAACGTAATAGTACTTGGAGTGGGAACTTTAGGGAGTCAAATAATCGATGGATTGGTCAAAGCGGGGCTAGGGAATACAAGCCTTGTTGATAACGATCGTTACGAAATCGGCAACATATTTCGACATATCATAGGCGGTCCACATGCTGGGCGTAAAAAAGTTAAAGCCGTGAGCGATCACATTCACGAGGTCAATCCCTATGCGAAAGTCTGCCAATGCGATTTAAAAATTGATTGGGATTGTTATTCAAGGGTAGAAGAAATCATAAGAGGATCTGACTTAGTAATATGCGCCACAGTGGATAAAGAAAGTTCCAAAATAATTAATAAAATTTGTGTTGAACAGGGAATAGTATGTATATATCCAGGGGTATTCCGGCGCGCATACGGGGGCAGATCCTCATTGTTAGGCCAAGCAAAACTCCCTGTTACCAATGTTATTTGGGAATCTTGCCAGAAATGTCTGAAAACCGTGAGATTTCAAGTAATAAGGATTCGTTAAAATACTCCTATTCAGACCGACCTATGCCTATTGAACCTGGTTTATCTAATGATATAAGTCCTATCTCTTTTATGACAGTAAAGCTGGCCATTATGGAGTTGATAAGAGATAAGTCGACCACATTACACTCACTGGAAGATGACCTGAATATGCCCTATTACCTTTGGTTTAATCGCAGAGATCCTATGTCTCAAATTAAGGATTGGCACCCATTGGAGAATAAGGTTGATGGAATGCGCATTTTAAGGTGGTATGGAATAGATTTAAAACAATATATGAATTGCTCAACGTGTTCAAAATAATTTTCTATAATAAATCCCTGTTAGCGAATCGATATAATTTTTAATAGATATCCTGAAAAAATTATGTCAAATAAAATGATTTCTTATAGAATCCCATTTATCATAGATCCAGAATCTAGTAATATTCTTTTCTATAATGGTGACGCTCGTCAGAATATTAAAGAGAATTCCCGCCATACACTAGAACTATTTCAAAATTTCCATCCAATTCATGTTCATTATCATTTCAGTATTTATTCAATCCACTCAGTGTCGTTGATCATCCGCAATCCCGTCTGCAGTTATATTTAATTATACATAGTAAAGAGAAAGACTCCAGTAATTTGGTTCCTTTGATTGTAGAGCGTGGGCCGTTAAGCGTATTTTACACTTTTAAGAAGAATGTTACACCTCATATTCCATGGGAGGAATATCACGCAGTTTCACAAGTATCAAGGTCAATCAATCGTTTTTCACCATTATATACTTCGGAATACAATTCAAAAATTCCACCCTACTATGTGTTTCTAAGGTCATTCCATGCTAATGATAGAAACGATTATTCCAATTTGGATCAGATTTTAAATCAAATTGAAGAGAAGCTTCTCATTACTTTAACAGTTGAACCAACAGATATAGCCTTTGAACTTGAAAACCACACCGCATATTTAGCAAAATTAGATACAATCAACCGGAGAGACCGCAGTGATTTTGATTTAACCAATATGTGTCTTGCTAACCAAACTGAAGATTGGGCATATCAATCAATAAATTCTCCCACAAAAAAACTGCAGTATGAAGAACCTCTATCCAAGCAAGTGTTACGTAATCAACAACGCTTTCATGAAACACTATTTCAAAAACAATTACAATTTTGTGTTACGGTCTTCGCTCAAACTCAATCTGTCGCGAAACTAATAGCCAATGTACTTTGTAACTGTGGATTCGATGATAACGCATGGAATATTGATACCTTCACGTCCAGCGATACAGTTTTCCATTTATTACAAGATAGAGTCAAATGTTATGATGTTTTTATACCTGAAATAGAACTTGATTCTACGCCCAAGATTTATATGAATCTACGACGATTATTGTTTACTGCGCCGGGTAATGAATTAGAGGGATTAATCCGTCTTCCAATTGGGAATTATCATTCACCATTATGCATGCGAATGGATACTGATCCTGATATCATACATGAATCTAAAGGAATACTTACAGGATTTTCTTCATATTATGTAAAACAACATAATATGAAAATACCATACAATATAAGTTATTCTCTACTCCCTAAGGGCGGATTTTTATCTGGAATGCCTGGTTCAGGAAAAACCTCTTTTATAAGAAATTGGCAGATTCAATTGCATAGTGGAAATTATCAAAGGGCCTTTAATGATAGCAATGAAGGGACGTGTAACCATTCATCCATTCCTTTTTTGGCCATTGATACAGCAAAACTCGATAGCCGGATATTTAAATTCTATAAAAATCATCCGGATTCAAGGATTTCCAGTCTAGCAAAAGATCTACGTATTTATACCGCTAAAGAGAATGTATCATTATTTAAAATAAATTTTTTTGAATTGCAACCTGGGATTTCAAAAAATGAGCATATCGATAACATCATGCATTGTTTTAAAGCAGCTATGCCAATGTCTGGTCCGCTTCCCTCATTAATTGAAGAAACGCTAACTACTTTGTATAAGAATTATGATAAAGATAATCCACCTATGGTACGTGATTTCATGCGTATTTTTGAAATAATTTTAGAGGCGAAACATTATGAACGTACTCTATACGCAGATATTCGCGCTGCCGTGGATGTCCGCTTACGCCCACTTTTGATTGGATATATTGGAAAAATATTTCATTGTCGTCATTCAAGTCCATCAATCCCGGAAATTGTCAACAATCCCTGCGTTTTAGAAATTGATTGTCTATCCGTGGAAAAGATGGCATTTCTTACTCTTGTGGTTCTCACATTGATCAAGGAATATTACAAAACGATACCGGTTTGCGATCGATCTTTGCGTCATGTGATATTTCTCGATGAGGCTCATTTACTTGTCGGTAATAATACAGACGCTACTGTTTCAGAATCGAATCCAGATCCAAAGGCATTTGCGGCAGAGTTTATTATTCGCTGGTTGGCCGAAATGAGGTCACTCAAGGTAGGGCTGATTATTTCGGATCAACTTCCTTCCGCTGTCGCGGCGGAAGTGATAAAAAACACGGCTACTAAAGTAGGCTTTAAGCAAGTAGCAGAAGATGAACGAATCGCTTTGGGTCAAACTATGTTATTCAAGGCTAAGGAGCATGAAGAAATAGCGAGATTTCTGCCTGGAGACGCTTACCTTTACACCGAAGGATTTCATAAGCCAATAAAAATAAAAACAATTCTACCATCGCTTGATGAAAAGATAAATGACGTACATATAAGTGAAAGTATCATTCCACATATTGAAAATGAAGATTGGCACAAAGATACCAAACGACAAAACATCGCTGCAGATCTTTCATTGTTACACGAAGATATGGACCAATTCGATCAGAAAAGGATCCTGATTGCTGAAGAATTTACTCAATTGATTTCTGCCTTACATCAACCCACTCAAAAGGCTACTGATCTTAACTCTTTATATCAGAAAATTCATAAGTTCGAATGTCGCTTAAAACACTTTTTTTATATTTTCAAAACTAACACATATTCGCCAGTCATCAAAGAAACAGAGGAAGATGGTAATCGTTTTCCTGAGATAAAAAAATACCGTGATCAGTTAATCGATAGATTTAACAATACAATTCAACGCGATACGGAATCATTTTTAAAAAGATTGAGTTCGCTTAAGCAACGCTTACGTCCAACCACTCAGAAAGGATGATCTGATGAACCATAAAGGAAATCACTATTCAAGAAATGAAATCTCTGAACGTATCGAACAGAATCTGGATTCACTCAATGAAAAAGAACAGGATTTAGAAGAAGCCGTACAGGAAGTGGAACAAGTACGTCAGACGTTAGAAAAATTGGATTTAGAAGGGACGGTGGAAGGCACAGAAGCGGTCTCATTGATAATGGAATCAGCAGAACAGATATCGATGGACATTTACGTACAAAGGGATCAGGTATTAGAGCAGATTCAAGCAGAGACAGAAAACATCACTCAGGAAAACTTGGAACGCCAATCACGTGTTGAATCAGATATGCAAAAAGTGAATGAAGCGGAATCCAAAATAAAAACGACGGAAATCAATTCAGAACTACAACGTGTAATAGAAGCTGAAACAGAAGAAATCGAGTTCTTCCAAGAAGAAATCAAAAAAGCGCTGGAAGCAAAGGAAGCGAGTCAACTTGCCCGGCAAGAAATGGAAGCAAAGTTGAATTCAAAAGGAGATAAGTAAGATGGACTGGTTTAGTCAATCGATGAAAGAATCGATTCCTGATTGGATGAATCAATTCGAAGACAGCGAACTGGTTAAATATCAGAAAAAAACAAGTCAGATTCTTGATCAGTTATCTGTATTTCCTGAAATATCAACGCCAGTCTGGTCAGACAATACTAAAAGTGACATGATGAGCCGTCAACAGTACTACCAGTTATTAAACCAGTGCTTAAAGCATCTTGATAGTTTATATCAGGCTTTAAGCCGCTTTAATAAAGAACTGATTCGTTGTTCGCGCAATCTTTTCCTCATTGTCGCAGATACAAACAAATTGAATGTGGATGAAGTAGAAGATGCTTACCTAAAAGCAGAGAAACTACAAGCGAACCAGTACGAACAAATTGATCATCACCGTCAAACGATGCTGTTGCTTATTGAACACGTTGAACAGGCGCTCAGTGATTGGGCCATAGCCGGAACTCGAAAAAAACGCCCTAATCAAGTTCATACCATATTGAACCAACCACAGTTAAAAAGTCAACGAATAAATGAAGCGAATGATATTGACGCAAAGAATATAATCCCTCCTATTGGACAAATACAAAGCGTACAGCAAAATTCAAGCGATGGATTTAATAACCAGACTGAAATAAGTGATTTGCTTTCATTAGGGCCTATGGAAAATCAGACGATCAGCCCCATAAATAAAAACCATGAACATGAGTAGCGTTAAAGAATATATTGTGTTTGCCACTTTTGGTCTGAGAGATCAATTGAAATGGTACATCTACGGATCTGATCATGTTGAATCAATCATGACGATACCACGTGATTCCTTTATTACAGCGTTACATATATCTTCGGATTTAGATCAAATAATCTTAGGCACTGATCGTGGCTTCCTCTTTCACCTATCCGGTTTGCGCTCACAATCAGTAAGAGAATCAATTAAAATAAAAAAGTTCTTTCATGGCTCTTCTATTCAATCGGTTTGTTTCAAGGATTTAAAACGTATAATTTTTAGTGATAACCAGAATCGTTGTTTTACTAAATCAATCGATGAATGGAATACTAAACCAGTCCAATTCCAGACAGAGAACAAAAACATCTTTTCATTAATTCAAGTTCCACAATCTGAAATTATAGGATTAACGGCCTGTGGACAATTGGTTGTTTGGAATGACAAAGATTCTGTGAGTGAGTCAGAATATTCACTTCCACAACCCATCTCTAAATCCCATCAATCCAGAGTGATCTATTGGCAAAAAGCGCAAGCGATTGTATATCCAGGAATGACTGATTTGGTTTTGTTTCGCTTGGATATAGAACAAGTTCAGTCGATTCCAATACCAGATGGATCCTATTATACAATTTGCCCGTTTAATAAATATCTCCTCTCCGTCGGATATCTTGATGGGGTGATGAAAGTCTATTCAATCGACGATATGGAAATTATCAATCAACATATATTGCCTAAAGGTACGATCTCAATTCACAGTTCTGAATCCCAACAAATCCTGTATCTTTTGAATAGCGCAGGAGAAATTCTTATATACCATTTTGATGGTGACTTACTGGACTACTATAAGAAAATTGATAGGATTCGCTGCTACAAAGTAACCAATCCAGATTCACACGTAATACAAAAACTCAACGAATTCAATCGAAGGAAACAGGCGCAAACGATTATTAACAATATACAAAGTCTAGCCGGGAAACTTCCATTAGCACAATTGAATCAATATTTTACACAACTTGGAGAACTTGGCTATGAGCATGTTTCTTTGGCTCTACAAGCAAAATCTGCGAAGGAGCAAAAAAATATCCTAGAAGAATTATCCATCAGGCAAAAGCAAATTACCTTACTTCCAATTAATCATCCAAAGATACATAAATCAGTAAAACGATATATAGCGATATTAAGACAATTAGGATTTTATAAAAAGGCAAATTCTGTATTGGCTCTATTTCATATTAAGGATGAGAAGATTGAGAGGCGGATGAATCATAGAATCACAGTCAAAGTAGATTTCTCTCTTACCGATCTCCTAAGAGCGGCTGACATATTAGAAGAACCACTAAGTGGCTGGAGACCGATTGAGGTTCAGCATCCAACAGTGTGGAACATCCCTATGTTACAAGCCTCTCATATTGTAGAAAAATATCACAAAGATCGAGATTCATGTACAAATTACATAGAACTATTACACTCAGCGCATGTGATAGAGATCGACTGGAATCCATCAAAGAGTAGTATTATATCTCAAAGCGTTGTCATTCCAGTACATCAATTCAATCCAAGCATCGTATTAAACCTTCTCTTAATCGTCATACCTGGGCCGTTTCACTCTCAGACGATCCAAGTCTTGACGTTTCAGCTGAGTGATTTCAAAGAGAATAAATCCTATAAGGAATACAATGAAACTGTATTAGCTATATTTAAGAAAATCCAAAATAAAGATCAGGATCTATATCAGCCTGTGTTTTTTCTTCAGGAATTTATAACTCAGGCGCTCCAAAAAATAGAAAATAAAGTAAAAGCGAATATGCTATTTGAATCATGAGGAAGCAAGATTATGAACAATCAATATCATGAACAAAGTAGGGAATTCGATCCGAGCGTCAATTTTGGAAATGAACCAGATTATCTTATTGAGTTCAATACTGGCGACTGTATATTGGAACGGTTTATAATACAGAGACTATACAAAAAAAACAAAACCAGTTTGCGTTATATGGCCATGGATTCTGTCAGTTCTAAAACCGTGCTCCTTACCATTATCGCTGCGAATCCCAATATCCCAGAACAATCACAACGATTCATTAATTCAATTGTATCCATTGCGGATCGGATTACAAACTATGAATATATCCAAAGAATATGGGATATTCAACACACGCAACAGGAAGGGATAGGTCTTATCATTATTATTCAAGAATATGTAGGAGATTATTCTTGGCTGGATTTGATAAAGTCGGGAGAGAGCCATTGGCGAGTACAAGAATCATGCCACCTGATTTATTTTCATAAACTATGCAAAGCGGTTGAAGTCTTACATCATGCAGGAATTCCTCATCTAAATCTGTCTCCCAAGGAAGTCTTTATACAGAACGAGGATTTTAAACTGGATATTCTGCACATACCAGAAATTATAAGGATGTCACCTGACTATTATCATCGTAATTGGAAAGAATGGATCTTCCATCTGGTTGACCCTTTATTTGCCAGTCCTGAACACTTTCATGCTGCTGATTATAGAGTTTTAGACACACGTTCTGATATTTTTGGTCTAGGGATTTTACTTTCTTTCTTTCTTCATCCCGACGGATCCTATTACTTGAGTCACACGGGCGATGTAAAAAGAGAATTTTCTTATCCAAGTACAGCACGGTCTCTTGGAGATTATGATCCAGACTATCTTTCTCTCTTAACTGAATGTATCGATTATAATCCACTAAATCGCTTTCAAAGCGGGATTGAATTGCTACCCATCTTAGAAACCATTTTTAAAAAGAAAGAAATAGTTCATCCATCATATAATGAACAATTTATAGAAGAATTATTACAAAAAGCCCGTCACGCATATGAACAGAGAAATTATGACAATGCGAAACATTGTTATCAAATTGTACTTAAACATCAACTAAAGAATTTTGAAGCATCTCAAGCTCTGAAGACAATTGATCACCGCTATCAACAGGTGAAAGAGATCTATCACTACATAAACCAAAACATGGATGTTCTATCTTTATATGAATTAGTTAAAACTCTCGAACGCGCAAACGAATTATATCCCAATCATCCAGATGGATGTTGTCCACAACTTAAGATATTGAATCGGACTGAACAATATAAAAAGAATATTGAAAACGGAATACAAGCTTTACGAAAAAGTTATTGGGAATCGGCGTTCTATTCCTTAAATCTCGCATTTCAGATGAATCCATGTCAAGGAGAAATAGCAAACACTTTACATTGGTTACAAACAATACTTCAAAAGAAATCAACGATCCAGAGCATGATGAACCAAGCTTTGACGGATGGGAAATATCAGAAAGCGAAGTCTTTAGCTAGATCCTTAGACAATTTTATGGATCAAACTAAGAGAATCAGTTTTCAAAACCAACAGAATGAATAGACAGCGATAAAAAATACAAATAATTCAGATAAAAGATATTAACTGAATGGCTTTGAAAAAAAATTGAAATGATCTCTTAAATTCTTGTTGATTAGAACATACTTAATCAAGGTATAAGTAGAACCCACTATATATGGATCAGAATAAAAATACGTTGAATTAGACTCAAAAGATGGTCGTAAAATGTTAAGACGTTTTCAAAAAAGAAGATGATTGATGGATATGCAGCGCAATAGAATTCGAGCGTCAGATAGTAAAATAAATTTTTTTTTATAAACAATAATGATCATGAAACAATTACGAAAGATCACAGATTATTCACAATTAACTTTAGTCAATCTTTCGTTCCGAATTTATCATCAATCGGATGAAGCGGCTTTGCGTGAAATCCTGGAAAACCGGTATTGTTTTCATACCCACAACAGGAACAACCTTAATTTCTGGGAATTTGTAATTCAATTACGCCACGCGCTCAGTCTTTATAACGAACCATTGTCTGAAAAGACATTCGACCATCTGATTGATAAATTTATCAATCTCCCTGAATTGAGCGGCCATAATCGAAATCACGGTCCTGATTGCCGCAATCAATTCCGTTCCTTCCTCCATAAGTTCCCTGGATTGGAAACGGCGGAATTGAACGACACGAAACTCGAACAGTTCATCGAGCAGGAACGGGAATTCCAGAAATTGGTCTATCGACATTTCATTTGGTCCCAGCGGGAATGTCAACGGGAGATTGAAGGCTGGAACCGATACAACTGGGAACGAAACGGAATGACGATTGTTGTGTACCTTCCACTTTCGCTCCCTGGGCAGGAGAGAAAGAAATGGCTCGAAACGTTTATCCCGGACGCTCAAAATGGGACGCCGGTTGAGAAAGAACGAATACAAAGAATCATTGACCAATATTTCCGGTTTACCGGCCGTTTCTTGCGTATCGACGACTGTCTGGATGAATTAAGCGAGAATCATCCGGCGCCGGATTCTCCGTTCGATCAATTCACTCGAAAACGATTGAGAGACTTCATTGCGAATGAGAAAGCCTCGGATATTTCCAGGTTGCGGCCCTGTATCCAAAAACTCGGCCGCCTGAAAGTTCGTAAACTGGTTCTTACGATCATGGAAGAGATCGCGGAGGATTGTTTCCAACCCTCTCTTCTCGCGGGGAAATTTGGTCTTCAGCCGTCTTGTATGAGTCATTTCGCAGGCAGGGAATGGACGAAAAAGTTAATCGAACAAAATAGAGGCGATAGTACTGCGAGGAAAAAAGGATTGATACCAGAAGAGGCGGAAATCAAAATCCCCGATTTATACAAAAACATTGCGCAGTATCTGGCAATGGAACCGGAATGGATTGACGCGGCGAAGAAATCCGGTGTTTGGGATTCGATCACGCTCATCACAGCGGCAATCAACAAGGACAATCACAATCATGGATAAACGCCTTTACTTTATTCCGATACTCGAAACCGCCTTCCGATCATCATCTCTGAAAACCGCTCTGTTCGATGCGTTTGAGGAGATTGAAAGGCTCGGAAAAGAAGACGATTATCGAGAAGGATATCAGAATTTCAAACTGTTTATGGAAGAAAGCAAGACTATCCATGAACAAATGGAATTCGAAGACGAATTCTCCAGCGAAATCCCCGATCGAGCGCTGGAAGAAATCAAGAACATCTATCGGTCTACATTTGCCGATTCATCGCCGATTCACCATTTCTACCGAATCACTATACGGTGGAACAATCAACCGATCCACACATTTGATCTTCCGGATTCACATACCAGAAAACAGCTGGAATTGACTAAAACTGGAACCTATTCCATTGCATTGAACACCGGCCAGGTGCTATGGAAAAAAGAGATCGGCGAATCCTTTTTCATCCTGCGAAAAAAAACATCCCCAAAGCGCTTGAAACTCGCAGCCAAAACAACGTCTGGGATATACCAAAAAAGTCTAGCCGGCGGCGATCTGCTCGTAAGAATTATTCCAGGAGAAGACCAAGCGGCGCTTTCAATTGAATTCTGTTCTTCCGGAGAGAGATCCTCATGAATATTGAGACTGGCTCGATCGGGCGCGCAAAAATCGTATTGGCGTATGAAGACGATGAACATCCCACATCGGTCTTAGCCGTTCTGTCCGCGGAAATCGATCGAACCGCGGAAGAAGAGATCTCGTTCCAAGGCCCCGGAGAATTCTCTCCGGAAGCCCAGGATCATATTCGTGGGATTGTGTTTCCCATCGTGAAGCGAATCGTAAACGCGTTAAACGTCGAATGGTCTCCCATCATACTTTCCGTCTCTAATATCGGCGCCGCATCGGTTCAGAACAAGATCCTTTTAGTGGATGGATTTTCCGCCGATCTCGCGGTGTTCTTGGTTTTACTCTCGACCTATCTCAACATTCCACTGCGGCAGGACTTTGCCGCGACAGGCCATATCTGTTCCCGGCAGGGGGATCTCGCGATTGTGGAAGCGATTCCCGCGAAAATCCGGGGCGCGCAGGAATACGATGAGATTACTACGTTTGTTTGTCCCGATCCCGATGGCGATCCCTCCACGAGAATTATCACTCCACAGAAACAAGAGGAATTGAAAATCGCGATTGCGTCCAGTAAAAGCGCAATCAAATTCGTTTTAGTAAACGCGCTTCGTGACGTCATCGGGAGAATTATCGATGAAGGGCAGTTGATTTATGGATCCCTAACGGCGGGATTTTTCCATTGCCGCACTGACGAATTCATGAACTCGAATCCCTGCAGTGAATTCATTACAGGATTGACTCAGCAACTCGAGGATCGATTCTGGAAGCAGGTATCCGGTTTTCTCTTTGCGGGCCAAGCTGGACTCGCGAGACGATTCATTTCTCTTCGTATCCAATCCCACACGTCTTCTGGTTTTTATCCAAAAGATTTTGGGTTGAACCTGTTCAATACATTCCAGTCACTTCCTCCATCCAAACGGCCGCGGAAGATCATCGATCATTTTTTACAAGGCCGGGAACTGAAGGCTCTTGCCGCATTGGTGGAGGATACGGATCTAGCCGATTTTAAATACTTGACGGAATCCCTTTCTCAGTTCGATTCTGTGCCCGCCAATTCGATCTTACAGAATCCAAAGACGGATGAGGAATACGACGAATTGCTGAAATTCCTTTTGAATGAATTGAATGACACCAATCTCGTCAACTCATTTATTGGCGCAATTGACGAGGCGAGACTCTCCTTTCGTCTTATCAAGAATCGGACCAGCTCTTACGAAGAATTTTTTGAAACCACCGAATCGTGTCACACCTGCTTAAACCGTTCGATTGGAATCTTCCAAACGCCGGGTCATCATTCCTCCGCAGGTCCTGAGGCGTTAAGCCTTTTGAAACGATCGTTTAGGAGCGACAACGCGATTGAGATCGCTTGGCGCATGGCAAAGACCGGTGTGGATGGGGGGCTTCGCACGATTGTAGATGAAATGACGAAACAATTCATTTTAGAAAAAAAGAATGAACATATTGAGCATATTTTGACCGAGATTCTCGATCCAGATCATTGGCCGGATTTGGTGAAATTCAGCGCCGCGGTCAAGAGGCAATTGGGGCAATTATTACCCGTAGAATTCCAGGAACTTCCGGCGAACCATATCGCGTTGAATTACAAAGAATTCACTCGAGTGATCATAGAATCCATTAATTCTCTGAATCGGAATTTGCAAAGCTATAGATAAGAGGAGATCCAAATGAAGGTTCTGAGATATCCTGGTATTTTTTTCTACAACACAATGGATTGTGATGCGAGAACTTATGGTAATCCGAATCAAACCAAAAAAAAACTATTAACAGACTATAGATTCTATAATTCGCGAATTCAAAAACTCATGTTTGAGAGGAGAAAGACAATGTCAAGAATCGATAACCTATTACGAGCGTTGGATGATGTCGCGATCGCAAAGATGATCGGGAACAAGCACGACGATGCGCGTCTCGAGTATCCCAAACCGCCTCCCATTAATACATACGAGGATTTTCTCGAGGTAATTGGTGATTACTACAGTTATCACACTACTACATGTATCGCCGTGGGAGGAACCATTTCAAAAATCGAAGCGAAAGGAGAAGCCGAAAGAATTCTTCAAGAACAAACGAGAAAAGATTCCATGATTCTATTCAAAGACGCGAAGAACGGCGCGAATGGGGGTATTCGTATGCTCCTTGATTATATCGCGAATGCTTTAAAGACGCGTTCGATGCAAGGATATTCAAATGTTATTATTGCGGCCAATGTCAAAAGAGATGATCCAAGGGACCGGGAAGAGATGTGTAAGCAGTTGTTTCAACAGTACGGCGGTTTGTTGGCTGCCGATATAGATTTAACTAATCCAGAAAAATATAGCGATGAATTGGAAAATATCATTTATGACATTCTTCGCGCGAAGTCGCAAATGGCGCATACATACCGCCGTATCACGAGATAGGAGAGGCCATTGAAGAACAAAAAATTAAAAGCGCTTTTAGAGGAAATCGATCCCCGAAAGTCGATGGATCTCGTCGAAGATCGAGTCAATGAGGCCTTGAATGAATTTCAAAAAAAGGATTTCAATTCCTACGATGAGTTTGAGGAGTTAATGGGAGAATTTGTGTGTTTGGCCGATCAAAAAATCAATGATATAATTTATCCGTATTGCGATTTTAGGGACTATTATGTTGGCCGAGCTATTATTTATTTTGACCAAATCTTTCCGGTGCATGGGATGATCGCTGCGCATCGAATAGCCGAGAGCGGCGCGGAAGGTGGAATCCGGCCTTTGTTGACCCAATTAGCCCAACATATAGCGGACTATGAAATAAAAAGGAACATCGAATTTCCGGTAGTGGTGTAGATTAGTCGCAGCCTTTCCTCGTAATTATCTCTTCGTCATAGAACCATCCAAAATCAATCATATCAAGAGGTTGCGGGTAGTGTGCCTCTTATTTTCGTTCATTAACATGTCAACTATATATGTCGTATAGAAATCGTATATACGTCGGATATCAATAAAAATAAGAATATATTAATAATAAAACGTCATATATAGTTGACACTTTGCGCCTTCATGAGTATAATTCCTTATGCTTGAATCCGCCCATGGGAGTGAACCGATGAACGAAACGAAATCGCAGTTCCTCGCAAAAGAAGGCCTCTTAAATCCAAAGCCGGAGCGAATCTCTTCCCCCCTGTTCCAAACTCTTGATTTCTTCGATCCCTTCGACCTGCCCCAGGTTCGATATGAGATGCTTCGCGCGGCTCGAAGTGACACGATGTCTGTGGCTGAAGCCTGCCGCCTCTTTGGGTTCTCCAGGGAGTATTTCTACCGGCTCGAACGGATGTTCATGCAGCGGGGCTACGTG
The DNA here is from genome assembly GCA_963663405.2 of bacterium. GTDB lineage: Bacteria > Hinthialibacterota > Hinthialibacteria > Hinthialibacterales > Hinthialibacteraceae. The sequence continues at coordinate 4,182 of CAXXSM010000001.1, read as the reverse complement.
GCTTTACTTGGCTCCTCCATGGGCCGCCGCCCCCTCCTCGCTCTCAACCAAGAGATTGTCAACTTCATCATTCACCGGAAACTCGAACAACCTCACTTGTCGGGAGAGAACTTGCGGCAAGAAATCTTACGCCTCTATAAAGTGGATTGTTCACGCCGGACCGTCGAACGGATTGTGGAAAAGACGGGTCTGAGTAAAAAAGGGCTCCGCTGACATTGGCCTTGGAAGTGAACGCGGGAGACTGTCCTCACCAGGTGTTCTTTGAAGACGAGGATCAGGCCCAGGGACTCTATGAGAAAGCGCGTAAGGCCGCCCTTAACCAACGGTATCGGATAGACAAGCGTCTCCGGAAAACCCTGACCATCCATGGCGTAGCTGGTTTATTCCTTGATCCCGAACGAATTTTTTTGAGGGCCTCCCCATCCCGAACGTCTCCACGGAAAAACACCGCGTTGCATCATACGCGTCTTTCGGAAGAACGGTTTGCCACCATTGCCCGATCCCTTGCGGAAGGGGTGGGGATCTCGCCCACGGCGCGCATTCAAAACGTGAACAAGAAAACCGTTCTCATGGTGTTGGCGAAAGCCGGGGCGCATGCTGTCAAGGTCAACCGCGCTCTCCTCGTGAAGGCGAACGTCTCTGAATGTCAGCTGGATGAAATGTGGTCTTTCGTCGGGAAAAAGGAGAAAAACCTGGAGCCGTTCGAGAAACTTCAGCGCGTGTTCGGCGACGCCTGGATTTGGATTGCTTTCGATGCCGTCAACAAGGTCGTTCTCGCGCATGTCATTGGGAAACGAACGTTGCCTTCCGCCGTCGCCCTGGTTGAAGAGGTGAAACGAGTCACCGTATCCATGCCCGATCTGTTCTCCTCCGATCAACTGGATCATTATGCCAATGCGTTGCTTCAAGTCTATGGAACATGGGTCCAGCCTTACCGGAAACCGGGACCGGGAAGACCCCCGCATCCTCGACTCGTTCCTCCGAACGATCTGGTGTACGTTCACGTCGTGAAACGCTACAAACAATACAAAGTGGTTGAAGTCACACGAAAGGTAATTTTTGGCGATCCGGCAAGAGTGGAAACGATTCTGGCGGCATCCAAAGTCAGCCGGACAATCAACACATCCTACGTGGAGAGAAATAACGGGATCATTCGTCACATGGATTCACGGTGCGTACGCAAATCGCTCCGATTCTCCAAATCCATGAAAAACCACCACCATCAACTCGCGTTGACTCTTGCCTATTACCACTTATGTAAACCACACGGAACATTGACCAAGCGGCATGGAAAATCCACGACTCCCTTCATGGCCGCGAATCTGACCGATCACGTCTGGAGCATGGGGGAACTCCTGAGATTCACCAATTTTTGACTTGCAATTAATATGGACCACTACCGAATTTCCTGTGCTTCGGTTATATAACAGCCTGTCTACCGACGAGAAATTCGAAATCGCTGACGAGTATGTGGAGGAATACGGGCATTTTCTCCCGGCCGAATTTAGAGACGATCATAACACGCGCGTGACACTGAACTTGGCTGACATCTTATTTAAACATCCAGAACTCGTCCGTCAATTACGTAGCAGAAACGTCCGATAATTCTCACTGTCCACCGCCTGCCAAAAATTTTTCCTGCTTTCTGCCTCCTTTATACTTAGTGTGGTTGAACCCAAAAAAAAATCGACATCACTTTTTTTGAATCTCAACACGAGTGAAGGTGGTTCGAAAAATCCATGAAGCCGGATTCTTCGAATTGAAACAGAATTCAAACGAGAAATCATTCTCATCCACGCTTAAGCGGTTCGGAAAATCCAAACAAAAACCGCCTTCACGCGGCTCAGGCCTACTTGAATTTTCCGGATCGAAACGGATTCCCAATTAAGCGAGCCGGCTGGCTCGCCGGCATGGATCGTTTTTTTGGAAATCGCTATATCGGCCGTATTTCGCTTGGAGGTCAGGATGAGCATTCAAGAAAGCCTTATTGCGCGCTCGTATCCCAGTATTCTCGCCGCGAGAATCGAATCGCTGATCGAAAAAGAAATCACGAAAGGATGCGAGCCTCTTATTTACCCTCTCTCTATCGAACTGGAACCGGTCTATCAGCCCATTCAAATCCATCGAAACCAGCCGGATTCCGATACTACTCAAGACCAGGAGATCTTTCAACAGCCAGCGGGAACACGGGATTATAAACGGTTGACCGTTTGGTTGAATCCAGAAGATTCCTTCGAATGGATCAACCCGGAGTTATTTATCAAGCAATTATCTTCATCAAAAAACCGGTTCGCTTTCGAGATCGCAGGAAACGAAGAAAACGTTACGATCTCTTACCTCTCCTCGAATGAGGATTCTCCGCTTCTTCAAGCCGCGTTGCGGGGGCAATATCCCGATTGCGGTGTTTCAGATTCAAATAACTGGATTCTTGATCCGGCGCCCATGCGAAAATGGGAGGAGGTAGTATTTTTTGATTATTATCCTAATCCCCCGTATTCACACTTGCTGACGAGACCATTTGAACTCCAACTCTCTCCCCTGGAATCATTGATCCACCAAATCCTCGCGATTCCAACACCCGCAATCGGTCTGTACCAGGTCCTCTTTCAACCCGTGAGCCGGGAGCATGATTGGCATCGCAATGTGGAAATCCTTCTGGATCTTGAATACAAGTTGACCCTGCATCAAGACGGCTTCGCATCCAGCCGGATTGCGCAGCAATCTCCCACATTGGATTTAAGGACCGCCTCCCAGGAAATCAACAATAAAGCCCATAATGACAAACCATTCTATGCCACCGCGATTCGCACGCTCGTGGTGAATGGGGGAAACGATTCGGAAGCGTATTTACAAACATTGCATTCGATCGTGAATCTGTTTCAGCATGGAGGGAAAGCGCTCAATCGAATGACCGAAGAAGAATATCTGAATCGTCTCTCCGCGATGAATATACGAGATATGTTTAGGAAGGCGGTATCCTATCGTCCCGGATTTGTACTTAATTCATGGGAATTGACTGGTTTGACTCATCTCCCATTATCAAAACGTTTCGTCAATCGCAGTATTTCGATCCAAAAACAGGAGACATTAAAACCTGTCTCGAATCTCTTGAATGAAGGAACCTTGATCGGGTATTGCTATTCGGCGGAAGGGAAAAAGCTCATTCACATTCCACCGCATATCAAGGCTAGACATACACACATACTGGGGAAAAACGGTGTAGGGAAATCTGCTTTAATGGAATCCATGGCGCTGGCGGATTTAAGCCGGGGCGAAGGGATTGCGGTACTTGATCCTCATGCCGATCTCGTCGATAAGATCCTGAAACGAATTCCCAAAGAACATGCGCCTCGCGTCATCTACTTCGATCCTGGAAACCCAGATTGGATCCCGGCTTGGAATCCAATGAATCTCGACGCGTATCAAAACCGGGTTCGCATAGCGGAGGATATTGTGGGCGCGTTCAAGAGCATCGTGGAAGGATGGGGGGATCGGCTGGAACGAATTCTGAAGAACAGCCTCCTCGGATTGCTCCATCGAAGACAAAGCACGTTACTGGATGTTTACAAGATTCTTCATCGCGATTCGGCGGCGAGTCAAACGCTCCAAGAAGAAATCTTGAATCAAGAGTTATCCGCCTCTGAGAAACTGTTCTGGAGTGAAAGTTTTAGACGATTCCCAAAAGACGCGTTTGACCCTCCGATCAATAAACTGGATAAATTAATGGTCGCAGGGCCTGTTTCTCTCATGCTGTCCCAATGCGAAAACCGGATCGATCTTAGATCGATCATGGATCAAGGATTGATCTTTTTAATCAATCTTGCCAATGTGGGCTCTGAAACGCGTAACATTCTTGGTTCGTTTATTCTTTCGTTATTTCATCAAGCCGCCTTAAGCCGTCATAAAATCCCAGACAATCGGCGAAAACCGTTTCATATTTATTGTGATGAAGCGCATCGTTTTATCTCCGGATCCATTGATGACATTATTGCGGAAACACGGAAATTTGGAGTGGATCTGACTTTGGCGCATCAATACCTCGCGCAATTCCCTCAATCCAAACGTGACGCGTTAGCCAATACAGGCACCGCATTACTATTCAACATTGACGCGAAGGACGCTCAATCTGTACGGAAAAACCTTCGCGAACTTGTCGATGTAAAGGATTTGGTGTCGCTGGGT